>CAVPUE010000012.1:0-72997 GCA_963708895.1 uncultured Bacillaceae bacterium | reverse complement strand
CTATCCTTTAATGCTTCATTGTTATCACACACAGCAACAAGTTCAACATTTGGATTTTCCTGAATGATCGGTATGTGAATTTTTGAGATATCCCCAAGTCCAATAACGGCTACCTTCAGCATCAGATCATCTCCTCGAGAAACGAACTCATAGAGTTTGTGCTATGAGCTCGTTAGATTGATTGTAACTACAAATTATTTATTATTTTTTTCTGCTTCAATCTTTTTGTTTAATTCTGCTAGATAAACTTCTTCATCAACTGGAAGTTCTACTTCTTTTCCTAACCAGCTTGAAAGATGGATCGCATTTGCTAAGCTAACACCATTGATACCGTCGCTTCCTGGTGCAATAAGTGGTGTGCCATCTAAGATGTTTGCAGCAAAGTTTTCTAATACACCACAATGCTGTTCTCCCCATACACTTTCGAATTCCAGTACTTCTTCATCATAGATATCACCGACGCCGCCACCCATGAAGAGTTTCATCGCGTCTGCCCAGTCCATAGTGGCATTCATTTCATTTTCTGACTGTTTCAAACGTTTAATCGTCACTTTTTTGCTGTCATCAACAACGATTTTTCCTTTATCACCAGTAATTTCAAAGCGGTCAGTACCAATAATGTCATGTGTACATGTAATGAACACACCTGTTGCTCCATTGCCGTAGTCAAGAATAGCTGTTACATCATCTTCTACCGCGATGTCTCTTTGGTAGCCATATTTAACATTCGAAGTAACCTTTTTCGGCATACCGCAAATCCATTGCAACAGGTCAATTTGGTGTGGTGCCTGGTTTACAAGAACACCGCCGCCTTCTCCGCCCCATGTTGCTCTCCATGCGCTTTGATTATAGTAAGCTTGTGGTCTCCACCAGTTTGTAATCATCCAGTTTGTACGGCGGATATTACCGATTTCACCATTATCCACAATTTCTTTCACTTTTTGATAAAGTTTATTGGTTCTTTGATTGAAGAAAATAGCAAAAGTTAATTCTGGTTTTGATGCAGCAAATTCATTAATCTCTTTAACTTGTTTCGAATAAACACCTGCTGGTTTTTCAAGCAGTGCATGAATATCGCGTTTTAATGCTTCAATCCCCATCTCTGCGTGCAGATAGTGCGGTACAGTTGTCACAACTGCGTCTACATTGCCGCTTTCAAGCATGTCAATATAGTTATCATAGAATGGAATATCTGGATATTTTTCTGCACACATTGCTTTTTTCTCAGGATCGTTATCGCAGATTGCTCCAATTACCATATTTTTTACTTTTCCCTCATGAATAAAACCTGCATATGTTCCACCTTGTGCACCGATTCCAATAATACCTAATCTAACTTTTTCCATTATGCATTCTCCTTGCTTTCTATATTTTTAAGAATTTCTAATAATGACTCATATTGCAGCTTATAGCCGCCTTCTCCATCAAGACCTTTATTATCCTTAATGACTTCTGTAGCATCTTCAAGCTCTAAATCCTTTAAAGAATCAAATAAAACGAGATGCGGTTCCAATGTTAAGAAGCCCTTATAGCCTGCTCCGATGGCCTGCGTTAGAATTTCAGGAATTTTCCCTTCTCCTGTCCCACATACGACATTCTGGCTATCTGTTGTTACGGCGTCTTTAATATGAATGTAGACGACTTCATCTTTCAGCAAATCGTAACATTCCTGTGTATCTTCACCACATTGAACAAAGTTGGCAAAGTCGAAAATCGCTTTAAAATATGGTGAATCAACCGCTTTCAAAATTTCATGACAGCGTCTAGAAATATCGCCGTAAATATCCTTTTCATTTTCATGTAAAAGAATAACGTTGTATTTTCCTGCTATTTCTGCAAATTGCTTTATTTTACTAATCACTTCATCTTTATATGGATCTGCTTCTTCTCCCTTAGGAATGTAGAAACTGAATATACGAATGTATTTACAATCTAATACATGACTAATTTGACAAAGTATATCAAGCATTTTTAATTGCTTTTGAAATCCTTCTTCATCATTAATAAACACTTTACCAATTGGCGAGCCAATCGAAGAAACACCAATATTCCACTTTTGTAAACGCGGTAGAACCGTTTCTTTCACTTCTTCTACAGTAAAGTCTCCAATGTTTTTTCCATCAATTCCGCGCAACGATATATAGCGCATACCTAATTTCGAAACGACCTCTAATTGTGTATTAAAATCAGAAGAAATCTCATCTGAAAACCCTGATATCATTAAATCTTGATTCACTAAACTTTACCTCCTTGAATCTGAAATCTTTTTCGACTCAATTCAATACTATATTGTGTAATGCTTATCAAAACTATGCGATTTTTTCCTTATCTGCTTGTTTTGATGTCTTTATCTTAAATGAAATCGATTACAACTTCTCGTAAAATATTGCGTATTATAGTAAAATAAGATATATTCTTGTATACTAACATACTACAATGCTTGAATAGGAGGTTCGAAGACATGCAGACAGCTTAGGAGAATAATGAAAAAAATCGGACAATTTACTTATTATTTTGCTGATATGGATACAGTGATTTTAGACAAGAACTGGGCTGTCGTGTGGGAGTACGGGCAAAATCAATTATCTGAGCCGTTACAGCCATATTTGAATGTGTTGCAAGACCATTTGAAACAAGACCAGGAAGAGGATGTTTATGATGTCTTGTTTCATTCAGATGCATTGAAAATCAACTATATTTCAGCAAAACTATATAATGAAGAAAAAATCTTTATAGGCACAATTATGGTAGGACCGTTCCTCTTAGAAAAGCCTTCAGATTCAATGATTCACGATGTGCTATTTGAGAATCAATTACCGATCTCACTGAAGCATAGCATTACCCAGTACTATTTATCCTTGCCATTAATCAGTAAATATAAGGCGGATATGATTGCTGAATTCCTCGGCTATCATACAGCTAACATATATCAACTATCTACCTACAAGCCAATAATCGGCAAAGCTGCAGTCCATGATAAAAAGAACCCTGACATTTTTTCAATACCACATCAGGGTCATTCAGAGATTTCAGTTGAAACAATCGAAAAAACATATGAATTGCAAAATGAATTAATGACAGCGGTCGAGCATGGTGATATATCGAAGGCAGAAAAACTGATGAAAGAGGATATTTCATTTGATAGTAAAATACCTGACCGGATTCCAAATGATCCACTGCGCTCTGAGAAAAATTTAGCTTTTACTTATAACACCATACTACGAATTGCAGGAGAAAGAGGTGGGTTACATCCTCAATACATCCATAGTATTTCCGAAAAGTATGCTATCCAGATTGAGAAAACGGCCACGATTCAACAGCTTGCAGATTTGAAAATAGTCATGCTTCGCGAATATTGTGAAGCTGTACGGAAGTATTCTCTAAAAGATTACAGTTACTTAATACGAAAGGCAATCGAGTATATTCGCTTTCATCTTGAGCAGGAGCTGAACCTAGATACCATTTCCGAAGCGATTCATTCCAGCACCTATGAATTATCTAGAAAGTTTAAGAAAGAAACAGGGCAGTCATTAACAGACTATATCAATAAACTCAGGATTAAAGAAGCACTCTATATGATGGAGAACCATAATCTATCCATTACAGATATTGCCTATATGACAGGTTTTAATGATGTGAATTATTTTACAAAAGTCTTTAAAAAATATAATAAAATGACACCATCTTCCTATAGAAAACAATTATAAGGGACGGAGGGTCAGGTTCCTTGTCCCATTTCCAAATAAAAGACATCTGAAGAGAATCTCACAGTCTTTTATGTTCGAAACATTTTTCATAATAGACGCAAAAACGGACCTACCATAATTGGTAAGTCCGTTTCATGTAGTATTTACCACCAAATGTTATGTATTGGTGGAGACGGTGGGACGTGCTCTTCCAGGCTTTCGCATGGCACTGACTATATCTTGAACCTGTTTTGAAACAGGTCCCCTGGCGTATTATGCGAAATTTAAATTTACCTGTTCCAGGTAGGATTTCGCATCCTAGTACTACCAAAAGTATTGGCAGCCTATAAGTCGATACACAGCTGTTGGATTACTCCACATACTGCTCGGGATTGCCTTACCGCAACTAAGCGACTTAGGTTTCACCGATAAAGCCAGATTTTCACTTATGTGTTACCACACAAGGCGACGTATTGGTGGAGACGTAGGATCGAACCCACGTCCAAAGATATCGCCACTTAAGCTTCTACGAGTGTAGTCGATATATTCGGATTTCGCTGTGCCTTTTGCCTATCGACTGGCGTCCGGACAGCTAGTCTGGTTGTTCTCTTCCTTTTCCCTCAGACGGTGAGATCCGGCGTAGCCCACTAAAGTTGAGTCCCTTACCCTACCACATGGGCGATGGAGGGAGGAACCGCTAAGCGCTTATTAAGCTGCTAAAGCGAAGTTGTTTTGTTGTTTGCCAGTTATAGGCTTTGACGTTTTAACGAGGTCGATCCCCTCGACTCGCAACCTAAGCTCAAACTACCCCTGTCGAATCCGTAGCGTCCCCATTTAAGAAAATCGATGATGAATTTAATCATCTTATCGATTCGCGCAATCTGCGCTGACGTTTAGGAAAGCTCAAAGGATCGAGCTAAGATTAACTTGTCAGCTTCTTGCCTTGCTGACATTTATTATTATAGCATAAACGATGAAGTTTGCAATTGTTAGTTACTGGATTCATTTCCAGCTCGACTCAAATCGCCATTTGATTCCTACATCTTTTGTCTTTCACGGAGAGCGCGATCAATATCCCGTTTTGCTTCTTTTTGCTTCAAGTCTTCACGTTTATCATATTTCTTTTTCCCTCGTGCCAATCCAATTAAAAGCTTGGCATAGCCATTTTTTAAATAGATTTTTAACGGTACAAGTGAATAACCAACTTCCTTTGTTTCTCCGATCAGTTTATTAATTTGCTTTCGATGTAGCAACAGCTTTCTCGTTCGTTCTGGATCATGGTTGTAACGGTTCCCTTGTTCATATGGACTGATATGGCAACCGATGAGAAACACTTCACCATTTAAAATTTTGGCATATGAATCTTTTAATTGGACTCTGCCTGCACGAAGCGATTTAATTTCAGTTCCTTGCAGAACAATTCCTGCTTCATACGTTTCTTCAATAAAATAATCATGATTTGCTTTTTTATTTTGTGCGATGACTTTTCCTGCACCTTTTGGCATAGAGCTTTCCCCACTTTCATTGCTCCATTTTAACAAATATTATCGTTCCGAACAAATCCTAACCTCGTTCCGAACATTACTAGCATTTGACTCGGTTGGGGTTCCGTAGCATTCGGAACCCCATTTCGAGGTCTAGTCAGTCGCGGGATATCGCCATTTGATCAGCTATTACCGTTTTTTCTTACGCTTTGCTTTCGGTGCGTTTTCAAAAAACTTTTTGTTTCGACTTTTTTTCGAAGCTGATTTACTGCTTCCACTTGCCTCTCCTCTTCGACTCTTCCCACTACTTTTTCCTTTGCTCGTACTTCCTGACTTTGAACTACGAGGTTTTCGTTCAGAACTACCACCTGTCTTGAACACACGAGTGCCTTCATTTGGTTCACGTCTACGTGTGCCTTTCATTCCGACAATTTCAAAATCAATCGAACGCTCATCTTTGTTAACGTTAATTACACGTATAGTGATTTCATCACCAATTCGGTATACGTTACCAGTACGTTCTCCTATCATTGCTAAATGGCGCTCATCATAGCGATAATAATCATCCGTCATATAGCTGACGTGAACAAGACCTTCAATCGTATTTGGAAGTTCAACAAATAAACCAAAATTCGTGACAGAACTAATGATTCCATCATATTCCTCACCTATTTTATCTTCCATATACTCTGCCTTTTTCAGCTCGTCTGTTTCACGCTCAGCATCAACGGATCGACGTTCCATTTTCGATGAATGGTCAGCAATGTCTGGAAGCCTAGCTCCCCATTTTTCCTGTGTCGCTTCATTTATTTTTCCTTCAATTAAATACGTCCGAATTAAACGGTGGACAATTAAGTCAGGGTAACGGCGAATAGGCGATGTAAAATGGGTATAGTATTCTGTTGAAAGCCCAAAGTGACCTAAGCTTTCTGGATCATATTTCGCTTGTTGCATCGAACGTAGCATGACCGTTGAAATCACCATTTCTTCCGGTTTGCCTTTAACTGCTTCAATAATTTCTTGAAGCGCTCGTGGATGTACAGAATTGGCGGTTCCTTTTACGATATAGCCAAAGTTCGTGATAAATTCAAAGAAACGAAATAACTTTTCTTCTTTTGGATCTTCATGAATACGGTAAATAAACGGAACTTCCATCCAATGGAAATGTTCAGCAATCGTTTCATTGGCGGCAAGCATAAATTCTTCGATGAGACGCTCACCTACAGACCGTTCTCTAATCACTACGTCCTGTGGTTTACCATCTTCATCCACCAGTACCTTTGCTTCTTTAAAATCAAAGTCAATCGCGCCACGATGTTGTCGTTTTCCATTTAAAGTCTTGGCTAATTCATGCATTAACTGAAACATCGGTACAAGCGGCTCATATTTTTTCATGACTTCTTCGTCTTGATCAACAAGAATTTTATTCACATCAGAGTAAGTCATTCGCTCTGTTGTTTTGATAACACTTTGGAAAATTTCATGGTTGACGACACCCCCATCACTATCAATTTCCATTTCGCATGATAGTGTTAATCGATCTACCTTCGGATTTAATGAACAAATTCCATTTGATAGACGATGAGGAATCTTTTAAAATTAGCTTGAAAACAGTCTTTTATATAAATTTTTTTCATGATAGACGCAAAAACGGACCTACCATAATTGGTAAGTCCGTTTCATGTAGTATTTACCACCAAATATTATGTATTGGTGGAGACGGTGGGACGTGCTCTTCCATGCTTTCGTCATGGCACTGACTATATCTTGAACCTGCTTTGTAACAGGTCCCCTGGCGTATTATGCGAAATTTATATTTACCTGTTCCAGGTAGGATTTCGCATCCTAGTACTACCAAATAGTATTGGCAGCCTATAAGTCGATACACAGCTGTTGGATTACTCCACATACTGCTCGGTATTGCCTTATCGCAACATAAGCGACTTAGGTTTCACCGATAAAGCCAGATTTTCACTTATGTGTTACCACATAAGGCGACTAATTACTAATCGAACCCACGTCCAAGAGATATCGCCACTTAAGCTTCTACGAGTGTAGTCGATATATTCGGATTTCGCTGTGCCTTTTGCCTATCGACTGGCGTCCGGACAGCTAGTCTGGTTGTTCTCTTCCTTTTCCCTCAGACGGTGGGATCCGGCGTAGCCCACTAAAGTTGAGTCCCTTACCCTACCACATGGGCGATGGAGGGAGGAACCGCTAAGCGCTTATTAAGCTGCTAAAGCGAAGTTGTTTTGTTGTTTGCCAGTTATAGGCTTTGACGTTTTAACGAGGTCGATCCCCTCGACTCGCAACCTAAGCTCAAACTACCCCTGTCGAATCCGTAGCGTCCCCATTTAAGAAAATCGATGATGAATTTAATCATCTTATCGATTCGCGCAATCTGCGCTGACGTTTAGGAAAGCTCAAAGGATCGAGCTAAGATTAACTTGTCAGCTTCTTGCCTTGCTGACATTTATTATTATAGCATAAACTTCACTGTTTGCAATTGTTAGTTACTGGATTCATTTCCAGCTCGACTCAATCGCCATTTAATTCCTACATCTTTTGTCTTTCACGGAGAGCGCGATCAATATCCCGTTTTGCTTCTTTTTGCTTCAAGTCTTCACGTTTATCATATTTCTTTTTCCCTCGTGCCAATCCAATTAAAAGCTTGGCATAGCCATTTTTTAAATAGATTTTTAACGGTACAAGTGAATAACCAACTTCCTTTGTTTCTCCAATCAGTTTATTAATTTGCTTTCGATGTAGCAACAGCTTTCTCGTTCGTTCTGGATCATGGTTGTAACGGTTCCCTTGTTCATATGGACTGATATGGCAACCGATGAGAAACACTTCACCATTTAAAATTTTGGCATATGAATCTTTTAATTGGACTCTACCTGCACGAAGCGATTTAATTTCAGTTCCTTGCAGAACAATTCCTGCTTCATACGTTTCTTCAATAAAATAATCATGATTTGCTTTTTTATTTTGTGCGATGACTTTTCCTGCACCTTTTGGCATAGAGCTTTCCCCACTTTCATTGCTCCATTTTAACAAATATTATCGTTCCGAACAAATCATAACCTCGTTCCGAACATTACTATCATTTGACTCGGTTGGGGTTCCGTAACATTCGGAACCCCATTTCGAGGTCTAGTCAGTCGCGGGATACCGCCATTTGATCCGCTCTTACCGTTTTTTCTTACGCTTTGCTTTCGGTGCGTTTTCGAAAAACTTTTTGTTTCGACTTTTTTTCGAAGCTGATTTACTGCTTCCACTTGCCTCTCCTCTTCGACTCTTCCCACTACTTTTTCCTTTGCTCGTACTTCCTGACTTTGAACTACGAGGTTTTCGTTCAGAACTACCACCTGTCTTGAACACGCGAGTGCCTTCATTTGGTTCACGTCTACGTGTGCCTTTCATTCCAACAATTTCAAAATCAATCGAACGCTCATCTTTGTTAACGTTAATTACACGTATAGTGATTTCATCACCAATTCGGTATACGTTACCAGTACGTTCTCCAATCATTGCTAAATGGCGCTCATCATAGCGATAATAATCATCCGTCATATAGCTGACGTGAACAAGACCTTCAATCGTATTTGGAAGTTCAACAAATAAACCAAAATTCGTGACAGAACTAATGATTCCATCATATTCCTCACCTATTTTATCTTCCATATACTCTGCCTTTTTCAGCTCGTCTGTTTCACGCTCAGCATCAACGGATCGACGCTCCATTTTCGATGAATGGTCAGCAATGTCTGGAAGCCTAGCTCCCCATTTTTCCTGTGTCGCTTCATTTATTTTTCCTTCAATTAAATATGTCCGAATTAAACGGTGGACAATTAAGTCAGGGTAACGGCGAATCGGCGATGTAAAATGGGTATAGTATTCTGTTGAAAGCCCAAAGTGACCTAAGCTTTCTGGATCATATTTTGCTTGTTGCATCGAACGTAGCATGACCGTTGAAATCACCATTTCTTCCGGCTTTGCCTTTAACTGCTTCAATAATTTCTTGAAGCGCTCGTGGATGTACAGAATTGGCGGTTCCTTTTACGATATAGCCAAAGTTCGTGATAAATTCAAAGAAACGAAATAACTTTTCTTCTTTTGGATCTTCATGAATACGGTAAATAAACGGAACTTCCATCCAATGGAAATGTTCAGCAATCGTTTCATTGGCGGCAAGCATAAATTCTTCGATGAGACGCTCACCTACAGACCGTTCTCTAATCACTACGTCCTGTGGTTTACCATCTTCATCCACCAGTACCTTTGCTTCTTTAAAATCAAAGTCAATCGCGCCACGATGTTGTCGTTTTCCATTTAAAGTCTTGGCTAATTCATGCATTAACTGAAACATCGGTACAAGCGGCTCATATTTTTTCATGACTTCTTCGTCTTGATCAACGAGAATTTTATTCACATCAGAGTAAGTCATTCGCTCTGTTGTTTTGATAACACTTTGGAAGATTTCATGGTTGACGACAACCCCATCACTATCAATTTCCATTTCGCATGATAGTGTTAATCGATCTACCTTCGGATTTAATGAACAAATTCCATTTGATAGACGATGGGGAATCATCGGAATCACTCGGTCTACTAAATAAACACTTGTCCCGCGCTCTGCCGCTTCACGGTCAATAGGAGACTCTTCTGTTACATAATAGCTGACATCCGCAATATGTACACCTAGTTTGTAGTTGCCATTTTCAAGCTTTGTAACCGTAACCGCATCATCTAAATCCTTCGCATCGGCACCATCAATCGTTACAATGGTTTGATCTCTTAAATCGCGACGGTCTTTGAGTTCTGCTTCATCAATCGAATCTGGTGTGTCATTCGCCTGTTGCATGACCTCATCAGGAAATTCCTGTGGTAATCCATGTTTATGAATAACCGAAAGGATGTCGACTCCTGGATCATTTTTATGTCCAAGAATTTCAATGACTTCTCCCTCTGCACTCATTCTGCCTTCAGGATAGGTGGTTAATTTCACGACCACTTTATGTCCTTCTATAGCGCCATTTTTTGCTGCTTTCGGAATAAAAATATCTCCAGCAAATTTCTTTTCATCTGGAATGACAAAACCAAAATTTTTGCTTTCCGTATAGGTTCCAACAATTGTTTGGACGCCTCTTTCCAAAATCCTCACAATCGTTCCTTCGCGACGTTGACCAGAAGTCTCTGACGTTACTCTTGCTAGTACAGTGTCACCGTGTAAAGCATTATTTGTTTCATTTGGGGGAATGAAAATATCATCCATCCCTTTTTCTTCTGGAATGACAAACGCAAATCCTTTCGCATGTCCTGTAAGCTTTCCGCGAATCAGGTTCATTTTTTCTGGCAGCCCATAACGGTTGCTTCTCGTGCGAACGACTAATCCTTTTTCCTCCATCTGTACAAGTGCTTTGACAAAATCTTTAAAGGTTGTTGAGTCTTCTACACCTAGCGCCTGTTCTAACTCTTGGACTGTTAAAGGTTTATAGGCTTCGTCTTTCATATAATGCAGCAATCGGTCAATATGTTGTTGAATAGTATCTTCCATCCTATTCCCTCCTTTTTAATATGGCTCTTTTCTCAAGCTTTGTTGCTTTTGGATAGAAAAAAGCTGATTTTTCTTGTACTCACGTTGACATTGAACTTTATTTTTGAGAAAAGAGCTGCAAACTTTATACGAAGGTACAAAATAGCTTATTTCTACGTTAAAATCGGTCTTTGGATTTTAACAACAATCTTTACGAAAATAGCCTTTAATTTTAATCATTCTTCCCAATCTAGTGTTTCTAAAAACTGATAAACATCTTCGTGCAATTGATCCTTTTCCTTATCCAACGTGATGACGTGCCTTGAATGCTCATACCACTTGATTTCTTTTTGCGTGGATTCCGTTCGATTATAAATAATATTTGCACTGTCTGTATTAATCATACCGTCATTCCTCGCTTGGACGACAAATAAGGGTGCGTAAATCATATCAATATGATCCCGTACATCTGCAATTAAGTTCTGTAAGTGCCTTTATTGTATCTATCGGTATTTTTTGAAATTCATTCATTTCCTTTTCGATTTCTTCAGGCGATTTTCCTTCTATTTTTTTATAATTACGTGTGTATTCCAGTACGCCTTCGTACATGATTTGTTCACTTTTAATATAGGCAGGGGCACACATCGATACAATTCCTTTTATAGGTACAGTGTAGCCTAATTTTAACGAAAATACCCCACCTAGTGATAATCCGCCTACCGCAATCTCCTTATGTCCTCTATCTTGAAGGTATTTATACGCATCCATGACATCCTTCCACCATTGGTCTGGTCCCGTTGTCATGAGTTCTTCTGGTGTTGCTCCACCATGTCCTTTCATGATCGGCGCATGACATGTATAGCCTTTTTTTTCAAGGAATCGCCCAAGCATTCGAACATCTGCTGAGTGTCCTGTAAATCCATGTAGCAAGAGTACCGCTCTTTTTCCTTCTCCAAATGTAAATGTAAATGGCTGTGGTGCTTTTACTTTCATTGTCATTTCCCCCTTGATGTCCTTAATCAAACGTTTGATTAAGACTCTTTTCTCAAACTCCGTTGCTTTCAGAGAAAAAAAAGCTAATTATCATTGTTTTCATGTTGAAATAGCTTAATATTTTTGAGAAAAGAGCTACAAATTTAATACGAATGTACAAAATAGGTATTTCTACGTTAAAATCGACCTTTGGATTTTAACAAAAAACTTTACGAATACAACCTTAGTTTAAGCAAAAATGAGCACAACATGCCATTATTTCGATTCTTCATGACATAAGTAAAAAGCCTGACCTAAAAACAAGCCAGGCTTCTTGCTCTATTAAAGTCCAAAATACGAAACGGCAACGGCAAGAACAAAAAACAAAACAGCTAATACAACTGTTATACGATGAAGAACCGCGTCAATTCCACGAGCCTTTTGTTTTCCGAATAATTGCTCAGCACCGCCAGAAATCGCTCCTGATAATCCAGCACTCTTACCTGATTGAAGTAGAACCACAATAATAAGAGCAATTGCATCAATCACAAGTAAAGAAAGTAAGACTGTATGCATAATATAAGTACCTCCTGATAAAAAACACGCTTTTACAATGTTTCTATTTTACCATACTCCCACAAAGGTTCCAAATAGATTCATAAATTTTTACAAAATCTATATATAAGTCATTATTCTTTTTCAGGCATAATCGTATAGTGCTGTTCAATATACTTCATCTCTTCTTCCAGAGTCAAAATTCCCGTTGCTTTTCCGACGTTTCCATCTTGTAATACCCAAATGGCATTATGATTTCCATCTATATATGAAAAATTGCTTTCTTTCCATGCCTTTAAGATATCCAAGTAGACATCCTCATGTTCATATTGGTTTGCGTTTATTACTTCTATTAATCTATCAACACGTTCTCTTGTTAAGGGTATAAAACCCCATTTTTTCTCAGCTCTCACTTTTTGATGACTCATTTGATGAATAGCATCCTGAACTTGTTCCTCTGTCATCTTATTCGGCAGCTCTTTTTCAATCGACTCTGATCTATCCTCTTGAATTTCTAAATAAGTTCCACCAGCAGGATGATTTTGTGATGAAGAGGTTTTTTGTATAACGGATACGGTTTCTTTGCTTCTGTAATCAATAAATCCAAAGACTGCAATTCCTAGCAGAATGACTAATAGAGGAATTACGATTGTTTTATGTAGTTTTCTCATTTTTGACTATTCCCCCAATTCACAAAAAATCTATTAATCTGCTATTAATTGTAGTCCTTGAATGACAATCAAGCAATTTTTTTGCACAATAATATTTTTATTAAACGATAGTGTAGACATATTTAAGGAACGAACCTAAAAGGTCCGTTCCTCAAATTCACAAAATCTACAATCATTATTTCGTCTAAACTTCAAATGCCTCGTTTTCATGACCTGATCTTTCAATATGTCAATCACATAAAATATTCACATTGTATATTTCAAGCCACATATTCATTTGCGCTAAGTGAGCGATCAACTGAGGTCCTGTCATGAGCTGTCCGAACCATGGAACTTTGAAGGAAGATCCGTCACTGTCAAGGATGTCTTTTACCTTTTGTTTGGAAACCAATTCAAGAATCGGTGATTGTTTTGTTTTCGATAATTTTGGTTAACATATTTTTCACTATTTTCATATACTCTGGATTATGGGTTTTCGGATAAGGACTTTTCTTTCGATATAGAACGTCATGGGGAAGGGTTCCTTCTAACGCCTTACGTAATAATCCTTTTTCACGACCACCCAGCATTTTCATCTCCCATGGAATATTCCAAACATACTCAATCAAGCGGTGATCAGCAAATGGAACGCGAACCTCGAGACTAGCAGCCATACTCATACGGTCCTTTCGCTCTAACAACGTTCCCATGAACCAAACTCTATTCAAGTAAAATAGCTCTCGACGCCGAGCTTCTATTTCACTCTCCCCTTCTAATCTAGGAACCTCTCGGAGTGTTTCCTGATAACGATTGTTCACGTACTCTTTCAAATTCAATTTTTTCTGCCATTGTGGTAGTAGTAGATCGTGCCGCTCCTTCTCCGATTTCATCCACGGAAAATGGTCATCCTCCAGCAATTCCTTTTGATAAAACCAAGGATATCCACCAAAGATTTCATCTGCACATTCCCCTGACAAAGCAACCGTAAAATCTTGTTTAATTCCCTCTGAAAACCAAAGTAACGAGGAATCAATATCAGCCATCCCTGGCAAATCCCTTGCTCTTACAGCATCCTCTAGCCTACCCGCTAGCTCCTCATGGCTTATGACAGCCCCATGATGCTGGACCCCTAAATCATGAACCACTTTCTCGATCCATGGTCGATCCTCATCAGGCTGAAACAGACTGGATTGGAAGTATTCACTGTTACGCTCATAATCGATTGAATACGTATGAAGCGTTCCTCTGCCTTTTTTTTGAAAATAACTCGACGCAATCGCACTAATCGCACTAGAATCAAGGCCACCTGAGAGAAAAGTACAGACAGGAACATCTGCCACCAACTGCCGCTCAATCGCATCTCTCACAAGAAAGCGGACGTGCTCCACCGTTTCCCCTAAGGAATGATGATGTTCCTTACTTTCCACATTCCAGTAGCGTTTGATCCTGAGGCCATTACGGTCAAATACAAGGAAATGAGCAGGTTTCAACTCATTGATTCCGCGAAATACACCGTGGCCAGGAGTACGGGAAGGGCCTAACCCAAATACTTCCTGCCACCCTTCCAGGTCTACCTCTGCCTTTACATCAGGGTGGGCCAAAATCGCTTTCAATTCTGAGCCGAATAATAAAGAGCCATTTTTCTGTTTGTAAAATAAAGGTTTCACACCTAAGCGATCTCTAGCGATAAAAAGCTTTTGCTTCTGATGCTCCCAAATCGCAAAGGCAAAAATCCCATTTAGGTGTTCAACACATCTTTCCTTCCATTCCATATAGGCGGTAAGAAGTACCTCCGTATCTGAATGGGATTGAAAGGTATACCCTCTTCTCACTAATTCCTTACGAAGATCCTCTGTATTATAAAGCTCCCCATTGTAGACAATCGTAAAGTCATTTCCTTCCTTTGCTTTTTTCGTCATCGGCTGGGCGCCGCCGGCAGGATCGACCACAATGAGCCTTGTGTGACCAAGTGCTGCATGATGATCACTAAAGACATTGGAAGCGTCCGGCCCCCGCTTCGCCAATGTTTGAGCCATTTTTTTGACAATGACTTCTTTGTGTTTTCCAGCTTGTTTCCAATCAATCCATCCTGTTATTCCACACATGTCTCATCACTCTTTCGCTATAGTTTTTTCCGTGGTATTTTTCATTTGCCCCATTCAGAGATATCTTCTTGTGCGAAAAGGAGTGTGAATCATGTTAGTTCAGAATGAAGCAAAATTCTTCCATATTTACTTAATCAACGTATCGACTGCTTTTAACTTCAATACTTTTTTATATTCTTTCGGGATTACCTTCACCCATCTCGTCAAATTTCCATTCCAATCGTCAAGAAGTTGCGAAGCACGGGCGCTACCTGTATATTCAAAATGATTCGTTACAAGCTGATGAAGTTCGTTTTGATCCTTTTCCTCTAGTGGATCGATATCCACTAATGTTTGATTACATTTTCTATAAAATGTATCTAAGTCCTCCGTGAATACGTAAGCGACACCGCCTGACATTCCTGCCGCAAAGTTTTTTCCGATTCTGCCGAGAATCGCGATAACTCCACCTGTCATATACTCCAATCCATGATCACCAATTCCCTCTACAACCGCCTTTATACCACTATTTCTAACAGCGAAACGGTCACCTGCCAAGCCACGAATATAGGCTTCACCTGATGTTGCTCCATAAAAGCAGGTATTTCCGATAATCGTATTTTCTTCTGGAATAAAGATAGAGTTTTCACATGGATAAACTACGATTTTTCCGCCTGACAACCCTTTTCCAACATAGTCATTGGCATCCCCTTCGAGTGTTAGTGTAACCCCTTTTGGAATAAAGGCACCAAAGCTTTGTCCGGCCGAACCTTTAAATTCAAGATCAATGCTGTCTTCCGGTAAGCCTTCACGACCATAACGCTTTGTCACTTCACCGCCGATTAGCGTTCCAACGGCCCTATTTGTGTTTTGAATCGTAAAACTTGCCTTTACTTTTTCTTTCATCTCAAGGGCTGGTTGACAAATGCTTAACAATTCTTGAACATCTAATGATTTTTCAAGTCCGTGGTTTTGTTTCCTTCTATTGAAAACTCCATCTCTATTGGAAGAAGGCTGATATAGGATGCGCGATAAATCAAGATGTTTTGCTTTCCAATGCTCTTTCGCGATATCGCTTTGGGTTAATAAATCGGTACGACCGACCATTTCATTGATCGTTCTGAATCCCAGCGTTGCCATAATTTCCCGAACATCCTGAGCGATAAAGCGCATAAACGCTTCGACATGCTCCGGCTTTCCAATGAATTTTTTCCGAAGTTCAGGATCTTGTGTGGCAATTCCAACAGGGCAAGTATTTAAATGACATTGACGGACCATCACACAGCCGAGAACGACTAGAGCGGAAGTCGCAAATCCATACTCCTCAGCTCCGAGTAGGGTTGCCATCACAATATCGCTACCAGTCATGATTTTTCCATCTGACTCAAGAACAACGCGGTCACGAAGGCCATTTAAGACAAGAGTTTGATGAGCTTCTGCGAGACCAACTTCCCAAGGAATGCCAGCATGTTTAATACTTGTTCGTGGTGCCGCTCCTGTTCCACCGTCAGAGCCGCTAATTAAAATCACATCTGCCAATCCCTTTGCCACACCTGTCGCAATCGTTCCTACCCCTGCTTTTGCTACAAGCTTCACGCTAATTCGTGCCTGTGGATTGGCATTTTTTAAATCATGAATCAGCTGGGCTAAGTCTTCAATCGAATAAATATCATGGTGTGGTGGCGGTGAAATTAATTCAATACCTGGTGTTGAGCCGCGTACTTCGGCAATCCAAGGATACACTTTATCTCCTGGAAGGTGCCCACCCTCACCCGGCTTTGCCCCTTGCGCCATTTTAATTTGGATTTCATTGGCATTTACTAAATAATGACTTGTCACCCCAAACCGACCAGATGCCACTTGTTTAATCGCACTTCGGCGAGAATCTCCATTCTCATCAAGGATGGTACGGTCAGGATGTTCACCACCTTCTCCGCTGTTACTTTTTCCACCGAGACGATTCATGGCGATTGCGATGATTTCGTGTGCTTCCTGACTTAGGGAGCCATATGACATGGCACCGGTTTTAAAGCGACGGATAATTGATTCTACCGGTTCCACTTCGTCAAGTGGTATGGGTGTGGAGTTTTCTTTAAACTTTAGTAGATGACGGATAAAAATAAGCTGCTCTTTGTTCGCTTTTTCGGTGTATTTTTTAAATAACTCATAATCATTTTTTCGACAGGCATTTTTCAATGCGTGAATCAATGCGGGGTTATAAACATGAAGTTCACCGTCTTTTCGGTATTTAAAGTCACTTCCCGGCTTAAGTAACTTTTCCACCCCATCAAAGGCAACTCTGTGGCGCATTAAGACTTCTTCTGCGATGACTTCTAAGGTAATTCCACCTAAGCTAGAGGTTGTTCCGGTAAAATATTGCTGTATCACCTTATTTGCGATTCCAACGGCTTCAAAGATTTGCGCACCACGATAGCTTTGAATCGTTGAAATCCCCATTTTGGACATAATTTTGACGATTCCATCCCTGACAGCTTTTAAATAGTGCTGTATTGCTTTTTCATGAGTAATGGTTTCATCAAATTCTCCCTTTTCCACCATTGTCCTGATGCTTGCTAGGGCTAAATAAGGGTTGATTGCATCCGCACCATAACCAATTAAGAGGGCCTGCTGATGAACGTCATGTGCCTCACCGGTTTCGACAATAATACTCACTACTGTTCTTGTTCCTTGGCGTATGAAGTGGTGATGAAGTCCGCTAACAGCGAGTAAGGCCGGAATCGCTGCTTGGTTCTCATTGATCCCTTTATCAGATAGAATGATCAAGGATACACCTTGTTGGATCGCCAAATCCGCTGCTGAAAATAGGTCGTTTAAGGCCATTTCCAGGTTGTTGCAGCCACCGTTTGTTGGAAACATGATCGGAAATTTCCTTACTTTAAAGCTTTGTTGACGGTTGAGTGCAGCCAGTTCCTGATCAGAAAGAATCGGTGTTTTTAACCCAATTCGTCTGCAACTAGTTTCTGTTGGTTGGAGGAGATTCCCTTCGGCTCCAAGATAGGTGGTCGTTGATGTAACAAATGATTCTCGTATCGCATCAATCGGAGGGTTTGTGACTTGAGCAAATAGTTGCTTGAAATAGTTGTATAGTAGCTGTGGTTGATTGGATAGAACAGCTAATGGCATGTCATTTCCCATCGAATGGATTGGTTCTTTTCCTTCACTAGCCATAACGCCGATCACTTGCTTCACTTCTTCCACCGTGTAGCCAAATGCTTGTTGATATCTCACAATGGAAACGTCTGACTCTTTCTGCTCTAATGGCTGTACTTGTAATGAATCACGATTAGCTTCTAGCCATTTTCGGTATGGACTACTACTGGCAATCTTGTTCTTCACGATTTCATCTTGAATGATTACTCCTTCTGTTAAGTCAACAAGAAGCATTTTGCCCGGACTTAACCTTCCTTTTTCTAAAATTTGATGTGGTTCAAGGTCAATGACCCCTGCCTCTGAGGATAAAATAATCTTGTCATCGACCGTTACATAATATCGGGCTGGGCGGAGTCCATTTCGATCTTGCATGGCACCAATTTGCAAGCCATCTGTAAAAGCAAAGGCCGCTGGTCCGTCCCATGGCTCCATCAAATGGCTATGGTATTCGTAAAAGGCTTTTAAGTTATCGTCCATACTTGCATCTTTCTCCCATGGTTCTGGAACCATCATCATCGCCGCATGTGGCAACGACCGTCCGGAGTGGACTAAAAATTCTAAACAATTATCAAATGAAGATGAATCACTGCCGTTTTCATCAATAATCGGAATCAGTTCCTTTATCTTTTCACCCCAAATCGGTGATTGCATCGTTTTTTCCCGGGCCTTCATCCAATTGACATTGCCATCAAGGGTGTTGATTTCCCCATTGTGCACAAGCATTCGGTTCGGATGCGCTCTTTCCCAACTAGGGAATGTATTTGTACTGTATCGAGAATGGACTAAGACAAAGGTCGACGCTAAATCCACATCTTGCAAGTCTAAATAATATTGATCTAATTGATCAGGAACCAGCATTCCTTTATAAACAATCGTTCTGGATGATAGACTTGCCACATAAAATGTTTCATTTCTTGCTAGTTGTTGTTCACGAATTCTTTTTTCTGTTCTTTTGCGAATCATATAAAGGATTCTTTCAAATTCAGCCTCATGAAGCTGTTCGGCTTTGCCAATGATTACTTGCCGGATATAGGGCTGACTCTCTTTTGCTTTTTCCCCGATAACCACATCATTAACAGGAACGGTTCTCCAACCAATACATTCCTGCCCTTCTTCCTCTATGATTCTTTCAAACTCTTTTTCACATTGGCTTCTTACTTTCGAGTCTTGAGGCAAAAACACCATCCCTACCCCATAACTTCCCGGTTGTTTTTTGCTCAATTGTGAACATGACTTTTGGAAAAATGAATGGGGAAGTTGAATCAGAATTCCTGCTCCATCACCTGTATTATTATCTCCCACCTTGGGAACCACGGTGTTCTAAGCGGCAAAGCATTGCGATACCTTGTTTTACGATTTGGTGGGAAGGATTCTTTTTTAAATGGGCGATCAATCCAATCCCACAAGCATCATGTTCAAATTTCGGATCATATAGTCCCTGTTTTAGTGGCTGTTTAAATCGTTGCATCTTATCACCCTTTCTAAGGAAAACGATTCGTTTCCCATTTTTCCTTCATCACTTGAAACCTTTATCTCTGATGTATTTTGAGGTGATTATCTAATTTTTTGATTTTTCCTAATTGTCACCCTCTTGGTTTTTATTATATGACTTTATCATTAATCTGAACAATATCACTTTTCTATTTAATCAATCTAATTATTAGATTATTCTATTTTTATCATCTTTAAGTTGTCCAATTTAAATCTTGAAGACAAAATAATCCCCTGTTATTCGAAATAACAGGGGATCCTCGTATAAATAAAATTTTATAAGTTCAGAAATCGTTTATCTTTTAACTTCGGTATCCTTTATCATGTTTTCTAGCAAAGTTTTCATCACTTGATACTAGATAGACAATACCTTCTATGAAACCAATAATGGCTGGGACATAGGTCCAGCAGAGCAGTAGGTATATGATTCCCCATCCCCATCTCCCTAAGTAAAACTTATGTACCCCGAAACCGCCTAAGAAAATGCCTAATAAACCAGCAGCTACTTTACTTTTCGTATATCCTCCTGCAAACGCCCCACCACCACTCGAAGCAGATGATGAAGAAGACGAAGAACTTGATCCACCTCCACCGCCGCCTGCGTTCATAAATACCATTGGCTGTGTCGCTTTGTTATCTTCCAGCTTTTCAATTTTCTTTGTTTTTTCATCAAATAATTCATCTAAACATTTTTTACAATAATTTTTTCCCTTTATTTCAGTATTGCAATCTTCACAAATAAACTTACCACACCCAACACAAGTCCCGATGGCCTGAACATCAGGATGAATATAACAAACAGTCATAAAAACCCCTCCCTAATAATCATTAAATAATTCCATTTTTATACTCTAATATAGTAATTATAACCTATAACGATATATATTCCATTGAATATTCCAGGAAAGTTAGGTCTATTTTCCCATTACAATAGAATTTTTTTGAAAAATATACACAATGTAGGTTGACATGAACACTAAAAAACCCTTTATTTTATGTATATACATAAAATAAAGGGTTAGGTTAGTTTCGTTTATTTCATTATTTTTTCAAGTTATAGAAAGATTTTAAGCCATCATATACTGCTAAATCGCCAAGTTCGTCTTCGATGCGAAGTAATTGGTTGTATTTCGCAACACGGTCTGTACGTGACAGTAGCACCTGTTTTGATTTGACCAGCATTTGTTGCTACAGCGATGTCAGCGATTGTTGCATCTTCTGTTTCACCAGAACGGTGAGAAATAACAGCTGTGTAACCAGCACGTTTAGCCATTTCGATTGCTTCGAATGTTTCAGTTAATGTACCGATTTGGTTCACTTTAATTAGGATTGAGTTACCAACTCCTTTTTCAATACCTTCAGCTAATTTCTTTGTATTTGTTACGAATAAATCGTCACCTACTAATTGAACTTTATTACCAAGACGATCTGTTAGTAATTTATGACCTTCCCAGTCGTTTTCATCTAAACCATCTTCAATTGAGATGATTGGGTATTTATTGCAAAGTTCTTCATAGAAAGTCAACCATTTCTTCAGAAGATAAACCTGTACGGCCTTCACCTGCAAGATCATATTTACCTGTTTCTTTGTTATAGAATTCAGAAGAAGCAACGTCCATTGCAAGATAATTTCTTCTCCTGGTTTGTAACCAGCTTTTTCGATTGCTTCGATAATTACTTCTAATGCTTCTTCGTTTGAACCAAGGTTTGGAGCGAAATCCACCTTCGTCACCTACAGCTGTGTTTAAGCCTTTACCAGATAAGAACCTTTTTCAGTGAATGGAAAATTTCTGCACCCATACGGATTGCTTCTTTGAAAGTTAGGAGCTCCAACTGGCATGATCATGAATTCTTGGAAATCCACGTTGTTATCTGCATGTGATCCACCGTTAATGATGTTCATCATTGGAGTTGGAAGTTGCTTTGCATTGAATCCACCAAGGTAACGGTATAATGGAAGTCCTAGAGAATCTGCAGCAGCATGTGCAACTGCCATAGATACACCAAGAATTGCGTTTGCACCTAATTTTCCTTTGTTATCTGTTCCGTCAAGTTCGATCATCGTCATGATCGATGCCAACTTGATCTGCTACATCCATTCCGATAATTGCTGTCAGCAATAACTTCATTTACGTTTTCTACTGCTTTTAGAACACCTTTTCCAAGGTAACGAGATTTGTCGCCATCACGTAGTTCAACTGCTTCATATTCACCAGTAGAAGCACCAGATGGAACGATTGCACGTCCAAAGAATCCAGATTCTGTTAAAACTTCTACCTCAACTGTTGGGTTACCACGAGAATCAAGTACTTCACGTGCATAAACATTTGTAATGATTGGCATATAAAGTCTCTCCTTTTGTCCATTAAATTTATTTATTTTTATTAAATACTGTATTATAATACCCAATTACTTTGTCTTACCTTAATGATTGTTTCCTGTCATTTCTTCTGGTTTCTGAACCCCTAATAAATCAAGCATCGTTGGCGCTAAATCTGCTAGAATTCCACCATCACGAAGCTCTACGCCTTCTTTTGTCACAATAACTGGAACAGGGTTTGTTGTATGAGCTGTCATTGGGTTTCCTTCAAGCGTAATCACTTCATCCGCATTACCATGGTCAGCTGTAATAATCGCTTTACCACCTTTTGCTAAGAATTGCATCAACGATTTTGCCTAAACATTCATCAACGGCTTCAATCGCTTTAATTGTTGGCTCAAGCATACCTGAATGACCAACCATATCAGGATTGGCAAAGTTTAAAATAATCGCATCAAATTTATCTGCTGCAATTTCAGTTAGCAAGTGCATCTGTTACTTCATAAGCACTCATTTCAGGTTGTAAATCATAAGTCGCAACCTTTGGTGAATTAATTAAAATTCGTTCTTCACCAGGGAATGTTGCTTCACGTCCACCACTCATAAAGAAGGTAACGTGAGGATATTTTTCCGTTTCAGCAATACGTAATTGTGTTAAATTATTTTGCGAAAGAACTTCTCCAAGTGTATTATCTAAGTTGGTTGGTTTGAAAGCCACATACCCATCAACAGATTCACTAAAATGCGTTAAGCACACAAAGTGTAAATGGTGTTGGATGTTTTTCACCACGATCAAAGTCACGGAAATCTTCATTTGTAAATACATTAGAAATTTGAATCGCACGGTCTGGACGGAAGTTATAGAAAATAACTGCATCATTGTCTCTGAATCGTTGCAACTGGTTCGCCGTTTTCCTTTGTTAATAACAGAAGGAATCACGAATTCATCAAAAATTCCATGTTCATAAGATATCATCGATTAATTCGAATCGGATCTGTATATGTTGGTCCTTCACCATAGACCATCGCACGATAACATTTTTCAACACGATCCCAACGCTTGTCACGGTCCATTGAATAATAACGACCAGAAATCGTTGCAAATTCACCTACACCATATTCTTTCATTTTTTCAAGTGTGTCGTTCACATATATTTTCAGCTGTTTGTGGTCCAACATCACGACCATCTAAAAACCCATGGACATAAACCTTTTTCAAGCCTTGTTCAGCGGCAAGACTTAATAAGGCAAACATATGGTTAATATGACTATGTACACCACCATCTGAAAGTAAACCGAATAGATGAAGACTTGTGTCATTCTCTTTTACATGCTTCATCGCATCCAGGAATGTTTCATTTTTTACAAAATCACCTTCACGAATCGATACATTTACTCGTGTTAAGCTTTGGTATACAATTCGACCTGCACCAATATTTAAATGACCAACTTCTGAATTTCCCATTTGACCTTCTGGAAGACCAACTGCTTCACCTGATGCTGTTAAATGGTTATGGGGAAACTGTTTCCAATAACGATCAAAATTTGGTTTTTTTGCTTGATGCAACTGCATTTCCTTTATGTTCATCACGACAACCAAAACCATCTAAAATAATTAATGCAACTGGTGCTTTACTCATTTTTTCCTGCCTCCAATAATTGTAAAAATGAAGCAGGCTTCTAGACTTGCTCCGCCAACAAGTGCTCCGTCAATATCTGGTTGGCTTAAATATTCTTTAATGTTTGTCAGGTTTTACACTGCCGCCATATTGAATACGAACTGCGTCAGCCACTTCTTGTGAAAAGCTTTGGGCAACGACGAGCGAATATGTCCACATACTTCATTTGCATCTTTAGCTGTTGAGGATTTTCCTGTACCAATTGCCCAAATTGGCTCATAAGCAATCACAATTTGTTTTACTTGCTCCTCTGTGAGTCCTGCTAATGCTTTTTGAACTTGTCCACCTACAAATTCATTCGTTATGCCACTTTCACGCTGCTCCAATGTTTCGCCACAACAAACGATTGGGATAATCCCATGTTTAAAGGCAGCAATTGCTTTTTTATTCACAGCTTCATCGGTTTCATTAAACATTTCACGACGTTCTGAATGTCCAATAATAACATATTGTACACCTAAGATCTTCCAATGCTAACAGGACTAATTTCTCCTGTAAATGCACCACTTTCTTCAAAGTGCATATTTTGTGCACCGATTCCTACATTCTGTGCCTTTAGCTATGTTGACTAAGCTTTCTAAAAATAGAGCAGGTGAACAAACAACAGACTCTACTTTTTCTTTAGCTGGTACAGCATTTGTCACTTCTTCCACAAAGCTTTTTGCTTCAGGAAGTGTTTTATACATTTTCCAGTTACCAGCAATAATTGGTTTACGCATCATTTGTACACCCTTTCAGCCAATACCTATCCCATTAAATAATGATTATTTATCGTTTAATGCCACAACACCTGGAAGTTCTTTGCCTTCCATAAATTCAAGTGAAGCTCCACCACCAGTAGAAATGTGACTCATTTTATCAGCCAAACCAAACTTTTCTACTGCAGCTGCAGAATCTCCACCACCGATGATTGAATATGTATCTGCTTCTGCTAAAGCTTTCAGCAACCGCTTTTGTACCATGTGCAAATTTGTCAATTTCAAATACACCCATTGGTCCATTCCAAATCACTAATTTTGATTTTTGAATGACATCACGATAAAGTTCTGCTGTTTTTGGACCAATATCTAATGCTTCCCAATCAGCTGGAATCTCTTCGATTGCCACCTCTTTTGTATTTGCATCTTCTCCGAAATCATCGGCAACAACCGCATCAATTGGGATATAGAAATTGACGCCTTTTTCTTTCGCCTTTTCGATAAAAGATTTCGCTAAGTCAATTTTGTCTTCTTCTAAAAGTGAGTTACCCACTTCATGACCTTGCGCTTTGACAAAAGTATAGGCTAAGCCGCCACCAATAATTAAATTGTCGACTTTCTCTAATAAGTTATCAATAACACCTATTTTATCTTTAACCTTCGCACCACCGATAATCGCGGTAAAAGGTCTTTCAGGATTCGAAAGTGCCTTTCCGATGACCTCTAGTTCTTTATCCATTAAGAAACCAGAAACTGCAGGTAGATGGTGTGCAATTCCTTCTGTGGAAGCATGTGCACGGTGTGCAGCACCAAATGCATCGTTTACATAGACATCTGCTAATTCAGCGAATGCTTTTGCTAGTTCAGGATCATTCTTTTCTTCACCAGGATAGAAACGAACGTTTTCAAGGAGAAGAACATCGCCTTCATTCATTTCATCTATTAATGCTTTAACAGAATCACCATAAGCTTCATCTGCTTTTTTGACATCCTTGCCTAATTTTTCTGATAAACGTGTAGCCACAGGAGTTAAACGAAGTTCTTCTACCACTTGACCTTTTGGACGGCCAAGATGACTGGCAAGAATCACTTTTGCGCCTTGTTCTTGTAAATATTGAATCGTTGGAAGGGCAGCATTTATTCGGGTTTCATCAGTGATTTTCCCATCTTGCATGGGAACATTGAAATCAACACGGCAAAACACTTTTTTCCCTTTTAAATCGATATCTTTCACGCTTTTTTTGTTCAATGTAAAGGTCCTCCTTTTAGATGAATTGAAATTGGATCTTTAATACATAAACAAAGGAACGGGGGAATGTTCCCCGCTCCCCTGTCATTTCTTGTCCGTTAAGATTTAAGTAAGGGCAATTTCACTAGCGGGTTCAAAAAAGTCCCGCTGATGAAATATTCCTATCTCATTATAATCATTCGTTAGAATCTTTTGCAATCATGAAATCATATTTTTATAATTGAATCTAAATCGATATTTTATTAATTAAAATCCTTTTGAAGCAAGATATTCAACTAAATCAACTACACGAGTAGAGTAACCAATTTCGTTATCATACCATGAAACAACTTTTACCAGGTTTCCTTCCATCACCATTGTAGAAAGACCATCTACAGAAGAAGAATGTGGGTCACCGTTATAGTCTTTTGATACTAGTGGCTCTTCACTGTATTGAAGAATTCCTTTTAATTCACCTTCAGCAGCTGCTTTTAAGGCTGCGTTTACTTCTTCAGCTGTCACTTCTTTGTCAAGTTCTGCAACAAGGTCAACTAATGAAACGTTTGGTGTTGGTACACGTACGGCCATCCCATTTAATTTACCTTTTAATTCAGGTAATACAAGAGCAACTGCTTTTGCTGCACCTGTTGTTGTTGGAATCATGTTTTCAGCAGCTGCACGTGCACGACGGTAATCTTTATGTGGTAAATCTAAGATTTGTTGGTCGTTTGTGTATGAGTGAATCGTTGTCATCATTCCACGTTTGATACCGAATTTTTCATGAAGAACTTTTGCAAATGGTGCTAAACAGTTTGTTGTACAAGATGCATTTGAAAGCACATGATGGTTTGCTGGATCATATTGATCTTCGTTTACACCCATAACGATTGTAAGATCTTCGTTATTTGCTGGAGCTGAGATGACAACTTTTTTCGCCCCTGCTTCAAGGTGTTTCGCTGCATCGTCACGTTTTGTGAAACGACCTGTTGATTCAATGACTACTTCAACACCAAGATCTCCCCATGCAAGGTTTGCTGGGTCACGTTCAGCTTTTACAATGATTTCTTTCCCATTTACAACGATGTTGTTTCCATTAACAGAAACCTCTGCATCTAATTTACCATGAACAGAATCATATTTTAAAAGGTGTGCAAGCATATTTGCATCTGTTAAGTCATTAACAGCCACCACATCAATATTCGAATTATTTAAAGCTGCACGTAATACGTTACGACCAATTCTACCAAAACCATTAATACCTACTTTAACTGCCATTATAATTTCCTCCTTTAGATTTAAGGATCTATTTTTTATTAAAATTAAAGGGATGTCGTCCCTCTTAATAACTCATTTGCGGCGCCTTCATCTGTAATTAAGATCGTTGTTGAAGGGGCTTGTTTCATATACGCTCCAATTGCTTTGGCCTTTGAAGCACCACCTGCAACGGCAATCACATGATGTGCAGACTTAAGATCATCAAGCTGAAGTCCGATTGTTTGCACTTTATGTACCACTTCGCCAGCTTCATTAAAATAGTACCCAAATGCTTCTCCAACCGCTTCATCTTGTTGTAATTGGTTGATAAACTCAGGTGCTGTTTTTCTTCGTCTGGCCATTGTCATAGCGTCCCCAATTCCGTGTAAAACCATGTTCGAAGATTTAATTAAATGTAAGACTTCATGAATTTCTGGTTCCTTAATCATGGATTTGTACATTTCATCGCTTACTTGATCAGGGACATAAAGGACGCGATGCTTACTTCCTGACCGTTCAGCCATCATTGAACAGATTGTATTTGCTTGGTTTTTCACTTCTTCACCAATTCCACCACGAGCTGGCACAAATAGTAAATCATGTTGGTGGGATTGCGGATTCATCATTTCTGCTACAGCAGCCATTGTCGAACCGCCAGTAACGGCAATGATATTTTTTCCTTTTAAAATCTTATTTATGCAAGCTACACAGGTTTTTCCTAATTCATTTTTGATCCACGTTAAATCATCACTATTACCTGGAACAATCAAGACCTCTTTGATTTTTAGTGCTTCTTTGAGTTTGGTTTCCATGTCATCAATCCCAGATAGATCTCTCATGAAACCTTCAAGCTGACCAACTATTTCACGACCATCATCAGTCAAACTCATCCCTGCACTTGTGCTAAAAAGTAGTTTTTGTTCTTTTAGAAAATCTACTTCACTTCTTAAAACTCTTTCCGTTAATCCAACGGTAGCAGCTAGACTTCTTCTTCCAACTGGTTCCATGGCACCAATATATTGAAGAATATGAAATCTTTTTTGGATAATTGAAAGCACATCAGGTAATAATCTTTTTTGTAACTTTATTAATGATTTCATTTATGCAGCTCCTTCACTAAAGGTCACTAAAAGTCCCAGTTAGACATTTTATGTCCCACTTAGTGTAAAAAAAATGAATCCCTGCTACATTTCTTATGTTAACAGGAATCTTTTAGCAATTCAAGACTAGTTTCATGATGTAAGCGTTTTATATTGAATTATTTTTTTATACCATTTTTGCAAACGCTTTACTGAGTGTTGTGCCATCAATTTGTCCATATTGAATTTCTTTTCCATTAATCAAGACGACTGGAATCATTAATCCGTAGTTTTCAGTCCACTCGTCTTTCGTCTCAATATCACATTCCTCATAAGTAAAGTTGATCTTTTTTTGTAAATCCTGTATCACCTCTTTTGCTTTTTCACATAAGTGGCAACCCTTTCTTGTAAAAAGAGTTACGGTTGGCTTCTCTCCCATTATAGTCACACCTTTAGCTACTTTTTATTCAAGTAAACATACAGGCTCCTTTTTAAAATAAAAAAGAGCCTATTGGAATCGTTTGCGCTTCGTTGATGATGGGATTCCCAATTGGTCCCGATATTTCGCTACCGTTCTTCGCGAAATAATCATACCATTATTCTCTTTTAAACGCCCTACTATATCCTGGTCTGATAATGGTTTTAATTTATTTTCACCATTAATCAATTGTTGAATTTCTTTTTTAACTTGTGAAGATGAAGTATCTTCAGTTGATGTTGTTTTAATATTACTTGTGAAAAAGCTTTTTAACTCCACTGTACCAAATGGTGTTTGCGCATACTTTTCTCGAACAGTCCGACTAACCGTTGATTCATGGATTCCAAGTTCTTCCGATATTTCCTTCATCGTCATTGGTCTTAATGTATCAGGACCAGTGATAAAATAATCTGGTTGCTTCTCAACAATTTTCAAAGTCACCTTCATAATCGTTTCTTTTCTTTGTTCGATGCTTTTCATAATCCACCGAAAATCCTGTTGTTTTTCTTGAAGAAAGCGTTTTACCTTTTCATCACCATTTGATTGAAATTTCCGATAATATTGATTATTAAAATGAATTTTAGGAAGTGAGTCGTCGAACATACTCACCGTTAATTCCTGGCCCCTCCCATTTGATGAGAATATCTGGCACAATATAGCTAGTTTGTTCACTTTGAAAATCAGCACCTGGTCTTGGATTTAAGGTTTGAATATAATCATAGACTTCCTGTATTTGACTTAATTCAACAGTTAGTTCTTTCGCGATTTTCTTCCATTTCTTTTCAGCGAATAGTGAAAAATAATCAGAAACAATGGTTGAGGCTAACTGATTTCTCTCACTGTCTGTTACAATTTGCAGCAACAAACACTCTTGTAAATTTCTCGCTCCGATTCCCGCTGGTTCTAGACTTTGAATGACACTCAGGGCATCTTCTGCCTCTTCAAGTGGTACGGACAATATGGAAGAAACCTCCTGCATCGAAATATGAATATAGCCGTTTTCATCCATACTATTGATTAAAAATAGTAGAATACCCTTCGTTTTTTGATCATAGAGTCCGAAATCGATTTGCCCCGTAACATACTGGGATAAAGAACGATTGTCTTTAGCGATTTGCTCAAGCCAACTTTGCTTATCAGCTTGTGAGGTGTTTTTTGTCTTTCTCACTGTATCATAACGCGGATCGATGACCTCCACATTCGGTGTTTCAATTTGCATCAATGGATTTTCCAATGCTTTATTTTCAAGAAACTCATGAAGCTCGATGCTGGAATATTGTAATAATGTGATGGCTTGTTTAAGCTCCTGTGTCATCGCTAACTTTACGGTTTGTTGTTGCCATAAGCCTGGTTTCAAATTCAATGCCTATTCACCTCTCTTTCTATTTTACAATAGAAGCATGCTATTCTTGGTAGGAATTTAACTTCATTCAGCATTTATCTCCCTTATAGAAGGCCGAAGATGCATGCTAATGAAGTTAGTCTCGGCGAATGCACGGATTTTTAAAAGGTACTTATCGAGCAGCGAAAGGTTTATCCGCAAATTCGATGGAGCGAATTTGATTATAGTGTTTAAAAATATTATGTCGAAGGGTTTTGTATTATTACTACTGAAGGGTCTGTTTTTACTATTTTTCAGAAGTTTTTTCTTCTAGAATCCTAGTGTATGACAATGTCCAATCATAAGTACCATCCTTTTAATTGTTTTTCTTGCAAAGCTTTAAATCCTGTCATATAATAGAAAGGCGTTGTTTTGCGGAACATATGCTTTTATGCCCTCGTGGTGCAACGGATAGCACGTAAGCCTCCGAAGCTTAAAATGTGAGTTCGATTCTCGCCGAGGGCACTCATAACTTAAAACCTCTTATTCATCAAACGAATAAGAGGTTTTTTATTACAATCTTCTCAGGCAATCATTGTCTATGGCTCATTTTACGAATCAGCCTTGTTATAGCTCTTTAGAGCTGCAATTTAATATAAATGCGCAAAATAGCTTTTACTACGTTAAAATCGGCCTTTAGATTTTAACAACAAACTTCACATAAACTATACTGTTTATTTTTCAACTTGTTTGGCTATATTGGAAACGATTCGATTTATCCAAATACAGCATGGAAAATGTCGAAAATAACTTTTTAATCCGCGAGTCTAATATTTGACCTTGTTTGACCATCGGTGTATGATTAAGTTATTGACAGCTATCGTTATGTTAGCTGTAGAATGTATCTAAACGTGTGGAGGAGGATGAAGAATGAATTTAATTCCTACAGTTATTGAACAAACAAACCGCGGTGAACGGGCTTATGATATTTATTCCCGTCTGTTAAAAGACCGTATTATTATGCTAGGTAGCGGCATTGATGATAATGTTGCAAACTCCATTGTAGCACAGCTACTTTTCCTAGAAGCAGAAAACCCTGAGAAGGATATATCCATCTATATTAACAGCCCTGGTGGTAGTATTACAGCAGGTATGGCGATTTATGATACGATGCAATTCATCAAACCAGACGTACAAACGATTTGTATCGGTATGGCAGCATCTATGGGTGCTTTCTTACTAACAGCTGGTACAAAAGGAAAACGTTATGCTCTTCCAAACGCTGAAGTGATGATTCACCAACCACTTGGTGGTGCACAAGGACAAGCGACTGAAATTGAAATTGCAGCGAAACGTATTTTATTCTTACGTGATAAATTAAATGGAATTATGTCTGAACGTACAGGTCAACCACTTGAAGTAATTTCAAAAGATACAGATCGTGATAACTTCATGACAGCTACTCAAGCGAAAGAATACGGATTAATTGACCATATTATTGAACGCAGCAATGCGGTAGAAAAAGATAAGAAATAAGAAAAAAATAAACTCGCAGACTTTTATAAGTCTGCGAGTTTATTTTTTTTGATGTTCTTTCATTTGAACTTGAAACACGGGGGAATTATCCTTCCTGTTCAACAAATTCTGATAACTCTTTAATGGCTTCACCTTCATCATTTCCATCGACAGAAAGTGTAACAACCGTACCAGTCCCAAGAGCTAAACTCATTAGACCCATAATACTTTTGGCATTTACTTTCTTTCCATCTTTTTCTAAAAATACATCTGATGAAAATCGATTCGCTTTTTGAACAAACATGGCCGCTGGTCTTGCTTGTAAACCTGTTTTTAATTTAATTTCAACTTGTTTCTCAACCATTTCTTTTCCTCCTCTTAACTATCTTCTCTATTTTTATCTATATTTATTTAATTAACACAAAGAACCTAACTTTAAATTTAGCTTTGTTCATATTGAAATTTGAAAAACTCTCCAAGGAGATCTAAATCGGTTGACCTTTTCTTATTTTTTCAGCGATTGCGTCAACCTTTCGTAGGCGGTGATTGATTCCCGATTTACTAATCGGTCCACTCGAAACCATTTCTCCGAGTTCTTTTAATGTAACATCTTTATGGGCGACTCGAAGTTCAGCAATTTCCCGAAGTTTTTCTGGCAACACGTCCAATCCGACTGTTCCTTGAATATACTTGATATTTTCAACTTGTCGGACCGAAGCCCCAATCGTTTTATTTAAGTTTGCTGTTTCACAGTTGACTAACCGATTCACTGAATTTCTCATATCACGGAGAATGCGGATGTCTTCAAATTTTAACATGGCATTGTTTGCCCCGATAATGATTAAGAAATCAGTAATTTTTTCAGCTTCTTTTAAATAGGTCATATACCCCTTTTTTCTTTCTAATGTTTTAGCATTTAAATCAAAAGAGTTCATTAATTCACATAACGCTTCACTATGTTCTTTATAAAGCGAAAAGATTTCTAGATGATAGGAGGATGTCTCTGGATTATTTACAGACCCTCCAGCTAGAAAGGCACCTCTTAAGTAAGAACGCTTACAACATTTCTTCATAATCAATCGTGGACAAATCTCTGTGACGAATTCAAATCCCTCACCAATGATTCCCAAATCCTCTAAGATCCGACGTGCATGATCTACTAACCGAACAATATACACATTATTCTTTTTTAATCTCATTTTTTTTCGGACAAGCAATTCGACCGTCACCGGATAGAATCGTTTGATTAACGTATAAATTCTTCTAGCAATCGCTGCATTTTCCGTTTGAACGTCAACCGCTAATTTTTTATTGGTAAATGAGAGTGAACCATTCATTTGGATTAGCGCCGATAGTTCAGCCAATCCACAGCAATCTTTGACCTCTAAATTGGTTAGTTCTTTTTTTGTTTCTGAAGCGAAAGACATTGGTAACACCCCCTATTACAACAACAACTATTCTTATTACGCTTTAAACCTATCTTTGGTTTCATTCTTTAGGAAAGAATATAAAATTTTCGCTACTTCTTGTGTGTCATGACGAATGACTCCTTCATCAAGAGAAACAATTTCACCAAAAATCACATCAAGTCCAAGTTCGTAAAGACTATTTACATCAAAATGGACAGGTTTTGCTTCTTCCTTAATGTATCTCGCTTGAATATCATCTGGAATCTCTTCTCTATTGACGAGAATCGTATTCATAAATGGTTTACCCATATGATCATAAATGGCATTGACATGATCACTTGCTGTAAAGTCATGTGTTTCTCCAGCCTGTGTCATAATATTGCAGATATAGACTTTTTTGGCCTTTGCCTCACAGACTTCTTGCCCGATTTGCGGAACAAGTAAATTGGGTAATATACTTGTATATAAACTACCTGGACCAATGATAATTAAATCAGCATTTCGAATCGCTTGAATCGTTTCTGGAAGCGGCTGGATTGTATCTGGTGTTAAAAATACCCGTTTAATTCTTTTCCCTGAAAAGGGGATCTTAGATTCTCCAGAAATGATTGTACCATCTTCAAGTTCGGCATGTAACACAACGCTTTGATTTGCGGCAGGAAGTACATTTCCATGTACATTTAAGACTTTACTCATTTCCTGTATGGCATACATAAAGTCTCCTGTGATCGATGTCATCGCTGCTAAAATTAAGTTTCCAAGTGAATGTCCTGACAGTTCATTGGATGATTTAAAACGATGTTGAAACATTTCTTCGATGAGTGGTTCAACTTCAGATAAAGCAGCTAAAACATTTCGAACATCTCCAGGTGGTGGAATGTTGAGCTCATCCCTTAATCTACCTGAACTCCCACCATCATCGGCAACCGTAACGATTGCCGTAATATCGACGGGATAATGTTTTAATCCACGCAGTAGTACTGGCAATCCAGTGCCCCCGCCGATAATTACAACTCTTGGCTGTTCGGTTTGCGTCATGTTATGTTATCCTTTCTTTTATCAATATCTCGATGGGAAATGCGTGTATGATAATCCTTTTCGAAATAATGTCCAATGTATTCAGATAATGCCACAGAACGGTGCTGGCCACCTGTACAGCCGATCGCAATCACTAATTGAGCTTTGCCTTCTCGTTTATAATGTGGAAGCATGAAACTCAATAAGTCAGTTACTTTTTCTAAAAATTTATGTGTTTCTGTCCATTTTAGAACATAAGTTGATACTTCGCTATCTAAACCTGTCTTTGGTCGCATATGGTCAATGTAATGCGGGTTTGGTAGAAAACGAACATCAAAAACGAGATCCGCATCAATCGGAATTCCATGTTTAAATCCAAATGACATGACGTTGACGGTGAAGGTAGCCTGATTATTAATCGAAAACTGCGTTAAGATCTTTTCCCTTAATTCCTTTGGCTTTAGGTTTGACGTATTATAGATGAGCTGAGCTCTTCCCTTTAAATCTGCTAACATCGCGCGTTCATTCTGAATTCCTTCAAGAGGAAGACCTGTTTGGACAGCTAGAGGATGCTTTCGTCTTGTTTCCTTATAACGTCTGACCAGTGTCTCATCATCTGCATCAAGAAATAGAATTTGCGGTGTAGCCCATGTGTTTTCAATCAAATCATCTAATGCTTTAAAGAGATGTTCAAAAAACTCTCTTCCTCTTAAATCCATCACAAGTGCAACTTTATTCATCTTATTCCCAGATTCCTTCATAAGTTCAAGAAATTTTGGGAGTAGGGTGGGAGGTAGATTATCTACACAGAAAAATCCAATGTCTTCGAAGCTTTGAATAGCAACTGTCTTACCAGCCCCTGACATACCTGTAATAATGACAATTTGAGCATCATTTTGAGATCCAGTACTCATCAACTCTCCCCCTTATTTTAAAAGCATAAGCGCCTTACACACCCATAATATGACTCAATTCTTTCCTAGCTCGGATCTAATCGATAACTAAGTAATTTATATTCGGGTGTATAGGTAAACGTTCCATAAATAATCCCATTTCCATGCACCATATAATCTAAAATGTGATAGTCTCCTTCTGCCATTGGAAGTTGACTAATTTCATCTACTGGCTGCCAGCGAATAATGCCTTCCTCTGTTTCGTCAACATTCAACCCGTCTGCTGCCGTGGAGAAAAACGTAAACATCATCCATTCACGTAAAATTTGATTTCCGTCTACAATGATAAAAGTGAAAATTCCTTTAATATTGGGATTTCTCAAATATATGCCCGTTTCTTCACGAAATTCACGGATACATGAATCACGAACAGATTCTCCTGGTTCCATCTTTCCACCTGGTGCCACCCACCAGTTACGACGTGGTTTTTGTAAAAGTAATATCTTATTATCTTTCAGTAAGACACAGTTTGTTACACGCTGCACCACAATCACCCCAATCTATCACTACGGATCCTTCTCATTCTATAGTATCTCAGGTTGGTAAGTTAACGTATGTCCAAAAAGCAATTCGTTCTCAAATAGAAGTTCCCTTTATTATACTATTTTTACGAAGTCCAAACAATGGATGAAGTCTCCAATATGAAACAGTTTTAAAAAAAGATTGTAACAGATTAACAATTCTTGTCAAATATGTGTTAAGTTTTCGTAAACAGCAAAATAGACGCCCACGAAAGCGCGCCTATAAATACCAATTTATTTAGAAGTTTTTCGGGCTGCTTCAGAAACAAAATCAGAGATAAAAACGAGAACACAGTAACAAAATAGTAGTAAGGTGATATCTGTGTAATGAAAGAAACTCAAACTCATTTTAAACTGCTGACCAAGTCCACCTGCACCAACAAATCCAACCACAATCGTGGTCCGCATAATGACTTCCCAGCGATAGAGAATATAGGTTATAAACCTTGGCATCGCCAATGGCAACACCCCATAGATGAGCATTTGACCTTTAGAGGCCCCGTTTAAAGCTAAGTTTCGAATCGGCCTTCCATCTAAGTCTTCAATGACCTCTGCACAAAGTTTACCTAGAATCCCAAAATTATGAAGTGCCAGGGCAATCGCTCCCGGTAAAATTCCCGGTTTTAAAATAAAAATAATCATCATCGCCCAAACCAATTCAGGAATCGCTCGGCTAAAAATATACATAATCCGCACAAAACCAAACGAGATCCAATTGTACCATTTCCCAACAAGCGTTAATGACCCATCTGCAATATTTCTAGCTGCAGGAATGACCGTTAAAAACATCGCAATCGTTGAGAATCCAATCGCCATAATACTCATTCGAAGTGTCTCGTACGTTAGACCGAGTGCTGTTTTCCAACTGTCAGGATTTAAAAAGGCAGGATTTTCTTCCCCAATACCAAATAATCCCGCAAAAAATCGCTTGGCATAATAAGCATTTTTTTCAGAAAAGAGATCTGTTAAACTTGCCTTTTCGACGACAAATACAAACCACCAGGAAAACAGAAGCAACACAATTGTCAAGAAAAGAGAAAAAATAAGGATTGGTGACCGCTTCTTCGCTTCATTCATCCCTTTTCTTAAATGACTACTCCAGAAATCAACGAGAACGACAATCCCAATTAGGAAAAAGATAAACGTCCAGACTTCATCATATTTCAAATCATTCAAAGACAATTGGATTTGAAAACCAAGTCCGCCTAAACCGACAAAACTCATGATCGCTGATGAACGAATTGCACATTCAAACCGGTACATCGTATAGCTAATAATACTTGTTTTCACAAGTGGAAAATATCCGTAGAGTAGACATTGAAGCTTCGATGCACCTGCGGAACGTAAGGCCTTGATTGGTTCTTCTGGGACATCATTCAGCATATCAGCAAAAATACGTCCTAAGATCCCACCATATGGAATTCCTAAAGCGAGGATGGCTGAAAGAGGAGTAAGTCCGAACATCGCCACAAAGATTAACGCCCAAACGAGTTCATGTATTGCTCTTAAAAACCCTAATATCGAGCGAAATACTCCTTTAGAGGCAATTTTCATCCCACGATTTTCTGTTAAAATTCCTGATGCCAAAATACCAAAGATAAAGGCGATGACAATCGCGAGCGTCATCCCTGCTATTGCATAAGCAAGCGTAATCCATGTCGATTCAACAGCTAGACTTAAAATTTCCTTTGATAAATCAGGCTGAAATAGTCCTTCTAGTATCTGCCTGATCGTTGCAAGGCCACCTGGATGGACAAGATCATCACGCCAATTGACAGCAAATAGACTCCAAATAAAGATAAGAATTAAAACAAGTGTTAAAATATTTTTTTGTTGAAGCTGAAGCTTATGTTTAAGATTCATGGACTGCCAGCTCCTCAAGCGAATAAAGTTCAGTTAATAAGGAGTCTGTTACTTCATGTACTGGTAAGTCAAAAAAGAGCTTTCCCTCTTTTATGGCAATGATTCTTGTGAAATATTTTCGAGCATATTCAACGGAATGCAAACTCGTAACCAAGGTTTGATCTTCCTCTTGTACAAGTCTCGTTAGCATCGAAAGAATATCTTCCGCCCGAGCAGGATCTAAAGAGGCAACAGGTTCATCCGCTAAAATGATTTCAGGTTTTTGTAAAAGCAAACGAGCCAAAGCTACACGTTGCTGTTCCCCACCTGATAATTTTGAGGTTAGCTCGGTCATTTTTTCGGCAAGACCTACTTTTTCTAATGCTTTATAAGCCGCTTGTTTTTCCTGTGGAACAATGAGTGACCAGAACGATTTGAAGAACCCCCAATCTGCTAAACGACCTGCAAGGACATTATGTATAACAGGAAGTTGTCCGACAAGATCGAATTGTTGGCGGATCATCCCTACCTTTTTAGCCAAAAGCTTTCGATTATTTAGTTTGCCAGCAGGAATACCGGCAATCGTTATTTCACCTTGATCCGGTTTAATGAGGGTCGCTAACATATTGAGCAGTGTCGTTTTTCCCGCACCACTTGGACCAATCAATGCAACCATTTCTCCCTTTTTAATCGAAAAAGAAAGGGAAGATAAGGCTATCTTCCGCTCAAAAAATTTCGATAGTTTTTTTACTTCTACCATATTTTGTGATGACAATATCTTCACCTTCTATCTGAAAAGCGTAAGCGCCTTGCTAAGGCGCTGTAGCTAGACTATTCTCTAAGTTAAAAACTATTAACACTAGACGTTGCACTAATATTATTTAATAATCCCTAATTCTTTCGCTACATCCTCAATTGCTTTATAATTTTCATTTTTTGTTTCAATGAAATTTTCAGATTGGAATAATTCCATGATTTCAGGTTGGTTTGTACTATTAACCCCTAGAATCGTATCGGTAATTTTTTGCTTCGTTCCCTCTCCAAATTTCTCATCTACTTTATTGATCGTCCAGTTGTAGTCATAGTAACTTGGAGTTGTATAGAATACTTTTACTTTACTTGTATCCACTTTTTTCTCGGCCACTGCGGATTCCCATACAGATACGTTTAATGCTCCTGCTTGGAAGGAACCTGATTCTACCAATTTATAGGTTTTATCATGGGATCCTGAGTAGTTTGGTTCGCCATTAAAGTCGGTTTCAGGCTTGATTCCTGCTTCATTTAAGAAGAAACGTGGCATTAAATGTCCTGACGTTGAACTTTCACTTCCAAATGTAAAGCTTTTTCCTTTTAAATCCTCTAGTGATTCAATCCCTGTATCGGCTCCTGCTATAAAGACAGAGTGGAATTCCTCATCCAATGGACGTTGAGCAATCGCTTCTGCTTCTGGTACCACATTTCGTGCTTGAACACCTGTTAATCCACCAAACCAAGCTAAATCGATCTCTCCACGTTCAAAAGCGGTAACAAGTGCAGCATAATCAACGGATGGGACATATTCTGCTTGTAAACCTGTTTCTTCTGTAATATGTTCAGCCAATTGACTTAAACTTCTATTCAAGTCAGATGCATTTTGGTCCGGAATCGCACCAATTTTGAAGATTTCTTTTGTTTCTTCTGTTGTTTTATCGTTTTCCGCTGTATCTTTTGCTTCGTCATCCGTATTTCCACAGGCAGCTAAAAAGAGTAAAAATAAAACGGTTAAACTTAATGATACTAATTTTTTCATGTATATCCTCCAATTATCTAATATATTTATGCAACTCTTTTCATTGTACTAGAACACATTTTAGTAAACAAAGTGAACATTTTTAAACATCGATTCATTTAATCGATAGAATACGGATTAACTAATCTATTTTTTCAATATAGAAGATCAACCTTTGTAAAAAAAACGCAAAAAAAGAGCGCAAGAGAGATTCTCGCGCTTTCAAAAGAACTATTTTTAAAGGGGGTCAATTTCTATTTTTATCATACATGAAATATGTTTCATTCATGTTACAAATGGATTAAAACATGATGAATTTTTTGGAAAAAGCCCCATTTTTATTATGATTGGCTGTTTTCGTAAAGTTTGTGAAAAGAGCCTTATGATTTAATTTTTATTTCTTCCATTAACTCTTCAACGTAATGCTGGGCACTAGATGCAGCAATACTTCCGTCCCCTGTTGCCGTTACAACTTGTCTAAGTGTTTTTTCACGAATATCTCCAGCTGCAAAAATGCCTGGAACTTTTGTTTCCATTAATTCATTTGTGACAATATATCCATTTTCGTTTGTAATGCCTAGGTTTTCAAACGGCTGTGATAGAGGATTCATTCCAATATAAATGAACACTCCATCAGTCGGTAATTCTTGCTCAGAACCATCTTGAGTCGAAACAAGCGTTACACTGCTCACTTTATTGTCACCATTAATTGATTTTAATGTATGATTCCAAATGAAATCTACTTTTGGATGGTCAAATGCACGTTGTTGAAGAATCTTTTGTGCACGAAGCTCATCTCTACGGTGAACAATCGTTACTTTTTCAGCAAAACGAGTTAAGTATACACCTTCTTCAACCGCAGAGTCTCCTCCACCAATGACAATTAGATTTTTATTTTTGAAAAATGCGCCATCACAAACTGCACAATAGGAAACACCACGACCACCAAGTTCTGCTTCACCAGGTACGCCCATTTTCTTATATTCTGCACCTGTTGAAATAATCACAGCGCGTGCTTTATACTCCTTCGAACCCGCTACAATGGTTTTATATTCCTTGCCATCAATAATTTCTTTTATGTCACCGTATGCATATTCCGCACCGAATTTTTTCGCATGTTCAAACATTTTCGTCGAAAGGTCTGGACCTAAGATTGATTCAAATCCAGGGTAATTTTCGATTCCCTCTGTATTGGCCATTTGTCCGCCTGGTACTCCACGTTCTAACATTAATGTTGACATATTTGCACGAGAAGTATAAACCGCAGCCGTCATTCCGCCTGGTCCTGCTCCTACAATTATCACGTCATAAATTTTTTCTTCTGTCATGAAGGTTCCACTCCTTTATTATCAGGCATGTTTCATCTACCTGAAAAAATAGGATATAGATGAAATCAGCCATAATGATCACTTTTAGTTTGACCGTTTATCCATATCCTATAAAAGAACGATTCATAAGTCCAAAAATCTGCTCAATCTAGAAACTCGTGAATCAGTTTTATATATTTCTGTAGTGTTGATGTAGAAAGTCCATATTGAGATGATATTTGTTTCTGTGAACATTTTTCATCTCTAAGTTTTTTCCAAATATAATCCATGGCCGCAGCCAAAGCTTTTTCATTTTTCATCGTGACCTGTGCTTCTAGCATTTCCGCAAATACAGAAAACCATAATAAATAAAGTCCGGCTTCTACTGTTCCGATTGGATGATGGCGTTGATAAAGAAGTTGAGCCGTTTCATGGGCAATATTGATTTGACCACTTTCTACTTCTTTGCCAGATTGAACCATGTTTACATATTGAGTTTCTAAGATTGAAAATTTCTTATTAGCAAGTACTTGTTTTTTAGATAAAAGGTCTTCTTTATGTTGCGACTTGGATAGCAGAAAAATAGCAAATAATCTTTCTCCCATTTCGTCACTTTCCAAGTTTTCCAAGATCCATTCATCAGATTCTTCTAAATCATTGTCAACTTCCCTGCGTTCTTTATTCCACGGTGCCAAGTCTCTCTTGTCCGGGTTAATGGTCATGAGTTTTTCCCAGCATTTATGGGCCAGTTGCTCTCTTCCTGTAAAATAGGCCGCATAAGAGAACCAGTAATAAAAAGGTCCATCTCCATCAAACCCTTGCTTATAAAGCTTATGGAACCACATATATGCTAGTTCATACTCTCCCATTAAAGCATAGGTTGCTCCTAACTTAAATTGATGTTCACTGAGCATCGGCTTGATTTTCTTAAGTACTTCTTTAATTTCATTTACTTCTTGTGTATCTTTTTGAAAATAAGCGAACACGAGCCTGTTGCAAATAGCATGTAAATTACCTGGGTTTTTTTCCATTACAAGGTCTAACACATTCGAAGCTTTTTCTACCTCACCTAGATAAAAATAAGCTAATGCCAAGTTATTATAGGCTGACCAATATTCAGGATAATCTTTAATCACTGCTTTGAGCAGTTTTACTGCCTTTGGAAAATGGCCTGATTCGAGAAATCCTTTTGCTTGTTCTTGTCTCATAATAAGTTCGTCATCTTCATAAGAATCCTCATCTAAGACATCTTCCTCAACCGTCAGAATTTCTAACAGATCTTCTGCTTCATCTTGAAAATCTCCAGTCTGATCATGTTCTAGATAAAAGGTCACATGGGAATACGAGTCCTTGAAATATCCCAAATGGGCATAGTTATTGGCAAGAAAATAATGACATTCCACCATCTCTTCATCCAGTTCTTCTAAGATAGAATGTAAAAGTTCATTGGATTGATGAAATTCTCCAATTTCTGTATAGATAATGGCCAGCTGACACACAATCATCGGTTCACCCGGTTCTAGGTTCATGGCTCTTTTTAAATATTTGATTGCCTTTTGAAATTCACGACGCTGGAATGCCTTCAAGCCTAATGTAAAATAATATTCACCCGTAGGGTTAAACGACAACAATTGTCCTTTTGATTTAGCTTGAGAGTTTTTACTCATGGAATCCTCCATTTTCTATTGTTCTTAACCGAACAATTATACCATATTCCCCACTAGACCAAAAGGACTCATTCTTTTTTTATCGCTCTTTTATTAATTACTTTGTTTTCCATTCATTTAACACATTGATGGCAAGGTTGGAAAAATAATTTGCTGCTACTAGAAGTCCATTTTCATTTAAGGTAAACGAAGGATGATGCCATTCTTTTGGACCGTTCACACCCATCCAGACAAAAAATCCAGGAATTTTCATTTGATAGTAAGCAAAGTCTTCACCAGCAGGACTTTGAGCCGCTGCTTCAACTTCGTAACCAAGCTCTAATGCCGTATCTCCCACGATTTTTGTAAAGGCTGGTGAATTGTTAACAACCGGCATATATGGAAACCAACGAAATTCAGCCTTGGCTCCTAACCCACTCGCTACACCTTCAATCGTCCGTTTCATTAAATTAGGAACCAGATCCCGTGCTTCATTTTGAAAAGTACGAACCGTTCCTTCCATAAATACCTTTTCTGGGATAACATTCCATGTGTTTCCAGCATGGATTTGAGTAATACTGATGACAACATTTTGTAAGGAGCTTAAACTGCGGCTCACAATCGTTTGGAGAGATGAGACAATCTGACTAGCTACTACAATCGGATCGATGCTGTTATTTGGAATTCCTGCATGTCCCCCAACACCTTTTACCTCTATTTCAAAGCGATCGACACTTGCCATTAAAGAGCCTTCACGTACGCCAATCGTTCCAACTGGTAAATCTGGTTTATTATGCATCCCAAATATGGCTTTAACTCCTTCAAGCGCACCAGCTTTCTCGATTAATTGGGCGCCTTGGGCAACTTCTTCTGCCGGTTGGAAAATAATTCTGACCGTTCCTTTTATTTCAGTTCGGCGTTCTTGTAAAAGGATGGCTGCTCCAATGATTGAGGATGTGTGAAAATCATGGCCACAGGCATGCATCACGCCTTCGTTTTTGGATGCAAAAGATAAATCTGTTTCTTCTTTAATCGGTAAGGCATCAATATCTGCTCGTAAGGCGATGGTTGGACCTGGCCTGTCACCAACGATTTCAGCAATGACACCGACTTCTAATGGATAATCTCGTATCGTGATTCCTGCTTCTGTTAGCCATCTGCGAATTCTTTCCGTTGTTTCATATTCCTTTAAGGAGAGTTCTGGATTTTCATGCAATTCTCTGCGGTAGGATACAAGTTTTTCTTGTAATTTGCTTTGATCTTCTTTGAGTTTCATATTTTTTGTATCCTTCTTTCCTAATTTAATAAGCACAAGCTACTTGTCTTATTTCTATTATATCTAAAACGAAATTCGAAAGGCTTTGACAATAATGCCATCATTAGCCGGTTCAAAGTCAAACTGTGGTAAACGCTCAAAACCAAGTTGACCATATAAAGTAATCGCAGATTCCATGAAATCCGCGGTATGTAAACCCAATGCAGTAAAGCCTTTGTTTTTTGCACGTTGAATGCATTCCTTAATTAATGCCGATGCGACCCCTTTTCCTCGAGCATCCGGTGAAACTGCAAGCATTCGTAATTCTGGATAGTCAGGCTCCTCGTTCATTAATCCACTATAAGCATCCATTTTTGGAGCAAATAATACGACTGAGCCCACAATTTTCCCATCAATTTCAGCGACCAGTTGTTCCACATCAGGATGCATTTCCACTTTTAGCGAAATTTGCCTGTTAAGAACTTTCCAATGATCCTCATTAATTTTATACTCATGTTCTTTGTATGCGTTGATTCTTAATTCTCGAAGAACTGGTAATTCTTTTTCATATGCATCGCGAATAATCATGATTTCCTGTCCCCTTATTAATCAAATTCGCTCGCCGAATTTGCGCCCGGATTTTTATCGAGCTCGCTCGATAAAATACCATTAAAAAATCCGAGGCATCCGCCGGAGGCTTTAACTGCATTCAGCCGGGGTTTGAACCCCCACTGAATTATTAAAAGCTAGCATTCATCTCACCACTTATAATCGTTTAGAGACTTCTGCTGAATGAAGTTAATCAATGATTTCTTTATAGAAAATAATTATCCTTTATTTACGCTTATTAAAACATCAGTAAACCCATTAGTTTAATTAATTCTAAGAATGAAAGGATTGCTAGTCAAGAATATTAATTAGACATAACAAAAGCCTGTCCACCTCAAAAAGTTTACTTTCTTTTTGAGGTGTCAGGCATCGATTTATTCTGCTTTTTCTTTTGTTAAATGTCTTTCTTCTAAAACTTTTAGAACTTCTTTGAATGGGAGTCCTTGTTCACGTAATAAAACCATTAGGTGGTAGATGAGATCTGATGCTTCCCATTTTAATTCTTCAGGGTCGCGGTTTTTTGCTGCGATTACGACTTCAGTTGCTTCTTCTCCGACCTTTTTGAGGATTTTATCGACTCCTTCTTCAAATAAATAAGTCGTATAAGCTCCTTCAGGGCGTTCTTTTTCACGTTGTGCGATGACTTCTTCTAGAGTCATTAAAATTTGATAGTCTGATAATTTTGCATCCATGCTTTGAGCACCTTCTTTTGAATAAATAGATTCATTAAAACAACTAATTTCACCTGTATGACATGCCGGTCCTGCTGGATGAACAAGAACGACAAGCGCATCACGGTCACAATCCAGTTTCATCGAAACGATTTTTTGCGTATTGCCGCTTGTTGCCCCTTTATGCCATAATTCCTGACGAGAACGGCTGTAGAACCAAGTTTCACCAGATTCCAGTGATTTTTCCAATGAAGTACGATTCATATACGCAAGCGTTAAAACTTCTTTTGTCGTCGCATCTTGCACGATAGCAGGAATTAACCCTTTTTCATCATATTTAACGTCTTCGATTTTCACCTTACATTCACGCCTTTTTCTTTTAAATAGGCTTTGACTTCGTTCACAGAGGTTTCTTTATAATGGAAAATCGATGCGGCTAATGCTGCGTCTGCTTTTCCTTCCGTTAATACGTCCACAAAGTGATCCGCATTTCCAGCCCCGCCTGAAGCAATAACAGGAACCGTAACCGCTTCACTTACCGCTTTCGTTAAGGCAAGATCAAATCCCTTTTTCTCACCATCAGAGTCCATGCTTGTTAGTAGAATTTCACCAGCACCGAGCTCGACGACTTCTTTTGCCCATGAAATAACGTCTTTATCAGCGGCCTTTTTACCACCGTGTGTATAAACACCCCATGAGCCACGTTCCTCATCCCATTTTGCGTCAATCGCAACGACAATACATTGAGCACCAAAAAAGTCAGATCCCTCTTTTATTAAGTCAGGATTAAGAACAGCTGCTGTATTTAATGATACCTTATCTGCACCTGCACGTAAAATACGCTTCATATCTTCAAGTGAGTTGATTCCACCGCCAACTGTAAACGGAATCGCAAGCTCAGAGGCAACAGCCTTGACGACTTCCACCATTGTTTTACGACCTTCATTAGAAGCGGAAATATCAAGAAATACTAACTCATCTGCTCCTTGTTGATCATAAAAACGAGCTAACTCAACCGGATCACCTGCATCGCGAAGCTCAACAAATTGAATGCCTTTTACCACTCGTCCTTCTTTTACATCAAGACACGGAATTATTCGTTTCGTTACCATTAGACACCCACCTCATTCAATGCTTCCGCAACTGTAAACCGTCCTTCATAAATCGCTTTACCAACGATGGCACCACTAACACCCTGTGCGGAGTATTCTTTTAAATTAGATAGATCTTCGAGGCTACTTACACCGCCAGATGCTATCACGTTTTTACCCGTTTCGATCGCCATTTTTTTTACGGCTTCAATATTTGGACCAGTTAGCATCCCGTCTGTTGCAATATCGGTAAAAATAAACGTCTCAGCACCAGCATCAGCAAATTTTTTACCAACATCAACGGCCTTTGCTTCTGATGTGTTGAGCCAGCCATGTGTGGCAACAAAGCCATTTTTCGCATCAATCCCAATCGCGATTTTCTCACCATACTTTTTAATCATCTCAATCGCAAACTCGGGATGGGAAATGGCCATACTGCCGATAATCACTCTTGCTACGCCATTTTCGAGATAGTGAACAACATCCTCTTCGGTACGGATTCCTCCGCCAATTTGGACATTGACCCCTAATTCTTTTGCGGCTCTAACCACGAATGAATCATTCACGCGCTTTCCATCCTTCGCCCCATCAAGGTCAACCATATGAATCCAAGTAGCACCCGCATCCTTAAAGGATTTGGCCATATCAAAAGGAGAATCCCCATAAATTGTTTCTTTATTATAATCACCTTGTATCAATCGAACACATTTCCCGCCTCTCATATCAATAGCAGGATAAATCGTAAATGTCATGAATTCGTTCCCCTTTCTGTGAACAGGGGGACGTTTCTCATGTTTCCATATCCAACTTAAGATCCGTTTTGAAAACGCGAGAACCGTCCCCTTGTTTCTAGATTAATTTTGTAAAATTTGTTAGTAGTTGAACACCTAATGTGCTGCTTTTTTCCGGATGAAATTGCATACCATATATGTTGTCCCTGCCAACTACGGCTGGGACCTCTTCATAGTAGGAGGCATTTCCAATGATTATTTCTGGGTTATCTGTTTTGACATAATAAGAGTGTACGAAATAAGCATAATCTTCTTCTAAATCCTTTGTAATTGGAGATGGATTCACCCATTTTAACTTATTCCAGCCCATATGTGGCACTTTATAGGTTTCTCCCAATCTGCGCTCGTTCCAGGGAATTTTTCAACACGACCTGGTAACAGCCCAAGACCTTTTGATAGGCCGCCTTCTTCACTTTCTTCAAAAAGAAGTTGCATGCCAAGACAGATGCCTAGAAGTGGTTTTCCTGTTTTAACGTAATCTTGAATGAAGTCACTAATTCCGGATTCGTTTAGGATCACCATTGCATCCTTAAATGCACCCACTCCTGGTAAAATTAACCCATCAGCTTTGCCTAGTTCCTCCAGTTTTTCTGAAACGAAGAAGGGAACGTCAAGTCGTTTCAAGGCTTCGCTAACGCTGAACAAGTTCCCCATTCCATAATCAATAACTCCAATCAATTAGAGCATCCCCTTTGAAGACGGAACACCTTTGACACGAGGGTCAATCATCGTCGCTTCATCAAGGGCTCTTGCCATTGCTTTAAAAATCGCTTCAATAATATGGTGTGTGTTTTGACCATAATGAACAATCACATGAAGATTCATTCTTGCTTCAAGAGCTAATTTCCACAGAAATTCCTGTACAAGTTCCGTATCAAAAGTTCCTACCTTTTGACTTGGGAACTCAGCACGCATTTCAAAGTGGGGACGGTTACTTAAATCAACTACAACGGTTGCCAATGTCTCATCCATTGGAATCGTTGCACTGCCATAACGCTTAATGCCCTTTTTATCGCCAAGCGCTTCTTTTAACACATGGCCGAGACAAATGCCAATATCTTCTGTTGTATGGTGATCATCGATTTCTGTATCCCCATTTGCATTCACCTTTAAATCGAATTGACCATGCTTGGCAAATAAATCAAGCATATGTGTTAAAAATGGTACGCCTGTTTCTAACTGGGACTCACCAGAGCCATCTATATTTAATGAAAGTTCAATATTCGTTTCGTTTGTTTTTCTACTAATCGAAGCAGTTCTTGACATAATTATCTCCCTTTTTCGTGTAATGGTAGGGGAAACACGGGAACGGTTCTCGTGTTTCCCTGTTACTTCTGATTTCGTGCTTCAATCGCTCTTGCATGGGCTTCTAGTCCTTCAAGTCGAGCAAATGCGGCAATTTTCGCACTGTTTTCAGTAAAAGCTTGTTCACTGTACATAATGAGGCTTGATTTCTTTTGGAAATCATCCACGTTCAATGGGCTTGAAAAACGAGCAGTTCCATTTGTTGGCAATACATGGTTTGGACCTGCGAAGTAATCACCAACAGGTTCTGTACTGAATCTACCGATAAAAATCGCTCCAGCGTGGCGAATGCGCCCAACCTTTTCCATTGCATCTTCCATGATGATTTCAAGATGTTCTGGTGCCAATCGATTAACTGTTTCAATTGCTTCGTCTACGGTTTCTGTTACATAAATCACGCCATAATCGGCAATTGATTTTGCAGCCATTTCTCGACGTGGCAGCGTTTCTAATTGCTTTTCTACTTCTTCCGCTACTCTTTCAGCTAAAGCAGAAGAAGGTGTCACGAGAACACTGCAAGCACGGGCATCATGCTCTGCTTGTGATAACAAATCAGCTGCCACTTCATTTGCTCTTGCTGAATCGTCTGCTAACACAGCAATTTCACTTGGTCCGGCAATCATATCGATATCAACATCACCAAATACTTCTCTTTTTGCTAACGCTACATAGATATTCCCTGGTCCGGTTATTTTATCAACTGATTGGATGGAATCTGTTCCATAAGCAAGAGCAGCGATTGCTTGTGCTCCACCTACTTTATAGATTTCCTTCACTCCTGCTTCTTTAGCTGCCACTAACACACCAGCTGGTAATTTTCCATCTTTTCCCGGAGGAGATACCATGACAATTCGTTCTACCCCAGCCACTTGAGCTGGAACCACATTCATTAGAACTGAAGAAGGATAGGCTGCTGTTCCACCTGGTACATAAACTCCGACTGAATCAAGTGGAGTCACTTTTTGGCCTAGAATCGTTCCATTTTGTTCCGTTGTGATCCATGTATTTCGTAATTGCTTTTCATGAAAAGAGCGAATATTGGCTGCCGCTTCTTTGATGATGTCAACCATTTCTGCTGATACAAGCTTGTAAGCTTCTTCGATTTCTTCTGTTGAAACCGTTAAAGAATCCAAGGCTACTCCATCAAATTTTTCTGTATAGGCTAATAGAGCAGCATCGCCTTCATTTTTCACTACTGCAATAATATCTTGAACAATTTCTCTTTGCTCTTCTGTTCCACTATCAACCGATCTTTTTATGGAAATGTTATCATTTACTTTTATGATTTTCACCGTACTCATCCTAACCTAAGTAAATTCTAAAGACGTCGATTTATCTTAATCTAGGGCTCCGAAACATTCGGAACCCTCTTTCGAACCTTATTTTACCATCGTTCCGAAACTTTCGGAACCCACTTGCGAGTGTTAAGCCATTTTAGATTTTTCTTTTAATACAGCTGCGATTCGCTCGACGATTTCAGTAATTCGTGCATCCTTCATGCGATAGCTGACAGGATTGACGATTAAACGTGAGGTAATATCAACGATTCTTTCATATTCTACTAAACCATTTTCAACTAATGTGCGACCAGTTGAAACAATATCGACAATGCGATCAGCCAAGCCGATAATCGGAGCCAGTTCAATTGAACCATTTAATTTAATAATTTCCACTTGTTCGCCTTGTTCACGAAAATAAGTAGAAGCTACATTTGGATACTTGGTTGCAATTTTCGGAGCAATATCATTTATTAAAGTATTCGGTAAACCAGCAACCGCCAAATGGCAGGCGCTAATATTTAAATCCAATACTTCATAAACGTCACGTTCTTCTTCAAGCATAACGTCCTTCCCTGCAATTCCAAGATCGGCTACACCGTGTTCTACATATGTAGGTACATCCATTGGCTTCGCAAGGATAAAACGGAAATTCTCTTCTTCTACATCGATAATTAACTTTCTTGAATCATCAAATTCTGGTGGTAGTTGAAAACCAGCTTTCCGAAGTAATTCAGCCGCTTCTTCAAAAATCCGCCCTTTTGGCATCGCAATTGTTAATGGCTCGCTCATTTCGCTGTCTCCCTCCCTGCTTTTCCGACCAACATCATGACTTCTTCATAAACTTCAGTACAAGCATCAATATCTTTTACCCCATTAATATCCTGTAACACAACTTTAACTCCAGCTTTTCTTTTCTCTGCAGCTAGGTCAAACGCTTCTTTTCGTCTTTCCGCACTAAAAATAATACATTTGACGGGTTCACGATTTTCAAAATCACCTAACGCTTCTAGCAGTCGATCTAAGCGAATCGCAAAGCCTGTTGCTCCCGTATCTTTTCCAAACTGACTTAAAAGTCTATCATAACGCCCACCGCTTGCAATCGGGAATCCAACTTGATCAGCGTAAGCTTCAAATAAAACCCCTGTATAATAACTCATATGGCTAACGGTCGTTAAGTCTAATTTCACCACTTTTCCAACTTCACCATAATCCTTAAGAATGTCACATAGTTGTTTGATTTCTTGTAGCGCTTCAATTCCTTTATCGTTTTCAAGAAGGCGGTATGCTGAATCAATGACCTCTTCTCCCCCTCTTAAACTTAAGAAATCGATCAAACGCTGTTTATCAATCGATGAAAGCGGCAACCCTTTCACATGTTCTCTGTAGCCGACATAATTCTTTTCATATAAAAAGGTCGTTAAAGTATTGACGCGTTCTTCTGTTCCTAATATATCAATAAAAAAGTCCTTAATAAAGCCGATGTGACCAACGGATAATTGAAAATGATTCAACCCTGCTTCTTGAAGGGTAGATATGAGCAAGGCGATTCCTTCTCCGTCCGCACTCATCGTACTGTCACCAATGCATTCAACACCAATTTGTTCAAATTCAGCAGGGCGTCCACCTTCTCGCTGCTGGGCACGATAGACATTCGCTGAATAAGCAAGTCGAAGTGGTAATTCTTCTTTTAAAAGCTTAGATGCCGCTACCCGTGCAATCGGGGAAGTCATATCAGGTCTTAGGACAAGGGTATGTCCTTGTTGATCTAGTAATTTAAATAGTTGCTGATCCAAAATAGCGGAAGCAGCACCAACGGTATCATAATATTCTAAAGCGGGTGTCTCAATAAATTGATAGCCCCATCGCTTCATTTCTTCGCTAATCGCAGAACGAGTACGATGTTTCACTTCATATAGTTCTGGTAATGTATCTCTCATTCCTAGTGGTTTTTCAAACATAAATAAACGGCTCATCTCATCGAACACCTCTGTTCATTTTTACTTTTTTACAAATCCTTTAGTTCGCTAATGTGGTAGTAAGTTGAAGATATTGTATCGCTCACTGGCTTTTTTGTCAAGGAAAAATAATCCTTTTTATGAGATTAAAAGAATGATGATAACCTTCTTATTTTCCCCTAATAAAAAAGTGACAATCGTAAAATCGACGACTGTCACTAGAAAGGTTTATTTCTTTAAGATTTCATTCACATCTTCCCGAATCAATACCATCGGGTTACCACCGACAAAGGCACCGGCTGGTACGTCTTTGTTGACAAGGGTTCCTGCTGAAACGACGGCACCATCACCAATCGTTACACCCGGGAGAATCGTGGTATTGGCTCCAATCATAACTTCACTGCCAATTTTAACCTCGCCAAGACGATATTCTTTAATTAAGTATTCATGGGCAAGAATCGTCGTGTTATAGCCAATGACGGTGTTACGTCCGACACTAATTTTTTCAGGAAACATGATGTCAAGCATCACCATCAGGGCAAATGAGGTTTGTTCGTCCACTTTCATATGTAATAAATGTCGATAAAGCCAGGTTTTTAAGCCTAGAAAAGGACTGTAGCGAGCCAATTGAATGACCACAAAGTTCTTGATCACCTTCCAAAATGGCACGGTTTTATACACATGCCATAAGGAATTGGCTCCTTCTACAGGAAATCGTTCCGTTTTTCTCATTACCGCCCTAGACCAACAATTGGATAAATATCGGTGATTTTATCAAGCATATAATCGGGTTCGAATGAGCTTACAAATTCTCTTCCCTTTATCGACCATGAAACACCAACTGTAAGGGTTCCTGCATTTTTACCAGCTAAAATATCAGATCCATTGTCGCCTACCATAATCGCTTCCTCTGGAGATGATCCAAGTGCATCAAGCGCTTTATAAATCGATTCCGGGTGAGGTTTTGCATTTTTAATATGGTCATTGGCAATAATCGTATCAAAATACGGCGTGATTTTCGTTAGATCCATTCCCATCAGCGCCACATCCGACATTTTCGATGTAACAATTCCCATCTTAAATCCTGCTTCCTTTAACGTTTTCATCGTTTCAGGAACGCCAGGAAATTCTGTCACTAACGAGTCATGAGTTGCCTTATTATAGGTCCGATAAACATGACACATTTCATCTACCTTTTCAGGGTTAAGCTTTGAAAACGTATCATCTAATGTTGGTCCCAAAAATGGCAGCACATCGTCACGCTGATATTCACCAGGAAAATATTGCTCTAATGTATGAAGAAAAGATTTAATAATCAAATCATTTGTATCAATTAATGTTCCATCTAAATCAAATAATAAAGTCGTCAATTTATTGTTCATAGGTGATTTCCTTTCTCCGTGATAATTCAGTTCTTCTCCAAACCACAGCAACAATTATCGTCAGTACAATAGCTGTTCCTAAGCGAATCAGTAACAGCGGCACCACCGGGACTCCAAGAGGGAGAAAGATGAGCGTATCCTCGATCACCGCATGACAGGCACAAAGGAATACAAACGCGATGGTTAAGTCTTTTTTCGAAACTCCGTCTTCCTTTGATGCTTGGATCATCACACCCGCCCCGTAAGCAAGACCAAACAATAACCCAGCGGTAAGAGTGGTGGATGTATTTTCATGCATGCCTAATGCTCGGGTAATCGGTGACATTTTTTTTGAAAAAATATCGATAATATGAATATCTTTTAAAATTTGAATCAACACCATCAGCGGGAAAACAATGAGCGCTAACTGAATGATTCCCATCGTGGCTTGTTGTAGTGCTTCGAGTAGGATGGGGCCCCAACCGGTAATATTTTCTGCTTGAGGTGCACCTGACATAAACCCATATTGAGCAGGTTGTGATCCCCCTTGCCATAGGAGGTTAACGAGAATCCCCGAAAGGAAAGCCAACCCATAACGAACAAGAATCACGATCCATAATTTAACGCCAACCTTCATGGCCACACCGGTTTCGATAAACATGCTGTGGGCAAACCCTAACATGAGAGCAATCGTGAACACTTCTTTTACCGTTAAATCCAGTGTTAAAATAGCTCCAATCCCCGCATACAAATTGAGGGCATTTCCAAGCACAAGCGGAATCGCTGCGTCCCCTGATAATCCGAATATACTCATAAACGGGGCAATCAGATCAATGACCCAAGGTAAAACTGGCGTATGCTGAAGGAAAGCCACAATCAATGTAATTGGAAAAATCACTTTTCCAAGTAACCAGGTAACTCTCAGTCCATTCATAAACCCTTTTTTAGCAGAACCTAGCATGATAATCTCCCTTTATCCCTTTATCTGTGTTGTAATCCTATTTCTATTTCTTTTGCTTCTTATTATTCGATGCTTTTGCCACAACTGGTTTATCCAAGTATCGTACATCTGCATATCCTTTTACGCGACGGTAAATCAGAACGGCAATGGCTCCGACAATGAGGACAACCGAAATCATTTGGGCCATCCGGATGCTTTCCGTTAACATTAAACTATCTGTTCTTAACCCTTCGACAAAGAATCGGCCAATCGAATACCAAATCAGATAGGTAAGGAAAATTTCACCACGACGTAAATTCACTCTTCTTAAGACTAACAACAGGATAAATCCGAGTATGTTCCATAATGATTCATATAAAAAGGTCGGATGGTAATAAACCCCATTAATATACATTTGATTAATGATCCACTCTGGTAGAAATAGGTTTTCAAGGAATGCACGAGTCACTTCTCCACCATGTGCTTCCTGATTCATAAAGTTTCCCCATCTTCCAATCGCTTGACCTAAGAATCAAGCTTGGTGCTGTGATATCCGCTACCTGCCAAAAGGAAACATTTCTTTTTTTCGTAAATACATAGGCGGTAATAATTGAACCGATTAACGCACCATGAATCGCTAATCCACCTTTCCAAATCGCAATGATTTGCCCAGGGTTTTGAGCGTAATAATCCCACTCAAAAATGACATAATAGGCACGAGCTGAAAGGATTGCAATGGGAATCGCCCATAACATTAAATCGACAAATAGATCTTTATCAAGACCTCGTTTATTCGATTCCCTTACGACTAAATATAATCCCAACGCAATGGCCACACCGATAATCACACCATACCAGTGAATCTGTATCGGTCCAAGCGAAAGGGCAATCGAGTCGATTGGTTGAATACTTTCTTCCATATAGACAACTCCTTATAAAACGTTAACTACCCTTTGACTATACTTTATTCGCTTTAAAGTTAAAATTGATTTAAATCAATTTTAACAATATCTTTCATTTATAATCGCGAAAAAATCTAATATCAGTTTGTTGATAACCATTAACTTTCTGATTCATCCTGTCCATTTTCACCAATAACATTATTGAGTCGTTCAGTAAAATTCTCAGCAGCATTCATGCCCATTCGTTTTAAACGGAAGTTCATCGCCGCTACTTCTAAAATAACGGCTAAATTTCGGCCAGGTCGTACGGGAATCGTTAACTTCGTAACTTCTGTATCAATAATTTTAACCTTTTCTTCATCTAGACCGAGGCGGTCATATTGTTTATGTTGATCCCATATTTCTAAGTTAATCACCAAGGTTATTTTTTTCCGAGGTAGTACGGCTCCAGCACCAAATAAGGTCATCACATCAATAATGCCTAATCCACGAATTTCTAATAAATGCTCAATTAATTCAGGAGATGTTCCCACTAAGTTATTCTCATCTTCTTGACGAATTTCAACACAGTCATCTGCGACAAGCCGGTGACCACGTTTAACAAGTTCAAGAGCCGTTTCACTTTTACCGACTCCACTTTGTCCAGTAATCAGAACTCCTACACCATATACGTCCACAAGAACACCGTGAACCGCCGTCGTTGGAGCTAGTTTACCTTCAAGAAAATTAGTGAGTAAGCCAGAAAACTTTGTTGTATTTTGCTTCGTACGCATGACTGGCACCGATTCACGCTCAGAAATTTCGGCTAATTCTTCTGGAATCGGTAAATCCCTTGCAATGATAATTCCAGGAGTTACATCTGTACACAGTCTTTCCATTCGTTCTGCTCTGTCCAGTTCAGATAGTTTTTCTGCAAAGGTTAACTCGGTTTTTCCGATGAGCTGAATCCTGTCTGCCGGATAATAATCAAAATAACCAGCCAGTTCAATACCAGGTCTTGAAATATCACTCATGGTAATAGGACGGTTTATGCCCTCTTCCCCACTAATTAACTCAAGGTTAAACTTCTCGATGATATCTTTAGTACGTACTTTAACCACAGTGTTCCTCCTTTTTACATTTACGATTGTGATGCCTATACCTCAAAAGTTTTATCGATATGTATAATCCAATCTTCTATAATCAAATATAAGGTCGAGTTATATTTTATCACTTTTTGCTTGTAAGTTATACTTTCAGAAACTGTAAAAACAAAAAAGCTGTCTCAAAAGGATGTTGGAACCACTCCAAACAATCAAATGTCCATTGGAAATTTAGACATTTGATCATTTATTATGGCTACTTGACACCTTTTTGAAACAGCTATTTATTTTCGTTTTTCTGACTTTGTCGTTTGACTTTGGACAATCATATTAACGAAAGACATGATCACTGCTATTAACAAGGCCATTCCAAAACTATCAATTTCAAAAGAACTTCCCATAATAGAATCGGTTAATAGCAATGTCACGGCGTTAATCACAAATAAAAACAATCCTAGCGAAAGAACCGTAACAGGTAATGTTAAAATGATCAAGATTGGTTTGACAATAACATTTAAAACGGATAGAACAAAGCTTGCACCCAATGCCGCCCAAATATCTTCAATATAAATCGAGCTTTTAAAGAAACCAGCTAAGGCCATAAATAAAACAGCATTGATGATAATTCCAAATAACCATTTCATCTTAACACCCCCATTACGTTTTAGTTGACTCTATTTCCCTTATTAGAAACTATGCTTTACGAACCGTGATAGAACCCGTTTTTGTATTGGCAAAAAGGCGAAGAGAATGTGTTGATTCTTGAATCGATTTAAAGCTAAGATTTTTCTGGATGAGCTCACTTTTCTCTTCCACAATCTGAATTCCATCTAAATCAACGGTAAAATTGCCCAAGTTTGATTTTAATTCACCATTGACAGAATACAGATCTGGAATGGATAATGCGATAGCACCCGTCGTTGCGGTTGCATCTAACCATTCACAAGAGGAGCCTTTCAAGTTTGCCACAATATCACCATTAAAGGATTGTACCTCAAGCTTATTGAAATCCCCATCAACATGAATCGCGCCATTTAATGTTTCAGCTTCCAATTTTCCAACTTCACTACCTGCAAAGTGAATCGCACCATTGGCTGTTTCAACTTCAACTTCTTCACCTTTTACTTGATCCATCGAGATTTTTCCATTAGCAGTTTTAATCTTGTATTTCTTAACTGATAAATCTTTTCCTTCGACTGCGCCATTAAAAATCCGAACATCTATCTGATCATAATCCACTTGTGGAATATAAACCTTTGCTTTTAGTTTGATCCACTTTTGCCCGGTTGTAAAATAAAGACGATCTCCCCGTACTTCAAACAACATTTCTTGTAGGAAGTTTTGTCTTGCCTCTTCCTGTGTTTCACCTTTATATACTTGGGCTTCGCACTCGACACGAATATCATTTTGATCCCATGGTAGAATCGACACATTTCCATTCGCGATATCAATATCCACGGCATTAATAGACGCATCCGTTTGCTGAAAAATATGATTGATATCATAATGCTTACCAAAATTCAAATCAAGATCAAACTCTTTTATTTTTTTAACGGCAGCATCGACAAACTCAAAAAACTTTTCTTTCGTTGATTGAAATGTTTCCTGCGAACTTTTTCCATACTTTTGTTTTTCATCAGATTTCACAAAAGTAGAAAGCTCTGTTATGAGTTGTTCTTGTTTCTCTTCATTTACCTTTGATGTTTTATCCAATTCTTCTATTAAAGTAAGAGCTTCCTCTACAGTCAGTGTCCCTTGTTCAACCATTTTCAGAATTCGTTTACGTTCTTCTTTCATTTTTCATTCCTCCTCGGAAATCTCTTCTTCTAAAGAACTATACGATTTATGAACAGAAACAAGTTTCATATTAATTTCTAGAACTTTTTACAATTAGATGCTTAAAGAATATACTTCTCCACACTAAAATTCCATATTAGATATTGACTTGTTCTTTCATACGGTTACGATCTCGTTCTAAAATTGGTTTTAAATATTTTCCTGTGTAAGACCCTGGGGCTTCAGCTACTTCTTCAGGGGTTCCTGTTGCGACAATCGTTCCACCTCTGTCTCCACCTTCTGGACCTAAGTCGATGATATAATCAGCTGTTTTAATCACATCTAAGTTATGCTCGATAACTAGTACCGTATCACCATTTTCGACTAGTCTTTTTAAAACAACCAATAATCTTGAAATATCATCAGCATGTAAACCAGTAGTAGGTTCGTCCAAAATATAGAAGGTTTTACCGTTTGAGCGACGATGTAGTTCAGAGGCTAATTTAACCCGTTGTGCTTCACCGCCGGATAAAGTAGTCGCAGGCTGACCAAGGGTAACATAGCCAAGTCCTACATCATATAAGGTTTGCAATTTACGCTTTATTTTTGGGATATTTTCAAAGAATACCACGGCATCTTCTACTGTCATATCTAAAATCTCAGAAATACTTTTCCCTTTATACTTTACTTCAAGGGTTTCACGATTATAGCGTTTGCCATGGCACACCTCACAAGGGACATAAACATCTGGCAAAAAGTGCATTTCAATTTTAATAATTCCGTCCCCACGACATGCTTCACAACGACCACCTTTGACATTAAAACTAAACCGTCCTTTTTGATAGCCACGTACTTTCGCCTCATTTGTTTGCGAGAAGACATCACGGACATCATCAAATACACCTGTATACGTAGCAGGATTTGACCTTGGTGTTCGACCAATTGGAGTTTGGTCAATGTTAATTACCTTTTCTAAATGTTCTAATCCAGAGATGGATCGATAAGCTCCAGGTAATGTTCTTGCACGATTCAATTCATGCGCTAAAGTCTTTTGTAAAATCTCATTCACTAGCGTACTCTTACCAGAACCCGATACACCCGTTACAACCACAAACATTCCTAGTGGAAATTTAATATTGATATTCTTTAAGTTATTTTCCTTAGCCCCTTTAACATCGATAAAACGACCATCCGGTTTCCTTCTCTCAATGGGCAGAGGGATAAACTTTTCCCCTGATAAATATTGACCAGTTAAAGAATTAGGATTGGCCATGACTTCTTCAGGTGTCCCAGCTGCCATAATTTGACCTCCATGAACGCCTGCACCCGGCCCCACATCAATCAAATAATCGGCTGCCATCATCGTGTCTTCATCATGTTCAACTACAATAAGGGTATTGCCAATATCACGCATATTTTTTAATGAACCGATCAAAAGTTCATTGTCGCGTTGATGAAGTCCAATAGATGGTTCATCTAAGATATACAGAACACCGGTTAAACGAGAGCCAATTTGAGTGGCTAAGCGTATTCGCTGGGCTTCACCGCCAGACAACGTTCCTGCTGACCGACTTAACGTGATATAATCAAGCCCCACATTTGTAAGAAATAGAAGACGTTGATCAATTTCACGTAGGATTAATTTGGCAATTTGCGCTTCTTTTTCTGATAAGGTAATGTTGTTAAAAAAGGCCAATGCTTTTTCAATCGAAAGTTCGGATACTTCCCCGATGTGCCTTCCTTCAATTTTAACTGCCAGTGACTGCTTGCTTAATCGATAGCCCTTACACGTTTTACAAGCGCGTTCTGCCATATATTTTTCCATTTGATCACGAATCATATCTGAGCTTGAATCCCGATATCGACGTTCAATATTGCGCAGAACTCCCTCAAATTCAACTAAATTTTCCCGTACCTGACCATAGTCATTTTCATAGTGGAATAAAATCTTTTCTCCATCCGATCCATGTAAAATTTTATCCATATGATGTTCTGGTACATCTTTAACGGGGATATCCATATCAATTCCATAATGCGTACATACACACTCTAGTAGTTGTGGATAGTATTTAGACATCTTCCCTTCCCATGGAACAATCGCATTTTCGCGAAGTGTTAAAGTCTTATCCGGAATCACCAGATTGACGTCAACTACCTTCTTTGCTCCAAGTCCATCACATTCCGGACATGCTCCGAATGGATTGTTGAAAGAAAACATACGAGGTTCAAGAGAATCAATAGAAAAGCCACAGATTGGACAAGAATGATGTTCACTGAAAAGAAGTTCTTCTTGATCTATTACATCAATTAATACTCTTCCTTCACCAAGGGTTAAAGCAGACTCAAGAGAATCCGCAAGCCGTGCTGCAGCACCTTCTTTTATAACAATCCGGTCAATCACCACTTCAATGGAGTGTTTTTTATTTTTATCAAGTTCAATATCTTCCTCTAAATCATACATGTCTCCATCAACACGGACACGTACATATCCCTGTTTTTTTATATCTTCAAGGACTTTTACATGAGCACCTTTTTTTCCTGAAATTACAGGAGAAAGGACTTGGATTCTGGTCCGTTCAGGATAAGTCAAAAGCCGGTCAACCATTTGCTCAATCGTTTGCGAGGTAATTTCAATTCCATGAGTTGGACAAATTGGATGTCCAACTCTAGAAAAAAGCAAACGTAAATAATCATAAATCTCCGTCACCGTTCCAACCGTTGATCGAGGATTATTACTTGTTGTTTTCTGATCGATTGCAATCGCTGGTGATAAACCTTCAATCAGATCTACGTCCGGTTTTTCCATTTGTCCGAGAAATTGTCTGGCATAAGCAGATAGTGATTCTACATATCTCCGTTGTCCTTCTGCATAAATCGTATCAAATGCAAGGGAGGACTTCCCTGATCCGGAAAGTCCTGTCACAACCACAAGTTTATCTCTCGGAATGGTGACATCAATATTTTTTAAATTATGGGCTCTGGCACCCTTAATCACCAGTTTATCAATTGCCATATGTTCGTCATCCTTCCGCTTTCAATTCTAATAATATATCACGAAGCTCGGCCGCACGTTCGAAGTTCAAGGCTTTCGCCGCTTCCTTCATTTCTTTTTCCATATCAGCCATGACCTTTTTACGTTCTTTCTTCGTCAGTTTCGATAATTGTTCCGTTACACTGTACTCTTCCTGTTCTTCTGCTGCATGGGTCGCGCGAATCACCTCATGAATACTCTTAACAATCGTTGTTGGGGTAACTCCATGCTTTTCATTGTATTCCTCTTGAATCGCACGGCGCCGTTTCGTTTCAGAGATGGCTACTTCCATGGAATGTGTCATTTTATCAGCATACATAATCACTTTTCCATTCGAATTACGTGCCGCACGGCCAATCGTTTGAATTAACGACCGTTCAGAACGTAAGAAGCCTTCTTTATCTGCATCAAGAATCGTGACTAATGATACTTCTGGAAGATCCAAACCTTCTCTTAAAAGGTTGATTCCGATTAATACATCATACTTCCCTAAACGGAGATCACGGATAATTTCGGCCCGTTCTAACGTTTTCACTTCGGAGTGTAAATACTGAACCTTAATTCCGATTTCCTTTAAATAATCCGTTAAATCCTCAGACATTTTTTTCGTTAACGTCGTGACAAGGACACGCTCATTTTTCTCAACACGGTCATTAATTTCAGCAATCAAATCATCAATTTGACCTTCAATCGGTCTAACATCAATAATCGGATCAAGCAATCCTGTTGGACGAATGATCTGTTCAATTGCATCTGGTGCATGTTCCAGCTCATACTGACCTGGAGTTGCAGAAACATAAATAATTTGATCTGATATGTTCTTCAAACTCAGTGAATTTCAACGGACGGTTATCCATGGCTGATGGTAAACGAAAACCATGATCGACCAGAACCTGTTTTCTCGCTTGGTCTCCATTGAACATTCCTCGAACTTGCGGAATCGACACATGTGATTCGTCGACAATCATGAGAAAATCCTTAGGGAAATAATCGAGTAACGTATAGGGAGTAGAGCCTGGTGGTCGAAGTGTCAAATGGCGCGAGTAGTTTTCAATCCCAGAACAAAAGCCCATTTCCCGCATCATTTCTAAATCATAATGTGTCCGCTGTTCAAGACGCTGTGCTTCTAATAACTTATCATTCTCGCGAAGGTCAGCTAATCTTTCCTCAAGTTCCTTTTCGATATTTTCAATTGCGACTTTCATTTTTTCCTCACGTGTAACGAAGTGGGATGCTGGATAAATCGCGACATGTTCTCGTTCGCCAAGAATTTCACCTGTTAACGCATCGACTTCACGAATGCGATCAATTTCATCACCAAAGAATTCGACTCTTATACAATGTTCATCCCTTGAAGCAGGGAAGATTTCCACGACGTCTCCACGAACACGGAAAGTCCCGCGGATAAAATTCAAATCGTTTCGATCATACTGGATATCAACCAGTTTCCGTAATAATTGATTGCGTTCCACTTCCATTCCTACTCTTAAGGAAAGAACGAGTTCACGATATTCTTCAGGTGAACCTAAACCATAAATACAAGAAACACTGGCAATAATAATGACATCGTCTCGTTCAAATAATGAGGATGTCGCTGAGTGACGTAATTTATCAATTTCATCATTAATACTGGCATCTTTCTCAATAAATGTATCTGTCTGTGGAACATAGGCTTCTGGTTGGAAATAATCGTAATAACTAACAAAATACTCAACAGCATTATTTGGAAAAAACTCTTTAAATTCGCTGTAAAGTTGTCCAGCAAGAGTTTTATTATGGGCTAATACTAATGTCGGTTTATTGATTTGTTCAATCACATTTGAAACGGTAAACGTTTTTCCTGTTCCAGTTGCACCGAGTAAGGTTTGATGTTTCTTTCCACTTCTAATTCCATCCACGAGCGTTTCAATCGCTTTCGGTTGATCCCCTTGAGGTGAATACTTTGAAACTAACTGAAATTTACTCTCCAAAAGTAGTGCCTCCATTCTTCATCAAAATCTTTATGTATAATCACATTCCGTTCATATCCAATGTCAATATCACCATTCTACCACAAAACAGGGAATACTAACCATAAATACACGAACAAACATTCTTTAAAATTCAAAAAACCTGTCATTATTCATTAATAGACAGGTTTTATTTTAAGCTTTGTTTCATTTTGCGTTTTGTTTGATCAGCGTACCAAAATCCTAGTGTTAAGGAAAACGAATCGACCACAATTAACCAGATGGTATTGGTGTATCCTTTATAAACCGATGCGGCGATTAAGGCAACCGTCAAAACCAGTGCGAGTACCCGACTATAGGTGACCCTTGTAAAAAACACCACTAATAATCCTGGTAAAATAAGGGCGAATAAATATTTCGTAGCCACTTGCCCACCTTCTTCTTAAAGGAATCTTATCAACATTATCTAAGTATCATATATTTTAAACCTCAATCTGGTATAAAATAAAGAATTTTGTTTTTGTTACTTCCATTACTAACAATAAATAAAAAAATCACCCGCTTCAAAGTCGCAAAGGTGATTTTTTACTATTATTCGCTATAATGTACTTTAGGAGGTTGATGCACGATGACAAAGGAACAAGAATCATCTTCTAGCCACGAGCTTGATGAAGAAACTCTTTTTATTGTGTCACAAACGTTTAAAGCCTTATCAGAACCAACTCGAATTCGGATTCTTCATCTTTTATTTACTGGTGAGCATTCCGTGAATGAAATAGCCGAAAAGCTCGATTTATTACAGTCAACCGTTTCCCACCAGCTTCGATTTTTAAAAAATCTTCGTCTTGTCAAGTTTAGACGTGAAGGGACTTCCGTTTTCTATAGCTGTGATGACGAGCATGTAATGGATATTTTAGAACAAACGATTGAGCATGCTAGGCACTAATTACAACCTAAATGAGGATTTGGGCATCCAAAATCGCGTCTTTCCACTTGGATTGTGCTATGTTCGATGCCAAAATCATCATGGAGAATTTTTTGTGCCTTTTCTAATACTTGATCATGAATGGCATCTTCTGAAATCGTCATATGACAGCTTAACATAAACATTCCAGATGTAATCGACCAAATATGCAAATCATGAACTTCTTCTACAGAATCTATTTTTTCAAGTGAATCCTTCACATCGTTTAATTGGATTTGCTGTGGAGTTCCTTCCATTAATATATGGAAAGCTTCCTTTGTTACGCGATAACCACTAATGCTAATGAGCACGGCTACAATTAAACTGGCAACAGGATCGGCCCATCCCCATCCGAAGAAAATCATTAATAAGGCTGCGACAATTGCCCCTACTGAGCCAAGCATATCACCTAAAACATGTAGAAAAGCACTTCGTACGTTAAGATTATCCTCTTTTTCGCCACGCATTAAAATCCAAGCAGCTACGATATTGACTAACAAACCAATTGCTGCAATCGTCAGCATCCCTCCACTTTGAACTTCTGGTGGGTTGGCAAAGCGCTGAATCGCTTCGTATAAAATATATAGTGAAATTAGGATTAAAGTCATCCCATTGATGGCTGCTGCAATAATTTCAAAGCGTTTATAACCAAATGTGTTAAATTGCGATGCCGCTTTTTCCCCTAATTTTAAGGCAAAAAAACTTAAACCAAGGGAGGCTGCATCACTTAACATATGGCCTGCATCTGCCAACAACGCTAAGCTATTTGTCAGCAATCCACCGATGACTTCAATCACCATAAAAGACGTAATTAAGATAAAGGATAGGAGTAAAGCTTTTTTGTTAGCTGAATGACCGTGTGAATGTCCATGACCATGGTGATGATGACCATGACCGTGATGGTGACCCATAATGACCCCTACTTTCTTTTTGACTTTCATATATGAATATATGTTCATATATAGTATGAAGCATAGACTGAAAAAGTTCAATGAAAAACCACTGAATCTTGGACTATTTTTGTGAATTTATGACACTTATTTTACACATTTTTTTAGACAACAGCACGCCAATATTCCCCAAGTATTTTTACATTCTGCACGTCTCATACTAAGTGAATGAAAGCTATTTTCGTAAAGTTTGTTGTTAAAATCCAAAGGCCGATTTTAACGTAGAAATAGCTATTTTGTGCATTCGTAATTAGTTTGTAGCTCTTTTCTCAAAAATAATGGCCAGTTTCAACATGATAACAAGGTCAATCCTCTTTTTAACTCTCTAAAAGCAACAAAGTTTGAGAAAAGAGCCTAAATGAAAGATCTGTTTGTGAATGATAGGAGGCGCATATGGAAAACTCCCAATATAAAAAGGCAGAGCGTGGAGCCTTGCTAAGTATTGCAGCCTATATTCTATTATCCGGAGTCAAAATGACAGTGAGTTATGTAGGAAATTCAGAAGCCTTACGTGCAGATGGACTGAACAATTTGACTGATATTATTGCTTCTGTAGCCGTATTCATCGGTTTAAGAATTGCCCAAAGGCCACCTGATGAAAATCACCGGTATGGACACTCAAGAGCCGAAACAATTGCATCACTTGTCGCTGCTTTTATCATGATCACCGTTGGGATTCAAGTCATAATAGATTCAGTACAATCGGTCATAAACCCAGCAGAAACCACACCCAGTATGATGACTGCATTTGTAGCTTTATTTTCAGCCATCTTTATGTATGGAGTTTATCGCTATAATCTGAACTTATCGAAAAAGGTAAAGAGTAAATCCCTCTATTCTGCTGCACAGGATAATCGTTCAGATGCATTAGTAAGCATTGGGGCCATGATTGGGATTGTCGGTGCTTATTTTGGGATTGGTTGGTTGGATCCGTTAGCCGCTTTTGTTGTCGGCATCCTCATTTGCAAAACAGCATGGGGAATTTTTAAAGAGGCTGCACTTGATTTAACAGATGCTTTTGAAGTCAATAAGCTAAAGGAAATTGAAGATACGATTCGCTCCACACCAGGGGTGAAACTGGTTAAAGATATAAAAGCCCGATTGCACGGAAATATGGCCATTGTGGACGCAACGATTTTTGTAGAGCCACACTTAACGGTGATTGAAGGCCACGAAATTGCCGAAGATGTGGAAGTTCGTCTATCCCAAACCCATCAGATTCATCATTCTCATATCCATATTGAACCACAGGTAAACTGAGAAGAAAGAATGAAATTTAAATTTCAATATTTGTCCACGGCATAATCCCTTTTATCAAACATAATTTGTATGGGGAGGAATGAAAATAGTTTGAATCACACATGGACCGACTCTAAAATTACTTAACCCTGAGCTTAGAGATTTCTCTAAGCTCTTTTTTATTTTAAAAGAAACTTACCCTCAAGTTTTAACCACTTACCCCTTCGAAAAGACCTTTCACCGACTTTTTACAGACAGTGTTTCCCTCTTCACCTATACTATTATTAGAAAGTTCAAAAGTATTGAAAAAGGAGGGGTGGAATGAAGGTATTGTTAGATATTAATACTTCCCATGAAGAAACATCTGTTACCATCCACTGTCAGGAACTAGATGACTCCATCAAAGATCTATTAGATTTATTACAAAATCATAAAACAGAGTTTATCGTTGGGAGTAAAGGAGATGTTCAACATATTCTCAATCCTAAAGATATTCATTCCTTTTACTCAGAGGATGATTCTGTCATGGCCGTTACTTCGAAGGGGACGTTCAAGGTCAAAGAAAAATTATACGAGCTTGAAAAGGGACTACCCGCCAATCGCTTTATCCGCTTATCCAAATCTGTTATTGCCAACCTCTATGAGTTAAGCCATTTTGAGGCATCTTTTAATGGAACACTCTGCGTCCATTTTAAATCTGGTGCCAAAGAGTATGTATCTAGACATTACGTAAGCAAAATTAAAGAGGCCTTAAAAATGAACAGGAGGAAACAAAAATGAAAACTTTTTTATTTAGGAGTATGATTGGAATCTTTTTCGGTGCCTTTCTTGCCGTAGTCGTCACCAATTCGATTGTCTATTTTGGCGGGGAAAGCATGATTGATGGTTCCCTTTTTCTTAAAAATTCCCTAGGATCGATATTTTGTGGTTGGTTCTTTACTGTCACACCGCTTTACTTTGAAATCCAATCATTGAAGCTATGGCAGCAGACCCTTCTACATTTTATCACGGTTGCGATTCTGTACTTTGCTCTAGCACTTCTGATCGGCTGGTTTCCCCTGTCCTTACAAAGCATATTATCGATGATCACGATATTCTTAATTATGTATGCCTGCATATGGATCGGATTTTATTTCTATTTTAAAAACATCTCAACCAAATTGAATGAGGATTTAAAAAGGATTTAATTATATAGAAGTAGTTAAGGTGTTGGGCTCCTAAAAAAACATTCAGTTTTGCCCGACACCTTTTCCCTCTTCATGGTTACGTACATACACTTTTAATTCTTCAATAATCGTTTGTGACACCGCATCATCCACTAATAATTCAATCCCATAATGATAGAATCCCGCCCCTTGCTTCTTCCAAACAATTCTTCCTAGGACGATCTGTTCAATGGTATCAATCGTAAATCGAATCGAAAGAAGAATTGTCTTATGATTGATATTTTGTAAATCTAAGGAGGATTTCAATTTCATTCCTTTTGGACTTAAATCAATCATGGATGCAGTTCCCTCTGAAGATTCAATCCTTTTTCCATTAATATTCACTATTTTAAAATAAACCGTTATTGGTTCTGAAAATGTATAGCGAAAAGGCGATTTTCGTTTGTAATTCATGGTCTGATTCTCCTTTATGAACCCTTGATTAGGATCGTAATTTGAACCATAAAATTTCCACTATTAAAGTGATTTTTGACGCTTGAAACTATCATATAACAGGAGTAAACTAATGCCAATTAAAAAATAGCAATTTTTGATGATTGCAAAAGGAGCGCCCCTCAGATGTAAATCGATCATTCTATGATATTACTAAACATTGGAAAAAGTAATATAGAGATTTCCACAGGAGGCCTCATCATGAAAAAATTAATGAACTCTCTTAATCCACCTAAAGTACTTGTCATTGGGTTTGCGATACTAATTCTAATCGGTGCCTGTCTTTTAACTCTTCCGATTGCAACAGAAGACGGTCAGGGCCTTCCCTTTTTAAATGCACTTTTTACAGCAACATCTGCAACCTGTGTGACAGGACTTGTTGTTGTAGATACTGGTACGACCTTTACCTTATTTGGCGAGATTGTGATTATCTCGCTTATTCAAATGGGTGGATTAGGATTTATGACTTTTGCGACATTGGTCTTTTTACTTTTAAGAAAAAAAATCTCTTTAAAAGAAAGATTACTACTGAAGGAAGCTTTTAATAATGAAAATCTTTCTGGAATGGTAAGGTTGGTAAAAAGAATCTTACTTTTCACGGCAGTCATCGAATTAACAGGAGGTTTGATTTTAGGCATTCGGTTTTCATTCGATATGCCATTAGGAAGAGCCCTTTATTATGGATTATGGCATTCCATTTCAAACTTCAACAATGCAGGCTTTGATTTAATGGGGAATTATAATAGTTTAACAGGTTATGTGGATGATCCAACGGTTGTGTTAACGATATGCGCTCTTATTACAATTGGTGGATTAGGTTTTATCGTTTTAAATGAACTCGTCGATTATCGGAAAACCCAGCGTTTATCCCTACATTCAAAAATCGTGTTGACGATGACTTGTCTTTTGACGGTTGGTGGAACGATTTTAATTCTATTATTTGAAGCTGGAAATCCGAAAACATTAGAGCCACTTTCTCCAATAGGCAAGGTCTTGGGTGCCTTGTTTCAATCGGTCACACCAAGAACGGCTGGTGCTAATACATTACCCATTGGTGATATGACACAATCATCCCTATTTCTGATTATCATTCTAATGTATATTGGAGCAGGCTCCGGTTCGACAGCTGGAGGTATCAAAGTTTCAACCGTTGCTGTTCTTTTTGCCACCGCATGGGCTCAAGTGAAAGGGAATGGAGATGTTGTGTTATTTAAACGCCGTATTGTTGTTGAAACGATTTTAAAAGCCTTTACCGTCGCTTTGGCTGGCTTTCTGATTGTCATGACGGTGACGATGCTGTTAACGATTACTGAAAGTGGACATTTGTTTATCATGTATTTATTTGAAGCAGCTTCTGCGTTCGGAACTGTTGGATTATCGATGGGATTAACACCAGAGCTTTCATCATTCGGTCGAATCATTATTATTCTTGCGATGTTTGCAGGCAGACTAGGTCCGTTAACCATTGCGTTTGCGATTTCCAAAAGGCAAAAACCAAGTGCAATCCGTCATCCAAAAGGGAATATTATGATTGGCTAGAGCATTACAGCTGGTTTCTAAAGGTTTATAATAGAAAAAGAAATGAACTATACAGTACAGGGAGAGACGATGAAAATGTCTGTACAACAATATGCGGTTATTGGGTTGGGGAGATTTGGCTCAAGTGTTGCTCAAAAGTTATTTGAAGCAGGTCAAGAAGTTCTCGGGATCGATAACAGTGAAGAAAATGTGGAAAATGCCTTACCATTTGTCACACATGCGGTGGTTGCAGACGCAACAGATGAGAAAACGCTGAACTTCCCTTGGAATTCGTAACTTTGATACAGTGATCGTAGCCATCGGAGATGATATGCAATCGAATATTTTAACGGTTCTTCTTGTAAAAGAAATGGGCGTCAAACAGGTAATTGCTGAAGCGATCAGTAAAAGGCATGGACAAGTTTTGGAGAAAATCGGTGCGGATCGAATTATTTACCCGGAAAGAGATATGGGTGAACGATTAGCAAACTTACTATTATCCCCTAATTTAGTGAACTATATCGAACTATCAAAAGAGTTCAATTTAGAGGAGATTATCATCCCTCCTAAAATGATCGGTAAAAGTCTTCGACAACTTGATTTACGTGCGAAACATCATGTTAGTGTGATTGTGGTCATTAGAGATGGAGAAACGATTGTTACACCGTCTCCAGATGAAGTTTTTAAAGACAATGATGTACTTGTATTAATCGGAAAAGTTGAAGATTTAGCCAAGTTCACTCATCGTATATATGTTTCTTAAAAATGTAAGTAAAAGTTTGAAAAGGGAGCCCTACTCTTAAAAAGTGGGCTCCCTTTTGTATCCATTCGCATTACGATCATTTTCAATTCGGTCCAACATGTACACGAACATCATAAACATGATTTTTCTGTTATAAACCAAAACCTACACATTATTCTGTGCGAAAGTCATATCTTTTTGTGTCAATTACCTTCTAATCACCATAGTATGTATGGACCTATACTAATACCTCCAAAAATTGAAGGAGGTGATTTTATGTCTGGAGCAGTTGGTTTTGGTGGCGGTGGATTCGCCTTATTAATCGTATTGTTTATTCTTTTAATTATTATTGGTTGCAGTTGTTGGGGCGGGGTTTACTAATCATTCATGCAGCTTTTAAAAATTAGCTTTCCAGAATAAAATCTTAAAGCCGTACCCTTAATGGTTCGGCTCTTTTTTTATTCCCTTTTCACTTTTTTGACTTTGTTAAATTTTTTTATCCATTAAAGTTTATTCTTAATAGGAAACATTCACCCCTGAGAAATTTGGTATAAATTAAGAATACAAAAGCAAACTAAATGATGATATTTATACGGGGGTAACGCTATGCAGGTAATAAAACTAACGGGTATTGATAAACTTATTCTCGTTCTGAAAATGGTAATAGGTTCAGCCATTTCATGGGAATTGGCCATTTTATTTGGTTCAAAGTATCCCTATTTAGGACCCATATCCCTAATTCTCTGCATACAGGCGACACTGCTTAAATCCATAAGATTTGGTGTAGCACGAATGATAGGTACGATCATTGGAGTACTATCTGTTTACATTCTCGCCTCTTCTCTTCATGCAAACGGATTGTCCATTGCTTTTGTCATGTTGGTTAGTCTGATGATCCCACTCCTACTAAGAGCCAACGGGACCACTCTTCATCAAATCGCACTCAGTGTGGTGCTTGTTCTTGAATTTGAACATAAATTACATGGATATGGGTTCGACCGAATCCGTGATTCAATTATTGGAATTTTAGTAGCCCTATTACTTCAATATGTATATCCCCCTGATTTCACAAAAAAGGTGATCGAACATGTTGAAGAATTTCCCAATAAATTAGCAAAAAGTCTGAAGTCCTTAGCAGCTTGGATTCAGGCAGGTGAACCGTCACAAAACTATTTTAATCAGAATTTAAATCTAATACATACACAAATCATTGAGACAGAAAAACAGTTTCAAAAAGCTAAATTAAGCTTAAAATTTAACCCTTTTTCCAAAAAGAGCAAATCTCAATTACATGATGTAGAAAATCTTTTGAAAGCGGTGTATCAAGTAAGTCTCGACATTGACTTTCTATTCACTATAATGGATGAATGGGAAAAAACGGGCAATCTAACAAAAGATAGTATAGATGTCTGGACTCAAAATTTTTTATTATTAGAGTTATCACTGCGTAATTGGAATGAAGGAAAAACAATTACAGAAGTTACCTTTATCAAAACCAGTTCAAATGAAATGTTTAATATTCCTGCTATTTGGCATTCGCAACATCTCATTGCTACTCTTAAACAGTATCCACGACCAATCTGGTCCCTATAAGGGTGTTAAGTAAAGGGCAAAGTAACAAGTTTGTTTGATTAATTAAAGGAGCCTTTCTCTTTAGCATTGGCTCCCTTCTGTATCCATTCGGATTATGATCTTTTTCAATGGCTGTTTTTGTAAAGTTTGTTGTTAAAATCCAAAGGCCGATTTTAACGTGGCAATTAGCAATTTTGTGCCTTCGTATCAAATTTGCAGCTCTTTTATCAAAAAAAGTCCAATGTCAACGGAGTACAAAGAGAATCAGCTTTTTTCTATCCCAAAGCAACAAAGTTTGAGAAAAGAGCTTTTTCAATTCGGTTCAACATGCACATGCACATCGTAAACGTGATTTTCTTTTATGAGTTCATCTTCTACTCTCGTTGCAATGTCATGGGCGCTTGTAACATCTAAATTGGAATTGACGAGAATCACAACATCGACTACCACGTTATTTCCATAATTTCTTGCCTTAATATCTTTAATTCCTTTAACCCCATACGTACCTTGGATCGTCTTTTTATAAGATTTGATTTCATTTTCATCAAAACCGTCAGTCAGAAAATGAGTCGCTTCACGGAAAATATCCCATGCTGTTTTACAAATCAAAAACCCTACAATCAAGGCAGCTAATGGATCAATCCATGGAAGGTTAAACTGAGCCCCGACGATTCCAACTGTCGTTCCAATACTCACCCAGGCATCGGAAAGATTATCTTTGGCCGCTGCCATGACGGATTGGCTATTAATTTCACTCGCTAATTTTTTATTATATCGATAAACCAAATACATGATGAGTGCACAAAAGATTCCGACCCAAGCAGAAAGGACATCAGGGGTTTCATTGGTTCCTTGATAAATGCTAGCAATCGCCTTTGAAACAACTTGTATACCGACAACCATCATAATAAACGAAGCCACTAACGAAGCAACATTTTCCGCCTTCCAGTGACCATATGGATGATCATCATCTGCAGGTCGCTGGGATAATTTCAGACCGATCAATACAGCGAACGAGGAAATAATATCTGTCGCGTTATTTAAACCATCCGCTTTTAAAGCTTCAGAGTCTGCTAGATAACCAACTACTAATTTTAAGATAGATAGACAAATGTAAGCGACAATACTGATAATCGCCCCGCGTTCGCCCCTTTTCAGATCTAGATATGCTTGATTTTCCATCATAACATCCCCACTTTTTTCTCTCTCTATTTATTATCGTATATAACAATCTAGTGGGTCTAGAGAAACGTTTTGTCTTTCGGGGAACAGAATAAACTTCGCGAAAGAAAGTTTCCTTCACGCAAAATATAATCTTGATATAGAAATTTTCCATTTTGAATGGATAGTGTTTTCACATGAAGTACTCCGCTTTTTGTTCCGATTAAAAAGATAGTCAGCGATTGCATGAGTAATTTTCCTCTTTCTAGGGAATAGTAAAAGTATTGCTAAGTGAAAGTGAAAGGGGGATTTAATAATGGCTAAAAGAAATAAAAACCAAGGTGCAGAGGCTAGTCCTGCAAACAATACACGGACTGAGTTTGGCGAGGAACTAAATCTAAGTAAAAAGGCTAGAAAAAAAGCAGCTAGAGAAAACAAAAAGTAGATTCCCTTTATATGTAATGAATCGCGGTCATCATAAAACGTCTATGGTGACCGGTTTTATTTCATCTTTGAATGGCATATTCATTGACGATTCTCAAATAATATATTATTCTATAAACAATATGTTTATAGTAATAAATAAGTTAATATAGATTGGTAAAATATTAGTTTTTTATTTTCAATGAAAAAACTCCCGCTAACAAGAACGAGAGTTTAAATAAAGGCTGTATTGTCCATTCGTATTAAGTTTGTAGCTCTTTTTGAGAAAAGCTTCTTAATACATGATTATCCAGCTTTGACGTGATCTTTTTCTACTAATGTAGCAGTCTTCTTAAAGTCATTTCTCTTATAAACTACAAAATAGATAAGACTAACGAAAACAGCGCCACCAATGGCATTTCCGATAGCTACAGGTACTACATTTGATAAGAAGTCCATCCATGTAAGGGCACCAGCAAAAATGGCCGCCGGAATGATAAACATATTGGCAACAACGTGCTGAAATCCGATTAATACAAAAGTCATTGTCGGGAACCAAATCGCTAAAATTTTGCCAGAAAAGTCTTTTGCACCAAAGCTTAACCAAACCGCAATCGAAACAAGCCAGTTACAGCCAATTCCAGAAACCAAGGCCACCATAAAAGGATCATTTACCTTTGCTTGCGCTGTAGCAATTGTTTTTTCCAAAAAAGCACCTTCTGTCAAACCTACAAAATGGCCAAAGAAATAAGCAATAAACAAGGCACCAAGCAGATTAGAAACGAATATTAAAAACCAATTAGTTATTAATTGGCCGATTGATACTTTTTTCGCATAATAAGCTATACTAACAGCCATCATATTCCCGGTAAGTAATTCGCCACCACCTAGTAAAATACATATAAGTCCAATTGGGAATACCGATGCGCCTATTAATGTAACTAACCCGCCCCATTCGCTTGGCATCGTTCCAGTGACACGAATATATGCTAGATATCCTAAAGCAATAAAGGCTCCACCTAAGAAACCTAATAGCATAACATTTAATTTAGATAGATTTGCTTTTTCAGTTCCTTTTTGAATCGAAACATCCGCTATTTCTTTT
>CAVPUE010000011.1:0-26869 GCA_963708895.1 uncultured Bacillaceae bacterium | reverse complement strand
ACAAAAATGACTGAACAAATTGAAGCCCTTGCTACGGAAATGGAAAGACTTTCCGATGATGAATTACAAGGGAAAACAGAAGAATTTAAAACTCGTTATCAAAATGGTGAAACACTTGATGATTTGTTAGTTGAAGCATTTGCTGTTGTTCGTGAAGGTGCGAACCGTGTACTTGGTCTATATCCATATCCTGTTCAGCTAATGGGGGGTATTTCTCTTCATGAAGGAAATATTTCCGAAATGAAAACCGGTGAAGGTAAAACATTAACATCAACAATGCCTGTTTATTTAAATGCACTAACAGGAAAAGGTGTTCATGTTGTTACAGTCAACGAATACTTGGCAAGCCGTGATGCAAGCGAAATGGGAGAGCTTTATCAGTTTCTTGGGCTTAACAGTTGGTTTGAATTTAAATAGCATGTCAAAGGAAGAAAAGCAAGAAGCCTATGCTGCGATATTACGTATGGTACAAATAATGAATTTGGCTTTGATTATTTGCGTGACAATATGGTGCTTTATAAAGAACAAAAGGTACAACGTCCACTTCATTATGCAGTCATTGATGAAGTTGACTCGATTTTAATTGATGAAGCACGTACACCGCTGATTATTTCTGGTTCAGCACAAAAATCAACACAACTATATATTCAAGCAAATGCATTTGTCCGTACGCTGAAAAAAGATGAAGATTATACGTATGATGAAAAAACAAAAGGTGTTCAGCTAACAGAAGAAGGGATTAATAAAGCTGAGCATGCATTTAGAATTGAAAACCTTTTTGATATTAGCACATGTAACATTAAACCATCATATTAACCAGGCATTAAAAGCACATGTCAGTATGCATCTTGATGTTGATTATGTTGTTCAAGAAGGCGAAATTGTCATTGTTGACCAATTTACTGGTCGTTTAATGAAAGGTCGTCGCTATAGTGATGGTCTTCATCAAGCGATTGAAGCAAAAGAAGGCTTTGAAATTCAAAATGAAAGTATGACAATGGCGACGATTACGTTCCAAAACTATTTCCGTATGTATGAAAAATTGTCTGGTATGACAGGTACAGCGAAAACGGAAGAAGAAGAATTCCGTAATATTTATAATATGAATGTTATCGTCATTCCAACAAATAGACCAATTGCTCGTGATGACCGTGCAGATTTAATTTATGCATCGATGGATGGAAAATTCAGTGCAGTTGTTGAAGATATTGCTGAACGTCATAAAAAGGGACAACCGGTTCTTGTTGGTACAGTTGCAATTGAAACATCTGAAATCATTTCTAAATATTTATCGAAAAAAGGAATTCGCCATAATGTGTTAAATGCGAAAAATCATGAACGTGAAGCAGAAATTATTGCTGAAGCCGGTCAACAAGGTGCTGTTACGATTGCGACGAATATGGCTGGTCGTGGTACGGATATCAAGCTTGGTGAAGGTGTTAAAGAACTAGGTGGTCTTGCGGTTATTGGTACGGAACGTCATGAAAGCACGACGAATTGATAATCAGCTTCGTGGACGTTCTGGTCGTCAAGGTGACCCTGGGGTAACACAGTTCTATCTTTCCATGGAAGATGAATTGATGCGCCGTTTTGGTTCTGATAATATGAAAACATGATGCGAAGACTTGGTATGGATGATACCCAGCCAATTCAAAGTAAAATGGTTTCAAAAGCGGTTGAATCTGCGCAAAAACGTGTAGAAGGAAATAACTTTGATGCCCGTAAACAACTATTGCAATATGATGATGTTCTTCGTCAACAACGTGAAATTATTTATGAGCAGCGTAATGATGTGTTGGAATCTGAAAACTTACGTAGTATTGTTGAAAAGATGATTACATCTTCTGTCGGGCGTAATGTGGTTGCACATGTTGCTGGTGATGATGAGGCAAGAATGGAACTTTCAAAGCTTGCTTGATTATGTCAATGGAAATCTGCTTCCATGAAGGTGAAATTACAGTTAGAGGATGTTTCATGGAAAAGGCGCAGATGAAATTACCGATCTTGTGTTTGAAAAAGTGATAGAACATTATGATGAAAAAGAAGAGCAGCTTAGCGACAGAACAAATGCGTGAATTTGAAAAAGTCATTGTTCTACGTGCGGTTGACTCGAAATGGATTGATCATATTGATGCGATGGATCAGCTTACGTCAAGGAATTCATTTACGTGCTTATGGACAAATTGATCCATTACGCGAATACCAACAGAAGGATTTGCGATGTTTGAAACAATGGTTGAATCGATTGAAGATGATGTTGCAAAATACATCATGAAAGCTGAAATTCGTCAATAATCTAGAACGTGAAGAAGTAGCAAAAGGACAAGCGGTTAATCCGAAAGAAGATGGCGAAGTGAAGAGAAAGCCGGTTGTGAAAAAGGTCCAAATTGGTCGTAATGATCCATGTCCATGCGGCAGTGGCAAAAAATATAAAAATTGCCATGGAGCAGCGGGAAATTGATATAATATAATGGGAAGAAGCTTGAAAGGACAAAATCAATTGTTTTGTCCTTTTCAGCCGTAAAGAATCGTACCAAATGATTTATGCAGCGATTCATATGACAATGACTATTGCATATGATGACAAAGGTCAAAGTGGTAGCTGTTTTTTACAGTGCTTACTACCAATTAAATAGTGAAGGGGAATTAAATGGAATTAGCAGAAATTCGTCATGAATTAGAAAATGCAGCTAAGAAATTAGCGGACTTTAGGGGGTCTCTTTGACTTAGAAAATAAGGAGGCACGAATTGCTGAGTTAGATGATGTCATGCTTCAGCCAGAATTTTGGAATGATCAGCAAAAAGCACAAGGCATCATCAATGAAGCAAATGCTTTAAAAGATCAGGTAAATGAATTCAAAGAATTATTTGATGCCTATGAAAATCTAGAGCTTACCTATGAACTAGTCAAAGAAGAAGATGATGAAGAATTACGAAGTGACCTTGAAACCGAGTTAGTGGAACTGACAACTCGCTTAAATCAATTTGAGCTTCAACTCCTGTTAAGTGATCCATATGATAAAAACAATGCGATACTAGAATTGCATCCAGGTGCAGGTGGAACAGAATCACAAGACTGGGGTTCCATGCTGCTTCGAATGTACACACGCTGGGCAGAGAAAAAAGGCTTTAAGGTGGAGACGCTGGATTATCTACCAGGTGATGAAGCTGGAATTAAAAGTGTGACACTAGCCATTAGAGGTCATAATGCCTATGGCTATTTAAAAGCAGAAAAAGGCGTACACCGTCTTGTTCGTATTTCACCGTTTGATTCGTCAGGACGTCGTCATACATCGTTTGTTTCCTGTGATGTCATGCCTGAATTTAATGATGATATTGAAATTGAAATTCGCACAGAAGATTTGAAAGTGGATACGTATCGTGCAAGTGGTGCAGGTGGACAGCATATTAATAAAACCGACTCAGCAGTTCGAATTACCCATATTCCTACAGGTGTGGTCGTTACATGTCAATCTGAACGTTCGCAAATTAAAAACCGTGAAACGGCAATGAAAATGCTAAAATCAAAGCTCTATCAATTAGAAATTGAAAAGAAAGAAGAACAATTAGCTGAAATCCGTGGAGAACAAAAGGAAATTGGCTGGGGAAGTCAAATTCGCTCCTATGTCTTTCATCCTTATTCAATGGTTAAAGACCATCGGACAAATGCCGAGACCGGAAATATTGGTGCGGTCATGGATGGCGAAATTGATGAATTTATTGACGCATATCTTCGTTCAACAATTTCATAATAATTATGAGGCCTTTGCAAAAAAATATTTGCAGAGGTCTTTTATTATGGCTCTTTTCTCAAACTTTGTTGCTTTTCGAGAGATGAAAAGGGGATTGACTTTGTTATCACGTTGACACTGGCCATTATTTTTGAGAAAAGAGCTACAAACAAATTACGAATGCACAAAATAGCTATTTCTACGTTAAAATCGGCCTTTGGATTTTAACAACAAACTTTGCGAAAACAGCCTTTATTATTCTGCAAAGAAGCCCGAGACTCTAGTGGATATCAAGGATTTGTTAGGGCGTTTCTTTTTCAGTGTCTAGTCACCCAAATATGGTATAATATTCCCGGGTGAAGGTGTAATGACTAAAGGGGGAAATGGTTTTATGAAGGGTAAATTATTGGGTTTGCTACTAGGAACATCATTGGTTTTAGCTGCTTGTGGGGGAAACGATGAAGCGACATCAGGGGACACGGTGTCAGCTGGTGACCCAGAAAAAACGTATACACAAAAATGTTCTCAATGTCATGGTGTTGAGTTGGAGGGATCAGGACCATTTCCTGATATTAGTACAGTAGGGGCAAGACTTTCTCAAGAAGAAATTGAGCAAACGATTATTGAAGGAAAAGGATCGATGCCACCTAAGTTAATCCAAGGTGAAGAAGCGACAGCTGTTGCAGAATGGCTAGCAGAAAAGAAATAATCGTAAAACTGACTCACAGAAGGAATAGATTCCTTTTGTTGAGTCAGTTTTTTATTTTGATCTACCTATTTATTCTTATAACTTCTTACCTAAAAATCCCCATAATCATTACTATTAACCATTTAAATATTACAATCATATAACAATATTTTACCAACTTTACAATTTAAAATCAGAAAATGTGCCATAAACCCCTATTTATCAAGGTTTGTGAAAAAGAAGTTTGAAAATTATAAAAACGATTGAAAAGAAATTGTAATAATATAGTAGCTTTCTTGACGAAAGTTGATGTTATAATGGGAAGTGTGGAAGAATAAAAGAGAATTTTGCAGAATGATGTCGATACAGCGATGTTTATTTTTTTTCAATACAAAAAAGCATTGGGTGATAACATGATAGAAATGAAAGATGTTTATAAAAAGTACCCGAATGGTGTCATGGCAGTAAATGGAATTAATGTGCACATTAAAAAGGGTGAATTTGTTTATATCGTAGGTCAAAGTGGTGCTGGAAAGTCTACGTTTACCAAAATGATGTATCGTGAGGAAAAGCCAACAAAAGGTAGCATCAAAATAAACGGAATCGAATTAACAACGTTAAAAGAAAGTAAAATACCTCTTATTAGAAGACAAATAGGTGTCGTTTTCCAAGATTTTAAGTTACTTCCTTCACTTACTGTTTTTGAAAATGTCGCCTTTGCGCTAGAAGTTATCGAAGAACATCCAGATCAAATTAAAAAGAAAGTTATGGAAACATTAGATTTGGTTGGGATTAAGGCAAAAGCACGGATGTTTCCGGATGAATTATCAGGTGGAGAACAGCAGCGTGTTTCGATTGCCAGGTCGATTGTCAATTCACCAAAAGTAGTAATTGCCGATGAACCGACGGGAAACCTTGATCCAGATACTTCTTGGGATATTATGGCGATTCTGGAAGAAATCAACAAAAGAGGAACAACGGTGTTGATGGCGACTCACAATAAAGAAATCGTGAATACGATCAAGCATCGAGTGATTGCGATTGAGGCTGGTAAGATTGTCCGTGACGAACAGAGAGGTGATTACGGATATGAAAGCTAGAACGATTAGAAGGCATGTGCGCGAGACCTTTAAAAGCTTAGGAAGAAACGGCTGGATGACCTTTGCATCTGTTAGTGCCGTGACGATCACACTCCTTTTAGTAGGCGTCTTTTTTGTGATTATGATGAATTTAAACCATATGGCGAACAACATTGAAAATGATGTTGAAATTCGTGTCCATATTGATGTCGCAGCAACAGATGAGGAACAAAAGGCACTATCTGCTGGGATTGAAAAATTAGATCGAGTCGATTCGGTTCAGTTTTCACCGAAGGAAGATGAATTAACTCAGTTAATTGATAGCATGGGTGAAGAGGGGGAAGCCTTCTTGATGTTTGAGCAGGATAACCCACTGAATGACGTGTTAATCGTTAAAACATTGGATCCACAAGATACGATGTCTGTGGCAAAGAAAATTGAGAAAATGGACTTTGCCTCAAAGGTAAAATATGGACAAGATAGTGTAGAGAAAATATTTGATGTAACAAACACAGGTCGAATTGTTGGGATTGTCCTGATTATCGGACTTTTATTTACAGCGATGTTCCTCATTTCCAATACGATTAAAATTACAATTTTTGCTAGAAGAAGAGAAATTGAGATTATGAAATTAGTAGGAGCCACAAACGGTTTTATCCGTTGGCCATTCTTCTTAGAAGGATTATGTCTTGGTGTAATGGGATCGATTCTGCCAATTATTATGGTCGGCATCACTTATTACTACTCATTTGACTTTTTATCAGATAAACTTTCAGGAGATTTCCTACAACTACTCCCATTCAGTCCATTTATCTACCAAATCTCTGGAGTACTCTTATTGATGGGTGCCTTTATTGGGGTCTGGGGAAGTGTCATGTCAGTACGTAAGTTTTTAAAAATCTAAACCAACCTTAAGCACCAATGGACTCTTTGTCACGTTGGTGCTAAGGAATTCTTAAAGATAGTTTCGAATTTTCATATATACATAAGTTTTATATCTTGATATTTTTGAAAAATGATCGGATGAGGTCCACACAAGCAGGAGGAGTAAGCGCATTGAAAAAAACAGTTGTCACATTGTCTATCGCAGCAGTTGTTGGAATTAGCAGCATGTTTGCAGGGGTTCCTGCTTATAATGTACTAGCTTCTGAACAAACTAAATGAATTAAATCAGAAGAGTGAAGAACTTCAAGGGAAAAAATCAGAAGTTGAAAATCAGCTCAATCAAACGAATGAACAAATAAATGAGATTGAAGAAGAACAAAATCAAGTAACCAATGAATTAAAACGACTTGAGACGCAAATTAACGATACGAATACGAAAATCACAGAAAAAAATCAACAAATAGAAGACAAAAACGTTGAAATTGAAGGGTTAAAGAATGAAATCATCGAGATTGAAAAACGCATTGAAATCCGCAATGAATTATTAAAAGATCGTGCGAGAGCCTATCAAGAAGGCGGCGGTATTAACTATATAGATGTATTAGTTGGCGCTAATAGTTTTGGAGATTTAATCGATCGTATTGGTGCAGTCGCAACGATTGTCGAAGCAGACCAAACGATTATTGAAGAACATAATGCAGATAAGCAGAAGTTAGAAGAAAAACGTACGTTAGTAGAACAAGAACTGAAATCACTACAAACGATGCAACAAGAATTAGAATCATTGAAAGCAACGTTAGATGGGCAAAAAGAAGAACAAAATAATATGATGGCGATGCTGGAGCAACAAAGAGCAGAAGCTGTTGATGTTCAATATACCTTAGAAGAAGAACAAAAGGTGATTGAGGGTCAAGATGCAGCGATTCAAAAAGCGATTGAACTAGAACAGCAGAGACAAGCAGAATTGAAAAGACAACAAGAAGAATTGAAGCAAAAAGACAACAAGCAGAAGCGAAAAGACAGCAAGAAGAAGAAGCTGCAAAACAAAAGCAGCAAGTGGCTACCGCAAAGACATCTGGTTAACCAGTACCAGTACCAGCTCCTGCAACAGTACCAGTCAAGTACTAGTAGTAACAACAGGTAGCAGCATCTACGCACCTGTTTCTTCAAGCAACTTTATTCGACCAACACAAGGTGTTGTAACATCTGGTTTTGGATATCGAATCCACCCTGTGTATGGTAACAAAGAAGTTTCATATGGAGTAGATATTGCGAAAGCTGGTACTGTTCCAGTTGTGGCTTCAGCTTCTGGGGTTGTTTCTTATTCTGGGCAAATGAGCGGTTATGGAAATGTGATTATTATTACTCATTCCATTAACGGAAAAACGTATGAAACCCTTTATGCTCATTTAAGAAACCTTGGAGTTGGCTCGATGCAAACTGTATCTCAGGGACAAACGATCGGATATATGGGTAATACAGGTATAGGAACAGGCCAGCACTTACACTTTGAAGTTCATAACGGACGTTGGAATGGTGCGAAATCGAATGCTATAAATCCACGTAGTGTTGTTCCGATTTAAATTCATAGATTGATAGAATAAAAGGAAGAGGAAACTCTTCCTTTTTGCATGCCTTTAACTTCGTTCACCAGAAGTCCTTCATTCCAATTAGAACAGGGAAACTCCTTCAAGCAAAACCTCCTCAAACTTATCATCGCTAATGTTTTTATCGTATAAATAGATAAATTCTCATAACTACTTCCGTTTTTTTCATATATTGAATTAAGACGAAATATGGACAAGTGTTCACAAGGTTCATAGCAGGAGGTAGAGAGGGAGATGAGGATGAACCGAAAATGGCTAGCATTGCTGATGACAGGTTCTTTACTAACCGGAGCTGGTGGTTCCTATGCAGTAACGACATGGTTGTCAACAGATCAGAAAGAAGCGGCAGAAGCCTCTGAGAAGGACCAAACAGAAGCAGAACCAGACCAATCGCTAAATGAAAAAAGTATGGAAAAAGTCGCCCAAGCCTACAAGCTGATACAAGGAAATTATGTAGAGGAAGTTGAAGAAGGGCAACTGATTGAAGGTGCTATTCAGGGAATGCTCACGACATTGGATGATCCGTACTCCGTTTATATGAATAAGGAAAAGGCGGAACAATTTAATCAGGCATTAGATGCCTCTTTTGAAGGAATTGGCGCAGAAATCAGTGTCGTAGAGGGGAAGATTAAGATTGTGTCACCATTAAAAGATTCCCCAGCAGAAAAAGCTGGCATTAAGCCAAATGATCAAATTTTAAAGATAAATGGTGAAAGCATTGAAGGACTTGATTTATATGAAACAACCGTCAAAATTCGTGGAAAGAAAGGAACGATTGTCAAGCTAGAATTAGCGAGACAAGGGGTAAAGGAGCCGATTTCCAGTCAACGTCAAGCGTGATGAAATTCCGCAAATTACAGTTCACTCAGATATCAAAGAAGAATATGGTAAATCAATCGGTTATATAGAAATCACTCAATTTTCAAAGGAAACGGCCTCTGAATTTAACAAAGAATTAAAAGCGTTAGAGAAAAGGGATATTGAAGGGTTGGTCATTGATGTACGTGGAAACCCTGGTGGACTATTAGAAAGTGTCGAGGATATTTTGAAACAGTTTGTTTCAAATGAGAAGCCCTATATGCAAATTGAAAAGCGAAACGGTGAACGAGATAAATTTTATACATCCTTAAAAAAGGATAAACCGTATCCTGTCGCTGTTCTAATTGATAAAGGAAGTGCATCGGCATCGGAAATATTAGCAGGAGCGTTAAAAGAATCTGAAGAATATACGTTAATTGGTGAAAAGACTTTTGGCAAAGGAACAGTGCAGCAAGCAGTTCCAATGGGAGATGGCAGCAATATTAAATTAACCCTTTTTAAATGGCTGACCCCGGATGGTAATTGGATTCATAAAAAGGGAATTCATCCAACGATAGAAGTGAAGCAGACCGATCTTTTTCATACTCACCCAATTCAGCTAGAGGAGCCATTAGAGAAGGATATGAATAATGAACAGGTGAAAAATGCTCAGATTATCCTCAAAGGACTTGGCTATGAACCAGGTAGAACGGACGGATATTTCAGTGAAAGCACGGAAATAACAGTAAAAGCCTTTCAGCAGGAAAATCAGTTGAAGATGGATGGAAAAATCGATGAACAAACAGCAGCAAAGCTAGAACAAGCCGTCATCAATGAATTGAAAAAAGAAGAAAAGGATATCCAATTGCAAGCAGCGATTAAATATGTCGCCGGGAAAAACTAAAGTCCAGCACACGGAGAAATCTTCGTGTGCAAGACTTTAGTCTATCTTAATCGAATCTCGTCGAATACTTCGTTTACTGACCACCGTTAATTTGATAGAATAATCTTAATAGATTTATTGACTGGCAGTGTTAATGTTGATAATTAGCCATTCATTAAGTATTGTACTAATGGCGATTATTACATCAACACGAATGTTTAACGGAGCCTATTGAATAAGAGATTAGGAATGAAATTGACGGATAGAGGTTGGTGGCAGGTTTGACTCTTGAATGGGTTTATGAGTTATTGAGAGGATTGGGAAGATTATTTCTTCATCCTATGTTTTATTATGTTTTTATTCTTGCAGCTTTGTTAGGGATTGCAAGAGTAAAGCGTGAGCGGCATGATTTCCACGTTCGGGCGGAAAATGCTTATTATGAAGTGAGACAAGTTCTTCCGTTGGGACTGATTCTCGGATTGATTCTTTCGATAGTAATGATCGTGATAGGCGTAGTCATTCCAATTGAAATGATTATTTTCGTCGCACTGTTTACGTTCATTTTAAGTTTGACAACAAAAATGCGCTGGTTAGCGCCAGTCTATACGGTCGGTTTAGCCTTCTTTGCGACACTTTTCTTCCTTAGTAAAGAATGGGCTTTCCCACTAGTCGAAAGCGGGACACCAGAGTGGAATATTAATCTTCTTCCTCCGATGGCCGTTCTGCTAGGTTTAATCGTGATTGCGGAAGGGATTTTTATTTCTAAAAATGGTATAAAAGGCACATCCCCGAAGATTATCATAAGTAAACGTGGCTTAAGAGTTGGGATTCATGAGGTAAGTCGCGTATGGATGCTACCGGTGTTTTTGCTTATTCCTGGCGATGCGATTTCAGCTCCATTCTCATGGTGGCCAGTCTTTTCGATTGGCAGTGAAACGTATTCCATTTTAGTTGTACCCTTTGCAATTGGTTTTTACCAGCAAATCTACAGCGCATTACCAGCTGTAGTGCTAAAGCAATTTGGAAAAAAGGTCATTAACCTAGGAATCATTCTGACCGTTCTGTCAGTTGTTGGCTATTGGGTTCCACTTGCTTCGATTGTTGTCGTAGCGCTTGCGATGATTGCTAGAGAGTTACTATCGATGCGTCTTCGTTTAAAAGAGGAGAATAGTCCTCTCTATTTTTCAAGAAAACAAAAAGGGGTCATGATTCTTGGCGTTATTCCTGATACACCCGCTGAAAAAATGGGGCTAGGAATAGGTGAGGTCATTACGAAGGTAAATGGAATTCACGTAAATAGCGAGGATTCGTTTTACGATGCATTGGAAATCAATCGTGCCCACTGCAAGCTTGAAGTCGTGGATGTGAATGATCAAATTCGTTACGTACAAAGAGCACTTTATGAAGGCGACCCGTATAAATTAGGCATACTATTTGTCCTTGATGAGAAGACCGCCAACTGATTTAGAATGTTTATAACTTACAAAAAACGCCTTAAAGGATTCCCCTTTAAGGCGTTTTTTTAATGATGAGAGAGATTACGCTTCAAAATAGTTGCAGACAACTTGTCCCACTGTTTTTGCGGCTACTAACAGACCATCTTCATCGATATCAAATTTTGGGTGATGATTAAAATAAGGATTTTCTACCCCTTTAGGGCTAGCCCCAATGTTAAAGAAGCACCCAGGAATTTTTTCTAAATAATAGGCAAAGTCTTCTGAACCAGAGATCATCGGGCTTTCAATGATTTCTTTAATATCCGGATCATTCATTGTTTCAAGAGACTCTTTAACAAACGATGTGATTTCTGGATCATTATATAAAGGCGGATAATCTGCTGTATACGTCAATTCACAGTTAACCCCAAATTCTTCTTCGATCCCTTTGACAATGCGGCGAATCTCTTTTTCTATTAATTGTTGCGTTTCACCATTCATATAGCGTACATCACCTTCAAGCTCAACGCTATCTTTGATGACGTTGAATGAGCCTTTTCCATCGAAGGAACCAATTGTGATGACCCCAACATCAAACGGATTTAACCGACGGCTAATGATTGTTTGAACCGCTGTGACAAAATGCGCTCCAGCGACAATCGAATCATTGGCCATATGTGGGGAAGAGCCGTGGCCGCCAACGCCTTGAATCTTTAGCTTGAAATAGGTCCTTCCAGCCATCGCATATCCACTGCGAATCCCTATCGTGCCTGCTGGCATATTTGGGAATAAGTGAGTACCGAAAACCGCATCTAAGTCATCTAAGAGACCAGATTCAACGATACTTTTTGCTCCGCCTGGAGGTGTTTCCTCTGCATGCTGATGAATAATCTTGATCGTACCAGCAATGTCAGCTTTTAATTGGATCAAACAGTCAGCAAGAACTAAAAGGTAAGCGGTATGTCCATCATGTCCACACGCATGCATAACCCCTTCATTTTTTGATTTAAAAGGGACATCCGTTTCTTCCACGATTGGTAGGGCATCAAAGTCGGCACGAAGTCCAATCGTTTTTCCTGGTTTTCCACCTTTGATTGTTACGACAATACCATAGCCATTTCCCACATTTGTTCTAATGTCTACATCTTTTCCTTTATAAAAATCAGCAATATATTGTGCAGTTTTTTCCTCTTTAAAAGATAATTCAGGATTTTCATGTAAATAACGACGAATGTCAATGATTTCCTGTTTACGAGATTCTAACATTTCCATTAATTGTTTCTTCATGTTCATACTTCCTTTCTTAATAAAATAGTAATGTGTCATATCTTGTGTTTCTTCTACTGTTCTGTTTTAACTGTAAGAGCAATGAGTCCGGCGATCACCATGACGACTGACAAACTGATAAACACGATTGAGAAAGATCCACCAAATAGAGAAACTAAAGCGCCGAATGTCATTGGGGCAATAAAACCGCCAATAGTTGATCCTGTATTGATAATCCCAATGGATGAACCAATTACATTCCCAGGTAGGATTTTGTGTGGCCAAGAGAATACCCCTACAAAGAAAATCGTTATACAAAATGTAAGTAAATATAACAATGTAATCGATAATGCCAATGAATCAGTAAGCACCAAACCAGCAAACGCTAAAGCTGAAAGGATTGCACTAATTAAAAATAATACTTTTTCTTTTCCAGCGAAAAACTTTGTCAACAGTATACCAGCTAATAAGGAAGCGATGGTTCCCCCAACTGCATTGATTGCTAAGATTGTTCCAACTGTACTAAGTGATAATGTGAACTTTTCTTTTAAGAAAGATGGAAGCCATGACATATTTCCGTAATAAGCCATATTGATTAAAATCATAACGATAAATAAAGTAAGGACATTTCGATTTAAAATGACTGATTTAAAACTAGTTTGTTTTGTTTCAACCTTTATTTTCTCTTTTACAGTTTCGTTTGGTACAAAGAAAATAACCAACAGTAACGCAATGACAAATAATGCACCTAATACATAGTAGGCATTGTGCCAATTCCACTCGACTAGCCTTGCCCCAATTAGAAAGGCAAAGATTCCGCCAATTCCGCTTGTAGATAAAATAAGGGATTGGATAAAGGTACGTCTATCTTTCGTAAAGTTCTCTGCGATACTTTTTGATGTACTTGGTGGATAGCCGGCATGACCAACGCCTGCGAAGAAACGAATTAGAATAAAGATGATGAGGCTTCCTCCAAAACCAAATGCAAATGTAAATACAGCAACAAGTGAAAGCGATAGAATTAATACCTTTTTATAACCAATTTTATCTGCTAACCAACCACTTGGAATTTGCATTAAAGAATAACCTAAGAAAAACAAACTCATGATTAATCCTGTTTGACTGGTTGATAGATTAAACTGCTCGGCAATCGGGATAATCGCAGTCGAAATCATATTTTTATCCATATAAATTAAGGAATAACCGAACATTAAAGCCGTAATCAGCAAAACTTCTCTTTTTTTGTTAGGCTTTTGAATAGAATTCTGATCTACTATTTGTTGAGGTGTTTCGTTTGGATGTTGTTCCTGTGAAATTTTGGAAATAGACATAAAAACCCTCCTTTTGACTTTAGTAACCGCTTACAATTAAGAGTAGCATTTCTTATTTATTTCTTTTCAAAGATACATCTTGCTAATTGAAATATAAGGTAATGGATATTCAGCTGAATGATAAGATAAATTTATTATATAGTTTCTGATAACGCTGACGAAATGTTAAAACTTTTAATTTTTAATGGTTAAAATGAAAATATTTTCACTTTGCTATCCAACTTATTTATGAAATCAACCTCAAAAAAGGCCGTCCTGCCAGAACTTGTCCTTTATTACGTTGGAAGTAACCAACGCAGTGAAAGTGAGGCGGCCATTTTGATGCTTATGTTGAGTGAGTCTATTTTTTTCCGTCAATTAATTAAAGTCTATTTTTGTAAAGTTTGTTGTTAAAATCCAAAGGCCGATTTTAACGTAGAAATAGGCTATTTTGTACCTTCATATAATATTTGCAGCTCTTTTCTCAAAAATAAACAGCTATTTCAACATGAAAACAATTACAATTAGCCTTTTTCCCCTCCAAAAGCAACAAAGTTTGAGAAAAGAGCTTAATTAAACAACTTGAGTAAAACCTCTAACTTTAATCGATTTAAAGGGTCCTCTAAATCGATTTGAATCTGATCGTTAATTTGCTCGATTCTTTTTCTAACTGTATTAATATGAATATAAAGATTCTTTGCTGTATGACTATAATTCATTTTGCAATCAAGATAGACTTTTAAGGTCTCAATTAATTCCTTATTTTCATCTTGAGCAAATAATTCTTTTAAATCCTTAAGCATCATTTCGATTTCATCTTCTTGAATATCCATCCATGCAAAAGCTCCTAAATCGGAGTATGAAAGATAAGTTTTTCTCAGGATATAGAAGTTTTCCATTCGTGATCGTTTTTTCACATCTTAAATAATTCCGTTTTATCTCAAAAATTGTATCGTTTATATCAGAAATCCCGAATGTAAGGCTTATATCTTTAACTTTTCTTTCTAATTTATTGTATAGTTCCTTGAAATAACCTCTAATGAGTTCTATGTTTTTTTCGTGCGAAACGGATTTATCTGCTGGAATCAGAAAAATAAAACGATTTTCGTCAATGATAGCGATTCTGATACCCGAGTAACCAATACTAGTATAGACTGTGCTTTTTACGATATCTTTATAACTTGAAAGATGGATCACTTTGTTCGTTTGCTTCATTAAAACTAAATAATATGTAAGGTTTATATCTATATTTAATTCAGTTGCACGTTTTGCAATCATATCAGGATTGGCTAGGTTTCCTGCTAAAGTATCGTTAATAAATTTTTCAAAACCAGCATCTCCAATGTTCTGGGCCATTAGCATTTGTTCATAGAGCGATTGAAGTAATGACAAATCCAATACGTAAAGCAAATTGATCGAAATAGTCGATAAGACCTGTAGCTTCAACCACTACAAAGTATGCTTTAATCTTGTCACCAACTGTAATAGGAACAGTAATCCAACTAAAGGGTCTATCATACTTTTGCATCAAAGAATCGATATCGAACCATGTTTAGATTATTACAAAGGATTTCCTTTTTGTGATGGAATGAAGGTTGCCAAAAGTCCTCCGTTTCCAGATTTCCAGATAAACTTTGGTAGGCTGGAGAGCTATAATAGGCCTTTTCATTTGATCGATCATACAGCATGGCTGGAAAATTCATTTCTGTTTCAATGTGAGATAATATATTATGGATTTTTCTCACCTGATAGGATACGTTAGAATAATTGTGAGGATTAATATTTCTGATATTAAATTGTCTAATGCTCTGATTCATGACTAGAACATTCAGTTGATTCATAATTCCCATCCATGAATATTCTAATGGAATACGAATGAGCGGTATATTATATTCATTAAAGGCTGCGATAACATGATCTGGAATTTCGTTTACGAATCTTCCTAGTTTTATACCGGCAGCTGATATCTTCTTCAAATCACCTGATTCTATAATCTCTTCGATTAAACCTGGATTTTGGGTAAATACATATCCTGTTGTAATCAGTAACTCGCGGCCATGTGTCCATTTAAAACCATCTGGGGCATCCATTACAGCAATTCCTTGTATTTGATTGTCAAGACCTCCATGACCTGCTAGTAGTTCGAAACCTTTGAAGGATTCAGATTTAAGAATATCTCTAACACATATACCCATGATTTCAACAACTTTCTATAAAATTTCTAAACAGTGGTTACATTATACCAAAATAAAGACGAAGGTTGATAAAAGAGTCTATTAGTAAATGATTTATGTTATTTTAATATAGGGAAATCTTGCATAATGCTACAGAGAGGGATACGAATGGATAAAGTAGATGAATTTCAGTTACATTTACAGAACATAGAGTTTTTATCATCAACCATGTACCCAGGAATTAAAATTCTTCTCGTCATTGATGGTGAAATAGTGGTAGAAACAAATAGCAGATTTTATCAGATGCAGGAAAATGATTTACTTGTGATTAATCGTAATCAATTATATCAAGTGCGTGGTACAAAGAAAAATATCGTTTTAGCATTAAGTATTCCAGATTCATTTATTAATCAATATTATGAAGAATATCATCATTATCGATTTGAATTGTTTTCCCAACAAATTGATAGAGGAAAAGAAAGTATTATTTATGAACTGCGTAAACTTCTCGCTGAATTGACGATGACATATTGTAGACAAGATGAAGGCTATCAACTTGAGATCCATGGGTCAATGTGTAAAATTTTACTAACGCTCATTCGAAGATTTAAAGAAGTGCGAAGAATTTTTGAAGATATTAATCAAAGTGAACAGCGTCTAAAACAGATTGTCACCTACCTAGAACAGCATTATGATGAACCACTTACATTGGAACAAGTATCTAATCAATTTTATCTGACTCCTAGTTATTTTTCTCGTTATTTTAAACAACAATTCGGAATAGGCTTCATGCGATATTTAATGAATATTCGATTAGAACATAGCGTAAAAGATTTAATGTTTACGACAGATTCAATAACTTTTATTGCTTTGAAAAATGGATTTCCAAATGCCAAATCTTTTGCAAATTTATTTAAAGAAGTATATGGGGAAACACCACACTCTTTTCGCGATAAGAATCGTCAAAAACAGGTCGATGTCGTTAAGGATCTTCAGTTGCAAAATACTGAGACGTTTCTTGATTCTCCTGAAATTTTAATGAAATTAGGCGATTTTATAACAGAAGGAGAAAATTCAAAATCCTATACGACAGAAACTCGTTTTGAAGAATTAAAAATTGATTTAGGCTCTATAAATGGAAGAACCTTAAATCATCCAAACAATATTATTATGATTGGTGAATTGAGTGAACTGCAAAAAGAAAATGTTCGAACACAAGTATTATTAGCGAATAAAGAATTACAAGTAAAGTATATTGGAATTCATAAATTATTAAGTGGAAAAACCATTTCTCAGTCTGTTGAAACAGATGAATTGATTCCAACGATATCACCTTATTATAATGCTGACGAAGTGATCCACTTTATGAAAACAAACGATTTGTCATTATTTATTCAAGTTGATTACAATGAGGTTTCTGTAGACGAAGAAGCGTACCTTTTTAAGTTACAAAGCTTTCTAAAGCATTGTTTGCAAATGTTTGGTAAAAATTATGTGGGCTCATGGCAATTCTTATTTTTTGCAACAGATGATGTTTTTGAATTACAGTGAACCATTACAAGATTTTTATTTAAAATTACACAAATTATTGAAGACAATTGAACCTTCTATTGAAGTGGGTGTATTTTTACCATTTTCCTTTCAAACAGGTACAACAAATGAAAGGCACAAATGGATTTTACAACAAAGTAAGAAGATTGATTTTATTGCTTTTCAAGCAAGTCCTAATGAAATAATCGATTTTAAAGGGTTAGTTGATCAAAATTATGTATGGGCAAAAGACTTTATAAAAGAAAAAACGGAGAAATTAAAAAGTTATTTAAAAAATTATTGGATAGAAAAGCCACTTTGTTTGCTTACTTGGAATACCATATCAGGAAATACTCGTTATACAAATGGAACCTTTTTCCGTGGTGCATTAATATTAAATGATGCCATTAATGTAGCAGATGATGTTGAATCACTAGGATTTTGGATTAATACTGAAACACATGAACAAAATATAAAGGAAAAAATATTCCGCTTGAAGGAATGGAGTTATTTCATTATTTTAAAGGAAAACGACCTGTATATTATGCCATGTCTTTTTTCAAAAGACTGCAAGGGAAAGTCATAGCAAGAGGACCTTATTTTATCATGACAGAAAATGATTTAGGCTATCAAATGGTTATCATGAATTGCAATATTGTTAATCCCTATTTTTCAGTAGAAGAGACTTTTCTTCAAAAATTAATGAAAGAATTGCGAGTCACCATTAGAGGTTTCCCAAGAGGAGAATACCAAATTCGGAAATATGTTTTTGATCAAGAACATGGGGCTCTATATAAAAAGTGGTGGGAAAATAACAGTAAATATGGAATTGATAGGGAAATTATTGACTATATTACTCGTGTGAGTCAGCCATTTTTAGAAGTATTTGATGAAATAATAGACGAGGAATGGTCATTTTATTCCTATTTATCCATAAATGCGATTCATTTTTTTGAAATTAGAAAAATCTTTATCTAATTCAAGATAAAGATAAAAAAGTACCGTTAAAAATTATCCTATAAATTTCAAGTGTTAATAATTTTATATCTAAAATGCAAAATCTACACAAAAAATGACTCCCTATATAGGGAGTCATTTTTTATAATAAAGACATAGAAGGATTTCAATTACCGGTGATGATCCTATCTTTCAAATAATAAAACATAAATATGTTCTAATAAAATTATATTACTCAAAACACATTAAAAAATGAATTAAAATTGGAAAATGTCATGGAGGTTTACATGGAAACTTATAAAGGTACAAATAAAATGATTACTGGAATTGTGTTTGGTGTTATTACATTCTGGCTATTCGCACAAGCAATGGTCAATGTAGTGCCGGCAGTACAAGATGATTTAGGGGTTTCACTTGGGACATTGAACATTGCTATTAGTTTAGCTGCGTTATTCTCAGGGTTATTTATTGTTGCTGCAGGTGGTCTTGCCGATAAAGTTGGACGTAAAAAAATTGCCGTCATAGGATTTATTTTGAGTATTATCGGTTCCCTTTGTCTAGTATTAGCTCAAGGTGCAGCATTGTTAATTATTGGACGTATTATTCAAGGGGTTTCTGCTGCATGTATTATGCCATCAACCATTGCTTTAATTAAAGCATATTTTGAAGGAGCAGATCGCCAACGTGCTCTAAGCTTCTGGTCAATTGGTTCTTGGGGTGGTTCAGGTTTTGCTTCATTCGCAGGTGGTGCAATTGCAACATCACTAGGATGGAGATGGATTTTTATTTTCTCAATTATCTTTGCAGTAATAGGTTTATTCTTATTGAAAGATACGCCGGAAAGTAAACAACCATCAACAGGTAAATTTAAATTTGATTACACAGGTTTAGGAATCTTTATTGTGACAATGATCGCATTAAACTTATTTATTACTTACGGAGCGGACTGGGGCTGGACAAATATTAAGTCACTTGTAGCTCTAGCTATAACCATTATTGGATTAATTGTATTTGTTAAATTTGAAAAAGGAAGAGAAGTTGTTTTGGTCGATTTTGCTGTATTTAAAAATAAAGCCTATACTGGTGCGACTGTTTCCAACTTCCTGCTTAATGCCATAGCTGGCGCTCTTATCGTAACAAACACGTACGTACAAGTAGGACGAGGTTTCAATTCATTACAATCAGGTATATTATCACTAGGTTATTTAGTTGTTGTATTAGCTATGATTCGTGTAGGTGAGAAAATTCTACAAAAAGTTGGTGCAAAATTACCGATGGTTTGGGGCGGTATTATTACAACCATTGGTGTTGCCATGATGGGTTTAACATTCTTACCAGGTTTTACTTATACAGTTGTCGTATTTATTGGTTTTGCCTTATTCGGACTGGGTCTAGGACTTTATGCAACACCTTCTACAGATACATCAGTATCAAATGCGCCTTCTGACAAAGTCGGGGAAGCGGCTGGAGTTTATAAAATGGCGAGCTCACTAGGTAGTGCATTTGGTGTCGCAATCTCAGCTACAGCTTATGCTGCGATAGCAGCGAATGGTAATCTTGAAACAGCCGCTATGGTTGGAATTATCGTAAACGTTATATTCGGTGTACTTTCAATATTATCCATTATCTTTATGGTGCCAAGTAATGCTGGGAAAGAACAACAGGAATTAGTACGTACAGAAAAAGTAGGTTGATTAGTAGGATAGTTCTTAAATACGTATATTTGACTGGAGGCAGATGGATATGAAAGAGAAATTAATGAAAATGTTAGAGGATCGTAAAGAAGAAATAATTGAAATTCGTAGATATCTTCATGAACATCCTGAATTATCCTTTGAAGAAGAAAACACTAGTAAATATATCGAAGAATTTTATAAAGGCAAAGATGTTGAAGTACACACTCGTGTTGGTGGAGGATACGGCATTATCGTTACCATTAAAGGTGGTAGGCCAGGGAACACCATTGGATTACGTGCTGATTTCGATGCACTTCCAATTGTAGAAGAAACAGATGTTCCATTTCGATCAAAAAAACCTGGTGTTATGCATGCTTGTGGCCATGACGGACATACTGCTTACCTTTTAGTTCTTGCTGACTGTCTAATCCAATTAAAATCTGAGATCGCTGGTACGATTAAAATCATTCATCAACCTGCTGAGGAAGTTCCACCAGGTGGAGCACTTGGCATGATTGAATCTGGTCTACTTGATGACTTAGATCATATTTTCGGTATCCATTTACTTCCGCTTGGACCATCAGGTGTTGTTGGATATAACAGTGGTTTTGTTTTCCCTGGTAGAGCCTACTTTAAATTGAAAATCCAAGGTACTGGTGGACATGGTTCTTCTCCACATTTAGCTAATGATGCAATCGTTGCGGGTGCACATTTTGTAACAGCTATTCAAACAATTGTGAGTCGCCGTTTAAATCCATTCGATATGGGAGTGATTACGATTGGATCTTTTGATGGAAAAGGGACATTCAATGTCATTAAAGATAGCATTGAAATCGAAGGTGATGTTAGAGCAATGACAGATGAAACTCGTGACTTGATTGAAAAAGAAATTGCTCGAATTTCAAAAGGAATTGAGGAGGAATTTGGAGTTGAGTGTGAGCTTCATTATGCACCAGACTATCCAGCCCTATATAACGACCCTGAAGTAACGAATATGGTTGTGAAATTCTTACAAAATGCCAATGATCCTGATATTGCAGAGGTAAAAGAATTCCCTAAAATGTCACCATCTGAAGACTTTGCCCATTATGCGAAAAAAATACCTGCTTGTTTCTTCTATATTTGCTGTACACCAAAAGGGGTAGAGAAACCATATTTCAATCATCATCCTAAGTTTGATATTGATGAAGATTCTCTATTAGTAGCAGCAAAAGCTGTTGGTCAGGTAGTATGTGGTTACTTTCAGTTGGATTAAAGGTTTAGGAAAATTTATAAAATGACCGAAAAATATAAATAATAAAACAAAGGCATGGTTTGCTTTGGTCTACCCTAGGGTACTTGTATAGATCAATGCGGGCCGTGCTTTCGTTTGTTTTGATGAATACAGCCTTTGTAAATAAGGCTGTTTTCGTAAAGTTTGTTGTTAAAATCTAAAGGCCGATTTTAACGTAGAAATAAGCTACTTTGTGCATTCTTATAAAATTTGTAGCTCTTTTCTCAAAAATAAAGTATAAATCTCAACGTAAAAACAATGGCAATCAGCATTTTGCCTCTCCAAAAGCAACAAGGTTTGAGAAAAGAGCCTTAAATAAAAAACTCCAAATCTAGCATTGTTACGATTATACTATTTATATTTTTAAATAATCGGATAATTCGAAAGATTCTGTTGACAAATCTTTCTCTGCCGTTTACTATGTTAATAAAGTTAATAGTTGCGGATGAGTATTGTGGGAGAGTCTAAATGATTAGGAATCGTTTAGCACCGAAGGAGTAAATCTCTCAGGTAAAAGGACTACAATAGGACGCGTCTCTGGAGAGCGCCATTAGGCCACCAAAGGGGTTAAACTCTCAGGTAAAGAGGACAGAGAAAAGTAGGTTTTAAGCCTATTTTTCTCTGTCCTTTTTTGTGAGGAAATTTGTGAGGAAAATAAGTGGAATTTGTAAGAAGTCTAAATTTGGAGAGGGGATTTTATGCAAGAACAACAATTGGAAAGAGGGTTAAAAAACAGGCATGTGCAATTAATTGCGATTGGTGGAGCCATTGGAACAGGATTATTTCTCGGAGCAGGAAAATCGATTCACTTAGCGGGACCATCGATTTTATTTGCTTACTTGATTACTGGTGTCATACTCTATCTAATCATGCGGGCTTTAGGAGAATTACTGCTATCTAATTTGAATTACCATTCTTTTGTCGATTTTGTAAGGGATTACTTAGGTGATATGGCAGGGTTTGTAACCGGTTGGACTTACTGGTTTTGCTGGGTTTCGATTGCGATGGCGGACCTAACTGCAGTTGGTCTATATATGCAATATTGGTTTCCAGGCTTACCACAGTGGGTGCCAGGATTAATTGCACTTGTCATTTTGTTGTTTATGAATCTAGCAACTGTAAAGCTATTTGGAGAAATGGAATTCTGGTTTGCGTTAATAAAAGTCATTGCAATCTTAGGTTTGATTGCGATTGGTATTTTTATGATCATCAAAGGCTTTACCACTGATGCAGGTGTAGTTGGTTTAGCGAATCTTTGGAGTCATGGTGGAATGTTCCCGAACGGAATGAATGGCTTTATCCTTTCCTTCCAAATGGTTGTGTTTGCCTTTGTTGGAATGGAACTTGTAGGACTTACAGCAGGTGAAACTGAAAATCCAGAAAAAGTTCTGCCAAGAGCGATTAATAGTATTCCAATTCGAATTATCATTTTCTATCTTGGCGCACTTGTTGTGATTATGAGTGTATACCCTTGGATCTCAATCAACCCTGCGGAAAGCCCATTCGTCCAAGTTTTTGGGGCAGTAGGTATTGTTGCAGCTGCTGGTATCATCAATTTTGTCGTCTTAACATCTGCAGCATCAGCATGTAACAGTGCGATTTTTAGTACAAGCCGGATGGTCTATTCACTTGCTAAAGATAAAAATGCACCAGAAAAATTAGCGAAATTAAATAAACGTAAAGTTCCTACGAATGCCCTGTATTTTTCATCTGCTATTGTTTTAGTTTCGGTTATTTTAAACTATATCATGCCTCAAGGTGTGTTTACCCTGATTACAAGTATATCCACCGTATGTTTCATTTTTATTTGGGGGATTACCGTCATCAGTCATTTAAAATATCGAAAAACGAGACCTGATCTAGCAAAAGTGAACAAGTTCAAAATGCCTTTGTATCCAATTTCCAATTACCTGATTCTTCTTTTCCTAGCATTTGTCCTTGTTGTCCTTGCAATTGCAGAAGATACTCGTATTTCATTAATGGTTACACCTCTTTGGTTTATTATGCTGGTTCTGATTTACAAAACACGCAAAGCAAATGTAAGTCATGCTGATAGAGCAATGAAGAAAATTTAGTAGAAAATGAGAAAAAGGTAATTATTGATCGATAATTGTCGAAACATTTAAAAAACTGGAAGCGTTTTAAAAAAGTTGTTGACATTTGTATACAAGGTAATTTATTCTATAGATACAAACAATAAATATCGCGGATGATCATTGTGGGAGAGCGCAAAAACTTTAGCCACCGAAGGAGCAAGTTCCAAAAAGACCCTTGGAATAAATCTCTCAGGTAGATGGAACCACAATGAGACGCACCTCTGGAGAGCACGTATAAGTACTATACGTCACCAAAGGGGAAGGCTCTATAATCAATTATGATTGATGGAGCTAATCTCTCAGGTAAAAAGGACAGAGAAGGGTAAAAGCGCTGCGGTGACCCTTTTCTGTCCTTTTTTGTGTACAAAAAATACAAAAAAGTAGTGAAACGTAATGTTTCATGATGTTAATAGAAAAGTAGGTCTGTAGCAAGCAAGGTAAGTTGCAAATGTGTCACATGTAGAAAGAACATCTAATTAGGGAAGCAAAATGAAACCGAAATCTGGGGAGGCGTAAAAATGAGTTTACAGCAAAATGATCATACTATTTTTGAAGCAATTGAGAAAGAGAGAGAGCGTCAAGTTCAAACACTGGAGCTTATTGCATCAGAGAACTTTGTAAGTGAAGATGTGTTAGAAGCAATGGGTAGTGTGATGACCAATAAATATGCAGAAGGTTACCCTGGTAAACGTTACTATGGGGGCTGTGAATTCGTTGACGTAGCAGAAGAATTGGCAATTGAGCGACTAACAAAGCTATTTGGTGCAAAATATGCGAATGTTCAACCGCACTCAGGTGCTGGTGCCAATCTTGCGGTATTTTACTCACTTCTTCAACCAGGTGACAAAGTGATGGGAATGAATCTGTCACATGGTGGTCACTTAACACATGGAAGTCCTGTTAGTATTTCTGGAAAGTGGTTTGAGATTGTCTCTTATGGGGTAAGAGAAGATACTCAATTGATTGATTATGACGAACTAGAAGCGATTGCGAAAAAGGAAAAACCAAAACTAATTATTGCTGGAGCAAGCGCCTATACTAGAACAATAGATTTTGCAAGATTCAGAGAAATTGCAGATGAAGTCGGTGCGAAATTCATGGTGGATATGGCACATATTGCGGGACTTGTTGCAGCAGGCTTACATCCATCGCCAATTCCATATGCAGATGTTGTGACAAGTACAACACATAAAACCTTACGCGGACCGCGTGGTGGAATTATTTTAACAAATGATGAAGATATCATTAAAGCGATAAACAAAGCTGTATTCCCAGGGCTCCAAGGTGGACCTTTAATGCACATTATTGCAGCGAAGGCAGTAGCATTTAAGGAAGCGTTGGAACCAAGCTTTAAGTCGTATGCTCAACAAGTGATTGACAATGCGGCAACACTTGGTGAGACGCTGAAAAAAGAAGGCGTAACGCTAGTCTCAGGTGGTACAGATAATCATATTGTCCTTTTAGATTTACGTTCATGGGATCTAACAGGAAAAGAAGCAGAGAAACTTTTAGAAGAAGCAGGAATTACGGTTAACAAAAATACGATTCCTTTCGATCCACAAAGCCCATTTGTTACAAGCGGCATCCGTATGGGAACAGCAGCCCTTACCACTCGTGGAATGAAGCAGGATGAAATGGTGAAAATTGGAGAGGTCATTGCAGCTGTGCTTAAGAGCAAAGGTGATAAAGATGTTCTTGAGAGTGCAAAAGAAACAACAAAAGCAATTTGTAATGCATTTCCTTTATTCCAACAACAACCTGTAACTGTATAAGAAAGGGGCAAAAACATGGAATTTCAAAGTTGTTTTGATATTATCGGTCCTATTATGGTCGGTCCATCAAGTTCCCATACAGCTGGAGTTGTCTCAATTGGAAAATTCATTTATGAATGGCTTGGTGACTGTCCAGAAGAAGCGAACATTGTCTTCTATGACTCTTTTGCGGAAACCTATCAAGGACATGGCACAGATAAAGCCTTGATTGGCGGATTACTTGGAATGGATACAGCTGATACTCGCATTAGAGAATCACTAGAAGTAGCAAAAGAAGCTGGACTGCAATACCATTTTGAGTTTGAAGACCAATGTGACGCTTATCAGCATCCAAATACGACGGTTGTAACAGTTAAAAGCGGTAGTCAGAAGGTAAAGGTTGGTGGCGTATCACTTGGTGGTGGACTATCTAAAATCTTTATGATTGACGATTGTGAAGTGGATATACGCTTAAGTACAGGGGATAATTTTGCCTCCTTAGTAAAACAATATAAACAAACAAGCGAAGTCCTAGCGGAGGTCATCTAATGGAAATTACATCCATGGAAGAGCTTGTTGAAGCTTGTGAGAAAGAACAAAAAACGATTGGTGAAATCATGCTTATGATGGAAGCAAAGAAGTCTGGTAAAGATGAAGAAACCATTATGAGTATGATGGAAGAACGACTCATAAAAATGAAAGAAGCCGTTGAAAAGGGAATCGATGATCCTTCAACAGCACCAAGTGGTATTTCCGGTGGTGATGCCGTGAAATTGCATGAATATATTGGGCAAGGTAAATCCTTATCAGGAAGTTATATTAGTGATGCAATGGCATTTTCCTTAGCTACATCTGAAAGTAACGCGCGAATGGGGGTTATTGTGGCAACCCCCACCGCGGGTGCCGCTGGGATATTGCCTGGTGTCCTGTTTTCACTCTATAAAAATGGTAGCCACACCTATAAAGAATTGGTCATGGGCTTGTTTACGGCTAGTATGCTAGGTTACGTGATTGCCAATCGTTCCTTTATTTCAGGAGCTGCAGGTGGTTGTCAGGCAGAAGTAGGATCGGCAACAGCTATGGCAGCAGGAGCCATTGTTGAGTTAAAAGGTGGAACACCAAAGCAAGCAGTCAATGCAACAGCCATCGCGATGAAATCACTACTTGGCTTGGTTTGTGATCCTGTTGCAGGTCTCGTTGAAGTTCCGTGTATAAAGCGAAATGTTATTGGCACATCGATTGCTTTTTCTGCAGCGGATCTATCGCTTGCTGGTGTGGAAAGTCGAATTCCATGTGATGAAGTCATTGAAGCGATGTACAAGATAGGAAAAGAAATGCCACGAACATTGCGAGAAACCGCACTTGGAGGCCTTGCGATGACAGAAACAGGTAAAAAGGTAAAAGAACAATTATTTTCCAAGAAATCTTAGTCGGAGGTATAGCAATGAGCACAGGAACAGAATTAAAAAGAACACCTCTTTTTGAAACGTATCAAAAAATGGGAGCGAAAGTCATTGATTTTGGTGGCTGGGAACTTCCGGTACAGTTTTCAAGTATTTTAGAAGAGCACGAAGCAGTTCGTACACAAGCTGGACTTTTTGATGTCTCACATATGGGTCAGTTTATCGTTGAAGGAAAAGATGCTGAAAGCTTTATTAATACGATTGTTTCAAATGACATAACAAAGGTTGAAGTCGATCAAGCACAATACTCAGCAATGTGTTACCCA
>CAVPUE010000010.1:177500-182909 GCA_963708895.1 uncultured Bacillaceae bacterium | reverse complement strand
GGAGTGCTGAAGATGGAATATTTTAATTCTGTCCTGTCAGAAGTAGCTTACGAAAAGAAGGTAGCCTCATCATCCTGAAAATAAGTGTGAAGCATACTTTTTACCTTATTCTGTTCAGAAGTTTACATAAATACTTTAAAGAGGAAACATGCACCGCATCTTCTTTACATTAAAGTTATATTATTTTCTTCGCAATGATATCTTCTCTTTGCTTTGGAGTGAGGCGAGGATACAATGATTCAAGCTCTTGAGTTGTAATAAAATAAATTTCATCGGGTAAAGTAGGCTTAAGGACAGGGTGAAATGTGTACATGTAGCTTTCAGTCGATTTTATGGCTTTATAAATTTTTCGCACCTCAGTTTTTAACGTACCTAGGTTACGTTGCTCCATCAATATAACTTTCTCCCAGTCCCGCTGATTGACGTATGTGGAGTACTATTCACGATTTGAATGGAAAGATAAAATGAGAGGTATTTAGTTGGGGAATGGGCTAATTGATAGGTATATAATAAATAATTATGAAGGTTGAATTTATTGCTATACAATTGTTTGATATTCTTATCGGTAATCAAGATAGGCATCCATTCAATTGGCAATTATTATTTTTACTTGGTTTGGTAATGAGATAAAGTTTTCTTCTATTTATGATAATGGTGCTTCTTTAGGTTTTCGTTTTGATGACGAACAGCTAAAAGTAAAAGTATTAAATGAACAAATACACTAATAAAACAAAGGTTAAAGCTGGACTATTCGAAAATAAAAGCGTTAAATCTAAAGATTTAATAACATATATCAGTGAACATTTTCCTGTTAAATTTAATGCTAGTATAAAAAAAGTTAGTGATTGGAAAAGGGGAAGAAGCGTATGAATAAAATTCATACGCTTCTAGTTGTATGGCAGGATAAGAAAAGTTGTTTACATTACCATCTAGGAACTCTTTCTCATTACGATGGTTATTATGAATTTTCTTATACGACCTCTCATTCAGGTCAACGAAAATTAAAAGATGCATTAGACAATAGCTGTTATATCCAGCATTTCCAGTTGTAGAGACGGATTATCGTTCAAAGAGCCTTTTCTCAGCATTTGATTGCTCGGATTTTAAAGCAATTCTTTTTGGTTTAGGATTAGATGAAAACCCTGCAAAATGGATTTGCTTTAACAAACTCGGAGATGTTTAGCCCGTGATACGTATTAGCAATATTTAAAGTAAAAATAAAAAAGCGCAAAAAAACCTTGATATATCAAGGTTTTAAGAGTATGGAGAATATCGGGCTCGAACCGACGACCTCTTCGCTGCCAGCGAAGCGCTCTCCCAGCTGAGCTAATCCCCCGTTTATTAAAGACATATTATATTATATCATGTTTATAGTTTTTCGGCAACTCGATTTAAAATATTTATAATATTAACCTATAAAACAGTTCAAGAATATCGATTAGGATATTTTTGAACTGTGAATATAACTCATTCCTTTTGACTCTACGATTAAACTAACCATAAGAATCAACAACATTTCGTCCATTATGCTTAGCTTTATATAGTGCCTTGTCTGCATTTGAAATGAGATCCCTAGTAGAAGTATATATACTCGGTATCATGTTAGCTGTCCCTATACTTACGGTGACCCAAGGGGCTATGCTCGAGCTGGCATGAGGGATTTTTAAGGATTCAATGGCAGTGCGAATTTTTTCTCCAACTGTCTTTACACTGAATGCATCTGTTTCAGGTGAAATAACAGAAAATTCTTCTTCACCATAACGGCAAAAAGGTAATTTGTGTTCACATCCACCAATAATGATTGGAACGGATGTAACATTTATAACTGCTTCTTCCCCATTTTTCTTATGCAAGGCTACGTCTATTGTCTCTGTATCACCTCTAATAACTTTATTAAATGCATTCGTAACCTTTTCTAAATCCTCCAAAAGTGATTAGTACACTAACTATATAGTTAATTTACCACTAATGTTTTTGTCAAACCTTCAGAAGCAAGAGAAACGTATGTAAATGGTAAACGAATAGAAAAATTCCCGTAAAAGAGGTTTCGATTAAGAATATTTAGTTCAATAAATAAAGTGAAATATATTATACATATAAATCAAAAACTTGAATACTTCTAAATTAATAAACAGAGTTATCGTTTTTTTATCAAAGTAATGATTTTCGCCTTTTTTCTATCATGGGTCACATGTAAATTTTGGTGGAAAGGTGGTGAAGGATACACGATGAAGGAATTATTTCTTGAGTTCATCAATTTTGAGGTCCTTTTTAAACTGACTTTTGCTGCAATTTCTGGTATAGGAATTGGTTTTGAAAGAGAACTAAAAGGAAAACCGTTAGGATTAAAAACATGCCTGATCATATCGGTTATGGCTTGTTTGTTAACGGTTGTATCGTTTGAAGCTGCTTTTTTATATTCTAAAGAATATTCTCGGCCGATGGATCCTGGACGAATCCCATCCTATCTCATCTCTGGAATTGGCTTTCTAGGTGCAGGGGTTATACTTAGGCGAGGAAACGAAGCTATATCAGGTCTAACTACCGCATCCTTAGTTCTAGCTGCAGCTGGAATTGGAATTACGATTGGTGCTGGTTTTTATATGGAGGCTCTTTCAGGAATTATCTTTTTAATTATTGGGATAAAAATTGTTCCGCTATTATTCAATAAGATGGGTCCGAAAAAACTTCAGGAAAAAGAGATCAAGGTAAAATTATTTATAGAAAAATCAACGAATTTAACGAACTTGCTAAAAGAAATAAATAATAAACAGCTAGGTGTTAGACGGATAAAAATAAAAGAAGAATCAGATGATATTGTCATTAACAGTATTATGTATGTGCATAGAGGTATTTACACAACGGATATTTACTATGAACTAAAGTCTATAATGGGTGTAATCCAGGTTGAAGTTGAAAGTATAGAATAATGAAATGGCTATATTCTCAATCTTAAATATTGGCTGTTTTCGTAAAGTTTGTTGTTAAAATCCAAAGGCCGATTTTAACGTAGAAATAGCTATTTTGTGCATTCGTAATTTGTTTGTAGCTCTTTTCTCGAAAATAATGGCCAGTGTCAACGTGATAACAAAGTCAATCTCCTTTTCATCTCTCGAAAAGCAACAAAGTTTGAGAAAAGAGCCTAAATATTAAATGCCATGGGTAGTCAGGAGCTACTCATGGCATTTTTTTGTAATCTTAATAAAGTAGTTTATGTTCTTGTGAAAACGAATAGTTAGTATAGAATAATGTAGGTTGCGTATTTTTAATTTAGGAGATTGTTAAAATGAATTCATCAAGAATAAACCCTTATTTTGCTTTATGGTTTGGGGTCGTAAGCTTGTCAACCTCAGCTATATTAGTCAAATTTTCTACGGCTCCATCAGGAGTTATTGCGTTTTATCGATTATTTTTTTCTGTCATCTTAATGCTGCCACTGTTTTTACATAAATATATCCCAGAGTTAAAGAAAATATCTTTTAAAGATTGGATTCATACAATAATCGCTGGAGTGTTTCTCGCATTTCACTTCATCCTATGGTTTGAATCATTAAACTATACTTCAGTGGCAAGTTCTACGGTACTGGTAACTCTGCAACCGATTTTTGCTTTTGTAGGCTCTTATTTTATTTTTCATGAAAGGTTCTCTAATAAAGCGATTTTTTCTTGTGTGATTACGATACTTGGTAGTGTACTGATCAGTTGGGGAGATTTTTACGTGAGCGGAACAGCTCTTTATGGAGATATTTTAGCTCTTATTGCATGTGCTCTAGTAACATTTTATTTTATGTTTGGACAAAGTGTACGAAAAAGAGTATCACTCATTACCTATACCTTTGTCGTTTATTCAATAAGTTCTATTGTATTGTTTTTATATGTTGTTATTAGGGGTGAGCCCTTAATTCCATATAACACTTTTAATTGGACGATGTTTATTCTATTAGCTATTTTTCCAACCCTATTGGGACACTCTATCATAAACTGGTCATTAAAATGGTTAAAAGCATCAACTGTTTCGATGGCAATTGTATTTGAACCTGTTGGATCAGCAATTATGGCCTATTTCTTTTTCCAAGAAAACGTCATTTGGACTCAAGTGTTAGGTGGGTTAATCGTACTTGGAGGGATTATGTTATTTTCAATGGATGAAAGAAAAATGAAAAACGAAAACAAAATGAGACTAGATTAATGTTAATATTAAAGGTAAAATATACTTATGTTGAAATCGCTTTCAGACGTGAGAAAGCTCCTATATAATATAGGAGCTAAGAAAATTTAGTAAAACACAAATGTAAAAGCAGAAAATATAAATGCTGAAACGACAGAGAGTATAAATGTACCTCCGTGTACTTTTCCTTCTGTATCTGCGATTTTAATACCTTCAAAAAATGCATACAAAAATAAAAGTATTGCCATGATTAATGATAGATAGAGAGCAAGAGTTTGTAGCATTGGTTCATCACCTTTCAAAATGGCTCTTTTCTCAAACTTAGTTGCTTTTGGAGAGAAAAAGAAGCTGATTGTCTTTGATATCCTATTGATTTAGGACTTTATTTTTGAGAAAAGAGCTGCAAATTTAATAAGAATGCACAAAATAGCTTATTTCTAGGTTAAAATCGGTCTTTGGATTTTAACGACAAACTTTACGAAAATAACCCTTCGAAATAATAGGTTTACAAGAACTTATGTTAGATTCTTTGTCAATATGACTAATCATTTATAACTTTTGGAATGAAATTACAGAAAATATTTTTGAAAAAACATTGCTGTGATTAAAAATATATGTTATATTATTTCCTGTCCTTAAGAATATTGGAACTCACTAAAAAAAGTTTTTTTGGTTGTTGACAATTGAAATAAGGATATGTTAAATTAATAAAGTCGCTTCTGAGCGATGGAAAAATTGCTCTTTGAAAACTAAACAAACAAAAACGTCAACGTTAATCTTAGTTACTATATGTAACAAAATATTGCATTAAGCAATATACTTTTTATGAGCTATTCAAACACTTTATTGGAGAGTTTGATCCTGGCTCAGGACGAACGCTGGCGGCGTGCCTAATACATGCAAGTCGAGCGAACCTTTGGGAGCTTGCTCCCAAAGGTTAGCGGCGGACGGGTGAGTAACACGTGGGCAACCTGCCTATAAGACTGGGATAACTTCGGGAAACCGGAGCTAATACCGGATAATTCTTTTCTACACATGTAGAAAAGCTAAAAGACGGTTTACGCTGTCACTTATAGATGGGCCCGCGGCGCATTAGCTAGTTGGTGAGGTAACGGCTCACCAAGGCCACGATGCGTAGCCGACCTGAGAGGGTGATCGGCCACACTGGGACTGAGACACGGCCCAGACTCCTACGGGAGGCAGCAGTAGGGAATCTTCCGCAATGGACGAAAGTCTGACGG
>CAVPUE010000010.1:0-175000 GCA_963708895.1 uncultured Bacillaceae bacterium | reverse complement strand
CCGGGGCTAAACGTATCACCGAAGCTGTGGATGGACACCTTATGGTGTCCGTGGTAGGAGAGCGTTCTAAGGGCGTTGAAGCAAGATCGTAAGGACTTGTGGAGCGCTTAGAAGTGAGAATGCCGGTATGAGTAGCGAAAGATGAGTGAGAATCTCATCCACCGAATGACTAAGGTTTCCTGAGGAAGGCTCGTCCGCTCAGGGTTAGTCGGGGCCTAAGCCGAGGCTGAAAAGCGTAGGCGATGGATAACAGGTTGATATTCCTGTACCACCAAACTTCCGTTTGAGTGATGGGGGGACGCAGGAGGATAGGGTAAGCGCGCTGTTGGATTAGCGCGTCCAAGCAGTTAGGCAGCAGGTGAGGAAAATCCCATCTGCGTGTAAGCTGAGCTGTGATGGCGAGGGAATTATAGTACCGAAGTTCCTGATTCCACACTGCCAAGAAAAGCCTCTAGCGAGGAAGTGGGTGCCCGTACCGCAAACCGACACAGGTAGTCGAGGAGAAAATCCTAAGGTGTGCGAGAGAACTCTCGTTAAGGAACTCGGCAAAATGACCCCGTAACTTCGGGAGAAGGGGTGCTCATTAGGGTGTTAAAGCCCTGAAGAGCCGCAGTGAATAGGCCCAGGCGACTGTTTAGCAAAAACACAGGTCTCTGCAAAGCCGCAAGGCGAAGTATAGGGGCTGACGCCTGCCCGGTGCTGGAAGGTTAAGAGGAGAGGTTAGCGTAAGCGAAGCTTTGAATTGAAGCCCCAGTAAACGGCGGCCGTAACTATAACGGTCCTAAGGTAGCGAAATTCCTTGTCGGGTAAGTTCCGACCCGCACGAAAGGCGTAACGATCTGGGCACTGTCTCAACGAGAGACTCGGTGAAATTATAGTACCTGTGAAGATGCAGGTTACCCGCGACAGGACGGAAAGACCCCGTGGAGCTTTACTGTAGCCTGATATTGAATTTTGGTACAGCTTGTACAGGATAGGTAGGAGCCTTGGAAGCCGGAGCGCTAGCTTCGGTGGAGGCATTGGTGGGATACTACCCTGGCTGTATTGACATTCTAACCCGCACCCGTGATCCGGGTGGGAGACAGTGTCAGGTGGGCAGTTTGACTGGGGCGGTCGCCTCCTAAAGAGTAACGGAGGCGCCCAAAGGTTCCCTCAGAATGGTTGGAAATCATTCGTAGAGTGTAAAGGCACAAGGGAGCTTGACTGCGAGACCTACAAGTCGAGCAGGGACGAAAGTCGGGCTTAGTGATCCGGTGGTTCCGCATGGAAGGGCCATCGCTCAACGGATAAAAGCTACCCCGGGGATAACAGGCTTATCTCCCCCAAGAGTCCACATCGACGGGGAGGTTTGGCACCTCGATGTCGGCTCATCGCATCCTGGGGCTGTAGTCGGTCCCAAGGGTTGGGCTGTTCGCCCATTAAAGCGGTACGCGAGCTGGGTTCAGAACGTCGTGAGACAGTTCGGTCCCTATCCGTCGTGGGCGCAGGAAATTTGAGAGGAGCTGTCCTTAGTACGAGAGGACCGGGATGGACGCACCGCTGGTGTACCAGTTGTTCTGCCAAGAGCATCGCTGGGTAGCTATGTGCGGAAGGGATAAGTGCTGAAAGCATCTAAGCATGAAGCCCCCCTCGAGATGAGATTTCCCATAGCGTTAAGCTAGTAAGACCCCTGAAAGATGATCAGGTTGATAGGTTTGGGGTGGAAGCGTGGTGACACGTGGAGCTGACAAATACTAATCGGTCGAGGACTTAACCATAAAACAAACGTTTATAGGTATCATTTCTTCTTCAGCATTATCCAGTTTTGAGAGAACAAAATATTTCTCTTGAATTCAAAGACATTATAATAGATATGTCTTTAAAGTTTGGTGACGATAGCGAGAAGGTCACACCCGTTCCCATACCGAACACGGAAGTTAAGCTTCTCAGCGCCGATGGTAGTTGGGACTTTGTCCCTGTGAGAGTAGGACGTCGCCAAGCGATATTATGGAGGATTAGCTCAGCTGGGAGAGCATCTGCCTTACAAGCAGAGGGTCGGCGGTTCGAGCCCGTCATCCTCCACCATAATATGCCGGCCTAGCTCAATTGGTAGAGCAACTGACTTGTAATCAGTAGGTTGGGGGTTCAAGTCCTCTGGCCGGCACCATTTTATGGACAAGTAATTATAGGTTTGAGTGAATATTCATACCGAGCCATTAGCTCAGTTGGTAGAGCATCTGACTTTTAATCAGAGGGTCGCAGGTTCGAATCCTGCATGGCTCACCATTTGCGGGTGTGGCGGAATTGGCAGACGCACTAGACTTAGGATCTAGCGCCGCAAGGCGTGGGGGTTCGACTCCCTTCACCCGCATCAAGTTTTTAAATAATAAACGCGGAAGTAGTTCAGTGGTAGAACACCACCTTGCCAAGGTGGGGGTCGCGGGTTCGAATCCCGTCTTCCGCTCCAGATTTATGCCGGGGTGGCGGAACTGGCAGACGCACAGGACTTAAAATCCTGCGGTAGGTGACTACCGTACCGGTTCGATTCCGGTTCTCGGCATTTTCAATTATTTTTATGGGTATGCGCCCGTAGTTCAGCTGGATAGAATATTTGACTACGAATCAAAAGGTCGGGAGTTCGAATCTCTCAGGGCGCACCATTTATTTTTGAATAGAACGGGAAGTAGCTCAGCTTGGTAGAGCACTTGGTTTGGGACCAAGGGGTCGCAGGTTCGAATCCTGTCTTCCCGACCAGTAGTTTCGCTGTATATTAAAAATGGGGGATTAGCTCAGCTGGGAGAGCGCCTGCCTTGCACGCAGGAGGTCAGCGGTTCGATCCCGCTATCCTCCACCATTCTTAAAAAACAGTTTATATTTTGGCGGTGTAGCTCAGCTGGCTAGAGCATTCGGTTCATACCCGAAAGGTCGTAGGTTCGATCCCTATCGCCGCTACCATTTTAATTAATGGACCTTTAGCTCAGCTGGTTAGAGCAGACGGCTCATAACCGTCCGGTCGTAGGTTCGAGTCCTACAAGGTCCACCATCATACATTTTTCGGAGGAATACCCAAGTTCGGCTGAAGGGATCGGTCTTGAAAACCGACAGGCGGGTCAAACCGCGCGGGGGTTCGAATCCCTCTTCCTCCTCCATTAAATTTTTCGTTAGCGAAAAATCTCATTTACTTTTTATTATCGCGGGGTAGAGCAGTCCGGTAGCTCGTCGGGCTCATAACCCGGAGGTCGCAGGTTCAAATCCTGTCCCCGCAATTCGGTCCGGTAGTTCAGTTGGTTAGAATGCCTGCCTGTCACGCAGGAGGTCGCGGGTTCGAGTCCCGTCCGGACCGCCATTTTATTTTAAATGGTAATTTATATGTTAATTTATTACGGCTCAGTAGCTCAGTCGGTAGAGAAACAAATCGTCCCGCAGGGGATTTGTTTTGCGACAAAAGCCTAAGGCTTTTGCAGCACAGTTGCACTATTTAAGTTTAGGAAACCTATATTATTACGGCTCAGTAGCTCAGTCGGTAGAGCAATGGACTGAAAATCCATGTGTCGGCGGTTCGATTCCGTCCTGAGCCATTTTTTATTTTCTAGGATGGCGGGTGTGGCGAAGTGGTTAACGCATCGGATTGTGGTTCCGACATTCGTGGGTTCGATTCCCATCATCCGCCCCAACACATTTATATGCGGGTGTAGTTTAGTGGTAAAACCACAGCCTTCCAAGCTGTTGATGAGGGTTCGATTCCCTTCACCCGCTCCATAATGGGCCTATAGCTCAGCTGGTTAGAGCGCACGCCTGATAAGCGTGAGGTCGATGGTTCGAGTCCATTTAGGCCCACCATTATTTAATTATTCCGCAGTAGCTCAGTGGTAGAGAAACGAATCGTCCCGTAGGGGATTCGTTTTGCAACAAAAGCCTAAGGCTTTTGCCGCACAGTAGCACTATCTAATATTTAGGAAGTAATACTAATTATTCCGCAGTAGCTCAGTGGTAGAGCTATCGGCTGTTAACCGATCGGTCGTAGGTTCGAATCCTACCTGCGGAGCCATTTTTAATTTAATGGGGAAGTACTCAAGTGGCTGAAGAGGCGCCCCTGCTAAGGGTGTAGATCGGGCAACCGGTGCGAGGGTTCAAATCCCTCCTTCTCCGCCATACATGGCCCGTTGGTCAAGCGGTTAAGACACCGCCCTTTCACGGCGGTAACACGGGTTCGAATCCCGTACGGGTCATACGAAAAGCTGTTGACAATCTTGTCAGCAGCTTTTTGATTTTTGCAAAATAACTTAGTTTTTTCTCCGCTATGTCTCCTTGAATCCAGTCTCGCAGACATTTCCTACCTTTTTCCCATGCCATGTCCATGAACTCCAGTCCCAGCTACAATATCATCATAAAAACCATTCCCTCAAAAATATTTAATCCAATCATACCCTCGAAAAAAATGAATAAATTTTATGTGTAAATATCACTTATTTGCAATATGAAAATAATACTTCCACTTTTACCTCTTTTTTCTTATCAAGATCATTTGTTCCTTTTTGTCTATTTTGTGTCTTCTCCTGCCATATTTATCGTGATAACTGTGTTAAATATTCTTTTTTATCGTTAATTGTCATAAACTTCATATAATTTTAACAAGGGATTTTTAAGGAAATCCAGAATATATACAATAATAATGTATATATTTAAAAATTATATTTGTATAGGTGGGATAGAAATTTGGTTGTAACAGAGTTAGAAGCTTCCAACGATGGGATACAACTCTTTCATGAAGGTACCTTGTACGATAGTTATAAATATTTAGGGGCACATCTCATTAAGCTAAACGAAAAGCTTTGTACTCAATTTTCTGTTTGGGCTCCTCAAGCAAAAGAAATAAGACTTGTCGGTGATTTTAATAATTGGAATGGAGACGGTTATTCCTTTCATAGATTGAATAATGAAGGAATATGGTCGTTTCTAGTTCATGAAAATTTGGAGGGTTTCTTATACAAATATGAGATCACCACATCAACTGGCGATAAAATTTTAAAAGCTGATCCCTATGGTTTCTATTCTGAGATAAGACCAAATACGGCATCCATTGTTTATTCTTTGGATGGTTTTCAGTGGGATGATCAAAAGTGGAAAACTCATAAGCTAAAAAGAAATTCATTTACAGCGCCAATGTCCATTTATGAAGTGCATCTAGGCTCTTGGAAGTTAAAAGAAGATGGTCGTCACCTGAGCTATCGAGAACTAGCTCAAGAGTTAATTCCCTATGTGTTAGATTTAGGATTTACCCATATTGAAATCCTGCCGATTGTTGAGCATCCACTCGATATGTCATGGGGGTATCAGGGAACAGGTTACTATTCTGTCACGAGTAGATATGGGACTCCTCATGATTTTATGTTTTTTGTAAATGAATGTCACAAAAATGGGTTGGGGGTCATTTTAGATTGGGTTCCAGGTCATTTTTGTAAAGATCAGCATGGATTGTACAGATTTGATGGAAGTTATCTTTTTGAATATCCCCACGAGCACGATCGAGAAAATCCAGTATGGGGAACGGCTAATTTTAATTTAGGTAGAAAAGAAGTACAGAGCTTTTTAATCTCCAATGCGATTTTCTGGATGGAGTATTTTCATATTGATGGATTTCGTTTAGATGCAGTGGCAAATTTAATTTATTGGCCTAATCGAGATGGTGAGGAAGAAAATCGTGATGGAATTGAATTTTTAAGAAAACTGAATACTGTTGTTTTTCAATATGATCCATCCATCCTCATGTTTGCGGAGGATTCAACAGATTGGCCATTAGTGACTTCACCCGTCCATGATGGTGGTTTGGGTTTTAGTTATAAATGGAATATGGGTTGGATGAACGATTGTCTATCATATATGGAAACACCATACCAGCATAGAAAGAATATCCATCATCAAATGACCTTCTCCATTCTCTATGCCTTCAATGAAAATTTTGTTCTTCCTTTTTCTCATGACGAAGTAGTTCATGGAAAAAAATCTCTCTTAGATAAAATGCCAGGTGATTACTGGCAAAAGTTTGCCCAGTTTAGATTGTTGCTTGCGTTTATGATCGGTCATCCAGGAAAGAAGTTATTATTTATGGGCTTTGAATTGGGCCACTACTCTGAATGGAAGGATAAGGAGCAATTAGATTGGAATTTACTGCATTATGAAATGCATCAAAAAACGTTTGCCTTTGTTAAAGAATTATTGAAACTCTATAAACGTTATAAGCCTTTATACGAGTTAGATCATCAACATGATGGTTTTGAATGGATTGACGTGAATAATGCAGAGCAATCTATTTTTTCTTTTGTTAGAAAAGGAAACAAAGAAGATGATTTGCTTGTCTTTGTATGTAATTTTACCCCTGCTGTCTATCACGACTATATCATCGGTGTCCCGCAGAAAGGCTCCTATCGTGAAGTCCTAAATACTGATGCACTCGAATTTGGAGGTTCTGGTGTGATCAATGGAAGAATCATTAAAACGATAGATGAAGCTTATCATGGAAAAGCAAATTCTATTGTACTATCTATTCCCCCATTTGGGGTATCCCTATTGAGACTAGTAAATCAGGGAGAGGAGAGCAGGAATGATCAAGAAAAAATGTGTGGCAATGTTATTGGCAGGCGGAAAGGGAAGTAGATTACATTCATTAACAAAGGATTTGGCTAAACCAGCCGTTCCGTTTGGAGGAAAATATAGAATCATTGATTTTACATTAAGTAATTGTACGAATTCTGGAATTAATACAGTAGGGGTATTAACACAATATCAACCACTTGTATTAAATTCATATATTGGGATTGGTAGTGCCTGGGATTTAGATCGTTTGGATGGTGGAGTAACGGTTCTCCCACCCTATAGTGCTTCATCAGAGGTGAAATGGTATACAGGTACTGCTAGTGCCGTCTATCAAAATATAAACTATTTAGATAACTACAATCCTGAATATGTCTTGATTTTATCCGGAGACCATATTTATAAAATGAATTATGAAGTGATGCTGGAATACCATATTCAAAAAGGGGCAGATGCTACGATTTCGGTTATAGAGGTTCCGTGGCATGAAGCGAATCGATTTGGCATCATGACAACAGACAATGACATGAAAATAACGAAATTTGAAGAAAAACCAGTGGAACCTACCAATAATCTTGCTTCTATGGGCATTTATATTTTCACATGGGAAACTTTAAGAGATTATTTAATCCAGGATGCAAGTGACTCTCATTCCTCACATGATTTTGGAAAAGATATCATCCCGCAACTTCTGCATGATCAAAAAAATCTAGTTGCGTTTCCCTTTAAAGGATACTGGAAAGATGTTGGAACCGTAAAAAGTCTTTGGGAAGCCAATATGGACTTATTGGATGAAGAATGTGAATTAGATTTATTTGATTATGATTGGCGGATCTACTCGGTTAATCCTAACCAAATGCCACAATATCTCTCACAGGATGCGGAGGTAAAGGAATCATTAGTAAATGAAGGCTGTACCATTGAAGGGACTGTAAAGAAGTCGATTCTTTTTCAAGGGGTTACAGTAAAAAAGGGTGCAATGATTAAGGAGTCTGTCATCATGCCAGATGCTGTTATTGGTGAAAATGTCATTATTGAAAAAGCAATCGTACCCTCATCTTTAAACATTCCAGATAATACGATTATTAAAAATGATTCCGATGATGATATTGTCTTGGTCACGGAGGAAATGCTGAAGTAAAGTGAAAACTTCTCCTTCCTTTTCCGAGAATGTCGATAAGGAAAGGAAGGGCTTTTGTTTGGGGGAGAATGAGCATAATGGAGGAAAATCTCATGATGAAAAAACTATTGGGTGTTATTGATGCAACAACACAGTTCACGGATTTAAGTGAATTAACCTCTCATCGATCCTTAGCGGCACTTCCATTTGCAGGACGATATCGATTAATCGATTTTGTTCTATCATCAATGGTGAATTCCGGTATTCAAAGTGTAGCGATTTTTCCTAAATATCAATATCGCTCGCTGATGGATCATTTAGAATCAGGTAAAAACTGGGGTCTTCATCGTAAGAAAGATGGTCTTTTTTTCTTTCCTTCACCGATGTTAGATGTTCCAAGTTCAGGAATTGGTTCGTTCACACATTTTGGCGCTAATTTAGATTATTTTTATAAAAGCACCCAAGAATATGCCATCATTGCTAATTGTTATACGATTTTTAACATTGATTTTCGCCCAATCGTTGAAAGACATATTGACTTAGGCTGTGATATAACGGAAATTCACCAAAATGGTCAATCTCTTGATATGTATTTAGTAAAAACCAGCTTGTTAATACAATTAATACAAACAAGACAAGAAACAGGCTATACGTGCATGAAGGATGTTGTCAATAACGAGACACCTTATACATTATGCAGCTATGAATATCCTTATGAAGTTTTTACGATTGATTCGATTCAATCTTATTATGTGGCGAGTATGAAGATGCTTTATCCTTTTATTTGGGAAAATATCTTTGTAACAGAGCAACCGATTTTCACAAAAGTAAAGGATGAACCGCCAACTCGTTATTGTAAAGGTGCTACCGTCAAACATTCATTGGTAGCAAACGGATGTACCATTGATGGAAGTGTTGAAAACAGCATCGTATCCCGAAGCGTTAAAATCGGTAAAGGGGCTATCATTAAAAATAGTATTATTATGCAAAAGTGTACGATTGGTGAGAACTGTGTGATTGATTCGGCCATCCTTGATAAAGATGTCAAGATTGAACAGGGAGTCAAAATCATCGGAACGAAACAAAATCCACAGGTAATTCGAAAAGGTACAGTACAGGGAGCGTTGATGAACTCGTGAAAGTATTATTTGTTGTAAGTGAATGTGTTCCATTTATTAAATCTGGGGGACTTGCGGATGTAGCAGGATCACTACCAAAAGAATTGAAAAAACTCGGAACTGATATTCGGGTCATGATGCCGAAATATGGCAGCATTTCGGAAGAACATCGAAAAGAAATGAAAAAAATAGCTCAATATACAGTCGATGTAGGGTGGAGAAAACAGTATTGTGCGATTGAAGAATATGTTTACCAGGATGTTATTTATTATTTTGTAGATAATGAGCGTTATTTTTATCGTGATCATTTATATGGATACTCCGATGATGGAGAAAGGTTTGCTTTCTTTAGCCAGGCTGTTTTAGAAAGTATCAGACATCTTTCTTTTTCACCTGATATCATCCATTGTCATGACTGGCATACGGGGATGATTCCCTTTTTATTAACTCGAAGGTATCAAAATGAGGAAGCATATGCTTCGATCCGAACTGTTTTTACGATTCATAATTTGCAATTTCAAGGAATCATGCCTAAAGAAGCTCTACATGATTTATTTAATTTGGATGATCGTTATTTTCATATTGATGAGCTAGAGTTTTATGGAAATGTCAACTATATGAAGGCTGCATTAGTTTCAGCGGATAAAATTACAACGGTGAGTCCTACCTATATGAATGAAATTCAAACGGATTATTTTGGTGAAAAATTAAATGGGTTACTTTTAAAAAGAAAATCGGATCTACTTGGCATATTAAATGGGATTGATGAGGACATCTATGATCCTGAAACCAGTTCTGCTATTGTACAAAATTACAGCTCTGAAAATAGACAACTAAAGGAAATCAATAAGAGGCATATTCAAAGAAGGTTTGGACTTGAGGTTAGTGATATACCATTAATCACGATGGTTACCCGATTAACGAAGCAAAAAGGGCTTGAATTAGTAAGAGGGGTATTCCATGAAATCATGTCTGAAAATATCCAAATGATTGTACTTGGTACAGGTGATCCGGAATTTGAAAACTTCTTCCGTGAGATGGAACACCAGTATGGCGATAAATGTAAAGCCTATATTGGTTTTAGTGAAGATATCGCACAGCAGCTTTATGCGGGAGCTGATTTGTTTTTGATGCCTTCCAAATTTGAGCCGTGTGGGCTTGGACAACTGATTGCCTTGAAATATGGAACACTTCCGATTGTGAGAGAAACAGGAGGATTGAATGATACCGTACACTCCTACAATGAAAACACAGGTGAAGGGAATGGGTTTAGCTTCAATCATTTCAATGCCCATGCCATGCTCCATACGATTAAAAGAGCTTTGTCCTACTATGATCAAAAAGAGGTTTGGAATGGGTTGGTTCAAAATGCGATGAATATGAATTATAGTTGGTCACAATCGGCCCATCAATACGAAAACCTTTATCGTGGACTCGTTTCAAGGAGTGAGGAATATGTTCTCAAATAAAGAAGAATTTAAAAAACAGTTCTTGCAAAGACTCGAAATGATGTATGGAAAGAGTTTTGCAGAAAGTTCAAAAGATGATCAGTTTGATACTTTGGGACATATGATTCGCGAACATGTTAGCAAAAATTGGATTGTAACAAATGAACGTTATCGCTCGAAAAATGAAAAACAAGTCTATTATTTATCGATTGAATTTTTACTAGGTCGTTTACTTTCAACAAATTTAATGAATCTAGGGATTGAAGAGGTCGTTGAAGAAGGGTTCAAGGATCTAGGAATAGAATTAGATGAAATTGAGGAAATCGAATCGGATGCTGGATTAGGAAATGGTGGTCTCGGTCGGTTGGCAGCTTGTTTTCTAGATTCCTTAGCATCGCTTAGTCTTCCAGGCCATGGGTATGGAATCCGTTATAAGCATGGTCTATTTGAACAAAAGATTGTCGAGGGATATCAAGTAGAACTTCCAGAGCTATGGCTTCGTCATGGTCAAGTATGGGAAGTTCGTAAAGCTGATTTATCGATAGAAGTACCTTTTTGGGGTAATGTAGAAACCGTTGAAGAAGACGGGAGACTGTTATTTCGTCATGTCGATGCAGAGAAGATTACGGCAGTTCCTTATGACGTTCCCGTGATCGGCTATCATAATCAAACGGTGAATACATTAAGGTTATGGAATGCGGAACCATCTCCGTTTCCAGTGCATCAAAATGTATTAAAATACAAGCGGGATACAGAAATGGTTTCTGAATTTTTATATCCGGATGATACCAATGATGAAGGAAAAATCCTTCGTTTAAAACAACAATACTTTTTAGTTTCGGCAAGTATGAATTCAATTGTTCGAAGTTATTTACAAAACCATAAGGATTTACGAAATTTTCATCAGCATGTTTGTATTCATATTAATGATACACATCCGGTTCTGGCCATCCCAGAATTGATGCGAATTTTAATCGATGATGGTGGTTTGGGTTGGGAAGAAGCGTGGGAAGTCACGTCGAAATCGATTTCCTATACGAATCATACCACGCTCCAAGAAGCATTAGAGAAATGGCCTGTTCGGATTTTTCAACCATTATTACCGAGAATTTATATGATTGTCCATGAAATCAATGAACGTTTTTGCAAACAATTATGGGAGTATTATCCAGGTGATTGGGAGCGAATTGAAAAAATGGCGATCATTGCCCATGATCAAGTGAAAATGGCCCATCTTGCTATCGTTGGAAGCTATAGTGTAAATGGCGTCGCTGCTCTTCATACAGAGATTCTTAAAAAAAGGGAAATGAATGATTTTTATGGAGTATATCCCGAAAAATTCAATAATAAAACGAATGGGATTACACATAGAAGGTGGTTGCTTAAAGCAAATCCTGAACTTTCCTCACTAATAACAGAATCGATTGGATCAACTTGGATCCATCAAACAGAACGATTGCAAGAGCTTCTTAAGTTCCAAGAGGATTCATCGTTTTTAGCACAACTTAAAGCGATTAAACAGCGAAATAAAGAAAAATTAGCAAAAAGAATCCAATCTCAAACAGGAATGATCATTGATCCTTCAAGTATATTTGATGTCCAGGTGAAAAGACTTCATGCGTATAAACGACAGTTATTAAATGTTCTACATATCATGCATTTGTATAATTGTATAAAGGAAAATCCCAATTATGATCTTCATCCACGAACGTTTATTTTTGGGGCAAAGGCATCTCCAGGCTATTATTATGCTAAAAAAATCATTAAACTGATTAACACAGTGGCTGAAAAGGTGAATCAGGACCCTACAGTAAATGATAAGTTAAAAGTGATTTTTCTTGAAAATTACCGGGTCTCATTAGCAGAAGAAATCTTTCCAGCTGCAGATGTCAGTGAACAAATTTCCACTGCAAGTAAGGAAGCCTCTGGAACGGGAAACATGAAATTTATGATGAATGGGGCATTGACGGTAGGAACATTAGATGGAGCCAATGTCGAAATTAAAGAACTGGTTGGAGAAGATGGGATCTTTATCTTCGGACTGAGAGCGGAAGAAGTCTTAAATTATCAGGGCTACCGTTCCATGGAATATTATCATTTTGATCAGCGAATCCGAAAGGTAATGGAACAACTGATTAATGGATTCTTTCCAAATGTTGATGATGAATTTGAAGCCATTTATGATTCTCTTTTGATGGAAAATGATCAATATTTTGTCCTGAGAGACTTTGATTCCTATGTCAATATTCAAAAAGAGGTAGATCAAACCTATCGCAACCAAGAAAAATGGTTGAAAATGAGTACAACCAATATTGCTCAATCCGGTTATTTTTCAAGTGATCGGACCATCAAAGAGTATGCTTCAGATATTTGGAAAATTTGATAGAGCTCTTTTCTTAAGAGCTGCAAAATTAATAGGAGAGCACAAAATAGCTTTTTCTACGTTAAAATCGGCCTTTGGATTTTAACAACAAACTTAAAAAAGCAGCCATTTGATAGGATCTGAAGGTGTCAGGAAACGATATTCACTGACACCTTTAGTAATTTTTTATCAAAACTTCTTATTGATCTTCATCTATATAGCCATCACTCTGGTGGTATGGAACATCACCCCAAAGGGTTTCTAATCCCTCATCATCCAGCATTTCCTCATAGGCCTCATGCTTCTTAGATGAATAGACCATTCTCTTATTACCTGTAATGTCAGTTGCAAGAAATGTCTCAATATCTTCAGTGAATCCTTCATCATCGTGTCCGACATTATAGAGGCTATTATAATCTTCGTAGTCGCCTTTTAAATCAGCAGGTGTTTCAGATGTACCATAGCGGGCCACTTCTTGGAAGCTGTCTTCATTATCAACAACTTCACGAAATTGATGATGCTGAAAATGATTGCCATGAGCAAATTCCAGTACGTCTTCCTCAACAGGGCGATCAGTTGGAACGCTCTGCTCATTTGAATGTGTGACACAAAATTGAGTGGTTGGGACGGCTTCAAGGCGTTCGTATGGAATCTCAATCCCACATACTTGGCATTTTCCATAAGCACCATTATCCATGGCAAGTAAGGCAGCATTCACTTTATTCAGTTCAGAATCAGCATGTTCCTCTAAGGCAAAGTCCTTTTCACGATCGTATAATTCAGTCCCCATATCTGCAGGATGGTTATCGTAAGCGGATAACTCACCAACAGTTTCTCTATGATTCCTGCCTTCAAGGCTCCCTTCTTTATTTCGCTCTAATTGTCCATCAAGTTCTTTTTGATTCTCTATTAAAAGCTGTTTTAAATGGTCTAATTGTTGGCTTGCTTAGCATGTTTTTTCCCCCATCTTAAAGCATTGATGCTTTTAGTATGAACGATTATAGAAAAAACATGTTTTTAATTTTGAAACATCATTAGCAAATGAGAGATCAGTGAAAAATAAAAAAGCTCCTGCAAAAGCAGAAGCTTCTAATTTTCTTATAAAATCGTTCCAATAAACAGACCGACAGATAACAGTATACCAAAAATGGTATTGGTTTGTGATGTTGCTTTCATAGCAGGCATCATTTGAATTGGTGCATATGCATAGTTTTTCAGAAATCCTTTAATTGCCGTAAATGCTTTTGGAATACTTAACACCACGAGCAGAATCCAAGGTGAAATAATCCCGAAGCCAACGAATCCAAAAACCCAAATATAGGAGATGATAAACATTGTTGCAAGGAAATGGACAGCATTCTTTTTACCAAGTAAAATGGCCAATGTTTTACGACCGTTTTCTTTATCTCCATCTAAATCACGAATATTATTCGATAAATTAATACTTCCGACTAAAATCATGATAGGAGTAGAAATCAAAATACTCTCCAATGTAACGGTGCCTGTTTGTATAAAAAAGGAAATTAACACAATTCCCATTCCCATAACAAATCCTGATGCAAGTTCGCCAAATGGAGTATAGGCAATTGGGATTGGACCACCCGTGTATAGGTAACCAATCAACATACAAGCTAAACCAACTAAGGCAAGTGTCCAACTACTATTCATACATATATAGATACCAATCAGTAAAGAAATTCCATACAGACTTAAAGCAAGTTGCATAATCGTCTTTGGCTTAATTCCGTCACGAACAATCCCGCCACCAATCCCAACGGAATCCTCATTATCAAGTCCTCGTTTATAATCGTAATATTCATTAAATAAATTCGTTGATATTTGAATTAAAACACTGGCAAGTAACATCATAAGAAATAGTGCTACATTTACATCAGTTCCAAAATTCATGGCAATAACGGTACCAAGTATCACTGGAACAAAGGAAGCGGTTAATGTGTGTGGACGAGTTAAGCGCCACCATACTCGCCAGCTTTTTTTGTAAGTCACTGTGGAAGCGTTATCTAATTGCGTTTGCATTTTTGTTCCCTCTTTCTAGTGAAAATTCTCTTCCCCTAAATATTATCAGAATAATCTTAAGTTTGAACAATTCATTACAATTAGTTTATGAAAATATACCAAGACTGTCAATATATATGAATAATAGATATTGTGTCATGATACTTTATGACATTCTATTATTTTATCATATAATTTCATTTCATTTATATAGTAAAAATCTGCCTAAACATTTATAATCAATAGCTTGAAAAGTAATATCGTTAGTGGGGAGATAGTGCTAATAGTCATCCCATTGTTAATATGTTATGATAATGTAGTGCAAATAGTATCTATTAAGTGCTATTTATTCGGGTAATGGAGGTGGTTTTTTGGTTACGATTCAAAAAACTAATTTAAAAGAAAGCATTCTTAAAGGAGTCGAAAAGGCAAAAAAATCTTCAGCCTCCATTCTAGTGAGTGCCGTACAGAAGATTGAGTATATGAACCCACTATCTTTTTTCTCCGCTGGAATGAAAAGGTATCAAGGGGAAAGATTTTTCTGGAAACATTCAACCGAAGAATTTTATATCGTCGGTTTAGGAATATGTAAGAGAATCGTAACGGATCAGGCAGCTGACCGCTTTTTTCATGTAGAAAAGGAGTGGAAGCATTTGATCGAGTCAGCGATTATCTCGGAAAGTGAAAACATTCAAGGAACAGGGCCTACAGCATTCGGCTGTTTTTCTTTTGATCCTTTAAAGGAAAAAACAGAGTTATGGGCAAAGTTCTCCCATTCCATTTTTAATATACCAAAATATATGTTAACAATGGTTGATCATCAAGTATATTTAACAACAAATATCATCTGTACAGAGCAAGATGATCCAACCATCGTAGCGAAAATAGAGCAAGAAATACAAGAAATTCTCAGGGGAGCGTCTGTACCGCTCCATCCTTTTGAAAATAATTCGCTGAAAAAGAGAATCGATATAAAACCTGAAGAATGGAAAGCTCAAGTTACAAAAGTAGCCCATGAACTCAAAGAAGATTCTTTAAAAAAAGTCGTTTTGGCTAGAGAATCGCGACTTGTATTTACTAAAAGAATTGTTACTGAACAGGTCTTAAGCTCATTACTTAGTGAACAACATGATAGCTTCATCTTTGCCTTTGAACAAAGTAGTGATTGCTTTATCGGAGCAACCCCTGAACGGTTAGTAAAAAAGGAAAATGATCATATTTTTTCTGCGTGTCTAGCAGGGTCTATTGCAAGAGGCAATACCAAGGAAGAGGATATTTTACTCGGAGATTCGTTGATAAATGATAAAAAAAATCTAACAGAGCATCAATACGTAGTGGATATGATACAAGATGCGATGGAAGAAACATGTGCAGAAGTGATCATTCCTGATCATCCTCGACTTTTCAAACTTAAAAATATTCAACATCTATATACACCTGTGATCGGCAAAGCAAATCAAGAAACATCTCTTCTCACTTTAGTGGAAAGGTTACATCCAACACCTGCTCTAGGTGGCCTACCAAAGAAAGAGGCAATCGATAAAATTAGAGAAGTCGAAGCGTTAGACCGTGGACTTTATGGAAGTCCTGTTGGCTGGTTGGACCATCAAGGAAATGGTGACTTTGCTGTTTCTATTCGTTCGGGTTTAATTCAGGGCAATGAAGCGTCCATTTTTGCGGGATGTGGAGTTGTACAGGATTCCATTGCGGAATTAGAATTTGAAGAAACGAATATTAAATTTAAACCGATGCTTTCGGCACTTGGAGGCTTAAAAGGATGAATCATCAGCAAGCGTTAACAACCTATATTGCATCATTTGTATCTGAACTTGTCCAATCGGGAGTGACGGATGTAGTCGTAAGTCCTGGTTCACGTTCAACCCCTATTGCGATGGTTCTAGCTGAACATCCAGATCTACAATTACATATTGTGGTCGATGAAAGATCAGCTGCCTTTTTTGCATTAGGAATTGCAAAGGCAACGAAGAAGCCAACTGTTCTACTATGTACTTCCGGAACAGCTGGGGCCAATTATTTTCCTGCTATCGTAGAAGCGAAAATTTCAAGAATTCCATTGGTGGTATTAACAGCAGATCGCCCACATGAACTACGGGATGTTGGTGCACCACAAACCATTGATCAAATTCATTTATATGGAAATCATGTTAAATGGTTTGTTGAAATGGCACCGCCAGAGGATACAACGGAAATGGTTCGTTATGCACGAATGGTTTGTGCTCGAGCTGTTTCAACCGCACAAGGGGCACCTGCAGGACCTGTTCATTTGAACTTTCCTTTGCGAGAGCCATTGATTCCAATGCTTGAAAACGAATCCTTATTTCAACAAGAGGAACGCAAAGAAGGTTATGTTCAAATCAGACAACCCTTATCAACATTACGAGACGAAGAATATGAACAATATGCCGAACTATTAAATTCTGTGAATCATGGTGTGATCGTTTGTGGGCAGATGGATAACGCTGCATTTGCAGAAGATGTTGTAGCACTGTCTCAGAAGCTCCATTTTCCGATTATTGCTGACCCATTATCACAACTGCGAAGTGGGACCCACTCAGGTGATTTAATCATCGATGCTTATGATGCTTTTATACGGATAGAAGAGGTTAGAAAAGCTTTAAAGCCGGAGTTAATCATTCGATTCGGATCGATGCCAGTTTCTAAGCATTTGACTTTCTTTTTAAAAGAAAATCATCAAGCTACGCAAATTGTGGTTGACGGAGATAGGGGTTGGCGAGATCCTTCCTTATTATCCACTCATATGGTTTATTGTGAGGAATCTGACTTCTGTCAGGAGATGGAAAAAAGAACGCTTCAAAAACAGAAAACTGCTTATGGTCAAAAATGGCTGAGTTTAAATAAGAAAGCAAAAGAAGTGCTGACAATTTTAAATAAACAAGACGCTCTTAGTGAGGCAAAATTATTTTATGAGCTGGCTGAGTTGCTACCTGAAGAAGCAACGATCTTTGTTGGAAACAGCATGCCGATTAGAGATTTAGATTCTTTCTTTCATTATAATCAAAAAGGGATTCACATCATGGCCAATAGAGGAGCAAACGGAATTGATGGTACGATTTCGACCGCATTAGGAGCGGCTACTATAAAACAGCCCTTTTATTTAATCGTCGGTGACCTCACGTTTTTCCATGATTTAAATGGATTAATGATTGCTAAGCTTCAGGAATTAAACATCACCATTTTACTGATAAACAATAATGGTGGAGGGATTTTTTCATTTTTACCACAATCCACCCATTCAAAGCATTTCGAACTGCTGTTTGGAACGCCGCTTGATTTTGATTATCGTTTAGCTACTGAGTTGTATGGTGGAGAGTTTGTTTCAATCGATGATTGGGATCATTTTGCAAGTGCTCTTTTAAATGATCGAAATAAAAGCGGGTTAAGAGTCATTGAAATGGTGACAAATCGTGACGAAAATGCAAAAGAACATCGTGATTTGTGGAAATATGTTTCCCAGGAAATACTAAAACCGACACAAGGTGAAGAGTGATGTATGTAAAGATTAAAGATATTTCCTATTTTGTTGAGGTTAAAGGAGATGGATTTCCATTAGTGTTATTGCATGGCTTTACGGGAGATGGTACAACATGGAACTCTTTCGTTAAGCAATGGAGTCATAAACGGACATGTATTTGCATTGATATCATCGGTCATGGAAAGACTGATTCACCAGAAGATATTAACAGATACAAGATCCAATCCGTTGTAAAAGATATTAAAAGCATCCTTGAAAATCTTAAATTGGATGTAGTAGATGTTTTAGGCTATTCCATGGGTGGAAGATTGGCATTGAGTTTTGCGATGGAGTATCCTGAAAAGGTTCGCAAATTAGTTTTAGAAAGCTCATCACCAGGTTTGAAAACAGAAGAAGAGCGAAACAGTCGTCAAATTCAAGATGAAAGATTAGCCAATCAGATTCTAGAGCATGGAATAGAAGAATTTGTTCATTACTGGGAAAACATTCCGCTTTTTTCGTCACAAAAAGAACTACCCTTACAGAAGCAACAAATGGTTAGAGAGCAAAGATTACAAAATTCGCTAGTAGGTCTTTCAAATAGTTTGAAGGGGATGGGAACGGGTGTTCAACCATCTTATTGGGACAAGCTTAGTCTATTTGAGATCGAAACATTACTTGTAACTGGAGCACTTGATGAGAAGTTTTGTCTTATCGCTGAAGAAATGGTGGCTTCCATGAAAAATGCACAATGGGTTAAAGTTGATGGATGTGGCCATGCAATACATGTGGAACATTCTGAAAAATTTGGTACAATAGTAAATGGGTTTTTATCCCGATAAAGTGCATCGTTCAGAGGCTTAAATTAGGAATGGATGCTCGGGTTGTAACAATCTGTGTTACGTAAGTGTGTTATTCATACATAGAGGAGGATGTAACAATGACAGTTGAGTGGATTGCTGGACGCAAGTACGAAGAAATTATTTATGAAACGTATAAAGGAATTGCAAAAATTACCATTAACCGTCCTGAGGTGAGAAATGCTTTCACACCAAGAACCGTGATGGAATTATTAGATGCTTTTGCACATGCACGTGATGATTCAAGTGTAGGTGTTATCGTTTTAACTGGTGCCGGAGATTTAGCCTTTTGTTCAGGTGGAGACCAAAAAGTACGCGGTAATGGTGGGTATGTAGGGGAAGATAATATTCCTCGTTTAAATGTACTTGATTTACAACGTTTAATTCGTGTGATTCCAAAGCCTGTTATTGCGATGGTAAAAGGTTATGCAATCGGTGGGGGACATGTTCTGCATCTTGTTTGTGATTTAACCATTGCTGCTGATAATGCTATTTTTGGACAAACAGGACCAAAAGTTGGTAGCTTTGATGGTGGCTATGGTGCAGGTTATTTAGCAAGAATCGTTGGTCATAAAAAGGCTCGTGAAATTTGGTACCTATGTCGTCAATATAATGCACAAGAAGCATTAGATATGGGACTTGGTTAATACAGTCGTTCCTTTAGATAGAGTAGAAGAAGAAACGCTTCAATGGTGTGAAGAAATACTTGAGAAAAGCCCAACAGCTCTACGTTTCTTAAAGGCTGCATTCAATGCAGATTCTGACGGATTAGCAGGTATTCAGCAATTAGCTGGGGATGCAACACTGCTTTATTACCAATCAGAGGAAGCAAAAGAAGGACGCGATTCATTCAAGGAAAAACGTAAACCAAACTTTGATCAATTTCCTCGTTTTCCTTAAAAATAAAGAAAATAAAAAACAAGCAGCTTGATGGCGTGCTTCCATCAGGCTGTTTTGGTCAGTGGGTGAATAGAATAAAATGAGTCAAATGATGCCAAATTGGCTAAAAAAACGGGCGGACTTAACGCCTAAACGGCCAGCGATTGTTTTCAGGGGTAAAACGATAACATATGCAGAATTGTACCATGCTTCAGTTAGAAATGGCTGGTAAGCTAACATCAATCGGTGTTTCCGAAAAACAATTTGTCGGTCTACTATTACGCAATCATATCGAATCTGCTGTCATCCTTTTAGCGCTGCAACTCATTGGCGTACGAGCGGTCATTTTAAATAACCGCTTAACAGCAGAAGAGATTAGCTGGCAGCTTAGTGATTCGGCTTCTGTCTTATTAATAAGTGAAGGATTTTTTGCAGACAAATCACAAAAAATAAAGGATACATTGCCGACAATTCAAGTGGTGACGAAAGAGCATTTACAGGATGTTGAATCTGAAACACCATCGATTGTCGAAGAAATAGATTTAGATGATATTTGCACGATTATGTACACTTCTGGAACAACCGGAAACCCAAAAGGAGTGATCCAAACCTATGGTAATCATTGGTGGAGTGCGACTGGATCGGCTTTAAATCTAGGTCTTCATGAAGATGACTGTTGGTTATTAACGGTTCCACTGTTTCATATTAGCGGCTATTCCATTTTAATGAAAAGCATCATCTATGGAATGAAAATTGTCCTACATGAAAAGTTTGACGTTGATAGAGTCATTACAGATATTAAAAATGAGCATGTAACGATTATGTCTGTTGTAAGTACAACTTTAAATAGGATCATTGAACATTTAAAAGATGAAAAATTACCAGAGTTCTTTCGATGTATGCTTCTTGGCGGGGGACCTGCATCACTTGCCCTCTTAAATAAATCTGTAGATAAAGAAATCCCTGTTTTTCAAACATACGGAATGACGGAAACCTCCTCACAAATTGTGACATTAGCGCCAGAAGATAGTTTACGAAAGTTGGGATCTGCTGGTAAACCACTTTTTCCAGCTCAAATAAAAATAATCAATAACAATGGAGACGTGGCAACAGTAGGTGAAGATGGTGAAATTGTTGTAAAAGGTCCAAATGTTACAATTGGATACTTAAATCGAGAAAATAGTCTCGAAAATGGTTGGCTACATACAGGAGATATCGGCTATCTTGATGACGAAGGATTTTTATATGTTTTAGATCGTCGTTCAGATCTGATTATTTCAGGCGGAGAAAACATTTATCCGGCTGAGATTGAAGGGGTGTTAACGTCTCATCCAAGTATTGATGATGCCGGAGTCATTGGGATTCATAATGAGCCATGGGGGGAAGTCCCAGTTGCTTTTATCGTAAAAAAAGCCCCGATTACAGATAGAGAAATTCTGAACTACTGTGGAGAGAAATTAGCAAAATATAAAATTCCCCATCAACTCTATTTTATAGATGAAATACCTAGAAATGCCTCTAAGAAAATACTACGGAGAGAATTGAGAAGGAAATATGAAAAATAACCTATTATTTAGTTGAAATTGAAGCAAATGATGATAGAGAAGCAACGGTAGAAATCAATGCGATAACAGGTCAAATCAATAGCTTGACGTGGGATGATGATCAGGAAGACGATGATGATTAAATTTTAATTTCTTGTGGAAATACTAAAAAGGAAAAGCCCTCTGTTTTGAGAGCTTTTCCTTTTTAGATTATTACTGAAGTCCGGTTTTTAATGATTGTAAATTATCTTCCATAATCGTAAAGTAATCACGGTTATTTTTGATATCTTCATCTGTTCTCGTTGATAAGTTATGCAGTACAAGTGGCTTTGCACCAATTTCATTTTGAACAATTTCGGTAATTTTAGAACTTACATTTTGTTCAAAAAAGATATAGTTAATATTTTTTTCTTTTGCTGTTTCAATAATCTTTTCAAGATCCTTTTGTGAAGGCTCACTTGAAGTAGATAAACCTGATACACTGATTTGTTCTAAACCATATCGGGATTCCCAGTATCCATAGGCTGCATGGGAAACAATCATCTCTTTATTTTCTGCTCCGTTGATTACCTCTGTAAATTGCTCATTTAGAGTATCAAGTTTTTGAGCTAATGACTGGTAATTGTTTGTGAATTCTTCTTCTTTTTCAGGAAACTCTGCAATTAAGGCATTTTTAATGGAATTGGCCATTTCTTTTGCGTATACAGGGTCAATCCATACATGTGGATCAATGTCCCCATGATTATGTCCATCGTTCGCTGAGTGTGTTTCATGGTCGTCTTCATGATTTTCTTCACTATGTTCTGTATGAGTAGCAAAAGCTTCAGTAGCTAATAAGGAATCACCAGTAGCCACCATCGTGACATCTTCATTTTGTAAAGAGCTTTTTGCTTTATCAACAAAGCCTTCGAGACCGAGCCCGACATAGAAAAATAAATCAGAGTCAGCTAATGCGATCATATCCTGTTGAGAAGGGTCAAAGGTATGTTCATCAGAACCAGGGGGATAAATGGTTTCTACTACAACAGAGTCACCGCCAATTTCTTCTGCGAAATATTGCAATGGATAAACAGTTGTATAAATGGTTAATTGATTGCTATTTTTTGAAGTAGAATTAGCGTGTTTACGATTGTCTTCCCCACAAGCAGTTAAAAAAGTGCTAATTAAAAGTATAAAACATGAAAATAAGAAAAACTTTTTCATTTTTGTCTCCTTCCCTATAAAACGGATTAATTACGATTTGTCATTTAGATTTATTACTATTATTTTTAAAATTTTGAGTTAATACGGAATCATTACGATTACCTTTGTAATCATACAAAAAATACTTCAAAATTGCAAGACTTAAAAAAAAACGGTATTCTATACAGTGAATATTTATCTTTTTAGGGGAAGGTGCAAACATGAGCATTCTTAATGAAGTACTAGCATTTAATGAAGAATTTGTTGCCGAAAAAAAATATGAAAAATATGCAACAAGTAAACTTCCTAATAAAAAAATGGTTATCTTAACTTGTATGGATACACGATTAACAGAATTACTTCCACGTGCTCTAAATGTAAGAAATGGTGATGTGAAACTCGTAAAAAATGCGGGTGCTCTTATTGCTCATCCATTTGGTAGTGTGATGAGAAGTATTTTAGTGGCACTTTATCAATTGCAAGCGGAAGAAGTACTCGTGATCGGACATCATGATTGTGGCATGGGTGGATTAAAAGCCGATGATATGATTGGTCTAATGAAGGAAAGAGGGGTTTCTCAAGAAACATTAGATACACTTGAGTACTCAGGCATCGATTTTGAGAACTGGTTAAAAGGGTTCAGCAAAGTAGAGGATAGCGTGGCACATAGCGTAGACGTGATTCAAAACCACCCACTACTACCAAACAATGTTCCAGTTCATGGTCTTGTCATTGATCCAGAAACAGGGAAATTAGATTTAATTATTAATGGTTACGAAAAAAAATAACAAACGTAAAGGGAGATGATAAAGTTTTCAATCATCTCCCTTTACGTTTGTTAATGTTGCTTATTTTTGTGAATCAACCCAGGCCACTCCTCAGGCACCTCATCAATTCCTCCAGGGTGTAATGGATTGCATTTGAAAATGCGTTTGATGGTTAAATATCCACCTTTTAAAGCCCCAAAACGTTTGATGGATTGAATTCCATAATGTGAGCAAGTCGGATAAAAACGACAGGTGGGTGGTTTTAAAGGTGAGATCACTTTTTGATAAAACTGGATAATCACAATAAATATTGATTTTAACATGGATAATAGCCTTCTTTTTTCCATCTTTTTTTAAGCATTCAGGAAATGGTTTTTGCACTTGAATTGCGTAACTGCCCACAGTTTTTCATAATATCGGTGACAATAATCTTGAAATCGATTCTTTAAAACGAATCTTTAAGGAACGTTGTTGGTATGCTTCTAATGTTAATTCTCTTGAAACATCCATGTCTTTATAAAAACTATCTGTCAAGGAAGTAGAAATACCTTCATCGTATAGGAAAGCATTGACCTCAAAATTTAATTTAAAACTTCTAACATCAATATTTGCTGTCCCAACGGAAGCTAATTTACCATCGACAATAATGGTTTTTGCATGGATAAAACCATTATCATAAATGTAAACCCTTGCCCCTGCATTCAACATTTCCCCTACATAAAAATAAGTTGCCCAATAGACAAAAGGGTGATCTGGTTTATTCGGGATCATGATCCGTACATCTTTTCCAGTCAGAGAAGCAATCCTTAATGCATCTAAAAGACTTGCATCAGGGATAAAGTAAGGTGTTTGAATGAAAATCGATTCTCTTGCATAGGAAATCATTTTAATGTAACCATATTTAATGTGTTCCCATTCTGAGTCAGGTCCGCTAGACACAATTTGCAAACTAATGTTGCCCTTTGATTCGGTTTTAGGAAATAACTCAGGAGAATAGGCGATATCGTTACTGTGGGAGGCTTGATTCCAATCAAGTATAAATCGAGTTTGAATTGCATGAACAGAACTTCCGATAATTCGAAGATGAGTATCACGCCAGTAGCCAAATTTTTTATTTTTGCCTAAATATTCATCACCTACATTAAATCCACCAATATAGCCTATTTTTCCATCAATAATAACTAATTTTCGATGATTTCGATAATTAATACGATAATTTATGATTGGTAATCTTGATGGAAAAAATGCTTCCACCTCACCACCTACGGCGATTAAATCACGAAAATGTTTTATTCTTAACCCACGAGAACCTAAATCATCATAAAGGATTCGAACTTTCACCCCTTGTTTTGCCTTTTCAGTTAACAGATCAATCAGCTTATTTCCTAGACCGTCTTTTTTAAAAATATAGTATTGTAAATGAATCGTTTCTTTGGCCTCTTCAATATCTTTAAATAATGAGCGGAATTTTTCTTTTCCATCTGTAAAAATAGTAATCGAATTATCCTCTGTTAAAATTGCATCGTTGTTCGCTAAAAGCATATAAATAAGACCTTTATAATCTTGAAAATAATCATGGTTCGCTGGAATTCGTTGCGTGTGAAAATGATCAATTTGATTGGAAATAAGTTCTTCGATACCAATTTTGTTCTGATCTTCCCAATGAAATAAATGTCCTTTAGGAATTTTTTTACCTAAAACTAAATACAAAATAAATCCTAAAATCGGAATAAAATAAAGGACTAACAACCAAGCCCAAGTAGAGCCGGCATTTCTTTTTTCCATAAAGATCACAATCGTTGCAAGGATCATATTTAACAGTAGTATCGTCGTTCCTAAAAGTGTGAGAAAATCAAAGTTATGTATAAAATCGGTCATGTTGACTCCTCTTGTTTCTTCATGATTTCATCCTCAATTGGTGGTGGATCGATCGTATGTTTAAATTGATAAGCCTTCGATGTTGTACCTACAGTTAGGATCAAAACCACAATCATGATTAAGATGGCTACAATCATAATAGTCGTTATCAAAAGATTTCCCCCCTTAGATGTATTTTAACATGAAAAGGTCTATTTCATATCTTTCGACTCCTTTATTTGGACAAATTTGTATGTTTTTTGAAACAATGGGAATCTTATAAAGGGAGGTTGATGATATGAATCAGGAAATTATTGGAGCTGTAAATAAACAAGTAGCCAATTGGACTGTTCTCTATGAAAAAATGCATCACTATCATTGGTATGTGAAGGGCCATCATTTTTTTGAATTACATGGTAAATTTGAAGAATTTTATAATGAGGCAAATGATTATATTGATGAATTGGCAGAACGGATTCTTTCGATTGGTGGTAGACCGGTATCAACACTAAAAGAATGTCTTGAAATTGCTTCAATAAAAGAGGCTAAAGGTAATGAAACGGAAGAAGAAATGGTTCGTGAAACGATAAATGATTTTCAAACATTAATTCAAGAATTGCAATCAGCGATTGTACTTGCAGATTCTGCCAATGATCAAGGAACAAGTGATATGCTCCTCACCATTGTGGGTGGGCTACAAAAACATGTATGGATGTTAAATGCTTATATGGGCTAAGGGAGAAAAGGGGGTGCTTAAAATTTAAAGCATCCTTTTCTATTTGATCTTTATCGCAGGAAAAAACTGCTTCGCTTTAAGAAGCAGTTCATTAAAAGGATTGAAGATTATGTATTAATGAATATTTCGATGATTAATGATTGGACTTGTTCGCTGACCGTAATCCTCTTTTGCAAATTTTCCTTTAAGACTCTCAATCAAATACAAGCCCATTAGTGTATAAAGCTCTTGTTCATCCATATCTTGAATTAATCGTAATAAATCCTCACGTGTCATCTCTTCAAGAAATGCAAACGCTAACATATCAATGTCCTCTTCATCACCGGTTAACTTATCACGATACATTTCAAATAATTCATCCACTAGCTTCATTTTTAATCACCCCTAACTATAGTATATAACTTCGAAGCAATTTTTACATTATATTTAGCTTTGCCTATTTATATGAAAAAATGTTTTTCGTATGAATCTTCATTAAATTGTATAAAATATACAGAATTATAGTGATTAAAGTAAGTATAGAAAGCGAAAGAGGAATGATCATGGAACAGAAAAAAACCTATTACATCGAGATTTCTTCTGGTGAGATTACACAAAGTGCTTCAGATTCTCCTTGGAATTACGAAATCGAAGCAACTCCAGAAGAAATACAAACATTAAGATCCTATTTTGATCAAAATGAAAAAGGTGATTTAGTGAACTTTTTCAGAGCACATATTCCATTTCTTGAATATCATTATGACGAAGTAAATGATGTTCAAGATCATCAATTAAAACAAGTATATCAATTTATTTATCAACATGGTAGCGATATTACGAAACAACATATTGAAAGCATGGGAATATTGAATTGCTAAGGCTGTTTCCGTAGAGTTTGTTGTTAAAATCCAAAGGCCGATTTTAACGTAGAAATAGCTATTCTGTGCATTTGTATTAAGTTTGCAGCTCTTTTCTCTAAAATATAAAGTTATGTCAACATGATAACAATGATAATTAGCTTTATCTCTCCAAAAGCAACAAAGTTTGAGAAAAGAGCCATAACTTATGATTGCCGCTCATCTCCCTCAACGACTATAATAAAGTGATTGCAGATGAATGAGGTGTAGAAAGAATGGAAACTTTTCAAGATGTAAACGGAAATCATGTTCAAATCTCGTTTCAAAGAGATTTTTTTTCAGAAACCAGTGAGCATGTCCTCGTTATTTGTAGCTTTTATGGGCAATGGTTATTAACGAAGCATAAAGTAAGAGGATTAGAATTCCCCGGTGGAAAAAGAGAAGTAGGCGAAACGCTTGAAGAAGCAGCAGTAAGAGAAGTTTACGAAGAAACAGGAGCTAGTCTAAAAACGATAGAATGGATCGGAGATTATAAAGTAACGGGTGATAAACAGACATTTGTCAAAACAATCTACTACGGAGAAGTGGAAAGTTTAGAACAAAAGGAAGATTATTTTGAAACCGAAGGCCCCGTACTTGTAGGAGGGGACTTGTTATCATTGCGCATGCAAGATGATTACAGTTTTATTATGAAGGACAAGGTCATCGAAAAGGTGCTTACTAAAATTCATAAAAAAACGGCTAACTTAGCCGCTGTTCATGAGGAATCCTAAAAAAGGTTCATGAATGATTATCTTTAATTAATTTCTTTTCTAGCAGTTCAACGAGTTGATACATAATGGTCGCCAAAATAGCAATGACAAAAAGTGCTAAAAAGACAAGTGTAAAGTTAAACACTTGAAAACCGTATATAATCATATAGCCTAGTCCCCTTGAGGATACTAAAAATTCACCAACAATCACGCCAACCCAGGCCAAGCCTACATTCACTTTTAAAGTAGAAATGATGGTTGGAAATGAGGCAGGCAAAATCGCTTCCTTAAAAGATTGAACACGAGTTGCACCAAATGTACGTAGAACTTTTAGATAATGTGGGTCCACTTCCCGGAAAGAAGTATAGACGACGATGGTTGTAATGATGATGGAAATGAGGGCACCCATCGCCATAATTGAAGTAAAATTAGGTCCAAGTGCGACAATCAGAATTGGTCCTAAGGCAATCTTAGGCATTGCATTCAAAATCACTAAATAAGGATCGAGAATTTTAGACAGCATCGGTGACCACCACAGTAATGCCGCTAGAATGGTTCCAAGTAAAGTACCTAATATAAATCCAAAAATCGTTTCACTTAATGTCACACTTAAATCAATGAGGAGGGAGCCATTCTGTATTTTCGTTATCAATAAGGACCAAACCTTAGATGGCGCACTAAAAATAAGCGGATCAATCCATTGCAGCCGACTGGCTAATTCCCATCCACTAAAGAAAACGAGAAAAATGATGAGTTGGTAAAAACGGACCCATCGTTTTTCTTTTTTTAAGGAAGAAATAAACTGTTGATGAAGTTGTTCAATATTAGTGGACGCTTTCAAGAGATTCCATCTCCTTCCATATGATTTGGAACAACTGTTGGTATCGTTCATGATTTCGAGCCTGAAAGGGAGGAAGTTTTCGTAGTTCTTCGGGTATGATAAAAGTCCGGTAGATTTGACCAGGACGTGCCGTGAAGAGAAAGATTCGATCACTCATCGCAATCGCTTCGCCGATATCATGAGTGACTAAAATGGCTGTTTTATGGAAAGATTTTAGTGTTTGAGATACATGGTCTTCTAGATGGAGTTTGGTTTGGAAATCAAGTGCAGAAAATGGTTCATCAAGCATTAATAGCTTTGGTTCCGTTGCCAAAGTCCGAACGAGAGCGACTCGCTGTCTCATGCCGCCGGAGAGCTGTCTAGGATACTGTTTTTCAACTCCAGTTAACCCCATTCTAGTAAGTAACTGCAGTGTCTGTTGCTTTTTCTTCGCATCTAATTGCTTGGAAATTTTTAAACCCAATAGGATATTTTCTTCAATCGTTTTCCATGGAAATAAATAATCTTGTTGAAGCATATATCCAATATCATTTTTCTTCGTGTCAATCAATTTTCCCTCTAATGTCACAACCCCCTCAGTCGGTTTGACTAAACCTGCGATAATTGAAAGTAAGGTTGTTTTCCCACAACCACTTGGTCCGAGGAAGGAAATGAATTCTCCTTCCTCGATATCAAGGGAAATGTCAGAGAGGGCGGTAGTCGCAGATGTTTTTGTGAAATAGGTATGTCTGACATCCTTAATCTTTAAAAAGTTCATGATGGCCCTCCTATTGTGTTATTTCATGACTTTTTCGGCGAATTCCGTGTTAACAAGAGTGTTATAATCGACACGCTTTGGAAGTTCACCCGCTTCATCCATAATATTTTGTAAGTTCTCCCACTCTTCTTGATCTAAGATGGGGTTTTTCGCGAAGGATTCTTGATTTTTATAACGTTCAATCGAGGATTCAATAATTTCTAGGTCTGTATCTTCAAAGTAGTTTTTAATCAATTTGGCTGTTTCCGCAGAGTTATTTTCATAAACCCATTGTTGAGCTTTATAAATCGCAGCCGTAAATTTTTCAACTGTTTCTTCATTTTCCGTTAAATAACTATCTTTTGTCATGAAAGTAGTATATGGTACATGACCAGATTCGGTTCCAAATGAGGCAACAATATACCCTCTGCCTTCTTTTTCGAACATACTAGCCTGTGGTTCGAATAACTGTACATAGTCACCAGTTCCTGAAATATACGCGTTAGCAATATTAGCGAAGTCAATATTCTGGATTAAATTTAAGTCATTTTGTGGATGGATTCCGTGCTGCTTTAGTACATATTCTCCAACCATTTGTGGCATTCCGCCTTTTCTTTGGCCAAGGAAATCACTGTTTTTTAATAGATCCCAGTTAAAGTTTTCTATTGCCTTGCGTGAAACCAGAAAAGTCCCATCTGTTTGTGTAAGCTGTGCAAAGTTTATAATCGGATCTGTTGAGCCTCGCGCAGAAACATAAATAGACGTTTCTGATCCTACTAGAGCGACATCAGCTCCATCTGAAATAAGAGCTGTCATGGTTTTATCTCCACCCCAAACCGTCGTTACCTCAACATCCAAGCCTTCTTCTTTAAATAAACCTTGTTCAACGGCTACGTATAATGGGGCATAAAATACAGATCGGGTTACTTCGGCAACCTTCACCTTTTCTAATTTTTCTCCATCAGAACCGCCAATATTACAAGCTGCAAGACCTACCATTAAAAACGTAACAACAAAAAGAAGCAACATTTTCCTCCAACTTTTCAAATCGAGGCACCCCTTCAAAAAGAATGAATTTTATAAGCTTAGATTATAATATGTGATGTGACAAAAATGTGTGAATGCCTATTTTAGGGGAAAAGTGTTTTATTAAATAAAAAAACCTACCCACATAAAATCTGTGTGTAGGTTTTGATCATTATTTATTTACCTATAAACATTTGTGTCCAGTGATTTCCTGAAGTTTCATATCCTACTCCGATATGAGTGAAATTACCATTTAGGATATTTTGACGGTGGCCAGCACTGTTCATCCAAGCATTGACAACTTCTTGAGGCGTCCTTTGTCCTTGCGCAATATTTTCTCCGGCCGTACGATAGGACACACCAAAATCTCTCATCATGTCAAATGGAGAGCCATAAGTGGGACTTGTATGTGAAAAGTATCCATTACTTTGCATATCTTGTGATTTCGTTTGGGCTACTTGACTTAATTGAGTATCTATCTGTAGATGGGGCTAATCCATTTCTTCGACGTTGTTCATTAGTCAAGTCAACCACTTGTCTTGCATATTCACTAATATTACCCGTAGCTTGTTGTGCTGTAGGTGTTGGATTAACAGCTTGTGGCTGTTGATTTTGATTTCTAGTTGTTTCTTGTCTAGGTTGTTGCGCTCTTGTCGTTGTTCGACGTTGTTCTTGTCTTGGATTTTCAGTTCCTATATAATCTTGATCGTTTCGATTGTTTTGATTTCTTGTACCTCTTCTATCTTGATTATCATTTACAGGAACAAATCTGTATTTGGCATCTTGGGTTCTAATCGCTTTCGTATGAGGATAGTCCTCACTGGATTTTTTTGTTGAAAAACTAGAAGTGGTTCCATTCATATTTGTCAGACCATTTCTTCGATTTTGCTCTGAAGGATTATAGTCATTTCCACCTTTACGATTAGCGTAATTCTCAGTCAAGGGGCCACGATGGTCCATTAAGTTATCATCATGATCGTCAGCAAAAACCCCTTCACGATCAAGAACATTTTCATTCGTACCCGTTCTATTGGCACGATAATTAACTTGATTTACATAAGTATCATCAACATTGTTTCGATTGATGGCTGTATTATCCCGATTTTGAACATCCATAGCAGTGTCAGTGTCATTATTACATGCAGCAAGTCCTAACAGTAATACGGGTGTAATCAATACACGAAATTTTCTTTTTATCATTCTCAGGTAGCCTCCTTTAAACTGTAATACGTCTTTATTGTCTCGGATTATAAGAAAAGTATGGCTGGAAATAACCTTCTTATTTGGAATTCAGGTTCTTTTATAACATTCATTAATATTTTAAACAGAACATAACTACTTCTGTATGAATGTTCATTGAGGCATGTACGGGAATTATGGTAAAATGAGAGAATGTCAAAAGCACGGTAATGTATGATGATAGTAATGGAATCATATCGTTACAAGAAATGAGGGAAAACTTGTGATTGTTAAAACAGATGAGGATTTAAAAAGTTTACAAGAAGTTGGAAAAATAATGGGTACCATCCGCGATGAGATGGTAAAAATGACAAAACCCGGTGTTACGACAAAGGAATTAGACGACTTTGCAGGAGAATTATTTGAAAAATATGGAGCTATTTCAGGTCCTAAAGGTGAATATGATTTTCCAGGATTTACTTGTATTAGTGTAAATGATGAAGTCGCCCATGGAATACCAGGGGATCGTGTGATACAAGAAGGTGATTTAGTCAATATTGATGTATCAGGTTCAAAAAATGGTTATTTTGCTGATACTGGTCTTTCTTTTGTTGTTGGTAACGGGGACCCGATTCTTTTTAAAATATGTGAGGTAGCTAAAAAAGCGTTTGATGCTGGTCTAAGTAAATTTAAAGTAGGCGGAAAAAAGAACGCAATTGGGAAAGTGGTTTATCAAACCGCGAGAGCGAATAACTTAACAGTGATCATGAACCTAACAGGTCATGGCGTGGGACGAGCTTTACATGAAGCACCTGACCATATTTTAAATTATTATGATGCATGGGATAAAGAACTATTAAAAGAAGGACAAGTGATTGCCTTCGAACCATTTATTTCAACTGGTGCAGAAGAAGTTTACCAAAAGAATGATGGTTGGACATATGCCACCGAAGATAAAAGCTTTGTTGCCCAGATTGAACATACCGTTATTGTCACTAGAAATGGACCGCTGATTATTACAGAGTAATGTTAGTACAGAAGTAAATCCCCGTTGTTCCTAAAGCTCCGGGGATTTTTGGTTATAATAAAAATACAACGTTAATGAGTGATAGGTGGATTGAATGAATAATAAAATGATACATAAACAAAAATTCCCTTCTCCACACCCAGGGATTGAATTATCGATTGTTACCTTTGATGCCAATGGATTAAAGGTAAAGGGACTGTTAGCCCAGCCAAAGGACGATCAATACTATGATGGTTTTCTCTATTTACGAGGGGGAATTAAAAATGTTGGCATGGTAAGACCTGGAAGAATTGTTCAATTTGCTTCAGAAGGGTTTATTGTGTTTGCTCCCTTTTATCGAGGGAATCGAGGTGGAGAGGGCAATGAAGACTTTGCAGGTGAGGACAGGGAGGATGCTTATTCGGCCTTTGAACTTCTAGCTTCCATGGAAAGAGTCAAGAAAGTACATATTTTTGGATTTTCTCGTGGAGGAGTCATGGCTCTCTTAACAGCGATTCAATATCCAGAAGCGGCATCGATTGTTACTTGGGGTGGGGTTAGTGATATGACCTTAACCTATGAGGAACGAAAAGACCTGCGGAGGATGATGAAGAGAGTGATTGGGGGAACGCCTACTAAAGTTCCTGAAGAGTATGAATATCGCACGCCACTTTTTGAACTGGAAAAGCTGAAAATTCCTGTTTTGATTATACATGGTCGAAAAGATCTAAATGTTTCCGTTGAACATGCTTATCGTTTAGAAAAAAGGCTAAATGAACTAAATAAAAGTGTGGAAGCCTGGTATTTTGATGAATACACACATTATTTTCCACCAGCGGTTAATAGACAAATTGTTTCTGATTTAACAACATGGATGAAATCACAAGAGTATGTGGTAAAATAAGGATGAATTCAAATTAATGCTTCACGAAGGAGGGGTCTTAGGTGGGAATGCCTTTGGAATTAAATACGATGATTGTAACAAAGGGAAATGAAAAAAGAATGGGAGAAAATGATTTTGTTTTAGAAAAGAAAGATTATCGACTATATCCTCTTGAAATCCCGATTGAAGTAAAGAAAACCATTGACAGTGAGTCAACAGCTATGGCGTTGATTAAAAAATTAGAGTGGGAAAACAATATGACGACGATTACATACCAACTTATTTCCCTACATTCAACAAATTAATATAGGCTCTATTCTCAAACTTTGTTGCTTTTAGAGGAGGAAAAAGCTAATTGTCATTGTATTTATGTTGAAATAACTTAATTTTTTTGAGAAAAGAGCTGCAAACTTAATACGAATCCGCAAAATAGCTATTACTACGTTAAAATCGGCTTTTGGATTTTAACAACAAACTTTACGAAACAGCCTTAATATAAAAAAGACCGTAACTGGCTTTAATAGCACATTACGGTTTTTTTGTTTAATAAGTATGTCATATTTAATCGAATAAATGGATTTCTTTACAATTAGCTGTGGATAATTTATTATAAGATGGGTCCACCATTTTCAATAATTTTAGATGAAACATTAGAGAATTTTTTAAAGTTTTCACGGAATTTTAAAGCAAGTTCTTTTGCCTTCTGTGTATATAATTCTTGATCTTCCCATGTAAGATTTGGCTGTAATACATGATCAGGCACACCAGGAACATGTAGTGGAATATCTAAACCAAAGATTTCATCCTTTTTCGTTTCAACACTAGATAGTTCACCTTCTAATGCTGCTTGAATCATTGCACGAGTATAGGAGAGTTTCATACGGCTTCCGACTCCGTATTCTCCACCAGTCCAACCAGTATTGACTAAAAATACATTTGCATTGTGCTGACTGATCTTTTCACCTAACATGTCTGCATACCGTGTTGCAGGTAGTGGTAAGAATGGTGCACCAAAACAAGTAGAGAAAGTGGCTTCTGGTGATGTAACACCACGCTCCGTTCCTGCAAGCTTTGATGTATAACCGCTTAAGAAATGATACATCGCTTGTTCTTTTGTAAGCTTAGAGATTGGAGGTAACACTCCAAACGCATCAGCCGTTAAAAAGATAATCGTGTTTGGATGTCCTGCGACACTTGGATCAACAATATTTTCAATTGCTTGTATGGAGTAGGCTGCACGAGTATTTTCGGTTAATGAACCATCATCATAATCAGCAATTCTTGTTTCTTGGTCAATAATAACGTTTTCAAGAACAGCCCCAAATGCAATGGCATCAAATATTTGTGGCTCTTTTTCATGAGACAGATTGATACATTTAGCATAGCAACCGCCTTCAATATTGAAGACACCATTATTGGACCAGCCATGTTCATCATCACCGATTAACTTTCGATTTGGATCTGCAGAAAGCGTTGTTTTTCCTGTACCAGATAAACCGAAGAAAAGGGCTACATCTCCTTCACTACCAACGTTGGAAGAACAATGCATCGATAGAATTTCGTTTTCAGGTAATAGATAATTCATGACAGAGAAAATTGATTTTTTCATTTCACCTGCATATTCAGTTCCACCGATAAGAACCGTTCTTTGTTCAAAAGAAATAATAATGAACGTTTCTGATTTCGTACCATCAATGACGGATCTGCTTTAAAGTGTGGAGCAGAAATGACAGTAAAGCCTGCATCATATTCTGATAGCTCTTCTTCTGAAGGGCGGATAAATAATTGATGAGCAAATAAGTTATGCCAAGCTAGTTCAGTAATTACTTGGATCGGCAGGCGATTATTTTTATCTGCTCCGGCGAAACCTTTAAAAACAAAGACTTCATTTTTTTCTTTTAAATAATCTAATACTTTATTGTAGAGATTGGTAAAGATCTCTTTTGAAATAGGTTGATTCGAATCCCAGTCAATTTTATCCTTTACTGAATCTTCTTCCACAATATATTTATCTTGTGGAGATCTTCCCGTATATTTACCAGTAGTTGCCACAATAGCTCCGGTTGACGTTAATTGACCTTCTTTACGAGAAAGTACTTTTTCCACAAGTTGTGGTACTGATTGCTGAATAAGAATATTCTGACCTCTTAGAAATTGATTGATTTCTTGTTCAATCCTTACAGAACTCATCCAGATGACCATCCTTTATTTAAATTTAGACTATTCAGAGTTAATTTTTATAAAATATAGTATAACATAATTATTTTAATAATCTATACTAAATAAATGATTTTTTTGCTATAATTTTTTGATTTTAATATTTTCAGATATTTTTCATATTCATTGACATCGCAATAATGATAGGATAATGTTACTTTGAACGGATACTCTCTTATTCTGAGCTGGTGGAGGGACAGACCCTATGAAACCCAGCAACCTACTTTCATGTATGTTCATGAAGAATATACATATGAAAAAGTAAAGGTGCTAATCTGTTGCAAGGAATTTTCCTTGAACGATAAGAGTGAAGGGCGCGAATCATTTTGCTTTCAACCTTTTCACTTGTTGGAGAGGTTTTTTATTTTGCTTTTTGATTGCAGACCTATGAACTTCAGTTCCAAATGGATAGAAACACCATGTTTTTTCCATACTACTTAGGGAAAATGAGTTCCGTATCAAAATAGGGTGTGCTCGAAAACAAATTCCCGAGTACCTTTATGTTATATAAGGAGGAAATTAGATTGTCAAAACGACGCTTGTTTACTTCGGAGTCTGTTACGGAAGGGCATCCTGATAAAATTTGTGATCAAATATCCGATGCTATTTTAGATGCCATCATCGTACAAGATCCCAATGCACGTGTAGCCGCTGAAACATCTGTTAATACTGGATTAGTTTTAGTTGCAGGGGAAATTACAACATCAACCTATGTTGATATTCCTAAGATTGTTCGAAAAACAATAAAAGAAATTGGTTATACAAGTTCCAAATATGGATTTGATTCTGAAACATGTGCGGTGTTCACTTCGATTGATGAACAATCACCAGATATTGCCATGGGTGTGGATCAGGCATTAGAAGCTCGTGAAGGAAGCATGTCTGATGAGGAAATCGAAGCAATTGGAGCTGGAGACCAAGGATTAATGTTTGGTTTTGCTTGTAATGAGACGCAAGAATTAATGCCTCTTCCGATTTCTTTAGCACATAAGATTTCTCGCCGTCTATCTGAAGTTAGAAAAGATGAGATATTAACTTATCTTCGTCCGGATGGAAAAACACAAGTAACCGTCGAATATGATGAAAATAATCAGCCTGTTCGGATTGATACGATTGTTGTTTCGACACAGCATAATCCTGAAGTGAGTCTTGAACAAATTCAACGTGATGTAAAAGAATTTGTGATCAAGCCTGTTGTTCCGAGTGAATTGATTGATGACAATACAAAATATTTCATTAACCCAACAGGTCGCTTTGTGATTGGTGGTCCACAAGGGGATGCTGGTTTAACAGGACGAAAAATTATTGTTGACACATATGGAGGCTATGCTCGACACGGTGGAGGAGCCTTTTCTGGAAAAGATCCAACGAAAGTGGATCGTTCTGCTGCCTATGCTGCTCGTTATGTAGCTAAAAATATTGTCGCTGCAGGCTTAGCGGATAAAGTTGAAGTGCAACTTGCTTATGCGATTGGTGTAGCACGACCTGTTTCGATTGCCATCGATACATTTGGAACAGGTAAGGTTGAAGAAAATATCTTAGTAGATTTAGTTGAGAAAAACTTTGATTTACGTCCTGCGGGAATTATTAAAATGTTTGATCTTCGTCGTCCAATCTATAAACAAACAGCTGCATACGGTCATTTTGGTCGAACAGATGTTGATTTACCATGGGAACGTACGGATAAAGCAGATACATTACGAAAGCAAGCAGGAATTTAATAACGAACGATGAAAAAAGGGAGTTGCCAAGATTACTTGGAACTCCCTTTTTTTGGATATTTTCCTAGTTTTAGAAAATACTACTAGTAACAGCTTTACTTTTTCTGTAGCGATTTATAGTAAATCCCTTTTTCTACATAATCTTGTCTAATTCGGTCCATATCTGCTCTATCTTCTGCTGATAGTTCACGAATCACTTTTGCAGGTCGACCGTAAGCTAGGCTATTCGGTGGGATTATTTTTCCTGGAGGTACAAGACTTCCTGCTCCAATAAAGGCCCCTTCGCCTATTTCGGCTCCATCAAGAATAATCGATCCCATACCAATGAGGGCATTTTCTTTAATGATGCAGCTATGAAGCATCACTTGGTGGCCTACCGTCACTCCATCTTCAATAAGTAGTGTCTGATTGGGACTTTGATGTAAGACTGAATTGTCTTGAATGTTCACTCTCTTTCCAATTTTAGTTGGGGCAACATCTCCTCGAATAACGGTATTAAACCATATCGATGATTCGTCACCTATTTCAACATCACCCGAAATGGTTACAAAATCAGCAATGAATGCTGAATCGGAAATGATTGGGTTTTTGCCTTTGTATGGATAGATCATCCTACACACTCCTTAATGAATAAAAATCTGATTATTTCAATTTATATACTTTTTACTATCTAATGAGAGTGGAAATTTGTCAAAAGATTTGTTTATGAGAGATAATAGATATAGCCTCTTTTCTCAAAATTTGTTGCTTTTGGAGAGGAAAAAAGCTAATTGTTATTGTTTTCATGTTGAAATTGCTTTTTATTTTGAGAAAAGAGCTGCAAATTTTATTCAAATGCACAAAATAGCTTTTACTACGTTAAAATCGGCCTTTAGATTTTAACAACAATCTTTACGAAAACAGCCTAGATATATATAAGCAATTTGATGATTGGGAGGAAGAAACAATGTGGAAGTGGGAAGCGGAAGGTGAAGCAAAAGCAGTTGTTGTCATCGTTCATGGTGCTTTTGAGCATCACCGTCGTTATGGTTGGTTAATAGAGATGTGGCGATTATCCGGTTTTCATGTCATCATGGGGGATCTTCCGGGTCAAGGAATGACAACAAGAGCAAATAGGGGTCATATTGATTCTTTTGATGAGTATTTATATGAAGTGAAGGACTGGATTCAAGCTGCCTATCAATTTGATTTACCTGTTTTTCTGATTGGTCACAGTATGGGCGGATTAATTGCGATTCGTTTATTGCAGCAGGAAGAAATAAATTTAGCTGGTGTCGTACTATCATCGCCATGTTTAGGAGTAGTTCATACACCTTCAAAACTATTAAATCTTCTTTCGTATCCGTTAAATGCGATTATTCCAAGCTTTAGAATGAATTCTGGAGTAACGGTTGAAATGGCAACGAGAAACGATGAAGTACGGGAAGCCGATTTGAATGATACTTTATACGTAACCAAAGTCTCGATTAGATGGTACCGTGAGCTTGATCGATGAAATCAAACTTGCCTTTGAACAAATCCAACAAACTCAAGATCTTCCTTTCCTTGTGATGCAAGGTGGAGAGGATAAAGTCGTAAATAAAGGTTCTGTAAAAGATTGGTTTAATATTGTTCCTTTGTCGGAAAAGAGATTTAAAGAATGGCCTAAATGCTATCATGAAATTTTTAATGAGCCAGAGCGTGAAGAAATATTTGAATATGCCAAGGATTTTTTTAACAGTCAATTAAAGTCAATTGGTTATATTGTCTAAGCGAGGTAATAAAATATGTCAGTTCCAACAATGCCGCTCACATTAATGGCAAAAGCTTATCGCAAAATATTCCCTTATGTTCATAAAGAGTTAACCTATTGGAAAAAAAGAGCAGAGGCCATTCCTGATTTAGAATTAAGGAAACAGGCGATTGCTAGTATCGAGCAAAAAACTTTTCACTGTGAGGGTGGGGCCATCATGGCACTCCTTGCAAATGAAAGGTATAAAGAGGCGATTCGATTTATTGTCGCCTATCAAACGATCAGTGATTATTTAGATAATTTATGTGATCGTAGTACGTCACTTGATCCTGTTGATTTTGCAGCACTACATGAAGCGATGGTTGATGCACTTTCTGTTGATGGCGGAAAGGGAGAATATTATCGCTATAGAAAAGAAAATAATGACGGCAATTATTTATATGATTTAGCTGCTACATGTCGTGAAGTGTTAGGAAATGGTCAGCACTATGATTTCATTAAAAAAGATCTCCTTGAATTATGCCAGTACTACTGTGACTTGCAAATACATAAACATGTCATCCCAAAAGATAGAGTCCCACGACTAATCAATTGGTTTGAAGAAAATAAGCAACATATTCCAGATATGGAATGGTATGAGTTTTCAGCATGCTCAGGCTCGACATTAGGTATTTTCTGTCTTGTCTCTTATTCCATGAATAGCCAATTTAAAGTGGAAGATGTTGAAAGTATTCGTAAAGGATACTTTCCATATATACAGGGATTACATATTTTATTAGATTATTTTATTGATCAAGAAGAAGATAAAGTGTTTGGTGATTTGAATTTTTGCTCCTATTATGAAAATAACCAACAATTGTTTCACCGTTTAAAACATTTTATGAAGCAGTCTGAATCACATACACAACATTTACCTTATAAACGATTTCATCAACTCATCAATCGAGGATTGCTGGGATTATACTTATCAGATGAAAAAGTTAGAAAACAAAGTGATGTTCGTAAATTAGCGAAGGGTCTGTTAAGAACGGGTGGACCAATTTGTTACTTTTTCTATATGAATGCTTCTATTTATCGGAAAGTCAAAAGCTTCAGCCTATCCATTCAAGAAAATAAAGGAAAAAAGAGATCAGCCCGTTTTGTGGGCTAATCTCTTTTTTCGATCGCAATAATAAATGGTGGGTTATTGCTTTGATTAATAAAACCGTATTGCAGAACATGAGCTTTTTTCTGGTCAATTGATTTGACAAATTCCATTAAAGCATCACGTTCTTCAGCACCTTCTGGATGTCCATGGTAAATCACTAAGACAATGATTCCTTCGTTTGCCATTATATCAAGGAGCTGCTGTATGGCAGAAATCGTTGTTGATGGTTTTGTGACGATCGATTTATCTCCACCTGGTAAATAACCAAGATTAAAAATAGCCCCTGTCACATGACCATGAAAGTTTGTTGGAATGCTTTCTTTTATTTTTTCATGGCCATGTTGAAATAAAGTCACTTGCCCATGTAAATTTTGTTCTTCAAGCCTTTTAGAAGTCTGTAAAAGGGCTTGCTCCTGTATATCAAATCCGAAAACATGTCCGTCATGCCCAACTAGTTTAGCAAGGAATTCAGTATCATGACCATTTCCTAATGTAGCATCAACGACAATATCACCTGATGTACAAGCTATTTGCAAAAGTGATCTGGCAAAAGGAAGAATTTGTGTTACCTTCATACCTTTACCTCACTCCAACGTTTACCTTGCCAACTATCGCGGCGCTGTAGTTCGTCGTCAATGGCATTGAGAACTTCCCATTTATTCACGCTCCACATTGGTCCAATCATCAGGTCAATCGGACCGTCACCTGTAATGCGATGGACAATCATGTCTGGGGGTAGTATTTCTAATTGATCACATACTAAATTTACATAGTCCTCAAAAGATAAAAATTCCAGCATTCCTTTTTCATATTGCTTAACCATTGGTGTTCCCTTTAATAAATGAAGAAGATGGATTTTAATCCCTTGAACATCAAGTTTAGCAACTTCTTTGGCTGTTTCCATCATCATTTCTGTTGATTCAAGGGGAAGACCATTGATGATATGAGAACAAACACGAATCCCATGTTTACGAAGTTTTTCAACACCTTCGATATAGTTTTGAAAATCATGGGCACGATTGATTAAAGTAGCGGTTTTTTCATGGACCGTTTGCAGGCCTAGTTCTACCCATAAATAAGTCCGCTCGTGAAGCTCTGCTAAGTATTCAACCACATCATCTGGTAAGCAGTCGGGTCTCGTCGCAATCGAAAGTCCTACAACCCCTTCAAGATTTAACACCGATTCGAATTTTTCCCGTAACACCTCTACAGGGGCGTGGGTATTTGTAAAAGCTTGGAAATAAGCTAAATATTTACCACTTTTCCATTTTGTATGCATTTTATCTTTTATATCATTAAATTGTTGAACGAGATCATCCCCGCGATTTCCTGCATAGTCGCCTGAACCAGCAGCACTACAAAATGTGCATCCACCATGGGCAACAGTACCGTCTCGATTTGGACAGTCAAAACCACCGTCCAATGAAACTTTAAATACCTTATGACCAAAAGTCTGTTGTAAATGATAATTCAATGTATGATAACGTTTATGATCAAACGCATATGGAAAAGGATTTTCTTGATTCATCCCTATTACCTCTTTTCATCCTTAAATAAGATATTATTTTAACATATCTCGAGGCTTCATCCAATTGTCTCGATAATTGTTGTCTACAAATGGAAGTGTCTTTTTGGGTAAGAAAAAAAGATTGGAGCAAAATAAGATGGTGAAGCTTTCATTGGAGCTTCATTGATGAATCTTTCTAGGAGGGGTTTGATGGCAACTCGAGATTCCATGAATGAGCTTAAGCAACAGTGTGAAGATGTACTTAGATTTGCGAACGAACAATATCAAGAAAGCAGCCTTCAACAGCAATACAATGATGACAACTATATTCAAGCATTACAACAGTTAGAAGGCGCTTATAATGATATTGCGACAATGGCGCACAGTGCTAATGGTCAGCAAAGAGAAGAATTGCATCGCATGCGACTTCAAATCCAGCAAGTACAAAATAACATGATTCTTCTTAATCGTTAGGAGGATGCTATAGATGAAAAAGCGTTCAAAACAACAAAACCCAGAACAAAAAACACGTAATGGTGTGAACAATGAGGATCTTGAGCTTGGATCTGATTTTGACCTCATTAAACAAGCGAAAAAGAAATATGAGAAAAGCGAACAACCCACTAAATCTAAAATTCATCCTGAATAAAGGTGTGAGCTGATTCTTTGGAGTCAGCTCTTTATTCGTAAAGTATGAGAACTGTAATAATCTGTCCATACTAATCGATGAGGTCTAGGCTTAACAAATTCTGGATGATTACATATATTAAAATGGAGTTTTCCTAACTTGCATATTCTTGGGAAATTATATACAATAGCATTATCAAAATTGAATAGTTACAATGACTATGAAAAGGAATAGTAGTGATGTTTAAAACCTGTTATAGAGAGCTGACGGTTGGTGGAAGTCAGTCTGGATCATTACGAACTCGCCTATTGAGTTGCAGATATGAAACGCTTGAGTAATATCTGTCGTATGTCCGCGTTAAGGAGTTTTAAGCGAGTGACTTGTTCACTAATGTGGGTGGTACCGCGGGAGAATACATAATCCTCTCGTCCCAATTTTTGGGATGAGGGGATTTTTTATATTTCTTTAGCTTATATGCATCATTAATAAAGCTACCGTAAAATTCTCAAAACATTTATTTAGTAGGAGGAACAAAAGATGAGTTTCGATCATCATACGATTGAAAAAAAATGGCAGAAATATTGGGAAGACAATAAAACATTTAAAACAAGTGAAGATAAAGGAAAGCGTAAATTCTACGCTTTAGATATGTTCCCATATCCATCAGGAGCTGGACTACATGTTGGTCACCCTGAAGGATATACAGCAACAGATATACTTTCAAGAATGAAAAGAATGCAAGGCTATAATGTTCTTCATCCAATGGGCTGGGATGCATTCGGACTTCCTGCAGAACAATATGCATTGGATACGGGAAATGATCCAGCAGAATTTACTAAGCATAATATCGATAACTTCCGCCGCCAAATTAAATCATTAGGATTTTCTTATGATTGGGATCGTGAAATAAGTACAACAGATCCACAGTATTATAAATGGACACAATGGATTTTCCTAAAGCTTTATGAAAAAGGTCTTAGCTTATATTGATGAAGTTCCAGTCAACTGGTGTCCTGCATTAGGTACTGTACTTGCAAACGAAGAAGTGATTGATGGTAAAAGTGAACGTGGCGGTCACCCTGTTGTTAGAAAACCAATGAAACAATGGAATTTAAAAATTACAGCCTATGCGGATCGTTTACTTGAAGACCTTGAAGAGTTAGATTGGCCAGAAAGCATTAAAGATATGCAACGAAATTGGATTGGACGTTCAGAAGGTGCTGAAGTAAACTTCCAAATTGATGGACATGACGAACACTTTACCGTTTTCACGACTCGCCCTGATACATTATTTGGTGCAACCTATACGGTTCTTGCTCCAGAACATAAATTAGTGCAAAAAATTACCACACCAGAGCAAAAGCAAGCGGTTGAGAAGTATTTAGAAGAAGTTACAAGTAAAAGTGATTTAGAAAGAACCGATCTTGCAAAAGATAAAACAGGTGTATTTACAGGGGCGTATGCCATCAATCCTGTTAATGGTGTAAAAGTTCCAATCTGGATTGCGGATTATGTATTGGCAACCTATGGTACAGGTGCGATTATGGCCGTTCCAGCACATGACGAAAGTGACTATGAGTTTGCTACGAAATTTAATCTTGAAATTATCGAAGTCGTTGCAGGTGGGGATGTCACAAAAGAAGCTTATACAGGTGATGGTCTACATGTAAACTCTGACTTTTTAAATGATTTAAATAAAGAAGACAGCATTAGTAAAATGATTCAATGGTTAGAAGAAAAAGGAGTTGGAACGAAAAAAGTAACGTACCGACTTCGTGATTGGTTATTCAGTCGTCAACGTTATTGGGGTGAGCCGATTCCAATAATTCATTGGGAAGATGGAACAATGACAGCTGTACCAGAAGAGGAATTACCGCTTGTACTTACCAGTTACAAAGGAAATCAAGCCATCTGGAACAGGTGAATCACCACTTGCGAATATTGAAGAGTGGGTGAATGTTGTCGATCCTGCAACAGGTAAAAAAGGTCGTCGTGAAACAAATACGATGCCGCAATGGGCGGGTAGCTGCTGGTATTACTTACGATTTATTGATCCACATAATGATCAGGCACTAGCCGATCCAGAAAAGTTAAAAGAGTGGTTGCCAGTAGATATTTATATTGGTGGGGCTGAACATGCTGTTCTTCACTTATTATATGCTCGTTTCTGGCATAAATTCCTTTATGATATTGGTGTGGTGCCAACGAAAGAACCATTCCAAAAGCTATTTAACCAAGGAATGATTCTTGGTGAAAATAATGAAAAAATGAGTAAATCAAAAGGCAATGTAGTTAACCCTGATGAAATTGTTGAAAGTCATGGTGCAGATACATTACGTTTATATGAAATGTTCATGGGTCCACTTGATGGGTCGATTGCCTGGTCTGCAAATGGAGTTGATGGTTCAAGACGTTTCTTAGACCGGATTTGGCGTCTATTGATCGATGATAATGGAAATTTAAATCCAAAGATTAAAGAAAATCTGGAACAAGAAAGTGGTTTAGAGAAAGTTTACCATCAAACCGTGAAAAAGGTGACAGAAGACTATGAAGCACTACACTTTAATACAGCTATTTCTCAATTGATGGTATTCATCAATGAAGCCTATAAAGCAGACGTGTTACCAATTAGTTATGTAGAAGGCTTTGTGAAACTTATTTCACCAATTGCTCCACATATTGCGGAAGAACTTTGGGAAAAACTCGGGTCTAGTGGCACGATTGCCTATGAAGGATGGCCTGCATATGATGAAGCTAAATTAAAAGATGACGAAGTAGAAATTGTTATTCAAATCAATGGGAAAGTAAAACATAAATTACTTGTACCAATCAATACGAACAAAGATGCACTAGAGCAAATAGCAATGGATGATGACAAAATAAAGGAACAAATCGATGGCAAAACGATTCGAAAAGTCATCGCTGTACCTGGTAAGCTCGTTAATATCGTAGCGAACTAAAACAAAAATGATGAATTGAAGCTGCATTTCTTTTATACTGGGAATGTAGCTTTTCATCACATAACAACAAAGGGGAAATGAATGGTGGCAGATTTACCAACTATTACAACAGATGAATTACAAAAAAAGCTAGAAGCAGGGGAAAAACTAGAGTTAGTTGATGTTAGAGAAGATGAAGAAGTAGCAGCGGGAATGATTCCTGGTGCCAAACATATTAAGATGATGGAAATTCCTAATCGTTTGAATGAATTGGATCGCGAAAAGGAATATATTTTTATTTGCCGTTCTGGCGCTAGAAGTTCGAACGTCTGCCATTACTTACAGGATCAGGGGTATAAAGTAAGTAATATGGTTGGCGGCATGCTTGAATGGAGAGGGTCTGTACAGTAGGATCACAATTAAACTTGGTAGAATATAGGCAAGAATGAAAAAAGGACAGTGTCGCTACTGTCCTTTTTTGTGTATTATTTTTAAGTATTCAAAAAATTAGTACGATTCGTGTGAAAAAAGTAAAAAAGATTAGGCGGAATCAACTGTATACATACTATTCTGAATATTTTAAACTAAGAATACGCTTACAAATTAGATAAAAAAATGAAAAACAAAATAATAACTAAGTATAGCTTTATAAAAAATGAAAAAACTTTAGGGGGAATTAAAATGGCAAGAGTATTAAGAATGGGAAGAGTAGAATTAAAAGTATTAGACTTAGAAACTTCTGTTGACTATTATACAAATGTGATTGGTTTAGAAGAAACAGGACGTGTAGGAAACAGTGTTTTCTTCAAAGCATGGGATGAATATGATCACCATAGTGTGATTATTACAAAATCAAATACAGCTGGTCTTGCTCATATGGCATTTAAAGTGGAAAATGCAGATGATTTAGCTTATTTCGAAAAGAAAGTAGAAGAATTCGGATGTGCTACTTCTCGTGTATCAAAGGGAACGAGACTAGCTGAAGGTGAAGCAGTACGTTTCATTTTACCAACAGGACATGCTTGTGAACTGTACTATGAAATCGATGTATTAGGTACAGCAGTAGGCACTCGAAATCCTCATCCATGGCCGTTAGGTACAAAAGGAATTGCACCGCACCGCTTGGATCACATCTTATTAACAGGTAATGATTTGAAAACGGTCACAAGATTCTTTGTTGAAGCCCTAAACTTTACTCAGAGTGAGAGAGTGGTCGTTGAAGAAAATGAAGAATTAGTTGGTAGTTTCTTATTTTCGTCAAATAAAGCACATGATATTGCGTTTGTAAAAGGACCTGATGCAAAACTTCATCATGCTGGATTCCATGTAGATTCTCTTCATGATGTTTTTAAAGCAGCTGATCTACTATCCATGCATGAAGTGCCAATTGAGATAACTCCTACACGTCACGGAATTACAAGAGGACAAACGGTTTATTTCTGGGACCCATCCGGAAATCGTAATGAAGCGTTTGCAGGCGGATATATGGCATTCCCTGATATGCCAACGATTACATGGGATGCTTCGAAAATTGGGCAAGGTATTTTCTACCATGCTAGAGAATTAACTGAATCCTTCAACGTTGCCTTAACTTAAGTAGAAAAATGGAAGTGTCTGAGATAGACAAGGAAAAGCAAAAGAGAGGAGAGATTGAATGTATAACATAACTCTGAAAGCAAGAGGGCAACAATTTGAATATGCTTGTGCACCAAATGTGACACCATTAAGAGCAGCTCGTGACCAGTTTATTCCAATTCCAACCGGATGTATTCGAGGTGGTTGTGGGATGTGCAAGGTGAAAGTGCTAAACGGTGACTACAATCAAGAATTAGTTCGTTCACAAGATGCTTTATCGGATGAAGAATTAGCGAATAGCTACGCTCTGGCCTGCTGCATGACAGCAAAGAGTGACCTAGAAATGATTACAGTAGAAGATGAGAAAAAACAACAGAATGAATCTAATCTAGCAAAAATAGGTGAAGGTAATTAGTACTTCAAGGAAAACTTGAAATGTGAATCTGCCTAAGGATGAAATAAGATGTGTAATGAATTGGTAGGAGTGAAACGACATCTAATTCATTTTCATAAAAATATTGTACAATAATTTGTATTAAATATTCAGAATTTATTGTATAATAGTGAAGATTCATATTAATGTAAGATGATTAGAGCTATTACACATACATTATTTTATTCCTTAGGCGGTGAAAGCATTGATTGATAGCAATATCAACATACAAAATGATGATATGAACTCCGAGCCGATGATTAATATCCCAAGTTCGGCATTTGGAGCCCTACGAAGGGAACTGATTGATACATTAGGAAGTGAGAGGGCAAAAGGATTTCTGCGTCGTTATGGCTGGAATTGCGGAGTAACGGATACTCTACAATTGCAGGAAAGAGAGTGGGAGAATCCTAAAGACCTGATACTGGCTGGTCCTAGAATACATACATTAAATGGTCATGTACAAGTAGAACCTATTGATATGTGAAGTCGACTTTGATAAGGGGACATTACATTTTGAAGGGGATTGGGTCCATTCCAATGAAGCCCAGGAACATATCAAGATTTTTGGTTATAGTGAAGAGTCTGTTTGTCATTCATTAGTAGGGTATGCGAGCGGCTATCTCTCGACCATTATGGGGAAAAAAGTGATTACGAAGGAAACTCAGTGTGTTGCTATGGGACATGAACATTGTCATTGGGTGTCTAAGACAGTTGAGGAATGGAATGGCGATAGTGATATTGAAAAAGAGATTTATTTTTATGAAGCGGACCGGATGTATGATGAGTTGGAAGAAACCTACGATAAGCTAAGAGTAGAACGAGATAGCTTAAGTAGAACATATGATGTTCATTTAAAATTATTTAAAGAAATTGTATATGAAACAGGTTTGCAATCGATGACAAATATTTGGTATGAAACAATGAGAATGCCTCTCATTATTGAAACCCTTGATTGTGAGATACGTGCCGTTGCGGGGATATCGATGGAAGAGGCAACAAAGTATTCAAGCCAATTCAAAGAATGGCTAGAACAAGATAACAAAAAGAAAGAGATGAATCAAACAATCATTCTTGATATTGCACCTGGATACAAGCGAGTTATTTCACCTATTTATTTTCGCCAAAATATTCAAGGGTATTGTTCATTTCTTACTGAGGCAAACACGGTTAGTGAAGCAGACGAAATGATTTTAGGACAGTTTTCACTTGCTTGTTCTTTACATCTATTGAATGAGCGAACTCGTATTAATACAGAACAGCAATTAAGAGGAAGCTTTCTTGAAGATATTTTAAGTAAACGTATTACAAAATCTGAAATTGTAGATCGTGCTCATTATATCGATTTTGAATTATATGCGCCCTATTTTATGGTTGCGATTCATCGGCAGTTTGAGGAGTCCTCGATTAACAAAGAAATGGAATTTAATGATCAATTCATGAATGATCTTTTGAAATTTTTAAAAACAAAAGGAGTAAATGGGCTATTAGGTCAAAAATCAGGGAATATCATCATTCTATTTTCTGAATCTATGATAATGAAAAGTCATTTGAAAAAGGAGAGCTTATGTCAGCAAACTCTTGACTATTGTATGACACGATATCCAAAGTCCTTGTTTGAAATGGGAGTTAGTTCAAGTTCTCCTTCTATTGAAAGAGCCTCCCAATTATATGATGAAAGTATAGCCTCGTTGAAAGTGACTAATTATCATCAAAACCTTGTTTTTTTCGATTCATTAGGGATTATAGGAATGCTGCTTCAAGCGAAAGATTTGGAGACGATTGAAAACTTTGCGAATAAAATATTAGGTGATTTAGTAGAAGAAGATCAAGCTAAAAATATGGAATTAACGAAAACACTCTACCATTATTTAGAAAACGGTTCCAATGTTCACCAAACAGCTCGAGCGATGAATTTTTCCATAAGTGGCTTACGGTATCGACTGGGTCGCTTAAATGAAATACTGCAATTAGATATGAGTAAGGCTTATACAAGACATGAGATCTATTTAGCTCTTCAGGCGTTAATGGTAATAGGGAAACTAGAGATTGATTAAGTCAAGATAGGATAGTTGAAATAAAACTAGAAATTGGGGGATTTCGAATGGTTAAGGTATGTGAACAACATGTATTAAAGGGGCTAAAACTGTTGTCTGCTCCACATGTGAAGGAAATAGATAAGCGTTCAATGGAATGCTGTACTTTTTGTCAGTATAAAGCAAAATACGAATTATTTCTTTTGAATAGCTCGGTACAATATACTTTTTCAACTGAGAATGGGTTAGTAGAAAACGAAGATCATGTACTTGTGTAAAAATGAACAGGAAATGGAAAACAGCACATTTTAGCTGTGCTGTTTCAATATGAATCCACATTCATTTGGAAAAAGCTTTTCTTTTTTTAATAATATCATCTATAGCCCACCTAGATAAGCCATCTTGATTTTATCACTTGATCTTAGCTCAGTAGCTGAGCCGTTAATGACCACTTTTCCGGTTTCAATCACATAAGCGCGGTGTGCAATGGAAAGAGCCATATTTGCATTTTGTTCAACTAGCATAATCGTTGTACCGCTTGAATTGATTTCTTGAATAATTGTAAAAATGGTTTTGACTAATAGTGGCGCTAATCCCATCGACGGCTCATCTAATAGTAGTAATCGAGGTTTTGCCATTAAGGCTCTTCCCATCGCTAACATTTGTTGTTCACCACCGGAAAGTGTACCTGCTGCTTGTTTTCTTCTCTCGAGAAGACGTGGAAACAACTCATATACTTTTTCGAAATCTGTTTTCACGCCTCTTTTATCGCTTCGTAAATAGGCACCTAATTCAAGATTTTCTTCTACACTCATTGTCGCAAATACTCGACGACCTTCTGGCACCTGTGAAATGCCTCTTTTAACCATATACTGTGTCGGTTTTCCGGCGATTGAAAAGCCATCGAAAGTAATACTTCCTTTTTTGGGCTTCAATAAACCAGAAATGGTTTTTAGTAAAGTACTTTTACCCGCTCCATTAGCACCAATTAAGGTGACAATTTCTCCTTGGTTCACCTCTAAAGACACTTCTTTTAGAGCATGGATATGTCCATAGTAGACATCAATTCCATCAACTTTAAGCATTCTTTTAGGACACCTCCTCGCCAAGATAGGCTTCAATGACTTTGGGATTATTTCTAATTTCCTCTGGTGAACCTTGAGCAATCAATTGTCCATGATCCAATACATAGATTTTTTCACAAACACCCATCACTAAATGCATATCGTGTTCAATGAGAATAACAGTTAAATTGAATTTTTCACGAATAAAAGAAATGAGCTGCATTAAATCCTTTGTTTCGTGTGGATTCATCCCTGCAGCAGGTTCATCAAGTAATAATAAATCGGGCATTGCGGCGAGTGCTCGAGCAATTTCAAGTCTCCGTTGTTGACCATAAGGAAGATTTTTAGCTTTTTCATATTTAAATTCCTCTAAGTTAAAAATCTTTATAAACTGTATGGCTTTTTCTTCGATTTCCCTTTCTCCCGAAAAATGAGAAGGTAGACGAAGAATAGAGGATATCATCCCATGCTTGGCCAAGGAATGATAAGCTACTTTCACATTATCTAATACCGACAATTCACCAAATAAACGAATGTTTTGGAAGGTGCGGCTAATTCCCTTTTGTGTGATTCTATAGGGAGGGAGTCCATTTAGCTTTTTTTCATTTAAAAGGATCTTTCCTTCTGTTGGGACATAGACGCCTGTGATGAGATTGAAAAAAGTAGTTTTACCTGCACCATTGGGTCCGATTAGACCAATCAGTTCTCCTTTGTTAATTTCTAGAGTGATGTCTGAAACTGCTTTTAAGCCACCAAATTGAATTCCAATCCCATCCACTTTAAGCAGAGGTGTGTTTGTTTCCATCATGTATTCCTCCTTTAGCCACTGAACGCTTTTTGAAGATCGATGTAAGTTCCCTCGTTCCCATTAATCCTTGAGGTCGATAGATCATCATGATGATGAGAACTAAACTATAGATCACCATTCTTGTTTCAGGATAATTTTGTAGAAAAGTAGAAATGATTGTTAATAGTATTGCGGCAATCACGGATCCAGAAAGGCTTCCCAATCCGCCAAGAACGACATAAATTAAAATTTCGATCGACTTTAAAAATCCGAAATTGGAAGGTTGAATAATATAAAAGTTATGTGCATAAAGGGAGCCAGCCACTCCAGCAAAAAAAGCTCCAATCATAAAGGCGGTTACTTTATAATAGGTCGTATTGATTCCCATAGCATCAGCGGCTATTTCATCTTCTCTTACGGATATACACGCTCTTCCATAAGTAGAATCTGTGAAATTTCGAATAACCACGATCGTGATGAGAGCTGTAAAAAAGATCCACGGCCAAGAGGCTAGGTGAGAGACTTGCATTCCACTTGCCCCACCAACATAGTCAATGTTTAATAAGACAATCCTGACAATTTCACCAAACCCTAAAGTAGCAATCGCTAGATAATCGCCCTTTAAACGGAGGGTTGGAATCCCAATGACTAACCCTGATAAGGCAGCAACAATACCACTTGCGAGAATAGCGAACGGGAAGGGAAGTCCCATTTTCATGGTCACAACTGCAGATGCATAGGCACCAAGGGCAAGAAATCCAGCATGTCCAATGGAAAATTGTCCTGTAATTCCAATAATAAGATGCAAACTAGTCGCTAGCATAATATGGATTGCAATCGTAAAGATCATATTTTGGTAAAAGGGATTAATCGCACCAAGGATAATCAGGAATTGAATGGTGAAAAAAACAACGAGGGCAAGTAAAATCGAGATCCAAAATCCCTTTGATCTTTTCATAAAAGACATGATTCGAGACCCCCTTAAACTTTTTCCTTCGTATTTTTACCTAATAGGCCTGATGGACGGAAAATTAAGATAAGGATTAAGACAATAAAAGCCACTCCATCACGCCATAAAGAAAAGCCGGCCGCACTTACAAGCGATTCAATCAGCCCGAGTAAGAGACCACCAACCATTGCTCCTGGAATCAATCCAATACCTCCGAGTACTGCTGCAATAAATGCCTTCAACCCGGGGATAATGCCCATTAACGGTTCGATTTTAATATAATAAAGTCCAAAAATAACTCCAGCGGCACCTGCAAGTGCTGAACCAATCGCAAAGGTGGCTGAGATGGTATTGTTCACGTTAATCCCCATTAATCTAGCTGCATCATAATCGAGGGAAACAGCGCGCATCGCTTTACCTATCTTTGTTTTATGAACGATCAATTGAAGGATAATCATAAGGGTAATTGAGATGCCAAGAATCGATAGTGACTGACTGCTAATGGTAAGACCAAACCATTCGATATTTTTGATAGGGAGGATGTCTCCAGGATAGGCAACGGGTTGTGCCCCTCTAATATAGATAAAACCATTTTCAATGAAGAGGGAGACACCAATTGCCGTAATAAGTGCTGCAATTCTAGTTGCGTTTCGTAATGGTTTATAGGCGATTCGCTCAATAAGAACGCCAAAAATGGCACAAACAACCATAGAGAGGATAAGGGCAGGGAACAATTCAAGATTAAGAATGGTAATCGAATAAAAGCCAATAAATGAACCAATCATGAAAATATCGCCATGGGCAAAATTAATTAATTTTACGATCCCATATACCATGGTGTATCCAAGTGCAATTAAGGCATATATACTTCCAAGTGAAATTCCATTTATGATTTGTTGTACAAGCTCCATATAGGCTCACTCCTAGATTAAAACTACTTATAAAAATTTAGAAATAGGGGGCAGTGTATAGCCCCCTATTTCTATCATCGTTAGAATAGTACTATTATGGGTTTACCTTCGTTTCAAAGACTTGTACACCATTTTCATAAGTTAAGATAGTAGCAGATTTAACAGGATTATGCTTTTCGTCGTACGTGAATTGACCTGTTACAAGAGAAAGATCTTTCGTTTCTTCTAATGCCTTTTTGATTGCTTCAGAATCGCCAGTTCCAGCACGTTTAATCGCATCAGCTACTATATAGCCGGTATCATAGCCAAGAGCGTTGAAGGCATCTGGCTTTTTGCCATATTTCTCTTCAAATACTTTTACGAAATTTTGAATTTTTTCATCGCTATCGCCAGAAGAATAGTGATTGGTGATATAGGCATTATCTAAAGCATCAGCACCAGCAATTTCGACCAATGTTGGTGAATCCCAGCCGTCACCACCCATAAATGGTGCATTTAACCCTAATTCTTTTGCTTGTTTTAAAATTAAACCTGCTTCTTCATAATACCCAGGGATATAAACAAACTCTGGATTTTTATTTTTTAAACTTGTTATTTGTGTACGGAATTCCGTATCCTTTGCTGCGTAGGCTTCTTCAGCAATGACTTGTCCACCCTTTGCCTCGAATGCATCTTTAAAGGCTGCGGCTAACCCTTTTGCGTAATCACTATTGTTATCGATTAAAATCGCAGCATTCTTCACTTTTAAATGATCAGCAGCAAAGTTAGCAGCCGCTTCACCTTGAAAGGGGTCAATAAAACTAGTTCTGAACATATACTCGTTTAACTTTCCATCCTTGAATGTAATATCTGGATTCGTTCCAGATGGCGTAATAATCGGAACTTGATTATCCTCGGAAAGCTGTACTTGTGCTAATGTATTCGTTGTGGTTGCTGCTCCAACAATCATAGAAACTCCGTCTTGATTCATTAGCTTTAAAGCCCCATTTGTGGCTTCTGCTGCCTCAGACTTATTATCGTATTTAATCAGTTCAAGGTTTTTTCCATCGATGCCATCTTTATTAATTTCTTCTAGAGCAAGTTCTAATCCATTAGCAATTCCTGTACCATATGAGGCGACATTACCAGTTAACTCCAAGTTCGCGCCAATTTTGATAGAATCACCATCACCACTGTTACCTTCATTACTAGAAGATTGTTCACCTGTACAGGCTGCTAAGACTCCTGCAGAAAGAATAAGTGACATAAAGGCTGCTTGAAGCTTTCTTTTCTTCATCAATATCCCCCTTTTATAGGACTTTTTTATCTAATAGATAGAAAAGTCTGAATAAATAGTATATTCTAAAATAGAATACAATATAAATACGATTACGTCTATTAGTAATAATTGAGATAATATAAAATTTTTAATTTATAGTGATAAAATAGGAGCAAATTGAAAGAGGATTGTTTTTAATATTTAGAAGAATAAAAAAACAATAGAATGGCAATACTATAACTAAAAAGGCGAAGAGAGGGAGATCGTGATGATTCAAGTTAAATTGTTTGATACGGAGCATGAACAAGATTTAGAAGAGGAAATGAATGAATTTCTAGAAGAATTAGAGGAGCGGCAATTGCTTGATATCAAGTATAATGTAGCTGCCTTGCCAGAGGATGAGGAAGATCAAATATATTGTTTTTCTGCTATGGTTATTTATCGAGCTTAATAGAGGGCTCACTCTATTAAGCTCATTTTTAGCTTTTATTGCTTACTATATTGGGCCGCATTGAGTCCTGCCAAACGACCAGTTACAAATGCAGCTGTAATATTGAATCCTCCTGTATAGCCATGTATATCTAGTATCTCACCACAAAAATAGAGTCCATCCATTTTTTTTGATGCCATTGTTTTCGGTTCTACTTCTTTAATGGAAACTCCTCCACCTGTAATAAATGCTTTTTCAATTGGAAGCGTTCCATGGACTTTAAACTGAAATCTCTTACAGTTTTCAACAAAGAGTCTAAGTTTTTCATTTGAAAGATTGGCTCCTTGTGCAGAAGGGTCGATGTCACTTTTCTCTAATAAGAAAAGTAAATATCGTTCAGGCATGAGGTTTTTTAAAATATTCTTCATGCTCTTTTTCGGCTCTGTTTTGATGAGCCCATTGATTTCTTGAAACAGGGCTTCTTCCTTTTTATCTGGAAAAATATCTAGATTGACGACCACTTCATGGTTTTTTGATTTCTTTAGCTCTTTGACAATAAACTGACTGCATCTAAGTACAGCAGGGCCGCTGATGCCAAAATGGGTAAAAATCATATCCATTTTATGTGTCACAATTGATTTCCCTTTCGCATTTAAGACACTTAACGCTACATCTCTTAATGAAAGACCTTGTAACGATTTTTCTTTAATGAATTTTTCGTTAGATGTAACAGGAACTTCCGTCGGGAAAAGTTCTGTAATGGTATGTCCAGCTTTCTTTACCCATTTATACCCATCTCCGGTAGACCCGGTTTGTGGCACAGACTTTCCGCCAACAGCGATAATTAATGAAGTGGTTTCAAAACTCTCTCCATTTTTTAATTTCACAACCTTTTTGTTTCCTTCTTGATACAGGACCGTTTCAACAGGGCTGTTTGTTTTTACTACTACATGTAAGTCATCGAGTCGTTGTAACAACACATTTACGACGGATTGTGCTTTATTACTTACAGGAAACATTCTGCCATGATCTTCTTCTTTCAATTGGATTCCTAGCTTGTTAAAGAATAAGATAATATCTTCATTGTTAAAAATTGAAAAAGCACTATATAAAAAGCGACCATTTCCTGGAATATGTTTAATCAATTCATCAACGGGTAACCTATTGGTTACATTACAACGACCGCCACCTGAAATCGCTAGTTTGCGGCCTAGCTTATCCCCTTTATCAATTAATAATACTTTTGCACCAGCTTCACCAGCAGAGATGGCAGCCATTAATCCGGAGGGACCTCCTCCAATTACGATTACATCATACATATAGACTGAATCCTTTCTACGATCATCACGTACCATGAGTCACTCTTTAGCGGGGAAAAAATCATCTCCGATATGGCTTTCTGTTTTTCCTACATATAACTAGAATTCTTAACGAAAGAAGAGTAAACTACAAATAGTGTGTTTTTTAGTATATTTGTTGCAAAATCGACATATTTTTGTGAACTACATAATAATGGTCTAGTTCTATTCCTACTTTAAGAAGGAGAAAGAGTTAATGTCATCAATGCTTTTAAGAGGAACGTTTATTTTAACCTTAGGTACTATTATATCAAAAATACTTGGTTTATTTTATGTGATCCCTTTTGATGCGATTGTCGGTCAGGAGGGAACGACGCTTTATCAATATTCCTATGTACCTTATACTATTTTTATCTCTATCGCAACTGGTGGAATCCCATTAGCGATTTCAAAATTCATAGCAAAGTATAATGCATTAGGAGAATATGCCGTCGGGAGAAAGCTATTTAAATCGGGTCAATTAATCATGATTATATCTGGGATTGTTTCATTTCTCATGCTTTATTCAATTGCCCCATCACTAGCTGGAATGATTATTAGAGATTCGGACCAAGTAACGAAAATAGAAGATGTTATTACCGTTACACGTGCAGTCAGCTTTGCTTTACTCATTGTCCCATTTATGAGCTTAAGTAGAGGGTTTTTCCAAGGACATCAATCAATGGGACCGACAGCTGTTTCACAAGTAGTTGAACAAATTGCGAGAATTGCTTTTCTATTAGTCGGTGCCTTTATTGTTTTAAATGTCATGGATGGAGATGTGGTTACAGCTGTTAGTATTTCGACTTTTGCCGCATTTGTCGGTGCTGTATTTGGCTTAATCGTTCTCTTTTGGTATTGGCGAAAACGGAAACCTTATTTAGATGATTTGCTTCTGCAAGATAAAGGGACGTTACAAATATCGTTACCAGAAATGTACAAGGAAATCATTGTTTATGCCGCTCCATTTGTGTTTGTCGGACTTGCCAATCCATTATTTCAATTTATCGATACGATTACGTTTAATCGCGCAATGGTAGAAATTGGGTTAGCGAAAGAAGCAGACTTTGCCTTCAGTGCGTTAAACTTTTATTCACATAAATTGGTTATCATACCAGTATCACTTGCAACGGCTTTTTCATTAACGTTAGTACCGAATATTACAAAGTCATTTATTGAAGGAAATCGAAAAGAATTAAACGGACAAATCAATCAAACATTTCAAGTGATTTTGTATTTAACATTACCCGCTGTTGTTGGAATGGCGCTACTTGCAGAACCGATTTATACCGCATTCTATGGTCACGATTTATACGGGACAGAAGTGTTACGCTTTTATGCTCCAGTAGCGATTTTATTTTCCATCTATCCTGTTACGGCGGCGATTATGCAGGGAATCAATGAGCAACGCTATACAGTCTTGAGTTTATTAGTAGGTTTATTAATTAAGTTAAGCTTGAATATTCCATTGATCCGTGTAATGGAGACGCAAGGGGCTATTTTAGCAACTGTATTGGGTTACGTTGCTGCGATTATCATTAATTTAATTGTCATCAAAAAGTCGACAGGGTTTTCATATAAAGTCGTGTGGCGTAGAAGTTTATTAATTTGTCTATTTACCTTTGCGATGTTTTTAGGAGCTTTTGGTATTTACGAAGTCCTTGCTTTGTTTTTAAATCCTGAATCGATTATAGAGTCGATTTTGATGATTATCATCACAGCGGTTATAGGCATTGTGATCTATGGGTATCTAGGTTTGAAATCAAAATTAGTGAATGTCTTATTCGGATCAAGAGTCGACAAGGTTAAGCAAAAATTGCATCTTAAGATATAATGTTAAAAGGGCCTCCTCCGAGGAGACCCTTTTAACATATATTTAATAGTAGTATTCAGTGTATTCAGTATCTTGACGTAGTCCAAGTCTTCTTTCAATACGATCCAAACGGCGGTCTTGTTGGTCGATTCGTCTATCTAATCTTTCTATTTGGCGTTCAAGTCGGTCTAAGCGGTTATTAATGCCCCCGCCTCCGCCTGGGAATCCTGGGAAAAATTGCCCTTGACCTTGTTGTCGATAATCCATAATCATTCACATCTCCTCTTTCTTTTTTTGTTTTATGGAGGCCCACAGGATGTGGGTCATGCAGGCGTTGTCATAGGATGTGACGTTATTAGCCAGCATTCTTCAGAACCATAATAATGTTGTTAGGGAAAACAACCATTTGCATTATCTACACGATTACAGTCTATGAAATATGGACTTTTTTGAAATGGACAAACGCCTAATATCCTATGAAAGGGGTGAATTATTTGCGGATTGATAAAATGCTTGCGAATTTGGGATTCGGTAGTAGAAAAGAAGTGAAACAATTATTAAAAAGTGGGAAAGTACAAGTAAATGACACAGTGATTAAAGATGGAAAAACACATATTGATACGCTTAAGGATAAAGTGACTTTAAATGGGGAAGTTATTGAGTATAAAGAATTTATTTATTTAATGATGAATAAGCCACAAGGAGTCATTTCTGCAACTGAGGATGAAAGGGATCAAACAGTGATTGATTTATTACAAATGGAAGATGCTGTCTTTTCTCCTTTTCCGGTTGGAAGATTGGATAAAGATACAGAGGGATTATTATTAATCACAAACGATGGGCAACTTGCTCATCAACTACTATCACCTAAAAAGCATGTTCCTAAAACTTATTTTGCTGTTATTGACAGGGAAGTGACAGAGGAAGATATAGAAGCTTTTCGTCATGGTGTAACCTTGGATGATGGATATGTAACAAAACCAGGGATTCTAAAAATAGTAAAGTCTGGATTACACTCTGATATCGAATTGACCATAACAGAAGGTAAGTTTCATCAGGTAAAAAGAATGTTTGAAGCAGTTGGGAAGAGGGTAGTTTATTTAAAGAGAATTTCAATGGGGCCTCTCGAGCTTGATGAAAGTCTTGAGCTTGGTGAGTATCGTGAATTATCAGATGAGGAAATTTTTAAACTAAAAAATGGTAACCGATAAAAATGATTGAATAATAACGGTAATGATATCTAATTCATACCTTGGGGAACAGAAGGCAAGCCTCAAAAGGGATAGTAATCCCTTTTATGAGGCTCGTCTTCTGTTGAACGTTATGGATTTTGCATAGCAAGTACATCTATGCTACCATTATGAAGATAATTTAACCTTCTTTTTCGTCGTTGTCCATTTTCCACGACTCGGGCTTCTAACTAAATCGTTGTACGCTAAGACATTTAAGTCTCGTTGTATTGTTCGAGGTGTTATACCAAATTCTTCTACTAGCTCTTGAGTTGTAACGGTTCCACGTGTGTTAATAAACATGTAGACGGATTTGATACGGTTTAACATCCGGTTAGTTGAAGGTTTCAAGTGAACCACTCCTATCCTTTTTTCAAACCTATGACAAATTCCAGCATCCAACACTTTAGCGAAGAAGTACTCTTCGAGAATTTTAGTTTCTTTTCCCCAGACAACCCCTTTTCTACTATATGTAGTATTTTACTTTCATAATACCGTCTACTTATATAATATCCTTAATAGCATAAGATTTCCATAAAAGAGGTCCAAATTTACAAAATATTTATCTTTCTTCACAAATCTTATGTATATTAAAGATATATATATATTTATATACATACGTATAAATTTTGCAAATATGAGTCAAATGAATAAAGAAAGAGATGAATTCTCAAAAAAAGAATGCTTGGATAGTGCTGAAGTGATAATTTTCAAGCTTAGAGCCAGGAAAAATGTCATTGCTAGTCCAACTCATCGGGGGTTTGATTGAATGGTAGAAATAAAATGGTTTGATGAAGTGATGAAAGAAAAGGATCAACTTATTAAAGATACACAAACATTATTACAAATTAAAAGTGTTTTGGATGAAGAACAGTCTACCTTAGATGCTCCACTTGGTAAGGGAGTCAAAGAAGCATTAGAATACATGCTTCAAAAGGGTGAAAGTGATGGCTTTCGCTCAAAAAATGTAGGAAATCTAGCGGGATATCTTGAATTTGGCGAAGGAGAGGAATCTGTCGGAATTCTATGCCATGTTGATGTTGTTCCAGAAGGGGACGGATGGTATAGCGACCCTTACTCAGCAGAAATACGTGATGGCAAGATTTTTGCAAGGGGAGCTATTGATGATAAAGGGCCAACAATGGCGGCTTATTATGCAATGAAAATAGTCAAAGAACTAGGCTTACCTCTGAACAGAAGAGTTCGTATGATTATTGGAACGGATGAAGAAAGTGACTGGAGATGTGTGGACCATTATTTCAAACACGAGGAAATGCCAACAGTAGGATTTGCTCCAGATGCAGATTTTCCGATTATTTTTGCAGAAAAAGGGATTTCCGATTTTGATCTCGTTCAAAACGATGTGCTGAAAAATGAGAATCCACTTGATCTAATAATGGAACTCATTCAATTCCAGTCTGGAAGAAGATACAATATGGTACCAGACTTTGCCAAAGCTGTCGTACAAGTAAATGTTGAAAAAACTCATTTTATCCAAAAATATGATAATTTCTTGAAAAGCCATTCTGTAAAAGGAAAATGCTATGTTGATAATGGAGAAATTATCCTTGAACTCGAGGGGGTTTCCGCACATGGAATGGAACCTGATAACGGGATAAATGCTGGATTACTCTTGGCAAAATTCCTTCTTGAAAATAATAAAGATCGGGCTGCACAGCCTTTTTTAACGTTTGCTTCTGAACTTTTGTATCAAGATTCTCGAGGAAAAAAGCTCGGTGTTGCATTCGCGGATGATCTATCTGGAGATTTAACGATTAACGTTGGAAAAATCTCTTATGACCGGGTGAAGGGTGGTAGATTCGGACTTAATCTACGATACCCTGTAACAAATGATCTGGATGTAACGATTAGGAAGTTAACCGAAGTTGTTTCACCAAAGGGATTTTCGGTTCAACATTTGTCAGATTCTAAACCACATCATGTTGACGAAAATAGTGAACTCATTCAAATATTAAAAAAGGTTTATGAAGAACAAACAGGTGAGAAAGCAGAACTATTGGCGATTGGTGGCGGTACTTATGCCCGTTCATTAAAGTCAGGAGTCGCATTTGGTCCGCTTTTTCCAGGTAGGGAAGAGATTGCCCATCAAAAAGATGAATACATATACATTGATGATTTATTAAAAGCGACAGCGATATATGCTCAGGCTATTTATGAGCTTGCAAAATAAGATATAGATTCTATGGTTATGCTAAGAACACCTCAGGCACCTTTCATGTCGACATGTTAGGTGTTTCTTCATTCTTAATTGTAAAGGACTATTATTTTGAAAGAGGGATCAAGATGAATCGCAACCCACATTATTTTTGGGCAGTCCGTTTACCGGATGCTGTTAAAGAAATTATTTTTGAAAAGTTTGCGGAATTAAAGGAAGTTTTTCCATTTAAACGCTGGGTACATCAAGACGACTATCATATTACACTATCTTTTCTTGGGTCTGCTGAGAAACAAAAATTGGATATAGTCGTTGATTTTGTAGAAGATGCTATAAAAAATGAAACTGCTATTCCATTACAAATAGAAGGCATTAACACTTTCGGTAACAAGCAATCCCCTCGCATATTTTGGGCTTCCCTCCAATATGAGGAACGACTTCATCAATTGCAAGCTGTTATGGCAAAGCAGTGTAAAGAAGCAGGATTTTTGTTAGAGGATCGCAAGTTTAATCCTCATATTACATTAGCGCGTAATTGGACAGGTACGGAATTCAAACCTGAAATATTGCAAAAATATAATCCTTTTAGTAAAGAACCACTTTCGTTTCAAGCACAGGAAGTCGTTTTATATAGGACGAATTTAGAAAGTACACCAAAATATGAATCCATTGCAACCTTTTCGTTAGTAAGTGAATAGATTATGATTAGAGTAAGGAAGAAGAATTTGATTGGAATAAAATGAAGTACCTTTGTTTGTAAAGGTATGCAGTGAGGAATAACGAAATGGGACAATTAATTAAATTAAAAGATTATACAACAAGATATCAACAAAATATTTATCATTATCCTGCACGTTTTGTGGCTCTGAAAAAACAACAATGGGATAAGTTACAAAAGAGATGGGAAAATCCTTACGATGAGCTTCTATCTTCCTATATAAATCTAGACATAGAAGAAGAACAATCTGAAACAAAGAATTCAGTATTTGGGAAAATTAAAATGCTTTTCCATCGTAATCATGACAATGAAATCGAAGATATAGACGAATCTATTGAAACGGTCCCATCTTCTGAAGATGAGGAACTAGCAGATTTTGATGGCATACTTACGTCATATCATCGTCCTGTAACAAGAGATGAGTTAAAGCAACAATTCTTAAATAAACTTTTAGAATTTCAAATGACTTGGGCAACTTCGACGCTAGTCGATAAATCATTTTTCAATAAGAAATATTATTTTGATGAAAGATTAAAATATTTTTTACAGCGCTTTCCAGATACGTATCTCGTATTATACCAACCAGTTTTTAAGTTAAAAAAAGCAACGATTGAAGTAGAGACGATTTTAATTAGTCCAGTTGAAGTTTGGTGTATTACTTTTGTAGAAGAGGATGATTTAGCTGTTTTTATTGGGAAGAATGAGAAGTTCTGGAGTATGCGCAGTCAACAGAAAGAGAAAAAAATTGTTAATCCGATGATTGAGTTAAATCGAATGGGGAAAATTGTAAAAAAAATACTTGAGATTTCAGATGTTCAACTACCGATTCGCAAAATCCTACTATCAAGGAATGGGTATATTGATTATCCAACTCCTCCCTATGACGTAAAATTGGTAGATAAGAAAAATTATGATCAATGGTTTCAATCCCTTAGAGAGTTGCGCTCTCCCTTAAAAGCGGTGCAATTAAAAGCAGCTGAAGCTTTATTGGATTTTTGCCATACAGAATCGATTAGAAGGATTGAATGGGGAGTTTCGGATATTTCGGACGAATAGCTTTTCATATGAGGGAGTTGGGGACAGATGGCAACTATTGAAAGGGATTACCATGCGTATTTAGACGAAATAAATGTCGTTACCATGATAATCCCTTATGATTACGATCAAGGTGAAAAAAGCTCCTTTTCTTTGAAATATGGAGAGGATGAGATTCCTCTTACAATTATTGAGAGTATCCCTCACAGTAACTTTATGAAATATGTGTGTCAATCGAAGGAGAAAATCCATGTAGGTGAGTTTTATTGGGTGATCGATTCTTTACAACGAAGTACTGATTTACAGATTGGTGCTGTTTTTAGAACGGAGAAATTTGATGAAACTTTCTATTATGATGGTAAACTAGGTGTTCAATACCAACCAAATGAAAGTATTTTTACACTATGGGCACCTACAGCAACAAAGGTAAAACTGAAGTTAATCATACCAGACGGTAGCAGCTACGAGACGATTGACATGGGGAGAGTGGAAAAAGGAGTTTGGAAGACTACCATTCATCGTGATTTAGAATATTATCAATACGTCTATTTAGTCTGCGTGAATCAAATTTGGAATGAAGCAGTTGACCCCTATGTAGTTTCCGTCACGGCAAATGGTACGAAGGGCGTCATTATTGATTTAACTAAAACGAAAATTCCTAAACGTGAATTACCAACACTGGAGCATGAAACCGATAGCATTATTTATGAAACCCATATTCGAGATTTTACCATCCATCCTGACAGCGGAGTCACCCATAAAGGAACCTATGAAGGGGCTTCTGGAGTGGGGAACAAAGGATTCTAAGGGGAATGATACCTGCCTCTCGTACGTGAAAAGCCTTGGAGTTACCCATCTAGAATTACTCCCACTACATGATTTTGAAGGTGTGGATGAGCTAAAAATGAACAAGGAGTACAATTGGGGATATAATCCACTCCATTTTAATGTACCGGAGGGAAGCTATAGTTCTGATCCGAATGATCCATATAAAAGAATCCATGAATTAAAGCGCTTAATCGATCATATCCATCAAAAAGGAATTCGTGTCGTTTTGGATGTTGTATACAACCATGTTTATGAGAGAGAATCCTCTTCTTTTGAAAAAGTAGTGCCTGGTTACTATTTTCGCCATGATCACCATGGAATACCCTCGAATGGGACTGGAGTAGGAAATGATCTAGCATCAGAGCGAAAAATGGTCAGAAAATTCATTGTCGATTCTGTTTTATTTTGGGTAAATGAGTATCAAATTGATGGATTTCGCTTTGATCTAATGGGGATTTTGGATATTAAGACGATGAATGAAATTAGAAGGAATGTTGATCGAATAGACCCTACAATCTTAATGATCGGAGAAGGATGGGATCTTAATACTCCTTTAGCAATTGAACAGAAGGCCAATATTCATAATCAACAATCGTTACCACGGATTGGACATTTTAATGATTGGTTCCGTGATTCTATTAAAGGTAGTACCTTTAATCTCTATGATCGAGGCTATATTTGTGGCAATGAATACTACTATGAAGCGGCACTTGGAGTGATGGCCGGGAGTATTGGTTATAAGAACGAGGAAGAAGGACTATTTACAGAACCTATTCAAAGTGTCAATTACGTCGAGTCACATGATAATCATACGCTTTGGGATAAATTAACGCATAGTCTTTTGAATGAGGACGAGGAAGTGATTGAAGCAGTCCATCGTCTAGGCACTTCGATTGTATTAATATCACAAGGGATTCCATTTTTGCATAGTGGCCAGGAATTTTTTCGAACAAAAAAAGGTGATGGGAACAGCTATCGGTCATGTGATGAAATAAACTTTTTGGATTGGAACCGTAAGCAGAACTACAATCAAAATGTACAGTATGTCAAAGGATTAATTAACATTCGAAAATCTCATGCTGCATTCCGATTCCCAACAGCTAAATTCATTCGCAAACATATGAAATCACTCCCCGTCCAAAAACCACTGATTGGCTGGAAGCTAGAAGACGTAGGGAAGTACGGTCCTACCGATTGCATTCTTCTTTATATAAATCCCACTAAGAAAAAAGAGACAATACATTTACCTTATGGTGACTGGAAAGTAGTCACAAATGGAAAACAATGTTTTGATGATGGGGCGATGGCAATCGTTAATCAGAAAATCTTATTAGAACCAATTACTTTATATGTATTATTTAAAAATAGCGAAAAATGAAAAAATGATATGTATCAGAATTGTCTTGACGACTTTGGATTGTGACGATAAAATTTAAGAAAGTGACTATTGTAGAATAGCTTTAGTCTAACTTCATTTTATTATGAAAGAATAAGTTAGAGTCACGATTGAGTAGGGAAAAAGATTGCAGGTGAACAGCATTGGAAGACTATTTTGGACATGATTGGGAAATTATTCCTGCTGGTGGAGCAACGGGAGAAGCCTTTTATGCACAACATGAAGAAAATCGATATTTTCTAAAACGGAATACTTCTCCTTTTTTGGCGAGCCTTTCAGCAGAAGGAATTGTTCCTAAGCTTGTGTGGACAAAAAGATTGGAAACCGGAGATGTTTTCACTGCTCAACAATGGTTAAATGGACGGGAACTTCAACCTGCCGAGATGAACCAAGAAAATGTTGCTAAGCTACTCAAAAAAATCCATCAATCCAAACCTTTACTTAGAATGTTAAAAAAGCTAGGGAAAACTCCCTTACAGCCAATTCATATAGTACAGATTCTTCTAGATGAATTAGATAAGGAAGTTTCAGCGCTTCCTTTTGTTCAAGAATCATTCCTGTATTTAGCGGATTATGTGAACGAAGTTAATTTTGAAGGCAAAGTGGTTTGTCATTGTGATGTCAATCATAACAACTGGCTGCTTGATGAAAACAACCAGTTGTATTTAATTGATTGGGATGGTGCTGTAGTAGCAGACCCAGCTATTGATATTGGCACTTTATTGTATTGGTATTTGCCAAGGGATGAGTGGGAATCTTGGCTAAACCTTTACGGTATGAAGTTGGATGAGCACTTACTTTTAAGAATGAAATGGTATGTGATTGCCCAAACATTGCAAACAATACAGTGGCATAAAGATAAATCTCGATTTATGGAAATGAATAAATGGGTCGATTTATTACGAAAATATCATTCATTATAGCTCTTTAAAAGAGCTTTATGAAAATTGATTCATATTATCAACCCATTGTGATAAATTTTCTTGATGAGACTCGATATGTTGATCTAGATTGGATGAGTTAATCCCATTTTGGCTATAAGAATAGATTTGGGAAAGAACCTGTACATCCTGTTGATTCACATGGTTATTGGCCATTAACGATTTAATCACGCGTTCCAATTGTTCATATTCAGAAACGGATCCGCAACAGTCTGATTGTTGGTTTGTTAATATATCTTTAATAAGATTGACTTGATCTTGATATTGGAGAGGCATATTCCGAGCATCCTTTCTTTTTTAACTCCTAACCGCTGAATAAAGGAGAATTCACAATTATTTTGTGAGTTCTTTTTTAATTTATACATCGTTAGTGGAAAAATTAAGTTCTTTCCATTATGCTAGAAATTATGCTAGAAATGATTCAACATAGAAAACGAATATAGAGGTGTTATAATGCGTTTAAGATATAAACCTTGGGCAAAAGAAAAATTGGAACAGTATCCACAATACGTGATTTCTGCCCCAGAGGAAATAAAAGGCAAATGGGAAAGTGTATATGAACAGAATCAACCGCTTCATATCGAAATTGGGACTGGCAAAGGTCGGTTTATTACTGAAATGGCTAAAGCGAATCCGACGATCAATTATTTAGGGATTGAATTACAACAAAGTGTAATCGTTACAGCTCTTGATCGTGTGATTGAAGCGGAAATTCCTAATCTAAAATTATTAAATGTAGATGCGGCTGATTTAACGCAGTACTTTGAAAAAGGGGAAGTTTCAAGAGTATACTTGAATTTTTCGGATCCATGGCCTAAAAACCGTCATGAAAAACGTCGATTAACTTATAAAAGCTTTTTGCGGATGTATGAGGCGATTCTACCAGAACAAGGAGAAATTCATTTTAAAACCGATAATCAAGGTTTATTTGAATACTCATTGATGAGCTTTTCAGCATATGGATTGCTGTTAAAATATGTAAGCCTTGATCTGCATAACAGTGAGTTTGAAGGTAATATCATGACGGAATATGAAAAGAAGTTTTCTGAAAAAGGAAATCGTATCTATCGTTGTGAAGTTCAATTTCAATAAAGTGAGAGGAACAGATCCAAATTATTAAGGGTCTGTTTTTCTTTGGGTCTGAATATGCTCATAAAAATAGAGACAATTGTGAAGACTAAGAATCAAGAAAAGGCTAGGTGTCAAGTTGACGATTGACACCTATTTACCTATTGTTACAATAAGTAAGCATCAAGAATTGCACCCGTCTTGCTATCAACAATAAATTCATATTGTTCGACTGTATCGTGAGCAGCTCTTGAAATACCGCCGATATAAACTTCATATTGGAGGAAAGATTTATGATAGGGCTGTTTTTCCATTTGAATCCAAGATCCTTGAATCGGGCCATGCTTTTTAAAAGCAGATTTCGCAATGTCTAATGCTTTTTCGGATGAAATTTCCCCTTTGTTTGTTACAGTTTGATTCACGATGATTCCGGCAGCCGCTCCTGCTCCTACCCCAATGAGAAAGGTTTTCCAATTCACAAATAAACCCCCTAATAGATAAATGTCTACATACTTTGTTATTATAGTATCATTAAATATAAACATTCTTAAATGAAACGTGAAATTTACTAAAATTATTAAAAAAGGAGTCTAAAAAAACATGAATGAAAAAACTCTGCAACTTTTTAAAACGTTAACCGAACTTCCAGGACCATCAGGGAATGAGCATGCTGTTAGAAAGTTTATGAGAGAGCAACTTAAGTCAATATAGTGATGAAATTGTGCAAGATAAACTAGGGAGTATTTTTGCGGTAAAAAGAGGAAATGAATCTGGGCCAACGGTTATGGTGGCAGGTCATATGGATGAAGTTGGGTTTATGGTCACATCGATTACCGACAATGGCATGATCCGCTTTCAAACATTAGGTGGTTGGTGGAGTCAAGTATTGTTAGCGCAAAGGGTTGAAATTATCACAAAAAATGGCCCAATTCCAGGTGTTATTGGTTCTGTTCCTCCACATTTACTTGATGAAGAAAAACGCAAAAAACCAATGGATATCAAAAATATGTTGATTGATATTGGTGCTGATGATAGAGAAGATGCGAAAAAATTGGGCATTCAGCCTGGACAGCCTATTGTTCCCATTTGTCCTTTCACACCGATGGCAAACAAGAAAAAGATCATGGCAAAAGCATGGGACAATCGCTATGGATGTGGTTTGGCGATTGAGTTGCTCGAAGAAGTGCAAAATGAAACACTTCCAAATGTCCTATATTCAGGTGCAACTGTTCAAGAAGAAGTAGGCTTAAGAGGGGCACAAACAGCAGCTAATATGATCAAACCAGATTTGTTTTATGCACTTGATGCGAGTCCTGCGAATGATGCTTCCGGTAATAAAACTGAGTTTGGACAGCTTGGAAAAGGGGCGCTACTTCGAATCTTTGATCGTACAATGGTCACGCACAAAGGGATGAGAGAGTTCGTTCTAGATACAGCCCAGTCCCATCATATCCCGTATCAATATTTCACTTCACAAGGTGGAACAGATGCAGGTCGTGTTCATCTATCAAATGAAGGGGTTCCTAGTGCTGTCATTGGAATTTGTTCGAGGTATATCCATACACCAGCAAGTATTATTCATGTTGATGATTATGCAGCCGCAAAAGAATTACTTGTTCAATTAGTCAAAACATCCGATTCAACAACATTATCGACCATTTTACAAAATGGTTGATCGGTGGTTATCGAAGAGCGATGCTTCAAAATGAAGCGTCGCTTTTTTGCGTTTTATAATAAAAGACTGTGCAAACTGAAGTTTGTACTCATTTGTATTGATTTGTCCAATAAAAATTTTATTGAATAAAATAATAAATATAAAAATAATTTTTATACTAATTTGAAAAAGTATAAAATTCAGAATATATCGATTGAAAAGCCAAAAAGTTTGAATTATACTAAATTTTATAATATTCTGAAAAATGATTGGAGGTATATAAATATGGAATTGTAAACGTTAACTAGATTTGCAGAAAATCAAAAATCATAATTAATTTTAATATGGGGGTCAAAAGATGAAACGTTTTAAGAGTAGTTTAGTCTTGTTGGTTGTATTAATGGTATTTCTATCAGCGTGTAGTTCTGGAGCAATCAGCTCATCTTCTTCTAATGAATCTAGTAATAATGGTGAGACAATTAAAATTGGGGCTTTATTACCGACAACCGGTGTATATGCATCATTAGGTCAAAATCTATTAAATGGAATGGAACTATACTTTGAAGAAAATAACTGGGAAATAGCAGGAAAGAAAATTGAGGTTATTCACGAAGATTCTGAGGCAGATCCGCAGGTTTCTTTAAGAAAGTTGAGAAAATTAATGGATCAAGACAACATTGATATCCTTACAGGTCCTGTCAGCACGGCGGTTGCCTATGCACTTCGTGATGAAGTAGATAAGAAAAAGCTACCATACCTTGTTTCACATGCTGGTGGAAATGACTTGGTTCGTAGCAAACGAAGTGATTATATCTGGAGATCTTCATTCAGTTCTTGGCAGATTGGACATTCAATGGGTGAATGGGCTTATGAAAATGTTGGCAAGAAGATTTATTTAACAGCTGCAGACTATGCATTTGGACATGAAGTAGCAGAAGCATTTAAAGAAGCTTATACAAAAGCCGGCGGTGAAATCGTTGATGAAGTGTATCCACCACTTGGTAATAATGATTTTTCTTCGTATCTAGCAAAAATGAATAGAGATGATATTGATGGAGTTTATGCCTTCTATGCAGGTAGTGATGCAGTCCGTTTTGTTCAACAATATGAAGAGTATGGCTTAAAAGGGAAGATTCCGTTAATTGGTTCAGGATGGTTAAACGCTGAGGATACTCGTCCACAACAAAAATTGGCTGCAGAAGGAATTAAGTCAACTTTATTCTGGGATTATAATCTAGATACTCCAGAAAATAAAGCATTTGTTGAAGCGTATGAGAAGAAGTTTGATCAAAGACCAAGTATTGAATCTCTTGAAGGATACGATGCAGCCATGATTATGGGGAAAGCGATCGAATCTTTGAATGGTGATGTTTCGGATTCAGAGAAATTAGTGGAAGCTATTTCAAATGTTGAATTAACAAGCCCAAGAGGACCGATTAAGTTTGACAAGGAAACTCATAATATTATTCAAAATATCTATATTATGGAAACCGTTGTTGAAAACGGTGCAACAGAAAATAAAGTCATTGATACGATTCCGGATGTTGCTGATCCAGGAAAATAATCGCTTGTATATGTAAATGAACGAACCTTAGTAGAAAGCGGCTGAAAAAACGCCGCTTTCTACTAATCTACGATAATAGCTTGTGGAGGTTAAAATGGATACATTATTACTTCAGTTGTTAAATTCATTAAGTTACGGATTTCTTCTATTTATTATTACATGTGGAATTTCAATTGTGTTTGGAATACTCGGGGTTTTAAACCTTGCTCATGGTTCAATCTACTTGCTAGGATCCTACATTGGTTATTCCGTCATCATGAAAGCGGGGATGCCGTTTTGGGTGGCTATTCTCGCTGTGCCTCTTATTATTGCTGCACTAGGGTTTTTAATTGAAATTGTCCTCCTGCGCCCAACCTATAAATTAGGCCATCTTTCTCAAGTGTTGTTAACCTTTGGTTTAGTTTATATTTTCCATGATCTTTTCACAATGATCTGGGGAAAAGATGTATTATCAGTAAATCCTCCAGAGGCACTTAGTAGTTCGATTGAAATGTTAGGGTTTACATTTCCAGCATATCGACTTGCTTTGATTGTCATTGGCGCTATTATTGTTCTTTTCTTATGGTATGGACAGGAAAAAACAAAATGGGGTGCTGTTGTTCGTGCGGGCTTATCCGATAAAGAAATGGCTGGCGCTCTAGGAATTAATATTCATCTTGTTTTTACTCTCGTTTTTGTATTTGGAAGTCTTTTAGCTGGTTTAGGTGGAGTTCTAGGTGCACCAATACTGGGAACCTATCCAGGTATGGAGTTCTCTATCCTTATTTTATCACTAGTTGTACTTGTTGTTGGAGGGTTGGGTTCAGTGAGTGGAACCTTCATGGCTAGTTTGCTAGTGGGATTTGTCGAAACATTCAGCCGTTATCTTGTGCCAGAATTAAGTTTAATCATTACGTTTGCTTTGATGGCTGTAGTTCTAGTAGTGCGCCCTCAAGGATTAGTAGGGAGGAAGGCATAAATGAAAATAAAGCAACATTATGGATGGGGATTATTCCTCATTATGGCGCTTGCTCCGTTCGTACTGTCATTGTATTATGTGAATATTTTGACTGAGATATTTATTTTCGCTGTTTTTGCGATAGGTTTAAATATTTTAGTAGGTCAAACGGGTCTAATATCTTTAGGTCACGCAGCTTTCTTTGGAGCGGGAGCCTATGCGACAGGAATCGCTGCATCAAATCTTAGTCCGAATATATTTCTTATTATTTTGATTGGAGTCCTTATATCTGCGAGTGCTGGCTTTGGTAATGGGGTTCTTTGCTATCAAGGCAAATGGTTTCTATTTTTTGATGTTGACACTTGCATTCGCACAAATTGTCTACTCTATTGTTTACCAGTGGAAGGATGTAACGGGTGGATCCAATGGTTTATCAGGGATTGCAACCCCTGTACTGTTCGGGAATTTTGAACTCTCTAACCCAGTGCTGATTTACTACTTTATTCTAGTCGTTTTTGCGATTATCTTATTTATTGTTAATCGACTGCTTCATTCACCACTAGGATATGTGTTTATTGGGATTAGAGAAAATGAGCAAAGAATGAAATCAAATGGGTACAATACCGCTTTTTATAAAAATTTAAGCTTTTTAATTGCAGGTGTTCTAGGCGGTTTAGCCGGCAGTCTATATGTGATTTTTAATAGCTTTATCTCGCCTTCAGATGTGTACTGGACAATGTCTGGTTCTGTTTTACTCATGGTATTGATTGGTGGAGCTGGAACTTTATGGGGGCCAATCGTTGGAGCAGCCTTTATCGTTTTAATGGAAACCATTATCGGTGCCTATACGGAAAATTGGATGATGATTATCGGAATCATTTTTATCCTATTTACAATATTTGCTCCTAAAGGAATCGTTGGGATGATAAGAAAAGCAGAATTTAAATTATTTAAGAAAAAAACAAGAGCAATTTTAGAACCTATAAAGCAGCAAACTAAAACAGATGGATAGGATCGGTGAATATAATGAAGGATTCAATCATTCTCTCCTTAAATGGCATTGCTAAGCAGTTCGGTGGACTTAAGGTCATCGAGGATATCACAATGAATGTGGCAGTCGGTGAAAAAGTTGGTCTAATCGGACCAAATGGAGCTGGAAAAACGACCTTATTTAATATGATTGCTGGTGATTTGGAGCCTTCCGGAGGGGAAATTTCATATTTTGGTAAAAATATTAATAAAACGACCAATTATAAGCGAACTCAGTCCGGAATTGTCAGAACCTTCCAAAAAAATAATCTAATGACAGGTTTATCAGTAAAGGAAAATTTATTACTCGTATTACAACGTATGAGAAAAGAACATAATCAATGGTGGAAGCCTGCAACAAAGAAAAACTATTCTGATTTATTTCAAGAAGCTGATGATTTTCTAACCCAATGGGGTTTAATTGAATATAGTCACAAAACGGTTCAAGATTTATCATATGGTGTTCAACGTCAAATTGAAATTGTTCTGGCTGTAGCAGGGGAACCGAAACTATTGCTGTTAGATGAACCAACTGCAGGGATGAGTCAATTAGAGACTGATCAAATCATTGGGTTAATCAATAAATTGCCTGCTGATGTAACGATTATTATGATTGAGCATGATATTGAAGTATTGTTTGGAAATATGGATCGAGTTATTGTTCTTCATTCTGGAAAATTAATTTGTGATGGTAAACCAGAAGACGTAAGAAATGATCCAGAAGTAAAAGAAATTTATATGGGAAAAGAGGTTGTCATTCATGCTTGAGTTGAAGGAACTTCATAGCTATTATGGTGCCAGTCACATCCTGCATGGGATTGATCTGGAGGTCAAGAAAGGTCAAGTGGTTACTCTTCTTGGCAGAAATGGGATGGGGAAAACAACGACGATTCATTCGATTATTGGTTTTGTTGGAAAAAAACAAGGCGGAATTTTTCTTGAGGGTGAAAATATCACTGGGCTTGAAAGTCATCAAATTGCGAGAAAAGGCATTGGAATTGTTCCGCAGGGGAGACGGATTTTCCCTAACTTATCGGTTACAGAAAATTTAACTGTTTTTGCTAATCATAAGGGCGGAGAGTGGGACCTTGAACGAATTTTTGAGCTTTTTCCTCGTCTGAAGGAAAGGGAAAAATCCCATGCTGGAACCCTAAGCGGTGGGGAGCAATCAATGCTGTCCATTGGAAGAGCACTGATGAGAAACCCTAAAATTCTGCTTCTAGATGAACCAACAGAAGGGCTCTCACCCTTAATGGTAGGGGAGGTTATGGAAATTCTCTTAAAACTAAAAGAGTCTGGCATGTCCATGCTGTTTGTTGAACAAAATATTGGTACTGCTCTAAGTATTGCGGATGATGTATATATTTTAAGTAAAGGAGAGGTTGTTTATCACGGACAGCCTGAGGAACTGCAGAATAATATGAATATTGCTTACCAATACTTGGCGTTGAGCAGTTAATCCAGAAAAGGAACGATAATTTTATGCTAGTCACAATAATTCAGGTATAATGAAAGTCAGTCACTGATTGTAATAAATCATCAGTGACTGGCTTATTTTATTTCCAAGCATACGGTACAATAATAGACAAGTCATAATTAAAGAGGAGGGATAAAGTCAAATGGAAAAAATGAATAGTATGAAAATGAGTAAAGAACTTCAAAGTCGGTTAACCCATCCCCATCGACAATTTCATTTTGACAGAAAAAACGATCAACTAAGGATTGAAAATAAACATACAGGGAAAGGGATTACGATCTCATTGCCGGGAATTGTAGCGAAGTGGCAGGAGCAAAAGGAGAAAGCGATTGACGAGATTGTTTATTACGTCGAAGAAGGCTTACAGGCTCTTGAGTCAGATTTAGAACTTACAGGTAAAGAGAAAAAAATCTATCCCGTGATTCGATCTACCTCTTTTCCGCTGCAATCAAAAGAGGAAATCCCGTTTATATATGATGACCATACAGCAGAGACACGTATCTATTATGCGCTTGACCTTGGCAATACCTATCGTCTGATTGATAAAAAGCTTGTAGAAAAGGAAAAATGGGACGAAACAAGGATCAAGGAAATAGCCCTATTTAACGTACGTTCGCTTTCAACTGATTTGAAAGAAGATAAGGTGGCAGGGAATACCTTTTATTTTCTAAATAAAAATGATGGCTATGATGCAAGTAGAATTTTAAATGATGCCTTTTTAAAAGAAATGAGCCAAAAAATAAAAGGGACGATGGCCGTCGCTGTACCACATCAAGATGTATTGATTATTGCAGATATTGAAAACGATACTGGTTATGATATAATCGCGCAAATGACGATGAGCTTTTTTGCTAGTGGCAGAGTGCCAATTACAGCATTATCCTTTCTATATGAAAATGGGGAATTAGAACCTATCTTTATTTTAGGTAAAAATAAAAAAAAGTTTGATGAAAAATAAAGATTCACTCTTTATTAGAAAGAAGCCGTGTTCTTATGCGGTTTCTTTCTTTGATTATACAAAAGTGCAAAATCCGACATTTGTATCATTCTACTAATTTATCTCGTAATTTTGAGAAATACTGCTAAAATAGAGAATGATAGAAAGATAGAAAGAGTGATTTAGTTTGAATTGGATTAAAAAATTATTTAAGGTCTTGCAACCTGAAGACACTAAATCAATGGAAGAGGTTCCGGACTATCATGATCAGAAACGTTCGACCCTAAAAAAACAAATGAGGGACAATGGAAAAGATGTAAATGCAAAAATCGTCTACCAATATCCTAAGGGAGAATTTCGTTTTCCATTAATCCCAGATCATGTCGATAGAAGCAAGGATTCATCGACTTTATATGATAAAAGACAAAGTAGAAGCAAACAGGAAAGATCCACTTCACTAAAGTCATCAAAGCAAATCGTATCGAAAACGAAAAATCAACAAAAAAATCGGGATGTAGAACCATTCTTTGTAAAACAAAGAACGAAAAGTAACAAAGAACCATCCTATATATATCAAAAACCGAAAGAGAAAAAAGAATCAGTCAACAAACAAGAGCAACCGAAACAAAGATCTGGAGAGACGCCAAAACAACAAGCACCAGAACGCGAAGTACGCTTAACGCGACCTTTTGCACTGTCAGAGATTCCCTCGCCCATCTATGGGTTTAAGGAACGACCGATTAGTGAAAAAAGTACAGAAGAAATCATTGAGTATGAATTACAGCCATTTGAAGCACGAGAGCAGGCTGCTCAAGAAACGAACCATTCTTCTCAGAGACAACCAATCGTGACAATCAGTGATTCAGAGAATGTAATCAATCATATGAATGATGTTGTCCAACCAATTATAGAAGTAGATGAAGTTAAAGCAGAGGTTGAAAGCAACCATGAAGCTCTAGAACAAGTACTAGTGCAACCTGAGATCGAAATAGAAGAAGTGCTCCAATTTAAGGAAGAACTGGAAGCAACCAATGAAGCAGAAATTGAGATTGAAATGGAAGAACCAGTTATTGAATTGTCGGAAGAGCCAATAATAAATAATGAATCTGTGGTTGAAAGCAACCATGAAGCTCCAGAACAAGTACTAGTGGAACCTGAAATCGAAATAGAAGAAGTGCTTCAATTTAAGGAAGAACTGGAAGCAACCGATGAAGCAGAAATTGAGATTGAAATGGAAGAACCAGTTATTGAATTGTCGGAAGAGCCAATAATAAATAATGAATCTGTGGTTGAAAGCAACCATGAAGCTCTAGAACAAGTACTAGTGGAACCTGAAATCGAAATAGAAGAAGCATTTCAATTTAAGGAAGAACTCGAAGTCGCGAATGAAGCAGAAATGGAAACTAAGCTTGAAGTAATCGAACAAACTCCAGAGGTAAATGAGATCGAAATAGAAGAACTTCCTGAAAATCTAGAAATAGTCCTTCCGTTAGAGAAACAAGAATTTCGTATTGAAAACTCTGACGAAGATCATATAGAATCCAATCATGAAGAGGATGAATCAGACATACAATCTGAATTGGAGCCTGAACCTGCTTCAGAACAACAAAAAGAAAGATCATCTATTCCCTTTAATGTCATTATGCTAAAACAAGATAAACAGAAGTTAATGATGAAGGAGAGTCGTCCATTATCTGGGCAAGAAACGATCATAGAAAAGACTCAACCCCAAGAACAAGAAGCTCAACAAGTGTTAGAGTTCGAAAAACTTGAGGAAACGAAGGAATCTGAGAACGAAGAGACCTTTTATACAGTCAATAATGACATGATCGAAATGGAAGAAGTAGAAACAACAAAATATTTCTTTCCGCCTATCGATTTATTAAACCCACCTCTCATTGTAGAGGGGAATGACGAGTGGATTGATGAACAAGCCGGGCTACTTGATAGCACGTTGAAAAACTTTAATGTCGGTGCACAAGTAGTTAAGGTGACACAAGGACCAGCGGTTACAAGGTTTGAAGTTCAACCTGAACCAGGAGTAAAGGTTAACAAGATTACCAATTTATCAGATGACATCAAACTTAGCCTTGCTGCTAGAGACATAAGAATTGAAGCGCCTATTCCTGGAAAGCATACGATTGGGATTGAAGTACCTAATCAAAAAAGCAGAGCTGTAAACATTAGTGAAATTATCAATCATACGGAATTCGAGCAAAAAGAATCCCCACTAACAGCTGTATTGGGGCTAGATATCTCGGGAAAACCGGTTGTGACTGATTTAAGAAAAATGCCACATGGATTAATTGCAGGAGCAACAGGTTCTGGGAAAAGTGTCTGTATTAATACGATTTTAATTAGTTTATTATACAAAGCAACGCCTAATGAATTAAAATTACTTCTAATTGATCCAAAAATGGTTGAACTTGCACCTTATAATCATATTCCGCATCTCGTAAGCCCTGTGATAACGGATGTGAAGGCAGCAACCGCTTCATTAAAATGGGCTGTAGAAGAAATGGAGCGTCGTTATGAATTATTTGCCCATTCCGGTGTAAGAGACATTGGCCGTTTTAATGAATTAGCCAAGCAACATAGGCAATTTGCTGATATACTCCCTTATATTGTGATTGTCATCGATGAATTGGCTGATTTAATGATGATGTCACCAGCAGATGTTGAGGAAGCGATAAGTCGAATTGCACAAAAAGCACGTGCCTGTGGGATTCACTTAATTATTGCAACGCAAAGACCATCTGTAGATGTGATTACAGGCCTTATTAAAGCAAATATTCCGACTAGAATTGCCTTTTCAGTGTCATCGCAAATTGACTCACGTACCATTATTGATATTAGTGGCGCAGAAAAGCTTCTAGGTAGAGGTGATATGCTCTTTTTAGAAAATGGCGCATCTAAACCAGTTCGAATTCAAGGAACATTTGTATCTGATGATGAAATTGATCAGGTGGTAGCCCATGTTAGAACACAGGGTGAGCCTGAATATTTATTTCAACAAGAAGAACTTTTGAAAAAAGCACAAGTTGAAGAAGATGGTGATGAACTGTTCTATGAAGCCTGTGAATTTGTCGTTGACCATGGCGGGGCATCCACTTCCTTGTTGCAAAGAAGATTTAAAATTGGCTATAATCGTGCTGCTAGATTAATTGATTTAATGGAAATGCATGGATATATATCAGAGTCAAAAGGTAGTAAACCGAGAGATGTTTTTCTCACAGATACTGATTTAGAAGCATTGCATTAGAATAATTGAAAAAATGTAAGAGTATCATTCTTTCTAACCAACTTATGACCTATTATGAAGAGGCATCAAACTAATGTTTTCTATACTACCTAAAAATGTTATAATATATAAATATGATTTGGTTGGAAAGAGATACTACATAATATAACTTAGAACGAGTCATTCAAGGTAACAGCAAATGAGCAAAAATAGCTAAATAATCATATACTGTTTACAGATTGACAATGGTTGGAGGTTCTTTATATGACTAATTACCATTTTGTAGGGATCAAGGGGTCTGGAATGAGTGCCCTTGCGCAAATCCTACATGATATGAACGAGCAGGTTCAAGGCTCCGATGTAGAAAAACGATTTTTTACACAAGTAGCTTTAGAGCAATCAGGAATAAAGATCCTTCCTTTTCAAAAGGAAAATATTCAGCCTGGAATGACCGTGATTGCAGGAAATGCATTTCCAGATTCGCATGAAGAAATACAAGAAGCGATGAAATTAGGGCTTCCAATTGTGAGATATCACCAATTTTTAGGTGACCTTTTGAAACGGTTCTCAAGTATTGCTGTTACCGGATCACATGGGAAAACATCGACAACAGGGTTACTTGCTCATGTTCTTGGCGGTGCAAAACCAACTGTGTATTTAATTGGTGATGGTACGGGAAAAGGGGTTAAGAATGCGGAATATTTTGCATTTGAAGCCTGTGAATATAGAAGACATTTTCTTTCGTATTTCCCTGACTATGCGATTATGACCAATATTGATTTTGATCATCCTGACTATTTTGCCAATGTTGATGATGTATGTGCGGCCTTTGAAGAAATGGCCATGCAAGTGAATAAAGGAATATTTGCTTGTGGTGATGATGAGTATTTACAAAAGATCCAAGCAAAAGTACCGGTTCTTTTTTATGGTTTAGGGGAAGAAAATGATTTTCAAGCACGAAATATTATTAAAACAACGGAAGGTACAACTTTCGATGTTTTTATTCGCAATACGTTCTTTGATACCTTTTCCATTTCAAGTTATGGTGACCATAACATCTTAAATTCATTAGCTGTCATTGCATTATGCCACTATGAAGGAATTGATACAGAGGTTGTTCGTCGCCAACTATTAAACTTCGAAGGGGTAAAAAGGCGTTTTTCGGAAAAGAAAATCGGCTCACAAATATTAATTGATGACTATGCCCATCACCCAAGAGAAATAAAAGCGACGATTGAAGCAGCAAGACAAAAATATCCTGATAAAGAGATTGTAGCTGTTTTTCAACCACATACTTTCACAAGAACGCAAACCTTTTTAGATGATTTTGCCGAAAGTCTAAAATTAGCGGACAAAATATATTTGTGTGAGATATTTGGTTCAGCAAGAGAAAATCATGGTAAATTATCCATAAATGATTTACAAGAGAAAGTACCTGGATCACAAGTCATAAATGAAGATGACATGACTCCTTTGAAGGAACATAGTCAAAGTGTCATTATTTTCATGGGTGCTGGAGATATTCAAAAATTCCAAGTGGCTTATGAAAGTTTATTAACACATTCTTAAGGGTATATAAAAAACGGGAGTATTTGATGATACAACATCAATCATACTTCCGTTTTTTTATATAAATAAATTTGAATAAAACAATGTTATGAATTGAAAGTCTTTCTGAGTGTGATAAAATTTTATTAGATATAAATATCTGTCCATCTGAAGGTTTACTTGTGTTAATGGACGGATATACAAAGAATAGCAGGAGGTGTTATTTCATTTGATACTGATTTTATATTTAAGTGTAGCGTTAATCGCGATTGCCTTTTTAATTCTAGTCATTTACTTATCAAAAACGTTAAAGTCACTACAAGGAACACTTGACAATGTGGCGACTACTTTATCTGGACTTGAAAAACAACTAGACGGAGTAACAAAAGAAACGACAATACTATTACATAAAACGAATGAATTAGCAAGTGATATTCAAGATAAGTCGGAAAGCTTGAATAGTGTTGTAGATGCCGTTAAAGATGTAGGAGAGTCTGTTCGAAAGTTCAACGGTTCCATTCAAAACGTAACGACATCAATGAATCATCAATTGGAAGAAAATAAAGATAAGCTAGTCAATGTCATACAATGGGGACAAGTGATTTTCGAATTAAAAGATAAGTGGCAAGAAAGAAAACAAAGAAAATATGTAACTCAGAAGGAGGAATTATAGTGGGTAATCATGAACGTAGCTATGAATCTGATAAAAGGGATGATGGAATACATGCGAAGGATTTTATCATAGGTGCTCTTACAGGTGCCATTGTTGGTTCGCTTACAGCCTTACTTCTTGCACCAAAGTCGGGAAGAGAACTTCGTCATGATTTAAATAACCAGGCGTATACGTTACGAGATAAAACAGATCACCTTCGTACGAGCGCCATTTCAAAGGGTAGTGAATTAACTTCATCGGTAAAGGATAAAACAACAGAGATTTCTAGAAAAGTTTCAGAGCAATCAGTGGATCTTGTTAACAAGGTTAGGAAAATGAAACAAGATGAAGCGAAAACCGATGATACAAATCCAATCGATGAGCTATTTGAACATGAGCCACAGTCGGAAATTCAAAGAAAACTAGATGAAACAAAAAAAGCTTTTGATGACACCGAAAATAAATTAGGCAATCATTAAGCCAAAAATAGAACCAAACCAAAAAGGAGGGCTTAGCCTCTTTTATGGTTTGGTTTCTATTTTTTCTGCCGGCCATTCAATTTTTAAGTCATCTCCGGGTTCAATTTTTCCAAAAAACGTCGTTTGTTGATTATTTCTCATTAAGGTATATCGTCCAGAAGCTTTTTTCGGTATTTTGATTTGAACATGCTTGAATAAATCTTGAAAAACAAATGGTTTTATCTCTTTTTGCAGATAAGCAATGATATCACCATCATTGAGAAGGTCATCATGAGATAAAATTTCATCGTTACGAGTGAATTCGGTAATCTCTTTGCTGATTACGATCGGTTTGCCATTAAATGTGACAGGAATGCTCTGGTGAAAGCATAATATGTTTTATTTCTGCTAGCTTTTTAACAGTAGGCTTTATTTTTTCCGTAATTAAAAGTTCATCTAAATGCTCAAAACTGCTTGATTGTTTAACCTCGATTCCATTTCGATATAGTTTCCCTGAAAAAGGAGGAATAAACGTTTCTTTTCCATTTAGATTGATTCTAAACGGTCGTAATGTTTCTAATTCTGTTTGTAAATGCAAGTCTTTCAACATCTCTTCAATCGTCTCAGGAAATTGGCATTGAATGGTATCACGGTCAGATACGATAGATTCAGGAGAAGTAAGCTTGCCATTACAGAAAATCTTTGCATAAATGCGTATATGTCTTGCCGTTTATTTTAACGGTTTTTTCCGGAATTCCATCAAGTAAATCATGAATATAAACTTTTGGCTGTATTCCATCTTCTCCTTTGATGGCTGTGAGATGGTCTTCATTTTTAACAGGATCATCTAGACTACAGGTCACATCGTTTTTTAAGAGAAGGGGTGCTTCTCCATGACTTCCAGGAATGGTGATTGTTTGGCCATTGAGCGTAATAATTAAGGCCATTCCAGGTTTTCCATACAATTTATTCAGTTTAATTCCACTCGCTAATAGGCAATCACCTGCGGTTAATTTATTGACTTCGAATAAACGAACAGGTTGATCATTTACATATACCGTTCGATATTGAACAGGTGATTTTTGAGCTGAAATCGCAATACCAATCGGTGTCACTAACTCAGGACTTTTCTCAATATGTTCTGAAAGTGTCACAGCTGAAATCGCATTGATGTCACGAATCGCGACACGATTTTCTGGCAGATTCAATGCATGAGCTATTTTTTTTGTGATTTCTGGAGTTAAGCTTCCACCACCCACAAGCATAATCGCTTTCGGTGGTTGATTGTTGTTTAATCTTAACACTTCATCACAAATAGATGTTGCTAACTTGTCAAGTACTGGATTGATCTTTCCGATGACCTCTTCTTTTGATACTTCTATTTCAAAGCCGAGAATATCTGTGATTTTAATCTGTTGATGGTTTAGCAGTTCTCGTTTCGCTTTTTCTGCCATCGGAAAGTCTAATAAATAGTGGTCACTAATCGCTTCTGTTACTTCATCTCCAGCAATCGGAACCATCCCATAGGCAATAACGGTACCGGCATCTGTAATCGCAATATCAGATGTTCCAGCGCCTATATCAACGAGTGCGACATTCAGTCTCCTCATCGAAGGAGGAATTAAGACATTAATAGCAGCAATCGGCTCAAGGGTGAGGGCCTCCATTTCTAAATGGGCACGGTGGAGTGCAGCAATAAGCGACTCAACGACTACCCTTGGTAAAAATGTAGCAATGATTTCAACGGATGCCTCTTCGCCTTGTTGATCAATCAAGTTTCCAATTGTTTCATCATCCAATTGATAATTTAAAACAGAATAACCAACACAATAATAGTTTTGATGTTTATCTTTATGACTTTGTTTTTCAGCGACGATTCCTTGTGCTTGTTGTACAGCACTTAATTCTAAATGTAAAATATCATCTTTTTGAATCATCGGTTTACCAGCAATATCGATTGTAACCTTTGCGTGTTCTGTTTTTAAGGCTCGACCTGCAGCAGCCACATTTACCTTTTTTAAGGGTCCGTGTTTCTTCTCCAATTCTGTTTTAATTTCTTTGATAATTTTAGAAACGGCGAGCACATCATGAATTTGTCCATCTAACATGGCACGTTCTGAATGCTCCTTCGATAATATATCTAGTACATGGTAGTTTTCATGATTGATTTCTTCTAAAATAATCCCCACGACCGAACGAGTACCAATATCCAAAGCAAAAAGCTTTTTCTGTTTATCCAAATAGATACACCTCTTATAAAGTACTTTAATGCATAAAAGCGTTTAAGTGAAAAAGATAAAGTGCGTGACAATTCCAACTAATTCATTTATAATAACCATAATCATAAAAAATGTATCATATTTTAATAGGTCAATAAAGAATATTTGATAAAAAAGGGGCGACAACAAGTGGGAAACAACGAGTTGGATCAACTAAGACAAAGAGTGGAAGAGATTAATTTACAATTATTGGAGTTAATTAATGAAAGAGCTACCGCAGTACAAGAAATTGGTACTGTAAAAGAATCTCAGGGAGTTAATAAGTATGACCCTGTTCGTGAACGTCATATGTTAGATTTAATTAAAAAGAATAATAATGGTCCATTTGAAGATTCAGTCATTCTCCATCTTTTTAAACAAATTTTTAAAGCTGGGTTAAATCTACAAGAAGATGATCAAAAAAAGGCCTTACTTGTTTCGCGTAAGAAAAAGTCAGAAGATACGGTAGTCAATATTAAAGATGAATTAGTAGGTAACGGAGTTCCTAGCTTTGTATTTGGTCCATGTTCAGTTGAATCCTATGAACAAGTAGCAACAGTTGCTGCATCTATTAAAGCAAAAGGCCTTAAATTACTTCGTGGTGGTGCATACAAGCCTAGAACATCTCCTTATGATTTCCAAGGCCTTGGTGTAGAAGGCTTAAAAATCTTAAAAAGAGTCGCTGATGAATATGATTTAGCGGTGATAAGTGAAATTGTTACACCAACTGATATTGAAAAAGCTCTTGATTATATTGATGTCATTCAAATTGGTGCTCGTAATATGCATAACTTTGAATTACTGAAAGCGGCAGGATCCGTTAATAAGCCTGTACTTTTAAAACGTGGTCTTGCAGCAACATTAGACGAATTCATCCATGCAGCTGAGTATATTATGTCACAAGGTAACGGTCAAATTATTCTTTGTGAACGTGGAATTCGCACATACGAAAAAGCAACAAGAAATACGCTTGATATTTCAGCAGTGCCAATCTTAAAGCAAGAAACTCACCTACCAGTCATGGTTGATGTTACACATTCAACTGGAAGAAGAGATATTTTATTACCATGTGCAAAAGCAGCTCTTGCGATTGGTGCAGATGGTGTGATGGCTGAGGTGCATCCAGATCCAGCGGTGGCATTATCTGATTCTGCTCAACAAATGGATTTAAACCAATTTGATGAGTTCTGGAATGAAATTCAAAAAACGACATTTGTTAAAGCCTAATAACATTAACAAGCCTTCCACCTGAATAAGTGGAAGGTTTTTTTATTTCCATTACTTTTTGGTAAAAATACATGAAAAATATGTTAAAATTAGAAAATAATATTGCGGGCTTATATTACCTAACGTATATTTAAGGTCAAGTAACATATAAAAACATGAAAGTTTATCTTTTTTTGTATAGAAATATGGAATTCGAAAAGTAGGGTAATATAATCTAAACTAAACTATAAAGGATGCTATGGAAAATAACGAGGAGTTGAAGAGATGAACATCACAATATATGATGTCGCACGGGAAGCGAATGTATCAATGGCAACTGTTTCTCGCGTAGTGAATGGAAATCCAAATGTTAAACCAACAACGAGAAAAAAAGTCATGGAGGTTATTGATCGTTTAGGTTATCGACCAAACGCTGTAGCCAGGGGTCTTGCTAGTAAAAAAACGACAACGGTTGGTTTAATCATTCCTGATATTTCTAATTTAATTTTTGCTGAATTAGCTAGAGGGATTGAAGATATCGCAACCATGTATAATTATAATATTATTTTAAGTAATTCAGACCAGAATGTGGATAAAGAATTACGTTTATTAAATACAATGCTAGGTAAACAGGTGGATGGCCTTGTATTTATGAGTGGAAATATTACAGAAGAACATATTGCTGAATTTGAAAAATCACCAGTACCGATTGTTCTAGCTGGTTCAATGGAAGAATCAGGGAAAATACCATCTGTCAACATCGATCATGAACAGGCTGTATATGATGCCATTAGTACTTTTATTGAGAGCGGTCATAAGCAAATTGCTATGGTCATCGGTCCATTACATGAACCTGTCAATGCCGAGAAAAAATTAATTGGATATAAACGGGCATTAAGTGATGCTGGAATTGAATACAATGAAGAATTAGTTCAAGAAGGCGATTATACATATGATTCAGGAATTGAAGCATTCGAAAAGTATCTTGAATCAGAAATAAAGCCTACAGCTGTTTTTGTTGGGTCTGATGAAATGGCAGTAGGGGTTGTCCATGCTGCAGGAGACAATGGGTTTGTGATTCCAGATGACTTTGAAGTCATTACTTCTGAAAACACAAAATTATCATTAATGGTACGTCCACAATTAACAACAATCGTACAGCCGTTATATGATATTGGTGCAGTTGCCATGCGATTATTAACAAAACTCATGAATAAAGAAGAAGTGACAGAGCAAAAGGTGATTCTTCCGCACCGTATTGAAGTGAGAGCATCAACAAAACAATCAGATGAAATAAAATAAATAATTTAAATGTACCGGGTATTGAACTTTTTTCAATACCCGGCTTTTTTAGCACAAAAATAAGGTCACTGTTCATTATTTCTAATTGGATATAAAGCCTTGTCTAGTGTTTGCTGATTTTTTTCAGTAATTTCTGCTTGTCTTGGAATGGACTGATATTCTTGTTCATCATCCTCCCATGTGGGTGGTAGCTTGTCCTTAGTAAAAGGCTGCCATTTTTCAATCCAATCTAATGGAAGATCGGAAAGTGGAGTATTATTTTCCGTCATTTCAAGCCAGATATAGGACCAAGCCCTTGGCACTACTCTCCAGATGTCGTAACCACCACCTCCAACCGCAATCCATCTACCTTCACAATACTTGTGTGCTATTTCATGGGCTATTTTAGGAATTTCTTTAAAGGCTTTCATTGTGACGGAAAGATGTGTTAGTGGGTCTAAATAATGGGCGTCTGCACCATTTTGGGTAACGATGATATCCGGCTTGAAAAATTCTGCTACCTCTGTAATCGCCGTTTTGTAGCAATGGAGCCATGAATCATCCTCTGTGAAAGCGTCTACAGGAATATTAAAGGAGAAGCCATAGCCTTTCCCATGACCCCTTTCTGTTAGGTTCCCAGTACCAGGAAATAAATATCGACCTGTCTCATGAATCGATAGCGTACAAACGTTAGGATCATCATAAAATGCCCATTGCACACCATCGCCATGATGTGCATCGGTGTCGACATATAAAACACGAGCCCCAAATGATTTTTGAAGGTATTTGATCGCAACTGCACTGTCATTATATATGCAAAATCCAGATGCCTTACCAGTAAATCCGTGATGTAGTCCGCCCCCAAGATGTAAAGCGTGAAGAGCTTTCCCACTCATGACGTAATCAACAGCTGTTAAGGTACCACCAACGAGTAATGAACTAGCTTCATGCATATTTGTAAAAATAGGAGTATCGTCTGTACCTAATCCATAACTTTCTGCGATGTTCTTGGAAAGCGCACCATGCCCTGCTAATGATACGGCATGAATAAAATCTGGATCATGGATAAGCTGCAATTCCTCTTTCGTTGCACTGCGAGGGGGAATAATCTGGTTCTCATGAATAGCCCCAATGTTTTTTAGTAGGTCGAGTGTAACTTTTAAGCGAATCTGATTAAAAGGATGATGTTGATTGAATTTATAGTTTAGAAGCTGGGGAGAGTAGACAAAAACAGATTCATCTTTCATCTATTGATCCCCGGTAAATTAGGCCATAGTACTTCATAGCCTGCATTTTTTAAATCATCAATAATTAAGGTTGGATTAATCGTTTGAACTCTTAGGACAACTACTTTGAATTTTTCATCCTTTTTATCAGGGTACATAAGAATACTTAAAATTTTCGCTTTACGGTCATGAAAGACTTTTGTAATCTTGTAAAGAACACCCGCTTGATTTTCTACTTTGATTTCAATTTGGGAACCAGGCTGATGAGCACCTGTTAATTCAATTAAAGAGTGTAACAAGTCAGAATGGGTAATGATTCCAACTAATTTGCGATTCTTCACAATCGGCAGGCAGTTTATTTTATGCTCATAAAATATCGCTCCAATTTCTTCGACAAAATCAAGTGGATGACCTGTGATTAAATCTGTTTTCATGATGGTTTTTATTGGTAGTTGAAGGACATTATCTTGATGATTGTTGTTATTTAAAATAGATGGAGATGCATCTCTAATATCTCGATCAGAGACAATTCCAATTAAATGCTGTTCTTGATCAACAATGGGTAAATGTCTGATATTATGCTGAATCATAAGCGAGTAAGCGTCTAAAATCGTTTGTTCTGCTCCAAGGGTAATAATATTCGTGGTCATAATTTCTTCAATGATCATTATAAAATCCCTCACTTTAGGTATATAAAATCTAGGATTTGCTAATAAAAAAATCGATTTTTAAACCGCAGACCGTCAAACCTTTCGATCGAATTGGAATCTACCCGATTTCCAATTCTAACCATTAAACAATTAGCAGGGTGTGAACAGATTTCAGGATCATCTGTTGCATACCACTGTAAACCACCTGCATTCATCATTTTCTCCATCACCTTACGATAATCCCATATATTTAAACCAGTTCCTTTTAAATCCCAATGCCAATAGTATTCTGTTGTAATAATGATATAGTCCTCCATCGCATCATCCATCATAGAAACCTTTAATAAGCTTTTTCCTACTCCTGTATCGCGGAATAAAGGGATCACTTCAATAGCTCCAAGTTCGATTAAATTTTCAATATTTCCTTCAGACCATCTTTCAAGTGGGTCTGGGTACAAAAAAGTCACATATCCGACGATTGTTTCATACTGTCTAGCAATGATAATTCGGCCTTCTGGTAAATCGCTAATCTCGATTAAGGCTTTATGTTGCTTTTCAGCGGGGCGGAAGGCAGTTAAATCACTATGTAAAGAAAAGTTTATTAATACTTCTGAAGAAACTGGACCCTCAATGATTAAAGGTCCAATGGGTGTTGCTAATTCTTTTTGATAGTACGTTTTATAATGTTCCATTTTCGCCACCTACTAATTTCAGCTATTGCTGAATTGTTTTGTTGAAGTGGAGCTTTAGTCTCTACTCACATTATACATAAAATTCTAATCGTTAGGTATTTTTGTGTAAAATATTTTAAAAAATCTGAAAAAATAAAATTTTAAAATATTATTATTGAATATTTAAAACAATAGGAATATACTTAATCCTATACTTAATAATAGCGTTTTTTGAATAAGGAGGACTCTTTGAATGAAAGTAGAAGCGATGCCAGCTAGTGTAGGGGACTATAATTTAACGAATTATGATGAAAAGGTTAAGCAGTTTGATTGGAAAGAGACGGAGAAGAATTTTTCTTGGTATAAAACAGGGAAGTGGAATATGGCTTATGAAGCCATTGATCGCCATGCTGAGTCTTATCGAAAAAATCAAGTAGCACTATACTATGATGAAGGGGTTCGTAAAGAGAAATATACATTCAAAGAAATGAAAGAGCTTTCAAATAAAGCAGGTAATCTGTTTAAACAAGTTGGTATCGAAAAAGGTGATCGCGTCTTTGTATTTATGCCACGGTCACCTGAATTATACTTTTCCCTATTGGGCGTTATCAAACTGGGAGCGATTGTCGGTCCTTTGTTTGAGGCGTTTATGGAGGGGGCGGTTCGCGATCGACTAGCTGATAGTGATGCGAAAGTAATTGTGACAACAAAGGAACTGTTATCACGAATCCCTGTCGAAGACTTACCATCATTAAAACATATTTTTGTCATCGGAAATGAGATTGAAGAAAGTGAGAAATTCATCGATTACAACAAACATTTTCAAGAAGCTAGTACAAAACTTGATATTGAATGGGTGGACCGTAATGATGGGTTAATTCTTCACTACACATCAGGGTCGACAGGTAAACCCAAAGGGAGTCTTACATGTTCATAACGCCATGATTCAACAATACCAAACTGCAAGATGGGTCCTTGATTTGAAAGAAGATGATGTCTATTGGTGTACAGCAGATCCAGGATGGGTGACAGGAACCTCTTACGGGATTTTTGGACCATGGTTAACAGGCACATCCAACTTAATTGTGGGAGGTCGTTTTAATCCTGAGACATGGTATAAAAAATTGGAGGAGTATGGCGTAACTGTGTGGTATAGTGCTCCAACTGCCTTTAGAATGTTAATGGGTGCAGGTGATGAAGTTGTGAAGAAATTTGATTTATCCAATCTTCGTCATATCGTGAGTGTTGGGGAACCGTTAAATCCAGAAGTTGTTCGTTGGGGGAAAAAGGTGTTTGACTTAAGAATTCATGATACATGGTGGATGACTGAAACAGGTGCACTACTCATTTGTAATTATCCTTGCATGGAAATGAAACCAGGATCGATGGGAAAACCAATTCCAGGTGTTGTAGCAGCGATTGTCGATGACCAAGGAAATGAACTTCCTCCAAATCGTATGGGAAATTTGGCTATTAAAAAAGGCTGGCCATCTATGATGTATCAGATTTGGAATAACCCACAAAAATATGAGTCCTATTTTCTTCCTAATGATTGGTATGTATCAGGAGATTCTGCGTATATGGATGAAGATGGATACTTTTGGTTCCAAGGAAGAATTGATGATGTGATTATGACGTCTGGAGAACGAGTTGGACCATTTGAGGTCGAAAGTAAGCTATTGGAACATCCTGCCGTAGCTGAAGCAGGTGTAATTGGAAAGCCAGACCCGGTTCGCGGTGAAATTATTAAAGCATTTATTGCTTTGCTTGATGGTTATGAACCATCCGAAGAGTTAGTTGAGGATATTCGTCAATTCGTTAAAAAAGGGCTTGCTGCACATGCGGCGCCAAGAGAAATTGAATTCCGCGATAAATTACCAAAAACGAGAAGTGGTAAAATTATGCGTCGCGTATTAAAAGCATGGGAACTTGATTTACCTACAGGTGACCTATCTACAATGGAAGATTAACGGAATCATGATGTAACTGTCACATTTTTTTGTGGCAGTTATTTATTTCTCCAAAAAAAGCACCATCCTACAAGTAGAACAGTGCTTAAAAGAAAAAGATTATTGATTTTGATTTGGAACAGGTGGCACGGGTTGCTTATCCGTTTTATTCTGATTTTGAGCTTGTGTCTGAGGTTGTCCCTCTGGCGGTGTTTCTTTCTCTGGTTGCGTCTGTTCCGGTTTTTTTGGCTCAGTTGGTGTCGGTTCTGGTGTTACTGGTTGAGTATCCTTTTTTGGTGTTTCCTTAGGAGTTTCCACTACAGGTGGTGTAGTTGCTTGTCCGACCATAACTACATTAGAAGGACCTGATTCCTTTCCTGCTATATCAACTGCCGTAACATAGTACGAACCATTTCCGCCTTGATAGGAGCGTGACGTGCCAGCTTTTATCGTTGCAACTTTTGCTCCGTTTTTATAAACTCGGTATCCGATAATATCAGAGTCAGAGTGGTTTCCCCAGCTAACCCCATTACCTGATCCTGAAACAGACAAGGCATGAGGGACTCTACCATTTTCTTTCATAACCGCACTAGAAGAGACGCTTCCTACAGATTTATTATTAATCGTTAGTTTACTTGGATCTGTTGAGATTCCCAAATACTTTTGAATCGACTGAGCATCCAAAGTATATCCAGTTTCAACAAATTCAGAAGGTGTTGAATCAAGAGCTAAATACTTCATATTACCGACAGTAACAAATCTCCTACTTTCCATTTTCAAATCACTGTCGCCTTTCTTCGGAACAAACTTCTCATTAAATAAATCTGTTCGAACAAGACCGGCATTTGCGCATGCCTGTGTTGGTGCAAGACCCGTAAGTCCACAGAAAGAACGGGTGACAATTCCTTCTGGTCGTTTCAAAGGTTCACTTGGATCAACTAAATCAGGCGCGATATCGTGAGCAGCATTCATTAACCTAGCCCATAAAGTAATATTCCTAGATGAGTAGGACATCCCTTTGTAACTGGTTTGAACTGGTTTAGGATTATCATAACCCATCCATGTACCAAATGAGACATTTGGATTTGTGGCTACAAACCATACATCTTTATAGTCCTGACTAGTTCCTGTTTTGCCCGCCCAATCTGATCTGAATTTCAAACGACTTTTCAGGGAAGTCGCTGTACCTGAGGTAATGACGTCCCTCATCATATCATAAGTCAAATAAGCCGTTTGTGGACTAAAGACATCAACAGGTTTCACTTCATGTTGATAAACAATATTACCTTCTTTATCTGTTATTTTATCAATGATATAAGCATCGATGAACTGACCATTGTTTGCAAAAGTACCAAATGCATTGGTGTTTTCTTCAACCGTTACTCCATTTGTCAAACCACCAAGTGCAGTAGCAGGACTGATATAATCAGCTTCTGTTAAAGAGTTAAATCCCATTTTTTCAAGATACTGTGCAGGACGTGAATCTAAAATATCAACATATGCTTTAACTGTAGGGATATTATAGGATTTTGCTAAAGCAACCCTTGCTGTTACTAATCCATGATAACCGCCACCATAGTTTTTGGGCCACACTTCATTTGGTCTAGCAGGATTAAGCTTTAATGGAACATCTGGTAGTATACTTCCTGGTGAAAGTTTACCTAATTCTATAGCTGGACCGAATGCGAGTAATGGCTTCATGGTCGAACCGTTTGAACGATACGCATCTGTTGCGTGGTTTAATTGTTCGCGGTTATAATCACGTCCTCCCACAAAGCTGATGATTTTACCCGTTTTATTTTCAATCAAAATGGCGCCTGTTTCCACAGGATCTGGAACTGATTTGGTTTCGCCTGTTTCAGGGTCTGTGACTTGTTTCGTTCGGTCACGTCCAAAATAACTGTAATCGGCAACAACTTGTTGCATTGCATCATAAATCTCTTTATTGATCGTACTGTGTATTTTATATCCATTTTGACGAATGTCACGATCAGCTAATGTAATATATCTTCGTTTTAAAGCATCATTTTTCTGTAAATCTTCTTCGGTATATCCGTCATTTTTTGCTAAAATAACAGATAATACATCGATGGCTCTTTCTTCAATTTCAAATGTTACCCATGGATATTCATCTACAGGGTTTTCATGGACAGTAATGAAGTCTTTTGTAATGTCATAGGCAATGGCTTGATCATATTGATCTTTTGAAATTTTCTCATCCTCATACATTCTCTGTAGTACAATTTTCATTCTTGTGATTCCAGGTTCCAGGTTCTTTTTGATTTCCCCACTATTTGTGTAGGGAGTATACCCGAATGGACTTTGTGGAAGTCCGGCAATAAAAGCTGCTTGTGGTAAAGTTAACTCACTAGCCTTTATACCAAAAATTCCTTTTGCAGCCGATTGGACACCAGCAATATTTCTACCTGATGAATTTCGTCCAAATGTAGAAACATTTAAGTACGCTTCAAGAATTTCTTCTTTTGAAAAGAATTGTTCAAGTCTCAGGGCGAGTAAGATTTCTTTCGCTTTTCTTTCAAAAGAAACTTCATTGGTTAAAATCTGATTCTTGATTAATTGTTGAGTAAGTGTACTTCCTCCGGTTTGGGTTGATGAATTCGTCACTTCTTGCAGTAAAGCGCGAAGAATCGCTTTTGGAACGACGCCTTCATGCTCATAAAAGTATTGATCTTCTGTAGCAATGACGGCATCAATCAAATGAGGGGATATGTCATCCAGCTTTACTTCTTCTCTATCAATATCACTGTAAAGCTTTCCTAAATAAATATTATTTGCAAAATAGAGTTCAGAAGTTTCCTCATAATTATAAATATCTTTTTTCATTCCGTCATAAGAGCGAATTGGCTCGTCCTTTACTAAAGAAGCAAAATATCCTGCGCCCACCCCTCCTGCAAATGCAGTACCAAGAACAAGAACAATGATAGAAATAAGTGCAAGGTTCCAGAAAATTTGATAAGTAATTCGAGCTTTTTTGATAACATGTTTCTTTTTTAATCCATCTATCATCGACTTCATATTATTTTTCCATTGAGATTGATCAAATTTCATTCAATAAATCCCCTCCAAAATCACCCTCCATTATAACATAAATAGAATATAGAAAACGAAAAGCTTGTAGAAATTTGTTGAGATAATTCTTAGCAATATTTGACATTAGTTTTAATTTATGATAAAAAACAATAATAAAGTTAAATAATTTTTAAAAGCGATGATGGGAATTCAAGTAATACATCTATCCCTGCTAAAGAGAGCTGACGGTTGCTGTGAGTCAGTGTAAATAGATGCATGAAATACCTCCCTGAGCATTCACTGTGAACGAGAAATCTACTCTGAGCTTTCGTGTGAACGTATAGAGACTCTACTTTCAGTACTAGCAGTGACCGGATAATCCGTTATCTTACTTGAGTGGAAGAATGATTCTTTAATTTGGGTGGTACCGCGCGAAAATTTTGCGTCCCTGCATATTTGCAGGGGCGTTTTATTTATTTTTAGGACTATTGAACATTAGGAGGCAAATCATATGACATTATTGGAAGATTTACAATGGAGAGGTATTATTTACCAGCAAACCGATGAAGAAGGAATAAAGGAAACGTTAGAAAAGGAAAAAATTTCTTTATATTGTGGGGTAGATCCGACAGCAGATAGTATGCATATTGGTCATTTATTACCATACCTTACATTAAGACGTTTCCAAAAGCATGGTCACCGTCCGATCGTTCTGGTTGGTGGAGCAACAGGGATGATTGGTGATCCAAGTGGAAAGAGTGAAGAACGGAAGCTACAAACAACTGAAATAATCCAACATAATGTTGAATGTATTCAAAAGCAATTAAGTCAAATCTTTGACTTTGAAGGTGAACATGGGGCAATTATGGTTAATAACTATGATTGGGCAGGTTCCATGGATATTGTGACTTTCCTTCGTGATTATGGAAAGCATGTAGGGGTTAATTACATGCTAGCAAAAGACACGATTGCTAATCGTCTTGAAACGGGAATTTCGTTTACTGAATTTACTTATACGATTTTGCAGGCCATGGACTTTTTACATCTTTATGAAAACTTTGATTGTAAAATGCAGGTTGGTGGAAGTGATCAGTGGGGGAATATTACAACTGGATTAGAATTAATTCGTAAAATGGCTCCAGAAGGTTCGAAAGCATTTGGACTGACGATCCCACTTGTAACGAAAGCAGATGGAACCAAGTTTGGTAAGACTGAAAGTGGAGCGATTTGGTTAGATCCTGAGAAAACAACTCCATATGAATTTTATCAATTTTGGATTAATACAGCTGATGCTGATGTGGTTAAGTATTTGAAATTCTTCACATTCCTATCAAAAGAGGAAATTGAAGGATTAGAGGAATCAGTTAAAAACGAACCGCATTTAAGAAAAGCTCAAAAAGCATTAGCAGAAGAAATGACACGTCTGATTCATGGACAAGATTCCCTTGACCAAGCGATTAAAATTACAGAAGCCCTTTTCAATGGGGAGATTCAAAATCTAACAGCTGCTGAAATCAAACAAGGATTTAAAGATGTTCCGTCATACGAACATACAACAGGTGAAGAGATTGGCATTGTGGATCTTCTCATTGCTGCTGGAATTGTATCCTCTAAAAGACAAGCGCGTGAAGACGTAACAAATGGGGCCATTTCGATTAATGGTCAGCGTGTAACAGAGACCGATTATGTTGTTTCTGAAAAAGATCGAATCGAAGGTCAATTTACCGTGATTCGTCGTGGGAAAAAGAAATACTTTTTAATTAAATACTAATATAAAAAAGCCTGATAAGTTGATTATCGGGCTTTTTTACAGGTGTTTTCCTACAAAAAAACCTTGCCATGATGGCAAGGTTTTTTGAAAACTATTAACGAGAGTAGAACTCAACGATAAATGCTTCGTTAATTTCTGCAGGAAGTTCAGAACGTTCTGGTAAACGAGTGAATGTTCCTTCAAGTTTGTCAGCATCAAAAGTTAAGTAATCAGGAACGAAATTGTTCACTTCGATTGCTTCTTTAATGATGTCAAGGTTACGTGATTTTTCACGAACACCGATTGTTTGACCAGCTTTTAAACGGTAAGATGGAATATCTACACGTTTGCCATCAACTAAGATGTGACCATGGTTAACAAGCTGACGTGCTTGACGACGAGTACGAGCTAAACCTAAACGGTAAACAGTATTATCTAAACGTGAATCTAATAGAATCATGAAGTTTTCACCATGAATACCAGCCATTTTACCAGCTTTAACGAATAAATTATGGAATTGACGTTCAGTCATACCATACATATGGCGAAGCTTTTGTTTTTCTTGTAATTGCAAACCATATTCAGATAATTTTCTACGTTGGTTTGGACCGTGTTGTCCAGGAGCGTAAGGACGCTTTTCTAATTCTTTACCAGTGCCGCTTAAAGAGATCCCTAAACGACGAGACAGTTTCCAACTTGGACCTGTATAACGAGCCATAAATGACTCCTCCTCTATGTTTTTATTTTTGTAAAATAAAAACAGATGTGAGCTCTTTCCCGGTCATTTTGTATCATGTACATTCGCCCTGCAGCAGAGGGTTACTCATACACCGTCAAAAAACGAAATGCGTAAGAGGAACAAAATGAATCCAAAAAAGTTATCACATAAGCTGCGATATTTTACACAAACGCAATTATATAATTAAATAGATATCTTTGTCAAGTATATATCATTGAATTAATGGTAAAAGCTGTGTAAAATGAGAAGAAAGAGTCGTAGGAGTATTTATTCAGTTAGCACAATAAATGTGATTTCAATTATGAAATTAATTCTATGTCTATCCTGTTTTAAATTGTAAATAAATATGTATTTTTGTGAAAACTAGGTAATTTTACACAAAAATACTAGTGATAGTAGTATAATCAAGTAAATAAGTCCTATATTTTAAGAAAGCAATCAAAAACTAGGTGAGGATTACCATGGAAACTGAAGAAAGCCGCTATAAGCAGTTGTTTCGTGTTACAGAAAAGGTTCATTCTGCCATCAATATGGAATCAGTTTTAAATGAAATTATTGAATCATTGCGAGAAATTTATCCGAGTTTTACTCACTACCTCATTCTGTCGCAAGATTATAAAGGATATGAAACTCTCCCAATCAAGGAATTTGACTACAGTGAAAAGAATAGAAGTCTTATGAAAGCCTATGTAACGGGAACCATGCAAATCGAAGACTCTAAATCGGAGAAAAAAACCATTTTATATGCTCCATTAAATGGCATACAAGGTGTTTATGGAGTACTGGAAATGATTACTCCAGACACACTCATTTTTCCGAAAAGTGAAGTTGAGTTTATTTCATTACTTGCCAAAACAGCCGGGATTGCGATTGAAAATGCTCAGTTATATGAACAGTCACAGCGATTAATTGCTGATCTACAGCTTATTAATGAGACAAGCCAACGTTTAAATTCAAGCCTGAAACTTGCTGAAACGATGGAATATATGACTGAACAAATTATCCATTCGTTGGGAGCAGAAGAAGTTGGATTTATTCAATATTGCTCGAAAACAGATGGGATAAAGGTGCAGCAAGGAAGTACGGCCTTCTTTTTTACGGAAGAAGCGAATCGCTACATCGATTTTATAAAAGCTAGCATTAATCAAGAACATGAATCGATTTTTATTGGGGATTTGAAGTTACCTTTAGATGAAGATGATTCAACTACCTATAAATCAGTCATGGCTGTTCCTATGCTACAAGCCAATATTTTAAATGGGTTTGTGATTGTTGTACACAGTGCCCCATATGCCTTTTCATTCGATACGTTTAAACTACTCAAATCTTTAATTCATCACTCTACATTAGCGTTTACAAATACCATTTTAAGAGAAGAACTTGAAAAGATGGTAATCACGGATCATTTAACAAAATTATATTCACGGAATTATTTGGATGAAAAAATAAAAGAGTCCATGGGTATAGATGGAGAAGGAACTTTCATCATCATCGATATTGACGATTTCAAATCAATTAATGATACGTATGGACATCAAATTGGTGATGACGTTATTATTCAAGTTGCTCAAATTATTCAAGCGAATATTCGCTCTACCGACGTAGGGGCTAGATGGGGTGGAGAAGAACTAGCCATCTATTTACCAAGAGTTTCGATGGAAACAGGGATACAAATTGCAGAAAGACTAGTGATAAAAGTGAGGGAAGAGTCTAATCCAAAAATTACGGTTTCATGTGGTGTTTCACATTGGAAAAAAGAGGATAATGATACTTACAATTCAGTATTCAAACGTGCAGACTTCGCTTTATACAGAGCAAAGGAAACAGGAAAAGATAAAGTTGTGATTCAACCATAAAGGTCTATTTTCGTAAAGTTTGAGAAAAGAGCCTAATAAAAAGACCCCGAGAAGGGCCTTTTTATTTTGTGCAACGAAAATTTCGGGAATTTTTCAGTTTTTGTCGAGCGTTTATTAAAGGGATTGAAGTAAGAAAGGTCGAATTGTAGAATAAGCTATTGTCTGAATTTTTGACAAAATTTGAAAGTGGTGTTTATTGATGGAAAAAAATTCTAAAGCTGCCATTCTAAAAGCTGCCATTTCTATATTCAATACGAAAGGATTTCATGGTACAACGATCCGAGAAATAGCTGGTAAGGCAAAAGTGAACGTTGCCAACATTTCCTACTATTTTCAAAATAAAGAAGGGTTGTTAGAATATTGTTTTATGACTTATTATGAAAACTATTTAAAGGAATTAGAAAAGGGTATGTGTGACTTGGACACAGGAGCCTATCATGCCTTAAAAAAAGTAGTTGAAAACTTAATGAGTTTTCATTATCAAAATAGCCACTTAGCTCGATTTATTATACGAGAACTATCAGTAGACAGCCAAATCGTCCGTGAAATGATGTCAACCTATTCAATAAAGGAAAAATACTATTTTACTCAGATTTTAGAAAAAGGAATGCTAGACCGTGAATTCAATAAAATTAATATTAATTATTTTATTTTACAGTTAAAGGGTTTATTATCGATGCCATTTCTTAATAGTCAATATATTTCAGAGGTTTTGCATATTTTCCCACATGAACAATATTTTGCAGATAAATACTTGAAAGAAATCTATCGATGGCTAGAAAGTGCATTAACACCAAAAACAATCGTACAAAAAACAGTTATTTAATCATTTGCTCCATTCCTTGCCCAAGTTCTTTTGCTTGGTGTGCGTCAGATCCATATACAAGCGGAATATTTAAGCTCATCGCTTCCTGTATGACCCAGTCTGGAGGATATGGCTCACGGCAAAGAGGTTTAGCTGTACCTGCTCCATTATAATCTAATGAATAACCTTGGTTTTTAATAAGTTTAAGTAATTGCTTCAACGTCGAACGTTCATCACCACGAAACGGAAAGCGACTTTGAAACTTATGCACAAGCGTAATATGTCCGATTCGTTTTGGCTTATAATAGCCCAAATCTGCTGTGATCGATGCTGCAACGGTATCATAGTATTTTTGATAAACTTTTTCTATAGATCCATATTCATGAATCATTTGCTCGAAATGCTGTGGGCTGTAATCAAGACAGTCGTATTTTTGACCATTTTTTAAAAAATGAACAGATAAAATAGCGTCATCGAGCTTTGAACCGATGTTGTTTAAAGCTTCTTTTATTTCGCTTTCATAGCCTTCAATATAATCAACTTCAAGACCGCAATTAATTTTTATTTTATCTTTATACTTTTCTTTATGTGATTGGATTTCCGCAAAGTATAATTCGAGTTGTTCGGCACTCATCGCGCTATCCTGTGTAGGTGTTGTATCAACAAAACCATCTGGGAGAGGGGCGTGTTCAGTAAATGAGATTTCCTCAAAACCAAGTGAAATGGCTTTCTCAATGTATTCCCTGAAAGAATCTTTTGTGCCATGCGGACAAAAGTGAGTATGTATATGACCATCTTTTTTAAACATATTTAATAATCTCCTTACATATTTTTAACAATTTTTAATTTTTTGTGTTTTAATAGAACTATGCTGTTTTTTTAGTTGAAAAAAAGTGTTTGTTGTAATTGGAATAAATTACTACCCGTTAACGAAAAAAAATTGAATTTAATAGTCAAAAAATGTCGTTTACATGTTATCATAAAAACATTGAAAAGAATATGTTCGAGCCTTAAGGAAGAGGATTCACTCTCTCGGCTTAATTGACTATCTTTCGAAATCCGCAATAGAAATAGTTATTAAAGTGTATTTTAAAATTGATTAATCATGAAATCATATTCTAATTTTATATATATTTATTTAACTGGTTCGTTAAAAACAGGAGGCATTGCATTGGAATACATAATTGGTGGAATTGCATTATTAATTTGTATATTCCTAGCGGGATTTTTTATGAAAAAAAAATATTATAAAGAAACGGATCGACTTGAAACATGGAAAATGGAAATTACAAACCGACCTGTTCTTGATGAGTTGCAAAAAATCAAACGTTTAAATATGAATGGTGAAACAGAAGAACGTTTTGATCGGTGGAGAAGTACTTGGGATGATGTTGTCTCAACAATATTACCAGATATTGAAGAATTACTCTTTGATGTAGAAGAACAGATTGACAAATACCATTTTAAAAAAGCAAAACAAATTCAATTAGAAATTAGTGAAACGCTATCAAGAGTGGAAGATACCATTGATAAACTTCTAAGCGAATTGCAAGAGTTGGTTGGCAGCGAAGAAAAAAATCGTTTTGAGATTGACGAATTGAAAGAAACGTACCGTGAATGCAAAAAAACACTGTTAGCACATCGCTATTTATTTGGAAAAATGGAAAAGCCTCTTGAGGGCAGATTAGATAAAATATCTAAGATGTTTATCGAATTTGATGAAAATACAACAAATGGGAATTATTTAGCAGCACGCGAAATTGTTTTAAACATAAAAAAATTAGCGATGAAAACAAAAAGTGATATGGATGTGATTCCAAATCTTTTAAACGAATGTCAGTCCATCATTCCTACTCTTTTGGTTGAATTGCACGATGGCTATCGTGAAATGATTTCACAAGGATATCGATTAGAACACATCTCGATTGAAAACGAAAAAGCAAGAATTTCAAAAGAACTACAACAATGCTTGAATGAATTTGAAAAAGCTGAGATGAAAGAGGTTCAAGAAAAAGTAGATGGTTGGAAGCAAACGATAGATGAATTCTATGATTTACTCGAAAAAGAAGTATTAGCTAGGCATGAAATCAAAAAGAATGACCGTGAAATACTGGAAATGTTACAATCCGCTAGAAGCGAAAATCATGATCTAAACGATGAATTTATTCGGATTCAATCTAGTTATCATCTTCAAGATTCAGATATGGATATCATCGAAAAACTAAGAAAACGTTTGGAACAGCTATATACTAGATTTGATCTTATTGAAAGTAATATGAATGATAATAAAGTGGCATTTTCTCATTTACAGGAAGAATTGTTGTTGATTAAAGAGACACTTGAAATAATCATGACAGAACAAGCAGATTTTGCAGAAAAAATGCAGGCATTAAGGAAAGATGAATTAGCAGCGCGTGAAAAAGTTGCGGAACTAAAGAAAAGCATTGCTGAAACGATTCGCATGATTTCTAAAAGCAATATTCCTGGTGTTTCAGAGGAATATATATTCTTGGTGGAAGAGTCTCAAGAGAGTATCGAACAAGTCATAGCGAAACTTAATGAAACACCTCTTGATATCCCGATTGTGCAAGAATTTTTAGAAATAGCTGTGATCACGGTAGAGAAAATGACGAAGGACACAACGGATTTATTTGAAACCGTAGCACTTGCTGAAAAAGTGATTCAATATGGAAATCGATATAGAAGTAGATACCCATCCGTTGCCGAGGGGTTAAAAGAGGCCGAAAAAGCTTTCCGTTCCTTCAATTATCAAGAGGCATTGGAAAAAGCCATACATGCGATTGAAAAAGTGGAACCAGGAGTATTAAAGAAAATCGATAATCGAATAGAAGATCTTATCGAAGTGTAAGGTCAGGCGAAAAGGTTTGCTATCGATAGCAAACCTTTTCGTTTGCAAATTTTTATTTTTCAAATTGACCCTATTGTGTTAACATTTAACAGGGTTATTACGTTAAAGTTTGTTGTTAAAATCCAAAGGCCGATTTTAACGTAGAAAAAGCTATTCTGTGCATTCTTATTAAACTTGCAGCTCTTTTCTCAAAACGAACAAAATTTGAGAAAAGAGCTTTTAAAAATGTAAATGTACGAGAAAAGGAGCTATAAAGTGATTTATTTTGATAACAGTGCAACGACAAAGCCATTTCCAGAAGTAATACATTCATTTACGAAGGTTTCAACAGATTTCTTTGGAAATCCCTCATCCCTTCATAATTTTGGTGGAAAAGCTGAACAGCTTTTGAGACAAGCAAGATCGCAAGTTGCACAATTGCTTTTAGTAAAGCCAAATGAAATTTTATTTACTTCAGGTGGTACAGAAGGGAATAATTTAGCAATCAAAGGGGTTTCAGCAGCGCATAAAAATAAAGGTCGTCACCTTATTACAACAAACATTGAACATGCTTCTGTTCTGGAAACCTTTAGGGCATTAGAAGATGATGGATTTGAAGTAACCATTATTGAAGCAGGGAATGACGGAAGAGTAAATGCTAGAGACATTGAAAAAGCGATTCGAGAGGATACCATCCTTGTATCTGTCATGCATGTCAATAATGAGGTGGGTACAATTCAACCGATAGAAGAAATTGGTAAAATGTTAACAGATTACCCCGATATTCTCTTTCATGTAGACGATGTTCAAGGAATTGGAAAAGTACCACTTGGGTTAAAGTCCGCTCATATTGATTTATGTACAATGTCTAGTCATAAGTTTCATGGTTTGAAAGGAACAGGTTTGCTATTCATTAGAGAAGGGGTTAAAATAAATCCGTTATTTAATGGTGGAGGCCAAGAAAGTAAATTGCGATGTGGTACTGAAAATGTTGCTGGTATTGTCAGTTCTGCTAAAGCATTACGCATGATTTTGGATCAATTCCATCATGAACGAAATCATTTGCAAGCGATATCGAATGAATTAAAGAACGGGTTAGCGAAGATTAGTGGGATCGTGTTGAATACCCCTGATCAAGAAAGTGCTCCACATATTATTAATTTCTCAGTACCTCCTATCAAAGCAGAGGTACTTGTTCATGCGCTTGAGGAAAAAGAAATATATGTTTCCACAACATCAGCATGTTCTTCTAAACAAAAAAAAGTAAGTAATACTCTTACGGCAATGGGGATACCAAGTGCTCGTGCAAACAGTGCAATTCGGTTAAGCCTCTCGTATTCCAATTCTATGGAAGAAGTAAAAAGTGCTCTTAAACGAATAGAGGAGACGATTGATTTACTTAGAAAGGTAATGAATTAAATATGAAATATGATCGGATATTAATTCGCTATGGGGAATTATCAACGAAAGGTAGAAATCGAAATCTTTTCATTGAGAAATTAAGCAATAGTATAAAAGGCGTTCTATATGAATTTCCAAGTATATCCATTAAAAGCAATCGTGATCGAACTTATGTGATCTTAAATGGAGAAGATGGAAAACAAATCTGTGAACGTTTAAAGGGTGTATTCGGGATTCAATCCTTTAGTCCTGTTATTAAAGTGGATAAAGATTTAAATGAGATGAAAGATGCTATGCTTGATCTTTTTAAAGAAGTCCATCTTTCAGGACAAACCTTCAAAATTACGACGAGACGGGCAGATAAAACATATTTTTTGGATACAAATGAACTAAATCATGCTTTTGGTGCACATATTTTACAAAATGTGCCTGATCTAAAGGTGGATGTAAAAAATCCTGATTTAAACATGCAAATTGAAATAAGATCAGAAGCGGCCTATATTTCATGTCAAACGTTTTATGGTCCTGGCGGGATGCCAGCAGGTTCTAGTGGGAAGGCAATGCTGATGCTTTCCGGTGGAATTGATAGCCCTGTTGCAGGCTATTTATCTTTAAAAAGAGGCCTTGAAGTAGAAGGGGTTCATTTCTTTAGTCCACCATTTACAAGTGAGCGTTCAAAACAAAAGGTATTGGATTTAGCGGAAAAGTTAGCGAGCTACAACGGACAATTTATGTTGCATATCGTGCCGTTTACTGAAATTCAACAAATCATTCAAAAACAAATACCTGAAAATTATTCGATGACAACAACAAGACGATTAATGCTCCGGATTACAGATGCGATTCGCATAAAACAAGAAGCCTTAGCGATTGTTACAGGTGAAAGTGTTGGACAAGTAGCAAGTCAAACACTTGAAAGTATGTATGCGATTAACGAGGTGACAAACACACCTCTTTTAAGACCACTGATCATGATGGATAAATCAGAAATTGTTGGAATGGCTCAAAGTATTGGAACTCATGATATATCGATTCGTCCATTTGAGGATTGCTGTACGGTCTTTGTCCCAGCTTCACCAAAAACGAAGCCAAGAAGGGAAAAAGTCAACTATTATGAAAGCTATTTTGATTTTGAACCTTATATTCAAAAAGCAGTAGAAAATATTGAATCGATAGTAATCAAACCACAACAGAAGATTGATGCCTTTGATGAGCTATTTTAAGGCTTTACAATTTATTAACAATTAAATCCGCTTAGGAACTTGCTTTTTGAAGTGTTATGTGCAAGAATTACCAGTTAAGTTGTTGTATGAAGTTATGTGATTCTACACATTCTATACTTACAAGGAGGTGAAGATCACATGGCAAACAACTCAAACAACCTAGTAGTTCCAGGAGTTGAACAAGCTTTAGAGCAAATGAAAGTTGAAATTGCTTCTGAGTTTGGTGTAAACCTTGGTGCTGAAACAACTTCTCGTGCTAACGGTTCAGTTGGTGGAGAAATTACAAAACGTCTTGTACAAACAGCTCAACAACAATTATCAGGTGGGTTTCCTCAATAATTAACAATAAATATAAATAAATATAATGGCTACAAGGAGTGGGATTCTATCCTGCTCCTTTTTGATATTTCTTAGTACTTGGTCATATTAACAAGTGAAAAATTTATGTAAAATGAGAAAAAATAGTGGTATGATGAGTAGCAGAAGATTTTTGGAGGCGAGAGAATGAACAGAGAAGATTTAATTGCTCCATTGCAATATAATCTTGTGATGGAAATTGAAAAATACACGAAAGATGAATCTAAAGTTGCGGTAAAATGGGAAGATCAAGAAGGGGAAACGAAAGAAATTACTTATCGATCTTTAATGCTTGCTGCCAATAAAATCGGGAATGTATTTTTAGATAAGGGTCTGAAAAAAGGGGATGTAGCGTTAATCATTATCCCTCGTTTAATAGAAGCTTATGAAGTCTATTTGGCTGCCCTAAAATTAGGGCTTGTTGTCATCCCAAGTTCAGAAATGTTGCGTACAAAAGATTTAAAATATCGCATTAATCATGGCGATGTAAAAACAGTTATAAGCTATTATCCATATACTAGTGAATTTGATGAGATTGAAGAAATGAAAGATATAAAGAAATTTGTGATTGGGCAAGATGTAGAAGGTTGGAATCGTTTAGATGAAGAAATGCTGAAGCACTCAGATGAACTTTCCATTGCAGATACAAATCGTGATGATATGGCCTTTTTATCCTATACATCAGGGACTACGGCAAATCCAAAAGCAGTCGTTCATACACACGCTTGGGCATATGCGCATCTTCGCACAGCTGGTCCTCATTGGCTTTGTATTAATGAGGGGGATACGGTTTGGGCAACGGCAGGTCCTGGCTGGATGAAGTGGATTTGGAGTCCATTCCTTGCTGTACTTGGATCGGGTGCAACAGGCATATCCTATCATGGAAAATTTGAACCGCAAAAATATTTACAATTACTTGGAAAGTATGGGGTAGATGTTCTTTGCTGTACACCAACAGAATATCGCTTAATGGCCAAAGTAGATAATCTTGATTCTTATGATTTATCTCATATTCATAGTGCTGTATCTGCTGGAGAACCATTAAATAGAGAAGTGATTGATATCTTTAATCGTCATTTTAATTTAAAAGTTCGTGATGGCTATGGACAAACAGAAAACACTTTATTAGTAGGAATTACCAAAGAAATGGAGCTAAAACCAGGTTCTATGGGTAAACCAACACCAGGTAACACAGTAGAGATTATTAATGAAGATGGACAGATTTGTGGAGTAGGAGAAGTAGGCGATATTGCGGTTCATAAAGAAACTCCAGCACTGTTTAAAGAGTACTATAAAGATCCTGAAAGAACGGCTAAACAATATCGTGGCGATTACTATGTAACAGGTGACCGAGCTAAAAAGGATGAAGAAGGCTACTTTTGGTTTGAAGGAAGAAGTGATGATATTATCATTAGTTCGGGCTATACGATTGGACCGTTTGAAGTAGAAGATGCACTTGTCAAACATCCACTTGTGAAAGAATGTGCCGTTGTGGCAAGTCCAGATGCGATTCGTGGAAATGTCGTGAAGGCATATGTGATTTTAAAAGATAATGTCATTCAAAATGAAAATGAGTTAATCAAAACACTTCAAAGTCATGTGAAGGAAATGACAGCACCTTATAAATATCCTCGTAAAATTGAATTTGTGGATGAGTTACCGAAAACAGCATCAGGTAAAATTCGTAGAATCGAATTAAGAGAACGTGAATTACGTATTAATACGGTAAATTAATACAAAATAAAGTTAGCCTGTTATCGAGAGGCTAACTTTATTTTCGTTCCTAGAGAAAATTCCGTTTCACTTTATGCCAAAAGGTGTTATCTTTGAGCTTGATTGTTTTAATCTTTTTATCACAAAGTTTGATTTGAATTTTTTCTACCTGTCGTGTACTAAGGGCTTCATTATCAATCGCCATAATTGGATGTTCATTTCCTTCTTTGCCTACGACTAATGTTAATGTTTTATCACTGTTGATAATAAATGGAGAGCCAAGTGTTCGATATTGGTTATTATTCAATGATCCAAGTTCTGTGATTTGCATGCAAGTAAGTTTAGGGTCTACAATCGCCCCATTTACTGATTTATTATAAGCTGTACTACCTGTCGGCGTGGAGATAATTAAACCATCTCCTCTGAAGGTTTCAAGGTGTAAATCATTAATATAGACGTCTAATATAAACGTTTTAACGATGGCTGATTGAATACTAAATTCATTAATACATAAGTAGGATGATTGATCGTCAATCGTTACAGAGATAATTGGATAACGTCGAACTTTCATTTCATTATTAGTAAGAGCCTTTAACATACCTTCTGTATCATGTAATGAATAATCACAATAAAAACTGAGCTGATTGGTTTGGGCAATGCCAGCATAGAGACAATCATCTCGGAAACCAGTGCGACGAATACATTGTAGGAAATCCCCGTCGCTACCAATGCTAGCAATGATATTAGCGTTTTCTGCGTGATTGACCATGTTGAAACCATAATGAGTTAACTCACTTTTTAAGTTTTCTATTTCACTATGTATCTTGGGATCTTCCTTATGATAAAAAAAGATATTTTTACGTTCAGACATTTTTATCTCTCCCTAAATTTTATAGGATTTCCAAATGATATTATATATGTTAAGTAAAAAAATTGAAACATTTTGTCTTTTAAAACGTATTTAAAAATAATGAATTTGATTAGGAGGCATTTATAGTGAATACAAAACGTTGGGTAGCCTTAGGAATAGCAGCATTTTTGTTTGCTTTTTCGGTAGTAACGAGTATTTTCTCAACCATTTTAAGTAATGATTTTCAGAGAACAATGGATGATTTTATGAAACCAACCAACAGTCTATTAGCTGAAGAAGTCATTGAGGAAGGCAATTTAATGAAAAAAATTGCCGTTTTAGATGTTAATGGTACGATTCAGGATACCGGTAGTACATACATCTATTTTTGCTACAAGTGGATACAATCATCAACTATTTTTAAAAAATCTAAATAACGCAAAAGAGGATGGAGCTGTAAAAGGGATTATTATCAGAGTGAATACACCTGGTGGAGGTGTTGTCGAGAGTGCTCAGATCCATGATAAGATTGTTGAAATTCAAGAGGAAACAAAAAAACCAGTCTATATTTCCATGGGATCGATGGCAGCATCTGGTGGTTATTATATAGCTGCTCCAGCTGATAAAATTTACGCAAGTCCCGAGACATTAACAGGTTCACTTGGTGTGATTATGCAGGGCGTTAATTATGCTGGTTTAGCTGAAAAATATGGTGTTAAATTTGAGACGATTAAGAGCGGTGAATTTAAAGATATTATGAGCCCAGCAAGAGAGATGACAGAAGAAGAGAGAAACATCCTTCAAGAGATGATTAATTCTTCGTATGCTGGTTTTGTAAAAGTGATTTCAGATGGTCGAGAGATACCTGAAAATGAAGTTAGATCAATTGCTGATGGTAGAATTTATGATGGTCGCCAAGCAAAAGAATTAAATTTAATCGATGATTTTGGTTATTTTGAAGATGTCGTAGATGCGATGCAAGAAGACCATAATCTAAAAGATGCTCAAGTATTTCAATATACAGAGAACTTTGGGTTTGGATCGTTATTTACAATGGGGGCACGACAATTAATTGGACAAGACGATATTGAATTGGCAGGAATCATGAACTTATTATCACAAAGTCATTCACCGCGGTTGATGTATTTGTATGCAGAGTAGGGGGTGGAGAAATGAATTCGAACGAAGAAGACTTCAAGCAAGAAAATAGAACTTTTACAAATGAAATACAGACTAATCTACAGAATGACATGATTGAGCCGGAAAATTCAATTAATGACGATCAACCAGATTATAAATTTGCCGGTTTTTGGATGAGATTCTGGGCATATCTGCTTGATATCGTCGTGATTGGCAGTATCGATCGGATTATCGTCTATCCGATATTTAGAATGTTTGATCTTTCGTTAAGTGAAGCAAATATGTTTGCACCTGTTGCAATCATAACAGCGATTGTATTTTATGGTTATTTTGTTTTAATGACCAAGTATTTTGGGCAAACATTAGGAAAAATGGTATTCGGTTTAAGAGTTGTTTCTCTTAACGACGAGAAATTAAATTGGTCAACCATTTTGTTTAGGGAATGGATTGGACGATTTATTTCCGGAACGATTTTAATTCTTTATATTGTTGTTGGTTTTTTACCAAAAAAGCAAGGAATCCATGACTTGTTTGCCGATACGACCGTTGTTCATGTACGTTCATAAGATTGAATGATAAACCCATCATCTAAGATGATGGGTTTATTTATGCTTTTTTTTGCCAATAATAGAAGGTCGAAAGGTGGGAATATAATTGAAGTGGATTTGGATTGGTTGTTTCATTGTCATTCTTCTACTTGTGCTCATTTTATTAACAAAACTTAAAGTACATATCAAGTATTCTCATGCACAGGATAATGATTCGTTTAAGATACAACTCAAAGCATGGTTTGGGCTTTTAAGATATACATTTGATGTCCCGCTCATTAAGGTAGATGAAAATTCTCCATCCATTGTCGTGGAGGAAGAGACGAAAACAGGAAAAGAAGAGAATATGAATAGTGAGAAGAGAAGTCAATTTTTTGCCCAAGACATCATTAATGGCTTTAAAGATATGGAGAAGTTATTGAAGCACGTTGTTTCCTTGCATCAGAATTGTTCGTCACTTTTTGAAAAAGGTAACTGTCAATCAATTAGAATGGCAGACGATAATTGGTACGGGAGAAGCCGCTTTAACTGGAGTATTAACGGGGGCAGTTTGGGCTGTAAAAGGAAGTATTATTGGCATGATAAGTCATTATTTTAAACTGAAAGTGAATCCAGCCTTGTCTGTCCAACCTCATTTTCAATTGCCGGTATCACAAACTAGTTTTCAATGTATGCTTCAATTTAGAATCGGGCATGCTATATTTGCAGGAATTAAACTCATTAAATGTTGGAAAGGTGGACGACCACAGTTTAAATCAAGGCTGTTCTCAAGCCTTTCCCACGAAAAGACAAACACAGTTTAGAAGTGGAGGAAATGGAATATGGCTGATCATCCAATACAAGGTTTAATGACAACAGCAATGGAAAATTTAAAAGAAATGATTGATGTGAATACGATTATCGGTGATCCTGTTGAAACACCAGATGGTAGCGTGATTTTAACCGTTTCCAAAGTTGGCTTTGGCTTTGCTGCTGGTGGAAGTGAATTTGGTATCGAAGGACAATCATCTAATGGTCAAGGATCTGAACAAAAAACAGGTCCGTTTGGTGGCGGTAGTGGTGGCGGTGTTTCTATCACGCCAGTGGCTTTTTTAATTGTCAGTTCGAATGGAGTAAAAATGGTGCATCTTGATGAAAATACACATCTGTATGAAAAGATATTGGATCTTGCACCACAAGCTGTTGATAAAATCCAACAAATGTTTGAAAATAAAAATAGTAATAATAATGGTGGAAACAATACATCGACTGATCAATCGGGTTCTGCCTCTAATGGACCAGAATTTAATATTTAAGGAACAAATGAAAATGAAATAGATGTCTCCAAGGTGTCAGATATCCACAAGACGAATGCATCTCTAGAGCCTTTTGAACGTGTTCTAGAATATGTATTGTGGAACTGACACTTTTTCGTTTGTAAAACGCTTGTAAATTTGTCGAAATATCAGTAAATAGATAAGCGTTTTAATTGCAAATATTGGGTTTTCAGGATATAGTTTACACTGTAATGATATTGTTTAAGGAGGAAATGAAATTATGGCATCAATTACATTCGGTGGAAACCCAGTAACATTATTAGGAAATGAAGTAAAAGTAGGGGACAAAGCTCCAAATTTTACTGTATTAGCTAACGATTTATCACCAGTTACATTAGAAGATTCAAAAGGAAGCGTTCGTTTAATTAGCGTTGTTCCTTCTTTAGATACAGGCGTATGTGATGCACAAACACGTCGTTTCAACGAAGAAGCTGCAAAATTTGATAATGTTCAAATTTTAACAATTAGTGTTGACCTTCCATTTGCTCAAGGCCGTTGGTGCGGAGCTGCAGGTGTAGATAAAGTTCAAACTCTATCTGACCACCGCGATCTTTCTTTCGGAGAAGCGTATGGTATTGCGATACAAGAACATCGTTTACTTGCTCGTGCCGTTTTCGTTGTAGATTCAAATGATACTGTTACATATGCAGAATATGTAAGTGAAGCAACAGACCATCCAAATTATGAAGCAGCAATTGAAGCAGCTAAACAAGCAAAATAAAGACAAACAGAAATAGAAAGCGGATCATTGCCGCTTTCTATTTCTATTAGGATAACCCCCTTTATTCTCCCTATATTACATATTAACTTTCCGCATATATCTTGTTCATCTCTACAAACATCGTTAAAATAAGTAAAGAATTAAATGGCAGGAGGAATAGCAGTGAAAACCACTCCGGTTGAAGAATTATTTACCGTTGTAAATGAAACAGCCACATTATTACAAGAGGAATTGAATTGCAGTTATTTAGAAGCATTAGCAGAAACAGGTGAGAATCTCTTTCAAGAGGCCGTCATACAGGATGAATTAAGTGAACTATCGGCAAAAAGGTTAAAAAAAGCCTATGATAGTATCAACTTAAGCAGGTTTACGAAGGAAGAAATTCGTAAGTCTTTTCAACTGGCGATTTTAAAAGGAATGAAAGAAAGTGTTCAGCCCAATCATCAGATGACTCCAGATACGATTGGAATGTTTATCGGATACTTACTAAAGAAGTTTATCAAAAACAATACATATCGATTATTGGATCCGGCAGTAGGAACAGGAAATTTATTAACAGCAGCGATCAATCAAGAATTAGATAAAAGTGTTGAAGGAATCGGAATTGAAATTGATGATCTTTTAATCAAATTAGCCTATATCAATGCGAATTTACAAGAACATCCAATCCAGTTTTACAATCAAGATAGTTTAGAACCACTCTTTATTGAACCTGTTGATGCCGTCATCAGCGATTTACCTGTTGGTTATTATCCAAATGATGTTAGAGCTGCGGATTATCAATTAAAAGCAGATGAAGGCCACAGTTACGCACATCATTTATTTATTGAACAAAGTATAAAACACGTAAAGTCAGGTGGGTATTTATTTTTTGTGATTCCAAATGGACTTTTTGAAAGTGAACAATCAAAGGAGTTACATGAATATTTAAAGGAAACCGTTTATATTCAAGGAATCGTTCAATTACCAGAAACGATGTTTAAAAATAAACAAACACAAAAAAGTATTTTAATCCTGCAAAAAAAACATGAAAATGTTAAACCTCCAAAACAAGTATTGTTAGTCAATATGCCTTCTTTATCCAATGGGAGAGAAGTGGAAAAAATATTACTAAATATTGATCGTTGGATTAGTGAAAATAAATAAACAAAAGCTGTTTTTGTAATGTTTGCGAAAATTGTCTAAACAAAGGAGGAAGTATATTTAGATAGTCAGACTTATCCGAAATTGTTGAATATATTTTCTTCTTTTTTAAGTAGATAATTTTACCAAAAATCCTTGAAATACCGAGCAGACAATGATTAAATGAGAAATTGAGAAGATGTTAATGAAAAGATTCGGGCAAACTAGTTTAGTAAGACATAAATTTTACTTTCATTAATTTCATGATAAAGAGTAGATTATATAAAAAGGGAGCGTTATAAAATGTCGAAAATTATTGCAATTAACGCAGGTAGTTCTTCATTAAAATTCCAATTATTTGAAATGCCAAACGAAGAGGTCATCACAAAAGGTCTAATTGAAAGAATTGGTATGGATGATTCTGTTTTCAATATTACCGTTAAGGGAGAAAAACAATCTGAAACAACGGATATTCCTAATCATGATGTAGCCGTTAAATTATTATTAAGTAAATTAACAGATCTTGGTATTATTCAATCATTAGATGAGATTGAAGGTGTTGGTCATCGTGTGGTTCATGGTGGAGAAGCATTTGCTGATTCAGTGTTAATTAATGAAGACGTTCTTAACAAAATTGAAGAATTGTCAGAATTTGCACCATTGCATAACCCAGCAAACTTAACTGGAATTAAAGCGTTCAAAAACGTATTACCAAATGTTCCAGCGATTGCTGTTTTTGATACAGCTTTCCATCAAACAATGCCGAAAAGTTCTTATGTATACAGCCTACCTCGTGAGTATTATACAGAATTTGGTATTCGTAAATATGGTTTCCACGGAACTTCACATAAGTATGTGTCAGAACGTGCAGCAGAACTGCTTGGCAGACCGTTAAGTTCACTTCGCCTTATCTCTTGTCACCTTGGTAATGGTGCTAGTATTACGGCAATTGAAGGTGGAAAATCAATTGATACATCAATGGGATTCACGCCACTTGCTGGTTTAACGATGGGTACACGTTCAGGTGATATCGACCCTGCTTTAATTCCATATATGATGGAAAAAACAAATAAAACAGCTGAAGAAGTAATAGACGTATTAAACAAAAAGAGTGGAATGTTGGCTCTTTCTGGATTTTCTAGTGATCTTCGTGATATTGAAGAACAAGCTGCAGAAGGAAACGAAAGAGCAGAACTTGCGTTAACAGTATTTGCTAGCCATATCCATAAGTATATTGGTTCTTATGCAGCCCGTATGTATGGAGTGGACGCGATTATTTTCACAGCAGGTATTGGTGAAAATAGTGATACAATCCGTGCTCGTGTCTTAAACGGACTTGAATTTATGGGTGTTTATTGGGATCCAGCTCTTAATGAAGTACGTGGTGACGAACGCTATATCAGCTACCCACACTCACCAGTAAAAGTGTTTGTAATTCCAACGGATGAAGAGGTTATGATTGCAAGAGACGTAGTACGTTTAAGCAAACAAGGCGTTACAAACTAATTAATAATAGTAAAGACAAAGGATTAACTTCTTCCTTTGTCTTTTTTCAATTTAGAATATGTTATACTGATAACAAAAAGTGGTTTAGTTGTTCAATCATGATAATAGGAGGATGAGTATGACTTTACAGATGCGGGACCAGGAAGTCTTACAAGAAATCCGTGAATGGGAAAAAAGAATGTATGAGTACGAAGTGAATGATTTCCAACGGCTTTATGATAAATATATCGATCAATCATTTCAACTATTACCTGAAAAAGTGAGAGAACAGATTTTTTTAAATCTTGATAATTGGTTGTTTCATCTTCATTCGTTTATTCAAGGGTCAGAAATGCAAATCGATGCCAAAGAAAGAATTATGACGAACGGGAGAGTTTTTCAAGAACAGATTGATACGATTGAAGACATGAAACAGCTTTCGATTGATCAACTACAATACATAGCAGGACAGCACATTTCTAGACATCGGATCTATTCCTTAGCACAGGGAGGAATCTCAGGTACAGGAGGGGCTCTTTTAGTAGGAGCGGATATCCCAGGGATGGCAGTCATTAATTTAAGGGCTGTTCAATTAATTGCGATGACGTACGGTGTTGAAGTAAATACTCCTTATGAAGTAATGACTGCTTTAAAAGTATTTAATGCGTCAATTCACCCATTGCGTTTTCAAAGTGCTGGATGGGAAGATTTGATGAATGATTTCAGTCAGGAAAATAATCGTTATTTTTATGAGGGAAATGAAGATTTAGCCAATATTACTTGGATTGATCAACTATTAAAACAAGCGCTAAAGGGTATGGCAATTGTCTTGTTAAGGAAAAAAGTGATTCAAGGAATTCCGTTTATAAGCATGGCACTTGGAGCAGGAGCAAATTATCATAGTACAAAAAAAGTAACTGACTTTGCTCACAAATATTATCAAATGAGGTACTTGATCGAGAAAGAGGGTACGATTCAATGAGTTTACAGGAGCATAAAAAGACAGCGTTGAAAACGGTTCATTGTAAAGTGATTACGGTATCTGATACAAGAGATAAAGACAGTGATAAAAGTGGAAAATTAATGATCGAGCTTCTCGAAAATGCCGGTCATGTTATCGTCGATTATACAATCGTTAAAGATGAAAAAGAGCCTATTAGAGAAGCGGTGCTTAAAGGATGTCAAAATCCTGAAATTGATGTTATTTTAACAAATGGTGGAACAGGTATTGCACTTAGGGATGTCACAATTGAAACAGTCAAGAGTTTATTTGATAAGGAAATTGATGGATTTGGCGAATTGTTTAGAATGTTAAGCTATACAGAAGATATTGGTTCATCGGCAATTCTTTCTCGTGCTGTAGCTGGAGTGATTGGACATAAAGCGGTTTTTTCTACACCAGGTTCTTCAGGGGCAGTTAAACTCGCTATGAATAAATTAATTCTGCCTGAAATCGGTCATGTTGTGAAAGAACTTCAAAAAGACCTTAAAAAAGAGTAACTTGTATTTTAAAGTTACTCTTTTTCATTCATGGTTTGAGAAATTATGCATTATTGATGCATCTTTTCTGAAATGGTTTGGTCGGTGCGAAACCAAAGCCATAGTTCGTTAATAATGGATGCAAGGTCAGCAATGTCATGATTTAATTGACAGGAGAGTTCGAAATTGGTTTCATTTGATAGCTGTGCCTGTTTCGTATTGATGATTTTTTCCAGACTAATAATCCGATCAGGGATCAGCCCACGAACAGTCTCCCACCGCAGTAAAATGGATTGACGAATGTCTTCCGATAAAGAATCCCAATCTTCATGGATGATTGGAATATGAATCCCCAAACGGTCATGATAATAAAAATATTCTTCCAACGAATTCCCCTCCATATTGCCTCTATTTTCCCATTTTACTACACAATTCTAAGTTCTTCTATTATACAAGCTCATATTTAGATGAGGGTGAATATTTTTATATAGACTAGGTATTGTTGAATATTGATAATAAGCGCGTTCAATGGCAGTGATAAGGATTATTTTTTCGCATGAAAACGTGTATGAATAGGGACTATTATTTCAAACTAATGTTTAACAGTCCTTTTTTTAAAAAAATAAATTTTTTTACTTGAATTTTATTAAAAAAGTTGTTAAAGTGTATTTCATAGAGATGAATAAAAATATAAAGAGATGTATAAATATTCGTTAACCATATAGAGGAGGAAATATAATGTCAAACCCAAAAGTAGTTCTAGCATATTCTGGTGGTTTAGATACTTCAGTAGCTATAAATTGGATAAAGGATCAAGGCTATGATGTTGTAGCATGTTGTTTAGATGTAGGGGAAGGTAAAGATTTAGATTTTATTAAAGAAAAAGCTCTAACGGTGGGAGCTGTTCAATCATATGTGATTGATGCGAAAGAAGAGTTTGCAAAGGATTTTGCTTTAGTTTCATTACAAGCTCATACATTATATGAAGGAAAATATCCACTTGTTTCTGCACTATCAAGACCGTTAATTTCAAAGAAATTAGTGGAAGTGGCTGAAGAAGTTGGAGCAGTTGCGATTGCACACGGTTGTACGGGAAAAGGAAATGACCAAGTTCGTTTTGAAGTTTCCATTGCAGCACTTAATCCAGATTTACAAGTTTTGGCTCCAGTACGTGAGTGGGGATGGTCAAGGGAAGAAGAAATTGAATACGCAAAACAAAAGAACATTCCGATTCCAATTAATTTAGACAGCCCATATTCAATTGACCAAAACTTATGGGGAAGAGCAAATGAATGTGGAATCCTAGAAGACCCATGGGCAACGCCACCTAAAGATGCATATGAGTTAACAGCAGAACTTGAAGATACTCCAGATGTTGCAGATATTGTAGAAATTCGTTTCGAAAAAGGTGTACCTGTATCATTAAATGGGCAATCATATACATTAGCAAATTTAATTCAAGAATTAAATGTTCTTGCTGGAAAACATGGGATTGGAAGAATTGACCATGTTGAAAATCGTTTAGTGGGAATTAAATCAAGGGAAGTATATGAATGTCCAGCAGCAATGACATTAATTACAGCTCATAAAGAATTAGAAGATTTAACACTTGTTAAAGAAGTGGCACACTTCAAACCAGTGATTGAGAAAAAATTAACTGAAATTATTTATGAAGGTCTTTGGTTCTCACCTCTAACAACAGCTTTAAAAGCGTTTTTAGAAGAAACACAAAAATTTGTAACAGGTACAGTAAGGGTTAAACTTTTCAAAGGTCATGCGATCGTAGAAGGAAGAAAATCAGAGTACTCATTATACGATGAGAATTTAGCTACTTATACTTCAGATGATGAATTTGACCATGCAGCAGCAGTAGGATTTATCAAACTTTGGGGTCTACCAACAAAAGTGCAAAGTATTGTGCAAACAAACAAGAAGGTGGAAGTGTGAAAAAACTTTGGGGCGGAAGGTTTACCAAATCAGCAGAAGAATGGGTTGATGAATTTGGTGCCTCCATTTCCTTCGACCAAGAATTAGTAATGGAAGATATAACTGGCAGCATCGCCCATGTGACGATGCTTGCCAAAACTGGTATTTTGACTGCTGAAGAAGCAGAACAAATCAAAAAGGGGCTAGAAACGTTAAAGGTTCAAGCCTCTAACGATGAGTTGGAATTCTCCGTTGCTCTTGAGGACATTCACTTAAATCTCGAGAGTAAGCTGACAGATTTGATTGGACCTGTTGGTGGAAAGCTTCATACAGGTAGAAGTCGTAACGATCAAGTCGCTACAGATATTCATTTATACTTAAGAGACCAAGTGAAAATGGTGATTGATTTAGTAGCGGAGCTTCAACAAGCCTTAATCGAAAAGGCAGAAGCCCATATCGAAACACTGATGCCTGGTTATACGCATTTACAAAGAGCGCAACCTATTTCGTTTGCTCATCATTTAATGGCTTATTTTTGGATGTTAGAACGGGATAAACAACGTTATACGGAAAGTCTGAAAAGAATTAACATCTCTCCACTTGGTGCAGGAGCACTTGCTGGAACGACTTTTCCGATTGATCGTGAATACAGTGCGGAATTACTTGGTTTTGATGGTATTTATGAAAACAGCTTGGATGCAGTAAGTGATCGTGATTTTATCCTTGAATTTCATTCCAATAGTTCGATCCTAATGATGCATCTTTCGCGTTTAAGTGAGGAAATTATTCTTTGGTCTAGTCAAGAATTCCGTTTTATTGAACTAGACGATAGTTTCTCAACAGGAAGCAGTATTATGCCACAAAAGAAAAATCCAGATATGGCTGAGCTTATTCGTGGAAAGACAGGACGAGTATATGGCAATTTAATCGGATTATTAACCGTTTTAAAAGGTTTACCGCTTGCGTATAATAAAGACATGCAAGAAGATAAAGAAGGTCTCTTTGATAGCGTTAAAACGATTTCAGGCTCATTAAAAATATTTGCTGGTATGATTAACACGATGAAGGTTAATAGTGGTGTGATGGAAACAGCTACTAAGCAAGATTTTTCGAATGCAACTGAATTAGCGGATTATCTATCGAACAAAGGGATGCCGTTTAGAGAAGCCCATGAGGTTGTTGGCAAGCTTGTTCTTCTATGTGTCCAAAAGAAATGCTATTTGAGTGACTTGACAATGGATGACTTTAAAGAGTCTAGCGAATTATTTGAAGATGATATTTATCAAGTTTTAGAACCTAAAACGGCCGTTGCTCGTCGAAACAGCGCCGGTGGGACAGGCTTTGAGCAAATTAAAATAGCTATAGATAAAGGTAAAAAGTGTCTATAGAAACCAAAACAATAAAAAAACCACGTTCTTAGAACGTGGTTTTTTTATGATTCATTTCAGTTACTCAGTATCTTCACTACGTACAACTAACACATCACAACGTGCGTGGCGGGTAATATGCTCTGAAACACTTCCAATTAAGAAACGCTCAACCGCGTTTAAACCTGTTGCACCACACATAATTAAGTCAATTTCATACTTTTTAGCAATATCTTTCGGAATTTTAATTTTTGGAGAACCATAATCGATCACATAATTAACATCTGCTACACCTGCATCGTTTGCTTCTTTCTTATAATTCTCCATTAATTCTTTAGCGAATAATTCTGCTCTTTCCGCAATTGTACGATCATATGCTTCTACCGTTGCAAAAGTACGTGTGTCAATGATATGGGCAATCACCATTTTAGAATTATTTCTTTTTGCTACTTCGATTGCTTTTCTAAAGGCCCATTCTGCTTCTTTAGAACCGTCGACAGCAACAAGGATTTTTTTATAGGATAGTGCCATTACAATCCCCTCCTTTTTTATATCTTTATTATACAACATTTTTCGAGTGTATTTGTGAAAAAATTTAGAAAATAAATAAAGAGTAAAAATGTGAGGAAAGTGATAAGTGCCAGCATCAAAAAGACAATTTCTACAATTTGTCCATTTGTGTGACTGACACTTTTTTATTTAATAAACTGTAATTCTTTCGGGAATTTCGTTAGAATTTCAACCCCGTTTTTCGTTACAAGGATATCATCTTCAATTCGTACACCTGCAACATTGGGTACATAAATTCCCGGTTCAATCGTATAAACCATCCCCGCTTCTAATTGTAAATCGTTTGTTTCCGTTAAGGATGGATATTCATGAACGCCTATACCTAATCCATGTCCAAGACGGTGTGGGAAATACTCGCCATATCCAGCATCCGTAATGATTTTTCGAGCGGTAAGATCGACATTTGCGCATGTGACTTCAGGTTTACTTGCCTCGATGGCTGCTAATTGTGCTTTCAAAACGGTATCATAGATTTCTTTCTGTTTGTCATTAATTTCGCCGTAGGCAACGGTTCTTGTGATGTCTGAACAATAGCCATCTACAATCACACCTAGGTCAAAAAGAACGAAATCTCCTTTTTGAATTTTTGTTTGCCCGGGAGTTCCATGTGGAGATGCACCGTTTGCCCCGGTTAATACCATTGTTGCAAAAGACATGTCTGTAATGCCTTTTTTCTTTAGTTCGTATTCAATCGCAGCAACAATTTCTAGTTCTGTCTTACCTTCTTTTATTTCGGCACATCCCACTTCAATTGCATAATCTGCCAGTTTACATGCTTCACGAATGAGTGAAATTTCTTGTGCATCTTTAATCATCCGTAATTTCCGCAATTTATCCTCTGCTGAAGAGAACACTGCCTTAGGAAACATCGAGGACACTGCTTCGAAACGCTCTACATTCATATGTTCTTTTTCTACGGAAACTTTTGAGACGTTTTGAATTCTAGCTTTAATGGCTTTTTCAACAAGCTCCCAAGGGTTTTCAATATCGTTATAGCCAATAATCTCATAATTCCATCCCGATCTTTTGGCGTCTTCCTTTTCCATGGCAGGGCATACAAGAAAAGGTTCTTCCTCTTGAAATAAAACGAGGCTAAGTAATCTTTCATGTGGGTCGCTATAAAAACCGCTTAAATAAAAAACATTTTCTGTAGATGTAATGATAGATACGTCTACTCCGTTTTCTTTCATCCACTGTGAAAAATGGGTCGTTCTCTGTTGCATCCTATTACCTCCATATTAAAATCTACTATTTAAGGCTCATTCTTATGTAGTGTAGCCGTCTTTACCCAATACCATTATCATTGTATACCTATCATTTCTGTGAAACAATCCAGATTGGAAACCGAAATTTAGACTGAACAATGGTATTTTTTGAATTTTAATGTATTATAGAAATAGATTCAAAATAGAAAATTTTTTATAAACGGTATCAACATTCGAATTTTAACTTTTTCCAAAATAATCTTTTTAAAAATAAGTAAATATAGATTGAAATATTATTATTTTAATATTATAATTTAGTACACAAAAGCATAACAGCGTAAAAGTAAAAATAGATATAGAAAAAGAGTTTTTATATAAGGGGGATTTAACAAATGTTAAAAAGAAAATCTTTTAGTTTAGCAACATTAGGTTTAGCGGGGGCATTGTTACTAAGTGCATGTAGTAACGCTGAAAGTGATGAGGCAGGAAGTTCTGACGAAAAATCATATAAAGTGGGGATTTCTCAGTTTGTTACACATCCTTCATTAGATTCAGCGACAGAAGGATTTAAGAAAGCATTGGAAGAAGAAGGTCTTTCAGTTGAGTATGATGAACAAAATGCAAATGGAGATCAAACTACTGTTCAAACAATAGCAGCTAACTTAGCTGGTGATAATGCTGATTTGATTTTTGCTAACGCAACTCCAAGTGCACTTGCAGCGCTAAATGCAACGAAAGACATTCCAATTATCTTTACTTCCGTTACAGATCCAGTGGTAGCACAACTGGTTCAATCAATGGAAAAGCCTGGTGGTAATGTAACAGGAACAGCTGATATGCATCCTGATGCAATTCCAAATACCGTTAAATTCATTCATGAAAATTTCCCAGATGCAACAATCGGTACGGTTTATAGTGCTGGTGAGCCAAACTCAGTTGTGCAGGTTGAAATCATGAGAGAAGCTGCTAAAGGATTAGGGATGAATGCACCTGTTGAATCAACGGTTGCTACATCTGCAGAAGTAAAACAAGCTACAGAATCCCTTGTAGGCAAAGCGGATGTCATTTTTATCGTTACAGATAATACAGTTGTGTCTGCTTTAGAGTCTGTTGTCCAAGTTGCAAACGAAAAAGATATACCACTATTCGTTGGTGAATTAGATTCAGTCGATCGTGGTGGTTTTGCAGCATATGGATTTAGCTATGAAGATATTGGCTATGAAGCGGGTAGTTATGGCTGCTCAAATTTTAAAAGGTGAAAAACAACCATCTGAAATACCTGCTCAATATCCACAAAATTTAAAGTTAGTTATCAATAAGAAGGCAGCAGAAGAAATGAATATTGAATTAAAAGATGAATGGAACGATATTGCTGAATTTATTGAATAATGAACTTATCAAAGATGGGGCTCCTGCTTTTTATGGAAGCCCCATTATTCATATAAAGCGATAATTGAAAGAATAATTTAAAAAGAATAATTTTCTTCTTAGAGAAAGGAGTTGCAACATGTTTAATGCTATATTCGGTTCGTTTGAGGCCGGAATTATTTATGCTCTAATGGCTTTAGGAGTCTACTTAACTTTTAGAATCTTAGATTTTCCAGATATGACCGTTGATGGTTCTTTCGTAACAGGTGCGGCTGTATCGGCTGTTTTGATTGTTGGGGGAATGGACCCTTTTCTTGCAACGTTTTTAGCTCTTATCGTAGGTTTTGTTGCTGGATGTATAACAGGACTTCTTCATACAAAAGGTAAAATCAATGCTCTCTTAGCAGGGATCTTAATGCAAATTGCACTTTATTCAATTAATTTAAGGATTATGGGTAAACCGAATGTACCATTGCTTCAAGAGGAAACCGTGATTACAAAACTTACAGCTTTTTGGCAAAGTTTAAAAATTGATGATGCCATTAATTCTGTACTAACAGCTGTGGGCCTCGGGGCATTTATTCCAAAAACCTGGGGAATTTTCATCATCATGCTGATCGTCGTTTATATTGCAAAGAAAGGTTTAGATTACTTTCTTAGAACCGATATTGGCTTGGCGGTTCGTGCTACTGGTGATAATGCAACGATGATTCGTAGTTTTTCAGCTGATACAGACTTTTTGAAAATATTAGGATTGGGACTTTCAAATGCTTTAGTCGCTTTCGCTGGGGCTCTCGTTGCTCAGTATAATGGGTTTAGTGATGTTGGTATGGGAATTGGTTTAATCGTTATTGGGTTAGCTTCTGTTATTATCGGTGAGGCTATTTTTGGAGCAAAAACAATTGTAAGAGCGACATTGGCCGTTATTGGTGGTTCGATTCTTTATCGGATCATTGTGGCATTGGCACTTCGTGTTGAATTTTTAGATACAGGTGATATGAAGCTGATTACTGCCGTTATTGTTATTGTTGCCTTAGTATTGCCGAAAGTTAATGATAGTTGGAAAGAGAAGCAACGGAAAAAGAAACGGATGCAGGCGATGGCAAATAATCGTACAGCATAACATAAATAAAAACTACTGTCATAAAGTTTGTTGTTAAAATCCAAAGGCCGATTTTAACGTAGAAATAAGCTGTTTTGTACCTTAGAATAAAATTTGCAGCTCTTTTCTCAAAAATAAAGTCCAATGTTAATGTGAGTACAAGGACAATCAGCTTTTTTCTCTCCAAAAGTAACAAGGTTTGAGAAAAGAACTATAATAAAAAAGCGAGGTGATTACTTTGTTACAATTAAAACAAATTAATAAAGTATTTAATGAAGGCACCCCTGATGAAAAAATAGCCTTACATGAAATATCACTTGAACTAGAGCCGGGAGATTTTGTAACCGTTATAGGAAGTAACGGTGCCGGAAAATCTACTTTAATGAATATTATTTCTGGGAAAATATTTACAGACATTGGTTCTGTTACGATTGATGGCAAAAATGTCACATATGTAAAAGAACATAATCGTGCAAAGTTAGTCGGTCGTGTTTTCCAAGATCCAATGGCTGGGTCTGCTCCAACGATGACGATTGAAGAAAATTTAGCGATTGCTTTTTCTAGAACAAAAAATAGAGGACTAAGAATAGGTGTTTCGAAGAAAAGAAGAGACTTCTTTATACAAAAATTAGAAACATTACATCTTGGATTAGAGAATCGTTTAGAAGCCAAAGTAGGGTTATTATCAGGTGGTGAAAGACAAGCGCTTTCACTCTTAATGGCCACTTTTACAGATCCAAAGATTCTTTTACTTGATGAGCACACAGCAGCGCTGGATCCTTCACGTGCAGAACTCATTACGAACCTAACAAGAGATATTGTCCAAAATAATAATTTAACCACTTTAATGGTTACACATAATATGCAACAAGCATTAGATTTAGGAAACCGCTTGATCATGATGGATAAAGGGCAAATCATTTTCGAAGCGAATAAAGAAGAAAAACAGCAATTAACGGTTGAAAAACTTCTCGCAGAGTTCCAACGAATTCGTGGAGAACAAATGAATAGTGATCGAGCCATGTTAATTTAGGAGACTGATATCAAAATCAGCTCCTTTTTTTGTTCTAAGTTGTACATCTTTTTATTAGACTATAATAAGGAGTTGGACAATTTGAAAGGGGGGAGATTAGGTGGCGAGAAAGATTGGGATGTATGGGGTATTAGCTTATTTCCTATATGGATTATTTTTTTATTTGTATTTATTTTATTTTGCTGATACTTCTTTACCATTTGAATATCAAGGAACTCAGGCAGATCCTGCCACCTTTTTAAGCGGAAGAGAACTGATGTTAACGGAAGAGTACTCGATGATCCGTAATTTATTATTCTTTTTGGCAACTCCATTTGAGTGGCTTTTTTATTTGTTTATCTTACTACTTGGTTTGTCCAAAGTTTTTGAAACTAACGCAAAAACGATTTCTCCATACAAATGGATACAAAATGGGATTTACTTATTTTTGCTATGTATCATTTCATTCATTGTGACACTACCTATCAGTTATATTAGCTTTACACTTTCAAAGAGTTATCATATTTCCACGCAGACGTTTACATCATGGATGAAGGATCAACTGATTGATTTTTGGATAGGCTTTGGATTGATGTTTTTGGTTGTCTCGGTGCTTTACTGGTTAATGAAGAAAAGCCAAAAAAGATGGTGGTTATACGCTTGGCTTTTATCTGTTCCATTTACATTGTTTATGATGTTTTTACAACCTGTTGTGATTGATCCTCTTTATAATGATTTTTATCCATTAAAGGATAAAGAACTAGAAGCACAAATTTTGGAGTTAGCGAATAAGTCTGATATTCCAGCTGACCATGTATTTGAAGTCAATATGGCGGAAAAAACGAATGGTTTAAATGCCTATGTGACAGGAATCGGGGCCAATGCAAGAATTGTTCTTTGGGATACGACGTTAAATCAACTATCCAATGAGCAGATTTTATTTATCATGGCACATGAAATGGCTCACTACGTGGAAAAACATATCTATTTTGGTATTGCTACTTCTTTACTATTCTCTTTAGTGGGGTTATATCTGATCTATAGGTTGATGAGTTGGGCTGTTCATCGTTACGGTGAAGTACTCAAAATATCATCCATTTCCGATTTACATTCTTTACCACTCTTTTTATTGATTATGTCGATGTTACTTTTTGTCTCAAGTCCAATCGATCATAGTATTTCACGATATCAAGAAACAAGGGCAGATCGGTATGCGATAGAATTGACAAAAAACTCTGAGGCAGGAATCACTACCTTTCAAGAATTAACACGTGCAGGACTTAGTCAAGTAAATCCGCCGTTTTTAGTGAAATTTTTCCGTTATGGCCATCCGACCATGTTAGAAAGAATTTCAACTTTAGAAGAATACGAACGAAAACATGACGATTCATAATATCATGAAAACATCCTCCTTTGTGTTACAGGAGGATGTTTTTGGGGAATTGGATGGACACAGCGCTTAGATTGCGTTTCATAAAGGCTCTTTTCTCAAACCTTGTTTCTTTTGGAGTGATAAAAAGAGGATTGACTTGTTTTCAAGGAGACATAGGCCTTTGGATTTTAACAACAAACTATACGAAAACAGCCTTAATAAATGATGGCAAAAAGGAGATTAATTTTTGAGGGGAATAGGGTGTGTATGAACTCCTTCTCGGCTAGGTACCAAAACGTTTGCTAAGTTCTTTGTATTGATTGGAAAGCTCCATAAAGCTCTTTTTGATTTCGTTCATCGATAGCTTTGTCAATTTTATTGATTAATTTTTCTTTTTCTGCTTTTAAAAGAATTTCAGCTAGGAACATGTCGATATACAAGTCAAGCATGTAACCTTCTTTTAATTTCTTCTTGTTCATGGCATTGGATTTCGTTAGCTCCGTATAGGAATGATCTTTCATAATAATCACCTCGATTTCTTTTTAACTCACTTTTTGAATGAGTTTTTCTTTATATTATATGTAATAATAAAGGATTAATCAACTGAATCTTACAAATATTTAGAAAATAATTTAAAATAGGCATACATGTGACTAAATTAAGAAATGTGATAATTAACTAGAAATAAAGACTTGGATTTAAGGCAAAAAATGGGTTTTTTATGTTATGATTGTACCTGGAATTTAATCGTATTTAAAGGAGATGTAATGGATGAACGAGAAAGAACTACTAGAAGATTTTGAAATTAATCCTTTAACCATCGCAGTCCTACCTATGGAGTATGGTGGGAAATTATATTCTAAGGTGTATCAGCTTGATGAGGAATTATATATCCCATACAAACCGTTAGATCTGATCAAAAAAGGCTGTATTACATATTGCTCTAGTTATGAGGGTAGGAAAGCTGGGAGCAGGCATTTAACTGGAATTACTCATAAAATACCAATTACGATTGACTCCACAAATTCAATGTTTTATTTTCCAACCATTTCACCAAATAAGCCTCAATGTGCCTGGATTTCCCATGAACATGTAAAAGATTATAAGAAAGTCAATTCAAAAAATACACAGGTTATTTTTAGAAACAATTTATCGATTGTTATTCCAATTTCTATTTATTCCTTTGAAACTCAGTTATTTAGAACAGCTTTATTACGAACAAAGTTAGCTCAAAAGCTCAATGAACATAATCGAAGAAATATGGTTTTATACAATAATCATTCTAGAGCATCTGAGCAAGTAACTGGATATGGAGAAGATAATAGGAGATAGGGATTCGTTATCATTAAATTCTTTTAAGCAGAAGCATGGGACACTGGAGCATGCTTCTGTTTTCTTTTTAACAAAGGTTGTTTTGAGAAGAAAGCCTTGGCATAATATCCAAAATAAAAGGATGAAATAACTTATTATTACGCAGGTGATCCCTTTTTAAGGTAAAATAAAATGTAGTATGGAAAAGGGAATGAATAGGGGTCTTGCGTGATGAGATATGATAAAAGTCAAGAAAGAAAAACGTTAAAAAAACGGAGAAAGAAAAGAAGATTACGTAAAAGCGTATTATTATTCTTTTTTCTCATCCTGCTTGCATTTGGATATATATTTTTTCAGTATCAACAGGGCATTAATAATTCAATCGATCAGGCAAACCTTGATCAGAAAGTATATGAATTTAACGGCAAAAAGGGGCAAAATGGTGGGACGAATATTCTTTTGATGGGCAGTGATTCAAGAGGAGAAGAAGGGGCAAGGTCTGATACGATTATGATTGCTCAGTACCATCCTGAAAAACATTCATATAAGTTAATATCTATTATGCGTGATACATATGTAGATATTCCTAATTATGGAAAAAATAGAATTAATACGGCTTTTGCATTAGGGGGTCCAGAGCTTCTTCGGAAAACAATCAAAGAGAACTTTGATGTAGATGTTCAGTATTATGCGATTATTGATTTTGAGGGCTTTGTTCATTTGATTGATGAAGCTTTTCCAACGGGTGTAGAAATTGAAGTAGAAAAGGCCATGTCTGAATACATTGGAGTCACTCTCGAACCCGGTGTTCAACACCTTGATGGTGAGCATTTATTAGGATATGTACGATTTCGGCATGATGCAATGGGCGATTTCAATCGTGTAGAAAGGCAGCAAAAAGTCGTAAAGGAAGTTGTCTCGCAATTTGCCTCATTTCAAACATTACCAAAGCTTCCTAAATTAGTAGGGGTTATGAAACCTTTTGTGAATACAAACATGAATACTTCAGATATTATATATATAGGAAAAGATTATCTATCAGGCGAGAATCGAGAAATAGATACACTTCGTATTCCAATTGAAGGCGGATTTAAACCGCAGAGGATTAGCGGAGTAGGAGAAATATTACGAATGGACCTTGATGCTAACGGTAAAGCAATTGGAGAATTTTTAAATAAATAAATTTAAGAGACTCAAGGTGATAATAAGTAAAATCATAGATAGTAAATAGGAAATAGATAAGTTTTTAAAAATTAGGTGGGACTAAAGTTGGGAAAATTGCTTTTTCATGCATCATTAGGAGAAATTATGAATGGACTTTGAAATAGTAAAAGAATGGTTTACACTTGAAAAAATTATGCAACTCATTCAGGAATACCGCTCATTTGGACCTATACCAGGTATTGTACTTCCAATGTTAGAGGCTTTTCTGCCGTTTTTACCATTAGTTATATTTATCATGGCTAATGTAAATGCTTTTGGACTTTGGCTTGGTTTCTTATTTTCCTGGAGTGGTGCATGTCTAGGTGCATTACTTGTTTTTTGGATTATTAGAAAATATGGTCGTAGAAGAGCATTAAATTTTTTAACGAAGCATAAACAAGTGAATAAATTAATGCATTGGGTCGAGCAACGTGGATTTGGTCCATTGTTTATTCTTTTATGCTTTCCATTTACTCCATCAGCGATTGTCAATATTGTGGCAGGTCTATCCAAAATTAGTAGGAAACAATATATGTTAGCGGTGATGGGTGGTAAACTGGTGATGATCTTTATCGTGAGTTTTATTGGATATGATATCCAATCGCTTTTAACACAGCCATTTAGGACAGCCATTGTCGGTGTAGTTATCTTTATTCTTTGGTATGTCGGGAAAAGAATTGAAGTTAGAATTAATAAGGGAGTAGAAGAGAAACAAAGAAGCCGAGGACATTGATTCCGGGAAAGAGAGTGTGGTGTATATGAAAGAGGAAGTCAAAAAAGAAGGTGTAGAATGGTTAAAGGCATTTGCCATTGGAATCATCATTTTTGCCTTTATTCGTACATTCTTTTTCTCCAATTATATCGTTGAAGGTGAGTCAATGATGCCAACTTTACAAGATGGTAACAAACTCGTTGTGAATAAAATTGGCTTTCAAATTGGGGAACTCAATCGTTTTGATGTCATCGTCTTTCACGCAAATCAAGAGGAAGACTATATAAAACGGATTATCGGATTACCAGGAGATACGGTTGAATATCGGAATGATGTCCTTTATCTCAATGGAAAAAAACAGGAGGAGACTTATTTAGATAAGTATCGTAAAGAAACGTTTGGAGGACGTTTAACAGGAGATTTTACGTTATTGGAATTGACAGGAGCAGATACGGTACCAGAGGGGCATATTTTCGTGTTAGGGGATAATCGTCTCGGAAGTCGAGATAGTCGTGAATTTGGTTTTGTCTCAATCGATCAAGTAGTTGGCAAAGTAGATCTTCGCTATTGGCCGATTGATCAAATAGATGTTACTTTTTAAAAGGACAAGCTCATGAAATGAAAATATGACTTTGAAATAGATGGTAAAGAGTTTTCGAAAAGATTCGTAAAATGCGGGTCTTTTTTAAATGGAAGTTGTTTTTTATATTGAACGAAGCAGGTGTGTTAAGATAAAAATAATCTGGAAGGGGGAGAAAAAATGTCAGTTCGTTTAATCATAGGACGTTCAGGAACTGGAAAGACTTCAAAATGTCTTGAAGAAATCAAAGATAAATTATTGGAAAATCCTAAAGGGAATCCCATTCTTTATATTGTACCAGAACAAATGACGTTTTTATCTGAATATCAATTAATCCAAACTCCCGGCCTTGGTGGAATGATTCGAGCGCAAGTATTTTCATTCACCCGTCTAGCATGGAAGGTACTTCAAGAAACAGGCGGGATTAGCCGCTATCATTTAAATAGTACGGGAATTAGTATGCTGATTCAAAAGATTATAGAAGATAAAAAAGAAGAATTGCACTTATACAGTACTGCAGCAGATAAAGCAGGTTTTATTAGTAGAATGGAACAGATGCTTATCGAGTTTAAACGTTATTGTGTTCAACCACAAGAATTAATTGAAGTCGGACAAAATGAACAAAGTGAAAAAGTATTGAAAGATAAACTTCATGATTTACAGCTAATTTATGAAAATTTTGAAGCGGAATTATCCAATAAATACATTGATTCAGAAGATTATTTCCGATTGTTATCAGAGAAAATCAACGAATCGCTTTTATTGAAAAATGCGGAAATCTATATAGATGGATTTCATAGCTTTACTCCTCAAGAGTATATGATTATTGAGCAATTAATGAAACATTGTCCTGAAATTTCTATTACATTAACACTTGATCAGCCTGTTTCATGAACAGAGACCAGATGATTTACATTTGTTTCGTCTGTCAGGTGAAAATGGCAGGACGCTAATGGAAATGGCTGCTGTTAATGGCTTGTCAGTAGAGAAAATCATCTTACAAGAACAACAACGATGGCAAAATCCAGCACTACAGCATCTTGAATCTTATTTTGATTCCCGTCCTGTACAACGTTACAAAGGTGAGGGTTCCATACATCTTGCAGAGGCTGTGAATCGAAGAGCAGAAATAGAAGGGGTTGCTCGAAATATCCGACGACTTGTCCATGAGGAAAATTATCGCTATCGTGATATAGCCTTATTAATGAGAAATGGACAGGATTATCATGAGTTGATTGAAACGATTTTTCAAGACCATGAGATTCCCTATTTCATTGATCAAAAAAGAACGATGCTTCACCATCCATTAGTTGAGCTTATTCGATCTGTTCTTGAAATGATTAACAGTAACTGGAGATATGAACCTGTTTTTCGAGCCATTAAAACGGAACTTTTATTTCCACTTGGACAAAAAGTGGAAAAGCTTCGAGAACAAATGGATCTACTTGAAAACTATGTATTAGCTTTTGGCATTAAAGGCGATAAATGGACAAAAAGAGAGCAATGGAAGTACCGCCGGATTCAAGGCTTAGAATTAGAAAATATGGCTCAAACGGATAAAGAGCGGCAAATTGAACAAATCTTAAATGAATTACGCTTGATTGTAACAGAACCGATTCTTCGGCTTTCAAGACGGTTGAAAAAGGCTGTGAATGGTCGTCAGTTGGGAGAAGCACTTTATTTGTTTATCGAGGAATTAGATATTCCAGCAAAGCTTGAAAAATGGAAAACCGCAGAAGAAGAGAAAGGGAATCTTGTTAAAGCGAGAGAGCATGATCAAGCTTGGAACGCGATCATTGATATTTTGGATCAATTTGTTGAAATTTTAGGGAATGAAAAACTATCCTTACCAACCTTTTCAAAAATATTGGAAGCTGGATTAGAATCACTGCGATTTTCACTTGTACCACCAGCAATGGACCAAGTATTAGCAGGGGATTTAGAAAAATCAAGATTATCCAATGTTAAGGTTGCTTTTATCATTGGCTTAAATGAAGGGGTATTACCAAAGAAATTTACAGATGATGGCATCCTTGCAGATGAAGATCGTGAAAAGATCATTCAAAATGGGTTAAAGATTGCTCCAACAAGCAAAACAAGACTATTAGATGAAGAATTTATAGCTTATCTGGCGTTCACAACACCATCACATCAGTTGTACATCAGCTATCCACTTGCAAACGAAGAAGGGAACGCACTCATGCCATCTCTTTATATCAAAAGAATGCAAGATTTATTCCCTGAACATGACAGATTGGTATACATGACAGATCCAGTAGAATTGCCTGAAACAGAGCAACTTCCATATATTTCACATAGTAATAGAAGTTTGTCCTACTTAACTTCACAGTTGCAAATGAAAAAACGACAGTATCCAGTAGCTGATTTTTGGTGGGATGTCTATAACTGGTATGTTGAAGGAGCAAACAGAAAAAGCGCACTCCGTGTGCTATCAAGTTTACATTATCAAAACGCAGTGAAACAGTTGTCAGAGGATCTGAGTCAGGAATTATATGGTGATACGATTCAAGCAAGTGTTTCGAGAATGGAGCTTTTTCATAGCTGTCAGTTCTCTCATTTCGCTCAGCATGGACTGAAACTACGAGAACGTCAAGTGTTTCGATTAGAAGCACCTGATATTGGAGAACTGTTCCATGCAGCCTTAAAATATATTGCAGAAACCGTTATGGACAGTAAGATTTCTTGGTCTGACCTGACAAGGGAACAATCTGAACAATTGGCAAAAGAGGCTGTAGAAATTTTAGCACCAAAGCTGCAACATGAAATTTTAAACAGCTCAAATCGTCATACGTATATTAAACGGAAATTAGAGCAAATCATTAGTCGGGCATCGATTATTTTAAGTGAGCATGCAAAGGTAAGTGGATTCTCACCTGTTGGACTAGAAATAGCATTTGGTCCAAAAAGAGAATTGCCGCCATTATCATTTAAACTGAGAAATGGCACAAAAATGGAGCTTATCGGTCGGATTGACCGTGTAGATAAAGCAAAAGATGATCATGGTGTCTATTTAAGGATCATTGACTATAAATCAAGTGCGAAAGAGTTAAACTTAAGTGAAGTCTACTATGGAATCACCTTGCAAATGCTCACTTATTTAGATCTTATTGTGCATCACTCAACGACCTTAATTGGAGAAGAGGCGACGCCTGCAGGAGTGCTTTATTTTCATGTGCATAATCCAATGATTAGTGCGAAGAAAATTCTGACGTTAGAGGATATTGAAAAGGAATTGTTCAAGAAGTTTAAAATGAATGGACTTGTACTTGGTGAAGAAAATGCCGTTAAAATGATGGATTTGAATTTGGATTCGGGGTCTACATCGAATATTATTCCAGCAAAAATCAATAAGGATGGATCGTTTGCCAAACATTCAAAAGTTGCCAGCAAGCAAGAATTTGAAGGGATTAGTGATTATTTACATCATTTATATGTAAAAACAGGAAATGCGATATCAGAAGGAAATGTAGCGCTAGATCCATATAAACTAAAAGATCGAATCCCGTGTACATTTTGTTCGTATAAACCGGTTTGTCAGTTTGATGAATCAATGGAGGAAAATCATTATCGTTTGCTTGTACCAAGATCAAAAGAGCAAGCCCTTGAATTAATGAAAAAGGAGGTTAGTAGTGATGACGGCGAGTAAAATACCTCCTAAACCTGAAAATGTGACATGGACAGATGATCAATGGAAAGCGATCATGGCCTATGGTCAAGATATATTAGTTGCCGCTGCTGCAGGATCTGGAAAAACAGCTGTATTGGTTGAGAGAATGATTAAAAAAGTGTTATCAAAGGAAAATCCAATAAATGTGGATGAACTATTAGTTGTTACTTTTACGAATGCTTCAGCAGCTGAAATGAGAAATCGAATTAGTGAAGCACTAGAAAAAGCGATTAATGAAGATCCGACTTCTACTCATTTACGAAAACAATTAAGTTTATTAAATCGAGCATCGATTTCAACTCTTCACTCCTTTTGTTTAGATGTCATTCGAAAATATTATTATTTAATCGATATTGATCCAGGTTTTAGAATCGCTGATTCAACAGAGGCACAGTTATTACGGGATGAAGTACTTGATGAATTATTTGAAGAGGAATATGGAAAGCCGGATAATGAACGTTTTTTCCGTTTAGTAGATAGTTTTACGAATGATCGTAGTGATCTAGCATTAATGGATATCATTCGTGATCTTTATGATTTTGCGCGTGCGAATCCATCACCAGAAAAATATTTAAAAGACATCGTAAATATGTATAAAGTAGATTCTGTTAGCAATTTGGAAGAACTGCCATTCATGGAATCGTTGCGGTTTGATACCCAGTTACAGTTAGAAGGAATTAGAGAAATGCTCGAGGCTGGCCTCGAACTAACGAAGCAGCCAGGAGGACCTGCACCAAGAGCAGAAAACTTTCTGGACGACCTGCAAATTCTTGATAGGATGCTCGTGGCAAGTAAGGAATCTTGGAATGCATTATATGAAAATATGCAGAACTGGACTTTTTCACGGGCTAAAACGTGTAAAGGTGATGAATATGATAAGTCCTTAATGGATCGAGCACAAAAATTACGGGATGATGCCAAGAAAAAGCTGAAAGCGATTCAAGATGAATTATTTAATCGTAAACCAGAAAGTTTTCTTCGTGATATGACAGAAATGAGACCGTTAATACAAACACTGGTCGAATTGGTTCAGTGCTTTTCCGATAAATTCAATATCGTAAAAACGGAAAAAGGGTTAGTGGACTTTGCGGATTTAGAGCATTTCTGCCTTGATATTTTACTCGATCCATCTGCCAAACGAGAAGGCATTCTCGCTCCTTCAGAAGCTGCTCTTCATTATCGTGATACCTTCAAAGAGGTACTCGTTGATGAATATCAAGACGTTAATATGGTTCAGGAAGCGATTATCGGGCTTGTTTCGAAGGATGGTGAAAGTACGGGAAATCTCTTTATGGTAGGCGACGTAAAGCAATCGATTTATCGTTTTCGTCTTGCAGAACCTAATCTTTTTCTTGGTAAATATAATCAATTTACAAGCAATGGAGAGAACACGGGGTTAAAAATTGATTTGGCGCGAAACTTCCGTAGTAGAAAAGAAGTTTTAAGTGGAACCAATTATTTATTTAAACAAATCATGGGGGTTAGTGTTGGGGAAATTGAATACAATGAAGCCGCAGAACTGATTAAAGGAGCAGCGTACCCTGAAGATGAACCCTATCCCGTTGAATTGCTAATTGTTGATCTTGAAAATGATGAAGTGATGTGACAGAAGCAGAAAATACTGAGGAAAACGACAATGTTTTTGATGTAGTAGAGTTAGAGCAGTCGCAGCTTGAAGCAAGAGTAATGGCCAATAAAATTAAAACGATCATTACGGAGCGTGCTTCGATTTATAATCCGAAAACAAAAAGCAGTCGACCTATTATGTATCGTGATATCGTTATTTTACTTCGGTCCATGACATGGGCACCACAAATTATGGAGGAATTTAAGCAACAAGGAATTCCCATATATGCAAATTTATCGACAGGGTATTTTCAAGCAACCGAAATCACGATTATGATGTCCTTGTTAAAAGTCATTGATAATCCCTATCAGGATATTCCGTTGGCATCCGTACTTCGCTCACCTATTGTTGGTTTACATGAAGATGAGTTGGCAGTTATTCGAATAGAGCAAAAAAACGGTGCTTTTTATGATGCTCTTTCCTCGTTTTGCACCCAAAAACCAGCAGGTGATCATGAATCTATCTATGACAGAGTGAAGCCGTTTTTCTTGATGTTAAATGAATGGCGATCGATGGCAAGACAAGGCTCCTTGGCTGCATTAATCTGGCAGCTTTATCGGGACACTCATTTTTACGATTATGTAGGAGGACTACCTGGTGGTAAACAGCGGCAAGCAAATTTACGAGCTTTATATGACCGTGCACGACAATACGAGGCCACTTCGTTTCGGGGATTGTTCCGCTTTCTACGTTTTATTGAAAGAATGCAAGAGCGGGGAGATGATTTAGGTGCAGCTCGTGCCTTAGGAGAACAAGAGGATGTTGTTCGCTTGATGACGATTCATAGCAGTAAAGGTCTAGAATTTCCAGTTGTTTTTGTTGCAGGATTAGGCAGAAGTTTTAACACGATGGATTTGAGAAAACCGTATTTACTTGATAAAGAGTTCGGTTTTGCTACGAAATATGTCAATGTTGATAAAAGAATTACGTATCCATCCTTGCCGCAACTGGCTTTTAAAAGAAAGAAAAAGATGGAAATGCTAGCAGAAGAAATGCGTGTTTTATATGTAGCTTTAACAAGAGCAAAAGAGAAATTATTTTTACTATCTTCTGTTAAAAGTTTGCAAAAGAAACTAGAAAAATGGGAACAAAATCTGAATCACAGTGAGTGGCTTTTAAAGGATTACGAACGTGCTTCTGCGGGAAGTTATCTTGATTGGGTAGGACCTTCACTTGTCCGACATCAAGACAGTCAAACTTTGTTTGCTGAAGAAGTTCAGCCATCAGCACTGATTCCGGAAGAATTAGTCCAGCATCCATCTTGTTGGAAAATTCAAGTGATCAAGTCAAATGATGTCAGGATAGATGAAGAAATGGATGCAATCGATGAAACGTGGTTAGAAAGCGTGACAGAAGGTAAATCATATCCTAAAGAATCTTCCAATAAAAATGAGATTTTTGAGCGTCTTTCATGGAACTATCCATTTTCTAGTGCTTCATCACACCGTTCTAAGCAATCCGTTTCGGAAATCAAGCGTCAAAGAGAAGTGGCGGATGAAGGAAGCGGGACAGAAATGATCCGGAAGTTCAAAAAGCCATTAATGAACAGACCACGATTTATGCAGGAAAAAGCATTATCTCCAGCAGAAATTGGAACGGCCATGCATATGGTGATGCAGCATATGCCGTTTTCAGAACAGATTGATCATGAAACAATTGAAAAACTGTTGCAAAACATGGTTGGGAAAGAACTCCTTACAGTAGAGCAAGTAGAAGTGATTAACCCAGATTTATTAATCGCCTTTGTTCAATCAGACTTAGGACAGCGAATAAGCAGTAGCGAAAAAACTAGATCGAGAGGTTCCATTCAGTTTATGCATTCCAGCAAGTGTCGCTTATGCAGACTGGAAGGGAGAAGATGAGCCTGTTCTTGTCCAAGGGATTATCGACTGTTTATTTGAAGATGAAAGAGGATTAATTCTGGTTGACTATAAAACAGATGGAATAACCGATCGTTTTAAAGGTGGATTTATGAAGAGGCTAGACCCATCCTAGAAAAACGTTATAGAGTTCAGATTGATCTTTATACAAAAGCCATTGAACAAATTTATAAACGACCAGTTGTCGAACGTTATTTGTTTTTCTTTGATGGTGCACATATATTGAAATTGGAAAAATAATTAAAAAAAACGGTAAGGAAATTCAATTTACCCTACCGTTTTTTTAATTATTTCCAACGTTTGGCTGGTCGATTAAATTATTATCAATATGATTTGTTGCACTGATTCCATTGTTCGTCATGACGAATGCACCAGTATTTCCAGCACCTGAACCTAAATTTGATTTTGAATTACTTTTTGGTGAAATATTTAAGGCATCACCAAATTGAACATTTCCTCCACCAATGTTTATGAATTTGAACAGGACCAACAAATGCAGGCATCTTATCCCTCCTCCTCTCCAGTATGGTTGATTGGTTCATTAACAGTCTCTATTTGTCTAATGTGTAAAACTCTAGTTTCCATGTGAATATGTTCAGTATTTCCAATATGCATAAATGCTGAGGTACTGAGCGCAGTTACATCAATTGAGCCTACTTTAATAATCGGATTGGGTGAAGTTGTATGGATAGTTATCGGTTCATTTATAGGTGGTAGTGGAAGTGGATAGGAAAAAATTTTAAATAAAGAAAAGTCTCCTTCATTACTAAAAAATACTTCCCTTTGTCTTTGGACAGCAAGAACACGGGTCAAACCATTAATTTCGTTTGAATCACCAATTTGGAGAGTAGAGGCAAAAATGACTGATTTGACCTTAATGTTGCGACTTTTGATATTCTTGTTAACATTAGAGTACCTAATGGTACAAATGGACCAATAATTAATGATTCTGGCGGAGTATCAAACAGAGAAGTAAGCTGAATGGAATTGGTATCCCCAACCATTAAAACCGAGGAACTTGAAACACCAAGCACATTAATATGACCAACACAAATATCACGGTTTACAACTTCAAAATTCATTCTGATTTCTCTCCATTCATATTTTCGGGTAAATGTTTGCAGAAAGGTTAACACACCATTTTGAATTTCTTTTTTTAATTGTTCAACAATCCATTCTTTTTGTTGTTCTTTCGTTTGTCCATTTTTCACAGGTTGATTTAAATAAGATTCTATTCTAGTTAGGAAGTTGTCTTTTAATATCTTGAAGAATAAAATCATGATAAGTTTCATCAACTTTATATTTCAATTGCTCACATGTGTCTACTATAATGGACTGAAGATTTTCATCAAGATATTGGTTAGTCGAACTTTCTAATTCTGTAAACATAGACATTCTTTCCTTTGGTTCAAGAGGTCCCTACCTGCCATGACTCTGACCATGACCGGGCCTTTACCCTTACCATTAGGTACTGAATAATCCTCTATGCCTTGTAAATCAGATGGATTTAAGTCCAATATTTAAAGTACCCTCAAGTGTTTCGACTTTTAATTGATCAAATTTATATTCCATGCGTTCAATTTGAACAGGAGGTCGATTTCTGAATTTCTGATACCGCTTCCTCTAATGACTGAATTTTTTTTTGCAGATCTCGTATTAACTTTATCTTGATTATATATATAGGTTTGCATGGATTGGAGTATTTGATAAATATCCTGATTCATCGTTCCCACCTCTCGATACTCTCTTTCCATATGAAATAATTTTTTCAAAGATTATTTGTCTCTCTGGAAACTAAGAATGTCAGTTGAGATTCATAACTTCATGGGACCTTATCCACTTGTAGATGTCAAAGGAACCAATGGTGCGGTCTGGTGAAATCCAGCGGTAATTGGAATCGGTCCTTGTATTTGAGGAGCTGCACCTGTAAATCCACCTGTGTTATACAAATTAGTAGCTGGTTTAATAATTCCTGCACTTCCAATTTGAAGAACAGAAGAGTTTGTCACACTGTTTACTTTTAAGAATTGAATGGTTATGGATTGTTGAACATAAAGATTCATTAAAATCACCACTTTATTATTTGTCATATATGAGATTTTGTAAAAGTAACGAAAAGTTATTTATACATTAAAGAAATTACCCTGATCTATATTATCTTAATCGAATGTATTTGTTGCACTTTGATAGTTTTGTAATTGTACGTTATCCCCTGTATTAAAAGAACCTGCTCCGGCAAATGTTTTTGCATTAGAAGTTAGCCGATATTTTAAAAGTATCACCAATATGGAAAACAGAAGCAGAACTGATATTTGATAACTTGAACAACACCTACAATAGCTGGCATTTATAACACCCTTTAATGTTATTGAATTTGGAATAGGAATCCGTAACATTTGAATTCTTTGCCCAGTTTTTTATATTGTATGAATTGATGGAAAAAAGGTGAAATTTTGTAGTATGGTAGGGTTTGATTATAAGTATGTTAATTTTATCCTTATATGCAGAATCAAATGAAAACAAGGATAATAGTTTTTATCTTAGAATTTATATTTAATAGAATAGTTATCTTTAACTTAATAAATTAAAAGTGAGTTGGATTATGGAACGAACAACTTCTTCAAATTGAAGGAAAAAGATCGAATTGTTTCTTTAGACATAATAAGAGGATTTGCTATTTTAGGCATTTTTTTAGTCAATATGTTATCGTTTCATACACCGTTTTTGTATATAGAGCCATTAGAGTGGTGGGAAGATCCTCTTGATCAAGGGATTTATATGTTTATAGATATTTTTATACAAGCTAGCTTTTATCCATTATTTTCAATGCTTTTTGGCTACGGACTTGTCATGTTATCGGAAAAGACGCAGCAAAAAGGACTTTCCTTTTATCCTATTGCCTTAAGAAGGCTGTTTTTCTTACTGATTGTAGGACTTGCTCATGCGATTTTCGTTTGGCATGGAGATATTTTATTTAATTATGCTTTGCTCGGTTTCATTTTTCTGTTGTTTATAAAATTAAGTGGAAAGAAAATGCTGGTGCTCGGAAGTATCTTTTATCTTTTGCCCAATCTACTGCTACTTGGTTTGTTAGGCATGGCTGTTTTGTTGATGCCTGGAGCGGAGTCAACGGTTTCTGTTCCTCTATTAGCTTCACAATCGGTGGATGTTTATCAATATGGAACCTTTTTGGAGATCACGAAGCAGCGAATCGCTGATTGGAGTTACACGAATAATATTTTGGGATTAATCTTAATGCTATTCACGCTATTTCCGCTTTTTTTAATCGGAGGTGGGGCAGCAAAGTACAAATGGTTTGAAAAGACTAGTCAATATCGAAAAGGTTTTATGATTGCTTTTTTTATTACGTTTATTTTAGGGTTATTCTTTAAACTAACGCCATATTTGGGAACCGCTAATTTAGCGACTTATTATATGCAAGATATGTTTGGGGGACCGCTTTTAGCGATTTCATATGGGCTGATGATTGCCCATCTTGCAGAAACAAAATGGTTACATAAATTTGTCACTGTCATCTCATCCGTTGGAAGAATGTCCTTTAGTCATTATTTGTTTCAATCAATCCTATCTACACTCATTTTTTATCAATATGGTTTAGGACTTTACGGGCAGGTATCGGTTGCTTCTGGAACCCTTCTTGTGCTAATTATCTATGGCAGTCAACTCGTATTTAGCACGCTATGGCTTAAAATATTTTTACTATGGACCACTTGAATGGGTATGGAGAAATTTCACTTATAAGAGCAAGCAAAAATTAGGTAGAGATGTAAGTTGAATATGTGTGGTAAACACCATATCAATAGGTTTTTCCAAATGCGTATGGTATGATAATAGGGGAATTTATAGGAGGAGGTAGATAAAAAATGACACATGCACATATTACTACATGGCTAATAGCATTAATTTTATTTATTGTTGCGATTGTCCTACATAAAAATGAAAAACAACGTCCTTACAAAATTGTTGTAATGATTTTACGCGTATTTTATCTATTAATAATTGTAACAGGTGGTATGTTAATTTCTAACATGGCTGTCATTCCTGGGATGTATTGGGTTAAAACGATATTAGGTTTACTCGTCATTGGATTCTTTGAAATGGTTTTAGCTCAAACCTCAAAAGGAAAGTCTGCAAGCTTGGCATGGATTTTATTGATTGTTGCTTTCATAGGTGTTGTCTATTTAGGATTCACTTTACCTCAGGGATTTTATTTTAATTAGATACAAAAAAGAAGGCTTCTATGCAGGCCTTCTTTTTGTGTCTTTATCCAATCTTCTCAATGACCATTCTTTTCCCTGTATTTAAGGTGAATTCAAATCGATCACTTTTATTTTCATAATAAACGAAATGATGCTGGACCGTGCAAATGTTATCACCATTATCAAAAATAATAAAGTTAACTCCATTCTTTTGCATACTCTCGTTGAGAAAGGTTAAGTGGTTGTAGCAATAAATGCAATCATAAATCGAAAAATTCATCGAATTTAATGTGATGATAAATTGACAAAAGGCTTCATCATTCACTTCTATAAGTAATTGTTCTAAGGAAAAAACGAGTCGTTTTCGAATTCTAATTAAATCCTGATCTTTTAGATGGTATTCATCACGACTCAATTGAATCATCCCATCATTTTTCAATCTACCTTTACGCCAACGATTAAAATGGAAAACTTCTATCTCTTCGTGGATCCATATATTTAATAATGTGGCTTCTTCTGTTTCATCATCAAAAAATACCCACTGATCATTTATATATTCAACAGTCCCCTCATTAAAGGCACGCTGTTGATGTTGGATGAGTTTATTGCGTTGTTGTTTTTCCAAAGATTCGAAACACCTCCAAAAAGAACACCTAATTCATGATGTCATTTTCCTCTCATTTTTAATCGATGAAGTTATTTCAGCATTTCTATTTCTAGACATATTTCTTCTGTTTTAAACACGTTTATAAATTTTCAGGGCGATTAACCATTTTTACTTATTTGCATAGACTGTATTAAGAAAGTCATGCTAATGGTTTTGAGAAAATTTAGGTGTGGAATGTTACAGAAGATTTTCGAAAAAGAACTGCTACTAAAAGGATATTCCTTTCATGGTCATTCTGACACTAAAGTATTTCAGAAGGTGTTCGTGATCTTTTCTTTGGGTTTCTTATTTTTGATCTATGGAAAATGAAAATTTTGAATGTTTATAAATAATAGTATTTTTCGTTGACGATATCAAAGTAAAAAGCTAGTCTTAGAGAATGGACAGTTTAAAATATAATAAAAATACATAGGATGTGAGGGGTTAACGTGAAAAAGGCAATTTCTATTTTCATCATATTATTTTATCTGTTGACAAACAGTTTCCCTGCCCATGCTGATGAAAAAATGGACAGGCAGTGGCAGGATGAAACAATTTATTCTATCATGATCGATCGTTTTCATAACGCCGATCAAAGCAATGATCAGGATGTCAATATGGAGGATCCCGCTACCTATCATGGTGGAGATTTTCTAGGCATTATTGATAAGTTAGATTACATAAGAGAAATGGGATTTACAACCATTTCATTATCACCGATATTTGATCATGGAGATGGAAATTATCAAGGCTATGGGGTAAATGACTTTTATCAAACAGATGAACACTTTGGAACAATCGAAGAGTTTCAGAGATTGGTAGCGGAGGCACATAATCGCGATATGAAAGTCATGATTGACTTTGGGGTTAAGTATGTAAGTCTAAATCATTCCTGGATGACTGATCCTGCCAAAGAGGGGTGGCTAAAACCCCAGGGGGTGAAAGTAGCTCAACAAAATTTACTAGAAATAAATCTTGATAACCGTGAAGTTAATCAATATATGATGGATGCCGCAAAATGGTGGATTGAAGAAACAGATCTTGACGGATATCGTCTCCTTTTTTTAGATGAGGTTCCTGAAAGCTTTTTAAAGAATTTTTCACAAGAAGTGAAAGCATTGAAAGAATCCTTTTATCTTTTAGGTGAAGTAAAGGATACTGATCCTGAGAAAAAGGCATCTTATTTACAAGCAGGAATCGATGGGATTACAGATTACGCTTTAAGTAATGAGTTAAGAAACATATTTCAAAAGCCAGATCAATCGATATCACCATTATTTGCGCTTATAGAAAGTGATTCTCAAGTTTATGCCAATCCGAATGGAATCGGAACGTTTATGGATAATGAACAAATGGCTAGGTTTACTGCGAGAAACCATTGAAAACAATCAGCATCCTGGACCACGTTGGAGACAAGCATTAACTTTCCTTTATACAACACCAGGGGTTCCAATCGTTTATTATGGTAGTGAAATTGCCATGGATGGTGGAGAAGCGCCCGATAATTTACGGCAAATGAATTTTAGAACCGATCCTGAATTAATGGAGTATATGACGAAAATTGGTGATTTACGAGCAACATTACCATCCCTTACTAAGGGGGAATTTGAGGTATTATATGAGAATGAAGGGTTCGCTATATTCAAACGTCAATTTGAAAATGAAACAACCGTTGTAGCTATTAATAACACAACTGAAACACAAAGTGCTGCGATTCCTGCACAAAAGCTTACAAATGACATGGAATTAAGAGGGGTGTTGAACGGAGATTTAGTTCGAAGTAAGAACAGCGAATACATGATGACAATTGATCGAGATGAATCCGAAATCTATATTTTAAAAGAAAAAACAGACATCAATTTTACCTATTTAATCGTCCTTGCGCTCATTCTCGTTTCGTTTGCGATATTTTTATATCTAGTTTGGAAAAAATCACGTAAACAACAACAGTAGAAAAAGAGTGGTCTTAGCACCACTCTTTACTTTGAACCTAATGATTAACGATAATTAACAAATTGTACATCAATCGTTAAATCGGCTGCTTTGACTGCTGCAATAATTTTTTGCAGATCATCACGGCTTTTGGCTGTTACACGAACTTGATCATCTTGTACTTGGCTTTTAATTTTTAATCCGCTATTTTTGATTAAGGTATTAATTATTTTCGCATTGTCTTTATCAATCCCTTGTACAAGCTTTGCTCTTTGTCGAACCGTTCCACCGCTTGCTTTTTCAACCTTTCCATAGTCAAGGTTTTTGACAGGAACCTCACGTTTAATTAATTTACTAAATAATACATCTTTTACTTGATCTAATTTGTATTCATCATCAGATACAAGCACGATTTCCTCTTTATCAAGAGAGATTTCGCTTTTACTCCCTTTGAAGTCGTAGCGATTTTGAATTTCCTTCATGGCAATTTGAATCGCATTCGTTACTTCTGAGAAATCAACGTTCGATACAATATCAAATGAACTTTCTTTTGCCGCCATCATAAAACCTCCACTTATACGTTTTTTAGCTTTATCATTTATGTAACCTATGTGAGATAATTGAAAGAAGTTTCCTTTTACAAATCAATTATAGTAAAATAAGACAGTTGATACAACTTTTGTATCAATGAACATATTTTCCTATTAGGGAATAGGGAATGGAATGTAAACCTTGAAGGAGGGAATTACTGTGTCAATTCAAGAACACATCGGTGGAGTCATGTCTTTACATGTAGCAAGGCAAACAGAGTTTGGCTACTTTTTAACGGATGGGACAGAGGACGTTCTTTTACATAAAAATGAAGTGAATCGTGAATTAGAAGATGACGAAGCGGTAGATGTTTTCTTATATACAGATTCAAATGGAAGAGTGGCAGCCACGACGACGATTCCAAAGGTTTTAGTAGGTACCTATGACTGGGCAACTGTATGTGATGTGAAAGCAGGTTTAGGGGTATTTTTAGACATTGGGATTCAAAAAGATATGCTTTTGGGAGAAGAGGATCTTCCTGTTCATAAAAGCGTATGGCCAATCGTTGGAGATAGGCTGTTTATCACGTTAAGAGTCAATAATAATAATCGTATTTATGTAAAAGTAGCTACAGATCCGATTATAGAGGAACATTCAATAGAAGCATCAAGAGAAAGCTTTAATGAAACGGTTCATGGTTATATTTATCGAACGGCAAAGGTAGGGTCATGGATTTATACGGCAGAAGGTTTTAAAGGCTTTATACATGAATCACAGCGAGAAGTTGAACCTCGCCTCGGCCAAAAAGTGGAGGGTAGAGTGATTGATGTAAAAGAAGATGGAACAATCAATGTATCCTTATTGCCTCGCAAACAAGAAGCGATTGATCATGATGCGGAAAAAATTCTTGAGATTTTACATGCGAGAAGTGCGATGCCGTACTGGGATAAGAGTTTACCTGAGGATATACAGGAAAAGTTCCAGATGAGTAAGGCAGCGTTTAAACGAGCTCTAGGGAGATTAATGAAAGAAGGAAAGATTTATCAAGAAGAAGGCTGGACCTACTTGAAGAAAGAAGATGCGGAATGATCCGCATCTTTAACCTACAGATGATCTGTCTTTTTTGAGTACTGATTTTTACCAGCTTTGCGATTTTTCTCACTTAGCATATTTTTTTCATGGCGAAGGGCATTGTTGTCCTTCGCCTTTTTATCGTTATCAGATGTATGTGGCATATAAAAACTCCTTTCCATTATCGATCTACTGTAATAGTATCGGTGATAAGGAAAAGGAGTATGCAAGTAGTTATTACCAGTAATTATGCAGGGAGTTCATTTAGGAAGAAAATAGCAATCGTTCCAGGACCTGTATGTGATCCAATCACAGCGCCGACATCCGTAATCATAACTTCTTTCACGTGAAGTTCATCCTGAATTAACTTTTTCATTTCCATGGCCGTTTCGAGATCATCTGCGTGGCTAATCCCAACCGTTTGATTTTCTAACTCTACACCACGTTCTCTTATCACTTCTATCATTCGGCGTAAAACTTTTTTTCTGCCACGAATTTTTTCAAGTGGAACAAGCTTTCCATCTTCTACATTTAATAATGGTTTAATACTTAATAACCCACCTAAAAACGCAGATGCCTTAGAAACCCGCCCACCTTTGGCTAAATAATCTAAATCATCAACGGTAAATAAATGCTCCATATGTGAAGATACAAATTGAGCTCTTTTCGTTATTTCCTCAAGGGATGCTCCTGTTTTTGCATAGTTTAACGCATCGATAACCACAAGTCCTTGACCTAGTGAAGCACATTTAGTATCAATAATAGCAAGATTAAAGTCGGGATAAGTTTGCTTCACTTGATCACGCATCATCACAGCTGTTTGATAGGTTCCGGATAACTGAGATGAAAAAGCTAGATAGACCCCTTCTTCATGATTTTCAGCCATTTCTGTAAAAGTCTTTTCAAATAGGGCAGGTGATACTTGAGACGTTTTGGGCACTTCACCGTTTCTGATGGCAGTATAAATGGTTTTAGGTTCAATCGTTATTAAATCCTCATATTCTTGTTCCTTTAGAAGCACTTTTAATGGGAATAGTTTGATGTTGTTTTCCTTTAAAAATTGTAATGGTAAGTCACTCCCACTGTCAGCTAATAATTTAACTGGCATCCTGAGCACCCTCTTTCCATAATATCATTGATTTCCAAATCTTGAGCTGTTTACTAATCTATTGAATAGTGTATCATTTAATGTTTGGCTGTAAAAGAATAAGGGGATAATTTTGTCTTAGATGAATGTTGAAGGTAGACTATTTGTGTAGGAATATTTCACATGATTAATAATAAAGAGGCCGACAGGTAAGTCAGCCTCTTTATATAATGAATCTATGAATAAGATTCTAGCTCTTTTTGTAGATCTTGGAGTATTTGTTTTTCGGCTGTGGTGGTATTAGCATAAGCAGAAGATAACGCATTTTTCGCTTTTAAATGCGCTTCTTCAGATCCACTATTCTTGGCTACCTCGACAAATTTTCTTGCATCTTGAAGTAGTCTATTGCCCATTTTAAAGTCCTCCAAGTACAGATTCTTTCACATTGGCCATTTTATAGCTTTCAGCTTCAGCATATGTCATGTGATACGGGATACGTTCAGCGTGTTTTGTGACAGAATCTACCCCTTGTTGTACAAAACGTTTAGACTTATTACGTTTACCCATTCGAATCCCTCCAAAAAGAGTATTGAAGCAAATGCGCTTCGATTATAGTATGTTCAAGTTTGAGAAATTTAATGAGGAAACGTATGGTAAAGAAAGGAAAAATAATAGGTTACTCCGATTGTTTTGTCACTCTTAAATGGCATTTAAATTTAAAAGGTCGTTTAAATAATGTCCAATTCCATCTTCTTCATTCGTAGCAGTAACGTCATTGGCAATATTTTTAACTTCATCAATTGCATTCCCCATTGCAATTCCGTAACCGGCAAAATCAAGCATTTCTAAGTCATTATCTTCGTCTCCAAAGGCAATAATTCTTTCCTTTGGAATTCCATAATAATCTGAAACCCGTTTTAACCCAACTGCTTTATTAAGTCCATGTTTGACAATTTCAATGATTGGAAATGGATTTCCCCAGCTTCGATGCTCAATCACTTCGGCATGTACTTCTGACAAGTGGTTGCGAATTTGTTTTACTTGAGCTTCCTCTGAATGGATTAGCATACTTGTAGGCGAGGTATTTAAAAATCGTCTTAAATCACCTGTGGTAATATTTGAACTGCCATAGCTAAATATTTCAAGTAGTTTCTCGTCATGATAATGAATATACACGTCATCAATGACCTCAGCAACGATATTGTGAAAATCAAATGAATTGCAGGCATCTACGATATCTTTAGCAACGTTCATTTCCAAAGGAGAATGATGGATGCCGAAATGTTGGTCTTTAGGATGATGAACGAACGCACCATTAAAGTTAACAATGGGTGAGTTTAAATCTAATTCACGGTAATACATTTCTGAAGATCGATAGGGTCTACCTGTAGCGATCATGACTTCATGTCCAGCTTCTTTTGCTTTGAAAATAACATTTTTCGTTTTATTAGAAATGGTTTTATCATCTTTTAATAAAGTTCCGTCTAAATCAAGAACAATTAAATGTTTTTCTGCCATGGTAACTCCCCCTTTTGTAATAATCTGTATTGTCTAAGTGTAATCGTTTTGGAAAACAAAAGTCTACATGGTAAACTGAATACATAAAGTATATTTATTTTATGATTCGCTATGAACTAATCTTAAAACTATTATATTAATAGTATCATCTTTTTTTGTAAAAGTATCTTTACAAAGTCTGTGGGAGGAATTCTATATTGATTTTAGTTGAAAATCAGCATATTAATCAAATTCCGGTATTGCATTTAGCACACAAAGATCTGTATCAAGAGTCACTCCCTTTTGTTATATTTGAACATGGTTTTACAAGTGCAAAAGAACATAATCTACATTATGCTTACTTACTTGCAGAAAAGGGATTTCGTGTGGTATTACCAGAAGCTGCTTATCATGGGGAACGTAGTACAAATCTAAATGTACAACAGCTGGCCTTGCATTTTTGGGAAATCGTGGTCCAAACGATTAGGGAATTAGATATGATTCGCGAATATTATGTAACTCAACAATTAATCGATCCTTCTCGAATCGGTTTAGTGGGAACTTCGATGGGTGGTATGGTTACACTTGGTTCATTGACACAATATAGCTGGATAAAGGCGGCTGTCAGTTTAATGGGCATGCCATCCTATGAAAAGTATGCTTTATGGCAGTTGGAAGGATTAAAGAAAAATGGAATTCAATTACCGATAAAACAAGAACAAATTAATCATCTTTTAAATAAACTTAATGCATTTGATTTAAGTAAGAATCCAGAAAAACTGAATCAACGTCCACTTCTTTTTTGGCATGGAAAACAGGATCCGATTGTCCCGTTTACCTATACTTATGAGTTTTATGAGGAAATTAAACCATTTTATCAGGAAACACCAGAAAAATTAGCATTTATTGTTGATGAGCAATCAGGCCATAAAGTGAGCAGAGAAGGCTTATTGAAGACGGTTGAATGGTTTGATAAGCATCTAGCTTAATTAATTGGGTTAAATTTGTTATGATGGTACAATAATGGGATAGAAGGAGGTATGTACATTGGAACAAGAGTTAAAAGACAATATTATGGGTGCTTTAGAAAATGTAGTCGATCCTGAGATCGGTATAGATATTGTTAATTTAGGATTAGTTTATGATTTGAGTATCAATCATGAGGGTATTGTGACTGTAGAGATGACTCTGACATCAATGGGCTGTCCAATGGCGGGACAAATTGTTAAAGAGGTTGAGAATGCACTGAAGGATATTCCTGAAGTAAATGCTACAAATGTTAATCTTGTTTGGAATCCACCTTGGTCAAAAGATAAGATGTCAAGATACGCAAAAATTGCTTTAGGGGTTCATGAGTAAATAGATTCATCTAAATAAAAGAAAAAACCGGCAAATTACTGTCGGTTTTTTTATACGATATGTGAGTAAACTCACTACTTTTATCCAAAAAGTAGGTTAATATATTTTAAATAGGATAATATATATTTAATAATATCAATAAATGGAAGCCGTACCATTTAAATAGAAAGTATTGGTTAAGGAAGGAAGTACAAAATAAATTATTATTCAAGTATAATATTATAGAGATTATTTATGACTAACTTCATTTTAATAGATGAAAAAACTCTTAAAGGAGTTGACTAGATGACAAAGGAATTAATTAAAGATAAATTAAATCGGCCGTTAAGGGATTTGCGCATATCTGTCATTGATCGTTGTAATTTCCGCTGTCAATATTGTATGCCAGCAGACCTTTTTGGTCCTGATTTTGCCTTTTTACCAAAGGAAGAATTACTTACATTTGAAGAGATTGAACGAATTGCTCGGATTTTTATTGGTCTGGGAGTTGAGAAAATTCGTTTGACAGGTGGAGAACCACTTTTACGGAAGGATCTTCCTGTGCTAGTAGATAAGCTTGCTTCCATTGATGGACTTCGTGATATCGCTTTAACAACAAATGGAGTTCACTTACCAAAATATGCACAAGGTTTAAAAGATGCAGGATTAAAGCGTGTAAATATTAGCTTAGACACTTTAAATGATGAATTATTTGGTAAAATCAATGGTCGAAATGTAGAAACAAAGCCGGTTTTAAAAGGGATTAAAGCTGCACAAGAAGCAGGTCTTGGAATCAAAATTAATATGGTTGTAAAAAAAGGCCTAAATGATTCTGAAATTATTCCAATGGCTCAGTTCTGTAAGGACGAGGGTTTACAGCTTCGTTACATTGAATATATGGATGTTGGTAGTACGAACGGATGGAAAATGGATGATGTTGTAACGAAAAAGGAAATCTTTTATAAATTGAAGGAACACTTTTCATTAACATCTCTTTATCCTGACTATTATGGTGAAGTGGCAAAACGATATAAATATGATGATAATGGCGTTGAAGTAGGATTTATTACGTCTGTGTCAGAAGCATTTTGTTCAACCTGCACGAGATCGCGCTTATCTGCAAATGGACAAATGTTTACTTGCTTATTCAATGGAAATGGTTATGATCTTCGTGACTTTATGAGAAATGGTGCAACTGACGAAGAAATTCAAAATCGAATTATTAAGGTTTGGTCTGGAAGAACCGATCGCTATTCAGAGGAACGTACAGCTGAAACCGTTGCAAATCGGAAGAAAATTGAAATGTCATATATTGGTGGATAAAAACTCCTTTTTAAGGAGTTTTTTTCTACAGAAAATAAAAAGGGACTGTATGAAACAGCCCCTAGAGGATTATAGATATCGTGGAAATAAGATATTATTTTCTAAGTGAACATGCATGAAGGTATGGCCTTCTAACATTTCTAGTCGTTTATAGACAAGGCGATAGGTTCCACATCCATCTGCAGGGGGAGTAAAGTCATCTGTGATTTCACGAAGCTTCTTTAAAATATCGCCAGCATGGTCGTGCTCTTTTTCAAGCTCACGAATCGTTTCAACGATTTCTTCTTTATTTTCAGTATCAGGATGATCTAAAGTCAATAGAAGCGGAAAGCTAGTTGCTTCTTCTTTAGCTGTGTGTTCTAAAAGTTCTTGCTTTAATTCAGAAAATAGGACAAAGACTTCTAATAATTCTGGATGTCTTTCACCATGAACTCTTGATACTTTTGTTACATATGGACTTAATGAATGAAGCTCTTCATCAAGTGGACGGTGATAATGTTCGATAATATGTTGAATAATTTCTTCTGACGAGCTGTTTGTCCAAACGGTTACGTCTTCATTGAGATCTGAGTTTTCGTATACGGTCGTTAACTCTTGTAGTAGTTCATCTATATTTACAGATTTTTCCTGTGCGGCTGTTGCTAAAGGAATATTCCCTCCACAGCAAAAATCAATTCTATGTTTCTTAAAGACATCACTTGTTTTAGGTGCTTCATTAACGATATCTTTTACTAAACTTGTTGTTGTAAATGGTACACTCATTATGTTTCCTCCTAATAAGGCAATAATTACTATAGATACATCATAAATGAAAGATGCTCTCTATCGGGTGACATGAATCACAGTAACTAGAAAAATTTCAAAAAATATTCAATCGTGATAGTAGTCATCGTTTTTTAGAAAATTAGTGTTATATTAAAGTGAAAGAAGCAGAAGTTCACTTTTTGGGTTTTTGCTGTCATAAAGTAAAAAGGCTATAATAGCTATAACATTGTAAGATGTAGGAGTGATTGTATGGTAGAAATGAGGACACCTATTCCAGTGGGTGAAGCAGTTAGTAAGGTAATGGAATACGAAAAATTTGGAAATGGAGAATTAGTTTCTATAAATGAAAGCTATGGACGTTATTTATCTCAAGAATTAGTTGCGACGAATAATGTGCCACCATTTGATAAAGCACCCTATGATGGGTTTGCCATACGTTCTATTGATACGAAAGAAGCTTCCCTTACCAATCCAGTCCAATTTGAAGTGATTGATCATATAGGTGCAGGTGTTGTTAGCAGCAAAACTTTGGGTCCGTTTCAAGTCATTCGAATCATGACTGGTGCGCAAATGCCAGAAGGTAGTGATGCTGTCGTTATGCTTGAACTTGCAAAAGAATCGGAAATAGATGGAAAGCCATACATAACAATCAAAAGGTCTTATAAAAAAGGAGATAATGTTTCCTTTTGTGGGGAGGATGCAAAAGAAGGAGAGATTCTAGTCTCAAAAGGAACGTTCATTAATCCAGGCATTCAAGCCATGCTGGCAACATTTGGTTATGCTAATGTTCCAGTTGCGAAAAAGCCGATTATTGGTCTTTTTGCTACTGGTACAGAGCTATTAGAAGTCGATGAACCTTTGCAACCAGGTAAAATTCGAAACAGTAACTCTCATATGATTATGGCTCAAATTGAACGAGTAGGAGCTCAAGTGCGTTTTTATGGGAATTTACCAGATGAGTTAGAAACTTGTTATGAAGCAATCTCAAAGGCACTTCCAGAAGTGGATATGTTAATTACTACAGGAGGCGTTTCTGTAGGAGATTTTGACCTGTTGCCAGAAATCTACAACAGACTTAGGAGCAGAAGTATTATTTAATAAAATTGCAATGCGTCCAGGAAGTGTAACAACTGTTGCACAGCTCAATGGCAAACTATTATTTGGACTTTCCGGGAATCCCTCAGCCTGTTATGTAGGCTTTGAATTACTTACGAGACCTATCGTGAGAAGGATGCTGTTTTCTTCAAAACCTCATCTTCGTAAAGAAAAGGCAATTTTACAAACAGATTTTCCTAAAGCAAATCCATTTACACGTTTTGTTAGAAGTACATTATTTGTACAGAATGGAAAACTGGTAGTAAAACCAAGTGGAATGGACAAATCAAATATTGTGATGAGTCTCTCAGGGGCGAATTCTTTCATTATATTACCGGGTGGAACACGAGGTTTTGAGGCTGGGGATGAAGTAGAAGTTCTGTTGTTAGAAGAAACTGAAGGAAGCAAATGGCCTTGGTAACCCCCTTTATTTTCCAAATTGTAGGTTATCAAAATAGCGGAAAAACAACGTTTTTAAATCAACTGATTTCAAATCTTACAGCAGTAGGTATCAAAACGGCTACCATTAAGCATCATGGCCATGGTGGTAAACCTGCTATCGCAGATAACAAAGATTCATCAAGCCATATTACCGCAGGTGCGTCTGCCTCTTTAGTAGAAGGGGGTGGGAGACTTCTACTACAGGTAGAGGATGTGGAGTGGACATTAGTGCAAAAAATCAAACTTATCTCCCACATGAATCCAGATGTTATCCTTATTGAAGGTTATAAGTTTGAAAAATTTCCCAAAGCGGTTTTGATTCGTCATAAAGAAGATGTGCAGCTTTTGGAAGAATTGGAAAAAATTGAACTAGTGCTATACGAAAACGCTGCACCCGATACCGAGATTGTCACCTATCAACGTGATGATCCAAATGTATTGAATTGGCTAGTGAATTATATTCTTAAGCACATTAATAAAAAAGACTGATCCTACTTTATAAGTAGGGCCAGCCTTTTTCATATTATTCAATCGTACATATGTGAGGAGGACAGTTTTCACAGTTGATCCCTGTCTTCAAATAATGTAAATCATGGATTGTAATCGTTCCTTTTTCAACGGAAATAACGTCCAGTTTACGTAAATCGCTAAGTAAGCGGTTAATCACTTCTCTCGAGGTCCCACAAAAGTTCGCAATTTCCTGGTTTGTCAGGGAATGATTGATGATAATACTAGAATCATCTGTTTTGGTTCCATAACTATTCGAAAGCCGAATCAAAGTTGAATATAACGCACCCTTTTTACCATTTAAAATAAGGTCGCGAATTTTCGTTTGAGAAATCTCGTTTTGATTACTCATCCATTTCATAAATTGTAGCGCTAGTTCATTATTAGTTAGAAGGTGATTTTCTAAATCTTTCATATAAATAATAGCTACTTTTCCATCCTCAAGTACTTTTGCATTCATTTTATGTTTCGGATTAGGACAAGCTAATGAAACTTCACCGATTAGGTCATTGGCTGAACATAGTCTTAACGTAAATTCACGACCATCTGGTGTTAATTTACTAACTTGAACTTTACCACTTCGAATAATGAACAATTCTGTAGCGAGTTCACCTTCTCGATATAGAAGGCTCCCTTTTTTTATTTTACTTTCATGATGTACGTATTCTTCTAACATTTGTGAAAGATCTGCAGAAATTTCTTGAATAGGCTGCATTTCATCACCACCTTTTGCAGAAGTGTGAGAGAATATTTATAGTATGGGTTTAACAATTAGATAAAAATACGCAAAAAAGATTTTGTAAAATAGAAATAAATAAGATTTTTCATAAATAAAACCTTTTATTTATACCCATTATACAAGTATATATCTATTGAATATGCTTGAAAAGGGATAAAAATTAAAAAGTTCTTATAAATTAACATTATACTATTAAAATAGTGTTTTGTCCTGAAAATATATTTTTTGAAAAAACCATTGATTTTAAAGTTACATATTTTTATAATGAGAGAAATATAACTTATAAATATTAATAAAAATGATTAAATATTCATTAACAATATTTGGAGGGGTACGAAATGAAAGTTGCAATAATTGGAACAACAGGATATGGAGGGATTGAATTATTACGTATTTTGAATAATCATTCTGAGTTTCAAATTCAATCGATCCATTCAACAAAAGGTGATACACCGATATGGAAGGAGTATCCTCATTTATATAATATCAATGATCAAATATTAGAAGAAATAAATCCAGAGAAGATAGCTGAAAATACAGATATGGTCTTTTTTGCTACACCATCAGGAGTTTCTAGTCAACTTGCTGCTCAATTTGCTGATTTAAATTTAAAAGTCATTGACTTATCAGGTGATTTACGATTGCAAAACTTAGAGGATTATAAAAAATGGTATAAACATGAACCGGCACCAGAACAACTTATCAATAAAGCTGTTTACGGATTAACAGAATGGAACCGTGAGCAAGTAGCGAATGCAGAATGGATTTCTAATCCAGGTTGTTATTCAACGGCTTCCTTATTAGGGTTGGCTCCGGTTATTATTGAAAAGTTAGTGGTTCCAACATCAATCATTATCGATGCAAAATCAGGTACTTCAGGAGCAGGTCGAAAACCATCAAGAATGAATATGCATGCTGAAATGTCAGAAAACTTTAAAATTTATAAAGTGAATGAACATCAACACATTCCAGAAATTGAACAACAACTGTTAAATTGGAATGAAGAGATTAAACCAGTTACATTTTCCACACACTTGCTACCAATCTCAAGAGGAATTATGGCTACAATCTATGTTCAGTTGGAAAAAGAAATAAGTTTATCCCAAGTTCATGAATTGTATCAACATCACTATGAAAATGCACCTTTTGTAAGAGTTCGTCCATTAGGACATTTTCCAGCAGTAAAAGAAGTAGCTGGTTCCAATTATTGCGATATTGGTTTACACCTTGACGAACGAACTGGAAGATTAACGATTGTATCGGTTATTGATAATCTGATGAAGGGTGCTGCAGGTCAAGCAGTTCAAAATGCAAACATTATGAATGGACTTGATGAAAAAACCGGACTTGATTTTATTCCAATGTATCCATAAAAAATCGCAACAGTTGTCTCGAGTCTGACACCAATAAAGGAGGAAATGCATGTGCAGGCATTGTCAAATATAGAAATTAAGGAAATTAAAGATGGCACCATATTATCACCAAAGGGTTTTCAAGCGGATGGGATTGAAGCTGGTATTAAAAAAGAGAATAAAGATCTTGGCTTGATTCTAAGTGAAGTCCCAGCAACTGCGGCCGCTGTATATACGACCAATCAGTTTCAAGCAGCACCATTAAAAGTAACCCAAGAAAGTATATCGCATGATGGTTTAATTCAAGCAGTTATTGTAAATAGTGGCTGTGCAAATGCCTGTACAGGTGAACAAGGATTAAAGGATGCATACGAGACAAGAAAGTTGGTTGCACAAAAGTTAAATGTAAAAGAACATCTTGTAGCGGTCGCTTCAACAGGTGTTATTGGGGTTAACTTGCAAATGGAGAAGCTAAAAAGTGGAATTGAACAATTGAATCCAGGCTTTCTCTAAAGATCATGCAGTCGCATTCCAAACGGCGATTTTAACAACAGATACTATCATGAAAACATGCTGCTTTTCAGCAGAAATCGATGGTAAAACAATAACGATGGGTGGTACGGCTAAAGGATCTGGAATGATTCATCCTAATATGGCAACAATGCTTGGGTATATAACGACAGATGCAAAAATTTCCCAACAAGCATTACAGCAAGCTCTAAGAGAAGTTACGGAAAAATCATTTAATCAAATTACGGTTGATGGTGATACTTCAACCAATGACACGGTATTGGTACTGGCAAACGGTAAAGCGGAGAATGAGACATTAACAGCTGAACATCCGGAATGGCAGGTATTTAAGCAATTATTAACCTTAACAAGTGAAAGTCTTGCAAAACAAATTGCCAAGGACGGCGAAGGGGCAACAAAACTCATTGAAGTGGAAGTTAAAGGAGCTTTAAATGAGCTTGATGCACGAATGATTGCGAAGCAAGTAGTGGGTTCAAGTTTAGTGAAAACAGCTGTTTACGGTGCGGATGCCAACTGGGGAAGAATTATTGGAGCGGTTGGTCAAACCAATGCACGCATCAATCCAGAAAATGTTGATGTTTCGATTGGTGATATTGATATGTTGAAAGCAAGTGTACCTGTTTCATTTTCAGAAGATGAAGCTTTGAACTATTTAAAACAAGATTTTATTCAAATTTTTGTAGATTTACATTGTGGGGAAGCTGTAGGTAAAGCCTGGGGCTGTGATCTTTCCTATGACTATGTAAAAATTAACGCAAGTTATCGAACATAAAGGTGATGAACAACATGGGAAAAATAGTGATTAAATGTGGAGGTAGCATTCTAGATGAGCTAACTTCAGACTTTTTTACTGCATTAAAGAACCTACAGGAACAAGGAAACCAATTAATCTTTGTTCATGGTGGGGGACCAGATATTAATCAGAATGCTCGCTATGTATGAAGTAGAACCAGAATTTCATAATGGTTTACGTAAAACAACAGAACAAACACTAGAAATAGCAGAACTAGTACTATCAGGATTAACGAATCGAAAACTAGTTCAAAAATTAACGAATAACGGATTAACTGCACTTGGGTTAAACGGAAGTGATGCAGGTTGTTTACAAGCAGACTATATCGATAAAGAAACATTAGGTTTTGTTGGAGAAATTACCAAAGTAAATACAAGAATGATTTTGAATATTTTACAGGAGGAAATTATTCCTGCTATTACGCCGATTGCGATTCATGAAAACGGACAAAAGTTAAATGTAAATGCAGATTATGCAGCAGCAGCAGTGGCTCAATCTATTGAAGCGGATCAATGTATTTTTGTTACAGATGTTGAAGGAATAATGGTTGATCAAGAAGTAGTGGATTCATTAGAAATGCAAAAGGTGGAACAATTAATTGAAAATGGCACGATATACGGTGGCATGATTCCTAAAGTAACTTCTGCTATGTCAGCCCTTGAAAAAGGCCTTTCAAGTGTCATGATCGTTTCGGGAAAATCTTTATTTTATGATGGTCATAAATGGAAGGGTACAAAAATTATTAGAAATGAGTGGAGTTAATATGAGCAATCTGTTCCCAACATACAGTAGGTGGGAAGTGGAGCCTGAATGGGCTGAAGGAAGCTTTCTTTATGGAAAAGACGGAAAAAAATATTTGGATTTCACATCCGGCATTGGGGTCAATAATTTGGGGCATCGTCCAAAGGCCGTCCAAGAAGCTGTTCAGGATCAATTAAATAAGTTTTGGCATGTATCAAACTTATTTCCTGTTGAAATCCAAGAAATCGCTGCGGGTAAATTAGCACAAGCAGCCGGGATGGACCTTGTTTTCTTTGCCAATAGTGGTGCAGAAGCAAATGAAGCGGCGATTAAGCTTTCAAGAAAAGCGACAGGACGTAAAAAAATCATTACTTTTCACCAATCCTTCCATGGCAGAACATTTGCTACGATGTCTGCAACGGGTCAGGATAAAATAAAAACAGGTTACGGCCCGATGCTCGAAACCTTTACTTACGTACCATATAATGACCTTGAAGCGTTGAAGGCAGAAATGAGTGATGATGTTGCTGCTATTATGTTAGAAGTCATTCAAGGCGAAGGTGGAGTGTATCCAGCCACAGAGGAGTTTCTTAACGGAGTAGAAAACCTTTGTAAGCAATATGGATCGCTTCTAGTGATTGATGAAATTCAAACGGGTATCGGTCGTACGGGTAAACCATTTGCATTTCAGCACTTTGGGATAAAACCTGATATCGTTTCAGTTGCAAAAGGATTAGGGAATGGATTCCCAATTGGTGCCATTATTGGTAGAAAAGAATTAAAAGATGTATTCGGACCAGGAAGTCATGGAACGACCTTTGGAGGAAATCCGCTTTCAGTGTCTTCTGCGATTGCGACAATGAATATTATTTTCGACGAAAACTTCTTAGCAGAAGTCAATCAAAAAGCAGACTTCTTACAGAAAAGCTTACAGGAAAATCTTTTAGGTTTGCCAAATGTCAAGGAAATTAGAGGCCTTGGCTTTATGATCGGAATTGAAGTTAATATGCAAGTTCCAGAAATTTTAAAAGATTTAAGATCCAATGGATTGATTGTTTTATCTGCTGGAGAAAATGTTATTAGACTTCTACCACCATTAACGGTAACGAACGAGGAAATGAGCAATGGAATTGAAATTCTTACTAGTGTCCTCTCGAAATAGAATTGAAACAGCCAAAAGAGGCTGTTTTAATTTATAGTTGACCGTATAAATATAACTAAAGTATAATAAATATACAATAATTGTGGGGTGGGCAAAAATGGAAGGATATTTACAATTGCATTGCGGGGATTATTTTAAGGGAGAATGGTTAACAGAAGCTCCTAATGAAAATATTAATGGTGAAATTGTCTTTTTTACAGGGATGACTGGTTACCAGGAAGTATTAACAGATCCATCTTATAAAGATCAAATTATTGTATTCACTTATCCCCTAATTGGGAATTATGGAATCAATGAAGTGGATTTTGAAAGTAAAAAACCGCAAGTTGCGGGTGTGATCGTTTATGAAGCAAAACAGACTTCGTATCACTATGAAGCGAAATACACATTGAAGGACTATTTGCAGAAATGGAATATTCCAATGTTAGGTCATGTCGATACAAGAGCAGTAGTTAAGAAGATTCGTAGAGAAGGAATCATGCCAGCCATATTATCAAATACGTCTGACGTTTCACATCTATTATTTTCGTATCCAAATCAACAAAAGGTCTCAAATGTTACGACGGAGCAACCTGAAAGCTTTGGAAATGGAACACAACATATCGTTTTACTCGATTTTGGAACAAAAAAATCAATCGTAAACAGTTTAGTCAATCGTGATTGTAAAGTAACGATAGTTCCTTACAATACAACGTTTGAAAAGATTAAAGAATTAAAACCTGATGGTATTGTATTATCAAATGGACCTGGGGATCCAAAGGATATCACAGAGATTTTACCAACGATTAAGAATTTAAACATTCAATATCCTACATTAGGAATTGGTCTAGGTCATCAATTGGTGGCATTAGCCCTTGGTGCTGATACTGAAAAATTAGCTTTTGGTCATCGTGGTGCAAATCTTCCTGTCATTGATTTAGACAGGAACAAAGTGTTTATGTCATCTCAAAATCATAGTTATGTTGTACAGGAAAAATCGCTTAATGGTACGGGATTACAGCTTCGCTTTAAAAATTTACATGATGATTCTGTTGAAGGATTAACGCATGAGGTATATCCACTACAAACGGTACAATTTCATCCTGAGGCAAACCCAGGACCATTAGAGAGTGGTTATATATTTGATGAATTTATTGACATGATAAAAGCTAATAATAGGAGAGTATACGCATATGCCTAAAGACACAACTATCCATTCAATATTAGTTATAGGTTCTGGACCGATTGTGATCGGGCAAGCAGCAGAATTTGATTATGCGGGAACTCAAGCCTGTCTAGCACTGAAAGAGGACGGCTATAAAGTTATCTTAGTCAATGATAATCCTGCGACGATTATGACGGATCATAGCTTTGCAGATCAAATTTATTTTGAACCTTTAACGGTTGATGTTTTAGAGAAAATAATCGCAAAAGAAAATCCTGATGGTTTGCTTGCAACCCTTGGGGGGCAAACAGGACTAAATTTAGCTTTTCAATTAAGTGAAAAAGGTATTTTAGACAAATACGGGGTGAAGTTGCTCGGGAGTTCAATTGATTCGATTAAAAAAGGGGAAGATCGAGAATTATTCCGTAATTTAATGCAGGAATTAAATGAACCAGTCCCTGAAAGTACCATTGTTCATGAATTACAGGAAGCGCTAGATTTTGCTGAAGTAGTAGGATATCCAATTATCATTCGCCCTGCTTATACATTGGGTGGAACAGGCGGTGGAATTGCAGCCACAGAGGAAGAGTTTGTTAAGCTAGTTTCAGGTGGTTTAAAGGAAAGTCCAATCCATCAATGTTTAATTGAAAAAAGTATTGCTGGATTTAAGGAAATTGAATATGAAGTGATCCGAGATTCCAACAATACTTGTATTACGATTTGTAATATGGAAAACATTGATCCTGTTGGGATCCACACGGGTGATTCCATCGTGGTTGCTCCATCACAAACATTGACAGATGAAGAGTTTCATATGCTTCGCAATGCATCAATCAAGATTGTTTCAGCTTTAGAAATCATTGGAGGCTGTAATATTCAATTTGCTTTAGATCCGAATAGTAAGCAATATTATTTAATTGAAGTAAACCCTAGGGTAAGCCGCTCATCTGCACTTGCTTCAAAAGCGACTGGTTATCCGATTGCAAGAATGGCTGCAAAACTATCTGTCGGCTATTTATTAAATGAAATCATTAATCCGGTTACAGGAGATACATTTGCAAGCTTTGAGCCTACGCTTGATTATGTCGTTGTGAAGATTCCTAAATGGCCATTTGATAAATTCTCCTCACTAGAGCGTAAATTAGGCACACAGATGAAAGCAACAGGAGAAGTAATGGGAATTGATCGCAATTTAGAAAGAGCATTACTAAAAGCGATTCAATCACTTGAAATTGATGTCAATGATTTAGTTCTACCTTCAATAAGTAACTACAGTGAAAATGAATTGCAGCAGTTATTATTAGCTCAAAACGATCAACGCTTTTTTGTTATCATGGAACTTTTAAGAAGAGGGACTTCGATTGAAGCTATTCATGAGAAAACGGGTATTGATTTATTTTTCTTGAGATGTTTTGAATTAATGATTGGGCAAGAAAAAGAAATATCGTCTTCATCCCTTGAAAGTGTGACACAAGAACAATTTCAAGCTTGGAAGGAAAAGGGATTTAGTGATAGTTTCATTGCTTCCCAGTGGGGGATAGATGAAGCGGCAATCCGCCATAAAAGAAAGGAATTAGGTATTCTTCCTGTCTATAAAATGGTTGATACATGTGCAGCTGAATTTGAAGCGCAGTCGAATTATTACTATTCAAGTTATTTTGGTGAAAATGAACAACTTCCAAGTAGTCGAAGAAAAATAGCCATCATTGGTAGTGGTCCGATTCGAATTGGTCAAGGAATTGAATTTGATTACTGCTCTGTTCATGGTGTTCTTGCTCTGAAAAAGGAAAATATTGAAACAATCTTGATTAATAATAATCCTGAAACAGTCAGTACAGATTTTACAACAGCAGATCGGCTTTATTTTGAACCATTAATTCTTGAAACGATTTTAAATGTCATTGAAACAGAAGGAATTTCCGAAGTAATTGTCCAGTTAGGCGGTCAAACGGCATTAAACTTGGCAAAACAATTAGAAGAATACGGTGTGAAGATCCTTGGAACGAATTCAAAGACAATCGATATGTTAGAGGACCGGGATTTATTTTATCAATTATTAGACCAACTACAAATTCCACATATCCAAGGAGATATCGCTTATGATGATGAACAATTCACAAAACTTGTTCACAAACTAGGATATCCAGTTATCATTAGACCATCCTATGTAATTGGTGGAAAAGGGATGGAAAGAATTAATAATGGAACGGAACTGGAAGCTTATTTACAAAATAATGATAACGCATATCCAGTATTAGTGGATCAATTTATGCAAGCTTCAGAGGCAGAGCTTGACCTTGTGGCAGATGGAAAAAATATTTGTATACCTGCTTTTATGGAGCATATTGAAAAAACAGGTGTTCATTCAGGTGATAGTTTATCGATGTTACCTTCACAATTCTTAACTGAAAAGGCTAAGACGAAAATGAAGGATTATGCGTTAAAAATTGTTCGAAAATTGGGTTATAAAGGGTTAATGAATATTCAATACATCGTGGATGGAGACCAAGTTTATTTACTTGAAGTCAATCCACGTGCAAGTAGAACGGTTCCAATTGTGAGTAAGGTTACGGGTGTGCCGATTGTGCAAATGGCGACAAGAATACTGTTGGGGAATGTTCATTTGTCTAAATCTGAAATACAATATGAAAATGAAATTCCATATGTTAGTGTGAAGTTCCCTGTATTTTCGAATTATGCTTTAAGCGGACTTGATTCAAAAGTAAGTGCTGAAATGCGCTCAACAGGAGAAGGAATTGCCATCGCAGATAATTTAAATGAAGCGTTGAAAAAGGCTTTTCATGTTACTTTAAAGAACAAAACGGGGAATGTTATTCTTGTAAGTTCAAACGATGGACTGGAAGATTACCATGAAGTCGCAGCTCAATCAGGTTCGAAACTCGTTTTAGCAGAAGAAAATGTCGAACCGCTTTTAAAGGATTCAAATACAATTGCCTACTACAATCCAGGTGGACTGAAAGATGATAAACAGCTTCGGGCCATTGCAACGAAAAATAGGGTGATCACATTTTCTGAAAAAGAAAGTTTATATGCTTTTTTACAATCATTAACGGTTAAGGACTTTACCGTTCATTCGATTGAAGACTGGTACAATATGAAGAAAGAGGACGTGAATGTATAATGTCAGTAAATACGACTGAAAAGCAAGAATTAAATTTAACAGGAAAAGATTTTTTAACACTGGCGGATTTTAGTCAATTTGAAATACTAGCGCTATTGTCTAATGCTAAAAAGATTAAAGAACTAAAACTTGCTGGTGAAACATATCATCCCTTAAAAGGAAAAACACTTGGAATGATTTTCGAGAAATCTTCAACAAGAACACGTGTCTCTTTTGAAGCTGGCATGTATCAATTGGGTGGTCATGCCCTATTCTTGAGTAGCAATGATTTACAAATTGGTAGAGGAGAACCGATTTCTGATACGGCACAAGTTCTATCCGAATATTTAGATGGAATTATGATCCGTACATTTGAACATGAAAAGGTAGAAGAACTTGCCAAATATGCATCGATTCCAGTGATTAATGCCCTAACAGATTTATTCCATCCATGTCAGGCATTAGCGGATTTATTAACGATTCAAGAACAAAAGGGTGAACAATTAAAAGGATTAAAGATGGCTTATATTGGGGATGGAAACAATATGGCTCATTCCTTAATGATTGCATCTGCTAAAGTAGGAATGGACTTTTCAATTGCTTGTCCAGATGGATATAAACCGAACGAAGCAGTAACAGAAATGGCGCTTAACTTTGCTAAAGAAACAGGGGCAAACATTGTGATTACAGAAGATGCAATCGAAGCAGTAAAAGATGCAGACGTCATTTACACAGATGTATGGACGAGTATGGGACAGGAAAAAGAAAATGAAGAAAGAATGAATGCATTCGCTTCTAAATATCAAGTAAATGGAGAACTTGTCAAGCATGCAAAAGAGGATTTTATTTTCTTACATTGCCTTCCTGCTCACCGTGGTGAAGAGGTAACATCAGAAGTGATTGATGGTGATCATTCAGTTGTATTCCAAGAAGCAGGAAACAGACTACATGCTCAAAAAGCCTTATTAGTTGCGCTTTTATCATAATTGTTTTTATGACAATGCCATTCGTATGCATACGAATGGCATTGTATTTTTGAAATGTATTTCCCTTATTTTCCTTCATGAATGGTTCGTAAATAAGCCATAATAACAAGGAACAAAATGAAGGGGGAATAAAAATGGGTCAAAGTCGACAATTCCGTCCAGGACAAAAAGCACCAAATAATGGAATCTATATTGAGATTGGTGATACAGGCAGTACTGTTAATAACCCAAAAAGACTTAAGATGAAGGCTGGAGATGCTTTCCCAGAAAATTCGAATGACGAACGTCTTTGGACGTATCAAAGAAAACCTTAAATTGTTTAGAGGCCACCAGAAGTACGGTGGTCTTTTTTGTGTTTTTGATTCTCTTCTAACTTTTAAATTAACGGTAAAAAGGATATAATAGTATTAAAGGTCAAAAAAGGTCAAAGGAGGCTTTGATATGGATATTAATTCAATGACGGAAAAAGTGCAAAAGGCGATTATGAATGCCCAAAATATCGCTGTAAGAGAACAGCATCAAGAGGTTGATGAAGTTCATTTATATATCGCGATGCTTGAGGATGATGAAAGCTTGATCCTCTCCATTTTGGAAAAAATGAATATTGGAGTAAAAGATATCAAAGAAGGACTACAACAAATCCTCTCGAAAAAGCCTCAAGTAACTGGGAGTGGCGTCGAACAAGGAAAACTATACATTACAAATGGCTTACAAAGAGTGCTCGCTGAAGCAGAAAAATTTATGAAACAATTTAATGATGACTACATGTCAGTAGAGCATATTTTATTAGCATCTATTTCCCTTCCATCCCAAATAGGAAATGATTTCAAATCAAAAGGGATCAGTTTAAAAAGGGTGTTAGAGGTTATTAGAGAGATTAGGGGGAATCAAAGAGTGACATCACAAAATCCAGAAAGCACCTATGAAGCGTTAAAAAAATATGGTCGAGATTTAGTGGAAGAGGTTCAAGCAGGTAAAATGGACCCTGTTATTGGCCGAGATAGTGAAATTCGCGATGTAATTCGTATATTATCAAGAAAAACAAAAAATAACCCTGTCTTAATCGGGGAACCAGGAGTAGGAAAAACAGCAATTGTAGAAGGATTAGCACAGCGGATTGTGAGAAAAGATGTACCAGAAGGTTTAAAGGATAAGACGATTTTTTCACTTGATATGAGTGCATTAATTGCAGGAGCAAAATTTAGAGGAGAATTCGAGGAACGATTAAAAGCCGTCTTAAATGAGGTGAAAAAAAGTAACGGTCGCATCTTACTTTTTATTGATGAAATTCATACGATTGTCGGTGCAGGGAAAACAGAAGGGGCAATGGATGCAGGTAATATGTTAAAGCCGATGCTTGCGCGCGGGGAACTTCATTGTCTAGGAGCAACGACTCTTGATGAATACCGTAAATATATTGAAAAAGATCCTGCATTAGAGCGCCGTTTTCAACAAGTGCTCGTTCAAGAACCAGATGTTGAAGATTCCATTTCGATCTTAAGAGGGTTGAAGGAGCGTTTTGAAATCTATCATGGGGTCAATATTCATGATCGTGCGATCGTTGCTGCTGCTACTTTATCTGATCGATATATTACAGATCGCTTCTTACCAGATAAAGCGATTGATTTAATTGATGAAGCATGTGCGATGATTCGAACTGAAATTGACTCGATGCCAACAGAATTAGATGAAGTCACGAGAAGAGTCATGCAGTTGGAAATTGAAGAAGCGGCCTTAGAAAAAGAAAAAGATGAAGCTAGTAAGGAAAGATTAGAGTCTCTACAAAAGGAATTGGCTGAATGTCGCGATCAAGCAAATACGATGAGAGCAAAATGGCAGCTAGAAAAAGAAGGGATCCACAAAGTTCAAGAAAAACGAGAACAATTGGAAAAGTTGCGCCGAGAATTAGAGCATGCAGAAAATGAATATGATTTAAATAAAGCGGCAGAACTTCGTCATGGCAAGATTCCAGCTTTAGAAAAAGAATTAAAGGGATTAGAAGCAGAGGTTAATGAAAAGCAAGGAGATAAATTATTAAGGGAAGAAGTGACCGAAGACGAGATTTCTTCTATTGTTGCTCGTTGGACAGGAATTCCTGTAACGAAATTAGTTGAAGGTGAACGAGAAAAACTTCTGCGCTTAGAGAGTATTCTACACGAGCGTGTCATTGGTCAAGATGAAGCCGTTGGTCTTGTTTCAGATGCAGTGTTAAGAGCAAGAGCAGGAATTAATGATCCGAAACGTCCAATTGGCTCGTTTATTTTCTTAGGTCCGACAGGTGTAGGGAAAACGGAACTTGCAAAAGCACTAGCCCAAAGCTTATTTGACAGTGAAGAACAAATCATTCGCCTTGATATGTCAGAGTATATGGAGAAGCATTCTGTATCAAGATTGATTGGTGCACCTCCTGGATATGTTGGTTATGAAGAGGGAGGGCAATTAACAGAAGCCGTTAGAAGAAGACCGTATTCCGTTATATTACTTGATGAAATCGAAAAAGCACATCCGGAAGTGTTTAATATTCTCCTGCAGGTTCTCGATGACGGTAGAATTACCGATTCTCAGGGAAGAGTGGTCAACTTTAAAAATTCAGTCATTATTATGACATCAAATCTTGGATCTCAATTCCTTTTAGAGGGGAACAAAGGTACAGAAGAGATTGCTGAGGAAACTCGTGATCTAGTCTTGGGGCAATTAAAAAATCATTTTCGACCAGAATTTTTAAATCGGGTAGATGAAATTATCCTATTTAAACCATTAACATTACAAAATATTAAAGAGATTGTCGTGAAACTAATGAAGGAATTGCAAGCTCGATTATCAGAACAACAAATAAAATTAAGTATAAATGATGAAGCAAAAGAATATATTGCAGAAAATGGTTTTGATCCCGTATATGGTGCTAGACCATTAAAACGATTTATTCAAAGAAATCTTGAAACGAAGATTGCACGAAGTATTATTGCAGGAGAAATTCGAGAAAGTCAGCAAGTAACGATTGTCGTACAAAATAATGATATTGGCTTTGAAATAGAATGAGGAAATAAATGTATCTTAATTTAAATATATGAAGTAAAATTAAAACAAGTCATTCTGTTAGAACAGAATGACTTGTTTCGATTGAAGAGCGAATTTGTTTAATGCGCCTCATCTTGTTTAGCTGGTTGCGGTAGTATGAGTGGGATGATGTAAACTAAAATCGCTGCTACAACCCCTATGGTTAACGCAATTTGCACGTTGAATGCAACACCAACCATCGCACTTACTACATATGTAAGCATAAACATTAATAAAATAGCCCAAAACATTGTCATTATATAACGCACAGAATTCACCTCATAATCTTATCTCTCTACAAAATATTTTACCATATTGGCAGAAATTTATAAAGAAACTTTCAAAAACCTTATAAATTATGAATTTATTCCAATTTTATCCTAAACATTAGGCTATTCCCTATTCATTTTGATTTTACTCTCATAAATTAATCATAAGGATTGAAATTGCTATTTACTTTGAGAAAAGAGCCAACATTAAATAAGAAAAAGGGGAATCATTTGATGGAGAACCGGAACTTTCAATTGGATACCGAATGGAATGTTATTCATTATCCTAGAAGACCTCAAGGTTTCGGTGTCCACATCATTGGTGATGAAAGACATTTTGTTGATTCGAAAACGAGCTATTGGTTGCAAAATGAAGGGAAATCAGTACTGTTACATTCTTTTCTTGATGCTGGTTATACGGTTTTTTATAGTAATTTATATGGGAAAAATTGGGGTAGTCACGAAGCTGTTCATTTATCCAAAAGATTATATCAACATGTAATCCGTACAGAAATTTTAAATCATAAAATTCACATCCTGGCAGAAGGGATGGGTGCTTTAGTTGCTTTAAAGCTAATAGATGAAATGGATGATTGTATTCGCTCTGTTGTACTATTAAATCCAATCCTTTCGTTGAACCATCAATTAGAGTTAGAAAAGGATCGAAAATTCTTTTATAAAAAAATGATAAAAGAGCTTTCAAAATCCTACCATAAGAGTGGAGAACAAATCATTAATATGGTTAAAGAAAATCATGAAACGTGGAGTTTTACAACAAATATTCCAGTTAAGATTATTCATGTACTGTCAGATAGTCGAGCTTATAAACAATCCCAATTGTTAAATCAATTGTCGTTGCAATGGGAAGATGAAAAGGCACCCATTTCGCTCTGTTATATGGTTCCTGAGAAAAGATTACAGATGGCAGCTCCAATTAAAGACTTTTTGAAGAAAAACGAAATTATTTTATAAGGAAATTGAATTTTGATCTAGAGTGTAAAGATACGGTTACCCCATGCATATGATGATAGTGAATCATTAGCATGGGGGTTTTTTTATGGACAAGGCAATCATTGTTGGTGTTTATGAGTTTATCGGGTTCCACCTTTGTGAAGCTCTATTGCAAGAAGGAATGGAGGTATATGGAGTTGATCTTCCAATCGATACTTCTGACCATGTAGTGGATGAAAAGCGACTATTAATTGGAAGAAACAGTAATTTCCAGGAAAAAGATGAAAGCTTTCTTTCTTCTTTCGATTTTTCTCAAAAGGACACATTTATTTTTCTGGATTATTATAGTTTTTACATGAAACGACAAGAGCAAAAATTTTTAGAAATGGTTCATTCTAATTTACCACAGGAACAACTAGTTCACTCAGTCACAATCATGCCCATCCAAGAATGTATGAAAGAGATCAATAGTCCCTATATCGTCTATTTACCTACTATCTATGGCCCGTGGCAACCAGCGAATTTTCTTTTTCATAAGGCTCTTTATCAGTCAAATGTAAGTCATACAGTAGAAGATAGAGAATGGACGGGGGACGCAATCTACGTTCAAGATGCTATACATTCTATAATAGATATTATCGAAAATAAGAAACCAGCCTCTTATTTATTAAAAAGTAATGTTGAAAATCAATGGAGTAAAATTGCTAGTATACTTTCAGACCAAATCTCAAATATTAATCTGAAAAGCAATCATGAATTCTGTAAAGATTTCATCGTTTTAGAGGTTCAAGGTACTTCGGCTAAGGAAGGGTTAGAAAAGCAAAAAAGGTATTTATCTCAAATGCAGAAGTACTAAATAGTAGTTAAATGAAAAAATATACTTCCAAGAATGAAAATGAAAAGGTAGAATGATAGTGATATAGTATAAAAGTAGTGTAAAAGGATAGGTATTAAGGGAGTTGCTTTAAGAATGAAGCAGGTTATTTTGATGCTAATTTGTGTTCTTCTTTTTCTAACATCATGTGGACAAGTACGAAGTCAAGATGAGTTGAAAAATGTCGGACTCTTAGTTCCAGAAACGATTATGGATCAAGGGTGGGGTTCAAAAGCCTATAGAGGGATTCTTCAAATTCAATCATCATATGGAGTTGATGTTTATTATAAAGAAGGGATGAACACAAAATTAGTTGTAGAAAGAGCAGTAAAGGAATTCGACCAAAAAGGAGTCAACTTAATTTTTGGTCAGGGCCATGAATATGCGGAATATTTTTCAGAGATATCTTTAAACTATCCTGATATCCATTTTATTACGTTTAATGGTGATGCCAAAAATGACAATGTGACAAGCTTACATTTTGAAAGCTATGCAATGGGATTTTTTGCAGGAATGGTTGCAGCCCATATGACAAAAAGTAATCATATTGGAATCATACCTGCATTTGAATGGCAACCAGAGATAAAAGGATTTTATGATGGAGCTAAATATGAAAATAATCTGGTTTCCATTGAAATGGAGTACGTAAACGATTTTGATGATGAAGAGAAGGCATTGAATATATTTAATGATATGCACGCGGGAGGAGTGGATATTATTTATCCAACTGGTGCTTATAGTGTTCCTGTTATTGAAAAGGTAAAAGAAAACGGAATATACGGGATTGGATATATATCCGATCAATCGGATGTAGGAAATAATATCGTCCTTACCAGCACGGTGCAACATGTAGGAAAACTTTATGAATGGGTTGCAAATCGATATAATAAAGGACATTTAGAGTCTGGAAATATATCATTTGATTTTCAAGACGATGCCATTTCATTAGGAACCTTTAGTCCACTTATTGACGAAGCCTTTGTTAAAGAAATCCAAGACGATATAGAAAGATATAAAAAAACAGGAGAACTCCCTAATCAATAATATAAGGATCTTTACCCAAACATTGTTGCATTTGGAAAGAAAAAATGCTAATTGTTGTTTTCATGTCGAGATAGCTTTATATTTTTGAGAAAAGAGCTGAAACTAAATATGAATGCGCAAAATACCTTTTTCTACGTTAAAATCGGCCTGTGGATTTTAACAACAAACTTTACGAAAACAGACATGAATAAAAATGGAAGTTGACCCATCTTTATAGGGGCAGCTTCCACTTTTATTACTTTATCCATTTTTGTACGTGAGGATAGAGTTTTTTCCATAATGGTTTAAATTCCTGTGCCGTTTCAATGAAGCTATCTATATTTTTCATGACTTCTTCCGTATTCACTTGATTTAAGAAATTATTGAGTAGTCCCATTTACTTGCTGATCTTCTTCTGTTTCAGTCTTCGTATGACCTCGATGATTTCTCCCAAATATCCAATCATCTGTTGAAAAGGATTTACGTTCTTTATCGTCTTTTTTTATCATCATTTATTCTTGGTTTACCAAACATAAAGGCTGTAAATGGATCTACTTCATGATTGTCAGAAGTATCCCTTTTTTTCTGCTGTTCCATTACCGTTCTCCTCTCTAATAAATATTGTTTCATACAATGTCTCATAATAAAATATGAGATTATCGTATAAATGAATGGACTTTTTTGAAAATTTAACAATTTCAGTTTATAGATTGTATTGTACAAGATCATTTTATTTGATAAAATTAGTACCAACTCATAATATTTGATAACAAAATTTAGTGAAATTTTATTTGATTATATTATTCAGTATAGAAAATTTTATCTTATGTGATTTTATGTGCAGAAAAATTAATTGATTGTATAAAAGGAGTGTCCATAATGAATGCAGGTGTTTTGGGCGTTGGAAAATATGTACCTGAGAAAATTGTAACAAACCATGATTTAGAAAAAATAGTTGATACGAATGATGAATGGATTAGATCGAGAACAGGTATAGAAGAGCGTAGGATTGCTGAAGATGGAATGGATACGTCTGATATGGCCTATGAAGCGGCAGTAGAAGCTTTGAAACATGCCGATATTAAGGCTGAGGAAATTGATATGATTTTAGTTGCAACGGTTACACCAGATCAACCATTTCCTTCCGTTTCCTGCATGCTGCAAGAACGTTTAGGAGCTAAAAAGGCTGCGGCCATGGATATTAGTGCGGCATGTGCAGGCTTTATGTATGGAATGGTAACGGCAAAGCAATTTATTGAAAGTGGTGCTTATAAGCATGTTTTGATTGTAGGGGTAGAAAAACTTTCAAAAATCACAGATTGGAAAGATCGTAATACAGCGGTTTTATTTGGTGACGGAGCAGGTGCCGTTGTCATGGGTCGTGTTTCTGAAGGAAGAGGGATTCTCTCCTTTGAATTGGGTGCAGACGGTGTAGGAGCTAAACATCTATATCAAGATGAATATATCATCATGAATGGTCGCGAAGTGTTTAAATTTGCCGTTCGTCAAATGGCTGATAGCTCTGTAAACGTTATTGAACAAGCAGGGTTAACAAAAGATGATGTTGATTTCTTGATCCCTCATCAAGCCAATATCCGAATTATGGAGGCATCTAGACAACGTTTAGAGCTACCAGAAGAAAAAATGTCTAAAACGATAAAAAAATATGGAAATACCTCTTCATCCTCAATTCCGATTGCAATGGCAGAAGAATTGGAAGCAGGGAAAATAAAAGATGATGATGTGATTGTCATGGTTGGTTTTGGCGGTGGCTTAACTTGGGGTGCCATTTGCTTACGTTGGGGACGCTAATTCGTGTATTTTGGATAATAAAAGGAGATGTTAATTGATGGAAAAACGACGTGTTGTCGTTACAGGTATTGGAGCCATAACTCCGCTTGGAAACGATACAGAAACAACCTGGAATAACCTCGTAGCTGGTGTATCAGGAATTGGACCATTAACTCGAGTGAACGCAGATGATTTTCCAGCTAAGGTAGCAGCAGAAGTAAAGGATTTTGATCCTAGTGCCTTTATGGAGAAAAAAGATGCGAGAAAAATGGATCGATTTACACAATTTGCTGTTGCAGCTTCAATCATGGCTGTAAAAGATTCTGGCCTTGATATTAACGAGGAGATTTCAGATCGTGTTGGTGTTTGGATTGGTTCAGGAATTGGGGGAATGGAAACATTTGAAACCCAGTACCAAAATTTTCTAAATAAAGGATATCGAAGAGTAAGTCCTTTCTTTGTTCCGATGCTTATTCCAGATATGGCAGCTGGACAAGTATCAATTACTCTAGGTGCTAGAGGGGTAAATTCTTGTACCGTTACTGCTTGTGCAACTGGTACAAACTCAATTGGTGATGCTTTTAAAGTGATTCAGCGTGGTGATGCGATTGCGATGATTTCTGGAGGAGCAGAGGCGCCGATTACCAATATGTCGATTGCAGGTTTCTGTGCGAATACTGCCTTAAGTACAAATCCAGATCCAAAAACAGCTTGTAGACCGTTTGATGCAGATCGTGATGGCTTTATTATTGGTGAAGGTGCTGGAATTGTTGTATTAGAGGATTTAGAACATGCTTTAGCACGTGGAGCACATATCTATGCAGAAATTGTTGGGTATGGTTCAACAGGGGATGCTTATCATATTACAGCACCAGCTCCTGCAGGTGAAGGCGGGGCGCGTGCAATGAAAATGGCGATAAATGATGCAGGGTTGCAGCCGGATGAGATTGACTACATTAATGCACATGGAACAAGCACAGCTTATAACGATAAGTTTGAAACGACTGCTATTAAAGAAGTTCTCTCTGATCATGCATACAAAGTAGCTATAAGCTCTACTAAATCAATGACAGGTCATTTATTAGGGGCTGCCGGTGGAATTGAAGCGATTATATCTGTATTAGCTATACAAGAAGGAATTCTTCCACCAACGATTAATTATGTAACTCCTGATCCAGAATGTGATTTGGATTATATTCCAAATGAGGCAAGGAAACAAGAGATTCATACGGCATTAAGTAATTCTCTTGGCTTTGGCGGGCATAACGCTACAATCGTTTTTAAAAAATATCAGTAACATAAAAACAGGCCATAAAAAGCCTGTTTTTTATATGTATATAATAATTATTACTAGTTAAAATTGACTTTCAATTGAAAAGGATTATAATAAAGTTATAGTAATCAACTAATATACTTGTAATCTTCCTATTGTATTTGGCACGCTAAAAGAAAAGTGAATGAGAATTTACTATAATTAAAGAAAGTTGTGGATGTAAAATGGACAAAGTTATTGAAAAATTAAAAAAAGATAATATTCGAATTACACCACAAAGACAAGAAATGATTTTAATTTTAAAAAATAGCCATGAGCATGTAACGGCAGACGAAATCTATAAAAAATTAGTTAAACAATTTCCATCGGTTAGTATTGCGACCGTCTACAATAATCTCAAACTCTTTGTCAATATAGGTTTTGTAAAAGAGCTGCAATTTGGAGAGGGTTTAAGCAAATTTGAATGGTTAGAGAAAGATCATTATCATATCATTTGTTCTGATTGTGGTAAAATTGAAGATTTCTATTATCCACAATTAAAAGAAGTGGAATCATTTGCCAAAGATTTAACCAAATTTAACATTAAAAAACATCATCTCTTATTTTATGGACTTTGTAAAAACTGTAGTGAACAGCAGGAAAATAACAACGAATAATAGAATCAATCCCACATCTGTTTAGGATGTGGATTTTTTTATTTTCATGAACATGATCCCGTAGGAGTCCATACCATATTGAAGGAGGGATCTGGGGTGGGAATAGAAAGAACCGATTTATGGCTTGATGAATATTTTCATCAACCATCACGACTCATTAAAGAACATATTGTGTCTCCTGAAAAGGAAGATGCTCATAAGTTGTATAACTATTTGCGTTCATTTGGTATGTATAGTCCGAATGAGCGTGCTAAGGAAATACTAGCACAATTAAAAGAGCATGATTATTGGTCGGAATCTAATAAAATTTTAAATCAATATCGAAACCGATGGAATGGTCCCAATGTACCTGTTTATATTTTTCCAATTCATACAAAGATTAAACAAAAGATGTGTGGAGTCTCATTTAAAAATAAGATGTTTTTGTTTCTTTCTCCTTTAATAGATATAAAAGAACTAGAATCCCTCATTGTTCATGAATATCATCATGTCTGTCGCTTAAGTCTCCACACGAAACCTCCGCGTGATTATTCTGTTCTTGATTCCATGGTTATGGAAGGTTTCGCTGAATTAGCGGTAACAAATTATTGTGGAGAAAACTATAATGCTAAATGGATACATCAATATCATGAATCAGAACTTGAGAAGTTTTGGGAGAGGTATGTAAAAGAGCATATTGATACGCCAAGAACGGATAAAATTCATGATGCGTTACTATTCGGCAAAGGGTTTTTTCCGCATTTATTAGGATATTCAATTGGTTATTGGTTAATCTCAAAGGCAAATGAAAAACAGAAATTTTCAATTGAAGAATCATTTAATGTGACTTCAGATGAAGTATTGATAAGCTCGGGAAAAATGAATAGTAGCAGCTTGGAAAAAAATAATAATCATGAAAAATAATGAAAAATTGGATGTAATCCCTCACTATAGGAATATTTTAACTGTTATCTGCCTATACTGAATGACAAATAGTTAGCTGAAGTGAGGGGTAAATAAATGATGTATCTTCATGATGTTTGGGTTAATTGGTTTGAAGGGGAAGAGAATGGTTATAATGTTTGCCATTTTCATGAATGGCGTAAGGATGACAGCGTAGAATTACTCGATCAAGTCCCGTTATTAAAAATAGACCCTATTCTTTATTCCTACATTGAAAATGACTTGTCAGAATTACCACAGCAATTATTAGAGGATATTTATCAAAAAGCTTTTCTACGTAAAAATCATGAGCGCAGTCAACTTGATTACTGCTTTGTTGTATCAGATGGGGAAAGAATATTAGCTGTTGATACGATTGGCTATAATATCCCGATTCGAAAAAGCAGACTTATTCCACGTCAAGAACAGTTAGCCTTTGAGATGTTAGAAAATCAAGAAACGATTACGTATGAATTTAATTCTGCATTACCTGAACTGAAGGAATTTCATATTCTATCACCACAGCCAGATTTGATGAATGGTTTAACACGAAAAGAAAGACAGTTGAAACAACTATTATTTATGGCACTTGATCAATTATATTCATCGCAAAATACAGCGGAGATTCGCTATTGGTTCACGGAGTGGAGTCCTGATCTATATGAAAGGATTCAACTTCTTGATTCTGAAGCTGCTTGGCAGCAATTATACGAAGATGTAAAATATGGATGGACAAGTAAGCATGAACATTTTTGTGAAAATCTCATTAAAGGACAACCATTTTTTGAGAAATTGTGGGATATGGAGCAAGGTCATAAAGTAAATTAAAGGAGCTGAATTTTCAGCTCCTTTTCTATCTTTAGCGTCTTTTTCTGCCAAGACCCATCGCATTTTCCATCTTTTTAACCATTTTACTCGCAACTGCATTTGCTTGCTGGGCGCCTCTATCAAGTATTTCGTCTAATTCTTCCGACTCCATTAATTCATGGTAGCGCTGTTGAATAGGTGAAAGACTTTCAATAATCGTCCCTGCAAGATCACCTTTGAAAACGCCGTACCCTTTTCCTTCATATAATTCTTCTAATTCATTAATCGTTTTTCCTGAGAAAATAGAGTAGATGGAAAGAAGGTTTGATACACCAGGTTTATTTTCAACATCATATTTGACGATTCCCTCTGAATCCGTAACAGCACTTTTTATTTTCTTTTCGATTTGTTTAGGTTCATCAAGCATCGATATGAATCCTTTTTGATTGGAATCAGATTTACTCATTTTCTTCGTTGGATCCTGAAGAGACATAATACGTGCACCCACTTTTGGAATACGAACCTCAGGAATGGTAAAGATCTCAGCGTATTTTTTATTAAAGCGTTCAGCAAGATCACGAGTTAACTCAAGGTGTTGCTTTTGATCTTCTCCAACGGGAACGAGGTGTGCGCTATATAATAGAATATCCGCAACCATTAAAGGTGGATAGGTTAAGAGTGCAGCTGAAACTGCGTCTTTTCCAGACGATTTATCTTTAAATTGAGTCATACGTTCAAGTTCACCGATATAGGCGATACATTGCATCATCCAAGCGGCTTGAGCGTGTGCTGGTACTTCAGATTGAATAAATAATGTAGCCTTATTAGGGTCTAGTCCAACTGCGATGTAAAGAGCTGCTAAGGAGCGAATGTTTTTCCTTAGTACTTGTGGATCTTGAGGAACCGTTATCGCATGTTCATCGACAATACAAAAGTAACAATTATATTCATCTTGTAATTCAACAAATTGTTTTAAGGCACCAATATAGTTTCCAATCGTAATCGTACCACTTGGTTGGATACCAGAAAAAATAGTCTTCATAAATTGATCCTCCATTTTCTAAAGCTTATGTATATATTTTTCTTAAACAATCATCTACATTAACATTATATAATTTATGATCGAATAAAAAAACCACCCATCCCTATTAATAGGGACGAATGGTCCACGTTGATAATAGTATATGTTTTTATTAATAAGGTAACGTAATTTAACAAAAAAATCA
>CAVPUE010000009.1:192500-252079 GCA_963708895.1 uncultured Bacillaceae bacterium | reverse complement strand
CTTTATCAACTTCTATGTAAATTGTCAATTACTTTTTTCATTTCTTTTTATTCTACTTCCTCGTCTTTTATCTTTCTGCTTTGTCAGTATGTATTTCATACATTCAACAGGTGGCGCAACTCTTTTAAATAAAGTAAATAAATGTTTATAACGTTCCTCCATCTCTGTTTTTATAAAAAAATCAATTCTATCATCTCTAAGATCAAATAAGATTTCATCCATTTCTCTTTTTAATAAATACTGCATTTCCTTTATTTCCATATCATTTAGAAGCATAGCTTGCATATAATTTCCTCCCTAACGATAAAATTTATAAATAGTATGAACCATTTACAATTACTTTTTATAAAAAATAGTTCATTTTTTAATTGGATCACTCATAGGATTGAAAGAAGAGTGTTGGACGAGGTGAGTATATGAACTTTTTTTATGTGTTAAATGGTAAAACTATTAAACAAATTTTGATCATTGGTGTTGCTGCCTTTTTTACTGCCTGGTTTCTATTTTTAGGTAATATGGTACAAGTCCCGGCTTTTTCAACAAAGGATGGTCCTAAAGCTGTTTACAAAGGAGAGAAGGATATTGCACTAACATTTAATATTGGTTGGGGTGATGAAAAGGCAGAACCGATCCTTGATACGCTAAAAGAACATGAAGTTAAATCTGCCACCTTTTTTCTTTCTGGTTCTTGGGCTGAACGACATCCCGATTTAGTTGAACGCATGGTAAAGGAAGGCTACGAAATAGGAATGCTAGGTTATGAATACAAAGATTATTCAGAGTTGGAGGAAGAGAAAATAAGAAATGATATTTCTCTTGCTCAAACAGCCTTTGGCAAGTTGAATATCAAAAAAATCCAACTCCTCCGAGCCCCTACTGGACACTTTGACCAGAAAACATTAAATATTGCTCAAAAGTATGGGTACACAGTCGTTCATTGGAGTATTGATTCAAAAGATTGGACAAATCCTGGTACAGAACTAATTAGAGAAAATGTAGCTCAAGCGAAGAAGGGAGATATCATTCTTCTACATGCTTCCGACTCTGCCAAGCAAACAAATAAAGCACTACCACTTATTCTTGAGGATATCGAAAGAAGAGATTTAAAACTTGTGACGGTATCTGAAATGATTGCTAATGCAAAGACGAATACATCTGAAATACAAGTGAGAGAATCCGGCCTATTTAGGCCGGATTCTCTGCTTTAGCATTTCTTTCTTCTATTGAAGCGTTATTTAACTTATGAAGAATAAACAATTGATAAGCATTACAAGCTAGTAACGGAAAAATCATCAGATAAGTCCAGTTATCATCATTAATTCGTAGAATTGGTACCCATTCAACTATCGTAACAACTGTCATAAAAAATAAAGCTGGAATAAATGCACTTTGATTGGTCTGCCTTCCTTTAAAATAACTGATAACTAGTCCAACAATTAAGATGAGAGCAGCTGGTACCAAATAAGGTACTACACTATCACCACTTTCCGCGAAAGCTCGATACCGGAAGTACACTAAATCAAATAAGGCAAATAAAATCAGAACAACTTGTACACCATTCCAAAGAGACCTAAAAATCCCAAGACCAAAACGATGTACGGTCAAATAAGCAAAAAAGGCAACTTGACTAACTAGACTAAAAATTAATCCTACACAAAATAGCCAAAAGAATATTGAGACTATTTTTGATAACTCAATATTCAAAAAATATGAACCGAATTCTTGCCACCGAACAATAAATCCCGTAATCCCCGTAACAATTCCACCGATCAGTAAAGTAGAAAAAAATAATTTTACTACATTTCGACTTGTCACAATTGTATCCCCCATTATTTAATTGTTCTTTTTACATGATTGTATCAGCCAATTTTAGAAAAATCTAGGTATACGAATTAAACGAATAATATTAAGTAAATTTCTTCATCCTAAGGGTAGGAAATACTCTGAGAGGAGTTTATGAAAATGAGGAAAGCCTTGGTTTTTTTAATCACTTTTCTTAGTCTTCTAATCATCACAGGTTGTGCCCCACAGCAGGACACAACAAAAGAAATTGATTATGACCAGACGAAGAAAATGGTTGTAGATATTTTAAAAACGGACGAAGGAAAGAAAGCGATTCAAGATGTCATGTCAGATGAACAATTGCGACAAGAACTGATCATGGACCAATCCGTCGTAACGGAAACGATTCAAAGTACGTTAACAAGTGAAAAGGGAGCAGAATTTTGGAAGAAAAACTTTGATGATCCAAAGTTTGCCGAAACAATGGCCCAAAGTATGCAAAAACAGCATGAACAGCTTCTAAAAACGTTAATGAATGATCCAGAATACCGAGCAAAACTAATGGAAATTATAAAAGATCCAGAACTTGTGGAGGATTTAACTAATATATTAAAAAGCAATGAATATCGTGAGCATCTAAAAACAGTCATTAGTGAGACGATTGAAAGCCCGTTATATCAAACGAAGATTCAAGAACTATTATTAAAAGCGGCTGAAACAAAGGCTGCTGAAGAAAAGAAGAAGAAGAATAGACAAAAGGCCAACCCTAATTGATGGGAAGGCCTTTTTTAGCATTATTTTATCGCATCGATTACTTTGTTAGCGATGTCTTTATAAATTTTTCCGATTGGATGATCTTCTTGATAAACAGATGGTGAAAAGTCCTCTTCATTTCGATAAGGCTGTCCTAATGGCAATTGACCTAATACTTTTGATTGCAGGGAATCTGCTAATTTTTCTCCGCCACCTTGGCCAAACACATATTCCTTTTCACCCGATGCCTTACTTTCAAAGTAGGACATATTCTCAATAACACCTAGAATTTCATGATCTGTTCTTAAGGCCATTGCACCTGCACGTGCTGCTACAAAAGCTGCCGTTGGATGTGGTGTCGTTACGATGATTTCCTTTGCTGCAGGTAACATATTATGGATGTCTAATGCAACGTCTCCTGTTCCAGGAGGTAAATCTAATAATAAATAGTCTAAATCGCCCCACTCAACATCTTTAAAAAATTGATTTAGTACTTTTCCAAGCATAGGACCACGCCAAATGATTGGTGCATTATCCTCAACAAAGAAACCCATTGAAATGACTTTTACGCCAAAGCGATTTACCGGAATTAGCTTTTGTCCTTTAACAGCAGGACGCTCTGTTATTCCCATCATATCGGGAACACTAAAGCCGTAAATATCAGCATCCACAAGGCCGACTTTCTTTCCTAGTCTCGCTAATGAAACCGCTAAGTTAACAGAAACAGTTGATTTTCCTACTCCACCTTTACCACTCGCAATCGCAATAAAAGTTGTCTTATTATTTTCTGATAACAATCCTTTATCCTCTTGATTGCCTTCCGCTTCTGAACGGTATTTCTCCACTACTTCTGCAGGTAATTCGCCAAAACGAATGCCTACTGTATCCGCTCCTGCTTCTTTTAATGTATTGACAATTTGGGTTTGAAGCTGCATTTGTTCAGAGGTTCCAGTTTTTGTAATAGCGATCTTTACGCTCACATGATTCTTTTCTTCTTTTACCTTTATCTCTTCAATTGCATTTAACTCTGCTAAAGTTAAGTGCAAGAAAGGTTCTTTAATAGGGCCTAAGCTTTCTTTTACCTTCTCTACCGTAATCATTCCATTTACCCACCTTTTATTAAATTTACACAATAATTAGTATAACACATGCTTGTTTAATCTCTATAATGAGAGACCTTGCCAACCTTAGTTTTGACTACTTCTATCCTTAATATATAAAAAATACCCGAATAGGCAATTTAGCCTTATTCAGGTACGGTTAATTCTTTTTCATTTGTATAATAACGCATAATCCCTCTGTAGATTGATGCGGCGAGTTTCTCCTGATAATCATCCTTTTTCAAATTCGCCTTTCTCGGTTGGATTTGATAAGAATCCCACTTCCACTAAAACACCGGGCTTTTTGGCCTTGTCTAATATATAAATATTGTTAATCGGTTTTGCTTTTCGAGTTGTATTTTCAAGGTTTATAATTAATTCATCCTGTATAAATTTTGCGGCTCTTTCGTTTTCTTCAAATTGAGGAGCATAGAATGTTTGTGCCCCACTCCATCTAGGAGAAGGAATCGAATTCAAATGGACACTTACAAAAAAGTCAATATCTTGATTGTTAATCATTTCAAGCCTCTTTTTTAAGTCTTCCACTTTTCTGCGGCTATATCCCTTTGTTCCATCATCCGCTAAATCAATATCCTTTTCTCTTGTCATAATGACTAATGCGCCTTGCTCCTGCAAATATTCCCTTAATTTTGTGGAAACAGCTAAAGAAATGTCTTTTTCAAGCGCATCTGAATCCCCTGCTCCACCATCTGGACCTCCATGACCAGGATCAACTAAAATAATCTTTCCTGATAAAGGGAGATTCCATAGCTTCCAAGTATCATTTTCTGAAAAATCATATTGTAAAATAAAAAATAGGACAATAAGTCCGACCGTAAAGATACTTATTTTCCACTTTTTTTTCATGACTATCCATCAATCCCTCCGCTTGTCCTTGCAATAAAATATATGGGACAATGGGGAATCTTAGAACATAAAGACAAAATTTTAGTGGAGCTTTAGCTTGATTCTTTTCTCTCCTTTATAAAAGCCATCTAGCCACCAGCTATTTACATATTGCTCGCATTGGTAAACAAAGACTCATCTAAAACGCCTTCTTGACCGCTTCCCCAATACAAGAGGAAATTATATAATGTATCGATTAAATGTTTTTCTTCAGGTTTACAGCGCACTTTCACCTCTTGGGCATCTTCACCATAATAACCAAATCGGCTCATGTTTGCTCCTAATAAAAATGCCTCAATTGCCACGTCATAACAGGCTTCTTCAATACCACTATGCATAATCATACTTTGGGTAAAACGCGAAGAACCAAAATAGTGCTGAACTCGTTCTTTTAAAACCTTAACGGATATATCACGAAGAACTGACTTTTCATATTTGATTTGTTTTTCGCGTTTTTTCTCTATAAAGGTTGTTATTACATTCACTGATTTCACCTCTTTAGAGATAGTCTTTTACTATTAAGAAAAGTCATTCATGCAAACATTGTCCTTTTGATTTCCAATTTCTGAGGAGGATATTAGCTTTGAAAAAATCACATACAAAAAGCGAACCGCTCTAACATGAACGGTTCGCCTACAAGGTAGTATTGAATTATTCCACTACTTCTCAGCGCTTCTTCAATAGATGTTTCTCCAGATACTAACTCAATTGTTTTCTTATACGTCTTTTCTTCGTCCAAGGAAGCAACAACCACCCTTGCCACGTCCTCACGAGGAATCGAGGTTTTTTCGAGAATTTCGCCAACGGCTACTTTGCCAGTGCCAGGTTCATTCGTTAATACCCCAGGACCAATAATCGTATAGTTTAAATTGCTGGCACGTAGCTCACGATCGGCATAGTGTTTTGCGACAAAATACGGTTTGATTGGACTTTCCTTCCAAGATTCGCGATCATAGGCTTTGTATGCACTTACCATGACATATCGTTTAACGCCGACTTGTTCAGCCGCTTCCATTGACTTCACAGCACCATCTAAGTCAACAAGCAACGTTTTATCTGCACCGGTTTTACCACCAGACCCAGCTGAAAAGATCACGGCATCTGAACCTTTCATCGCTTGTGCCAATTGCTCTACATTATCTTCGAGATTCGCAACAACCACATTGACACCAGACTGTTTTAGCTGTTCTGCCTGTTCCTCGCTACGAACCATTGCGGTTAACTCATGTTTATCACTACTCTGAAGGAGTTTGACAATATGCTTTCCAACCTGACCATTCGCTCCGATTAAAAATACTTTCATCTATATGACTCCTTTCATTAATTACTTCCTTCTATTGTTTCAAATTCTATTGTATTAATCAAAGATTTGCTTTCGAGTTGTTTCATTGTGTGTCCCTTGCTGTTTTAAAAGGCATGAAAAAAGACCCTTTCCACATAAAGTGAAAAGAGTCCTTGAATTGTAGATAATATTAACGTTTTGAGAACTGTGGTGCACGACGAGCGCCTTTAAGACCGGGCTTTTTACGTTCTTTCATACGTGGATCACGAGTTAAGAATCCAGCGCGTTTTAGTGTTCCGCGGTATTCTGGATCTGCTTGAAGTAATGCACGAGAGATACCATGACGGATTGCTCCAGCTTGACCAGTATAGCCACCGCCTTTAACATTTACAAGCACATCATAGCTACCTAAAGTTTCAGTAGCATTTAAAGGTTGATTCACAACCTCACGTAAAGCTGCAAATGGAATATATTCTTCCATTACACGACCATTGATAATTACTTTACCATCACCTGGTACTAAACGTACACGAGCAACAGAACTTTTACGACGACCAGTACCAATATATTGAACTTGTGCCAAGATAATAACCTCCTTTATAAATTATCCACGAAGTTCGTAAACTTCAGGTTGTTGAGCTTGGTGCTTATGTTCGCTACCAGCATATACATGTAATTTTTTACCCATTTGACGTCCAAGAGTGTTCTTTGGAAGCATCCCTTTGATTGCTCCTTCAAGCATTCTTTCAGGGAATTTAGTACGCATTTCAAGAGCCGTTCTTTGTTTTAAACCACCTGGGTGCATACTGTGACGGTAGTAAATTTTATCATTTAATTTATTACCAGTTAAATGAATTTTTGAAGCATTTAAAAGAATAACATGATCACCAGTGTCAACATGTGGTGTATATGTCGGTTTATGTTTACCACGTAAAATTGATGCAACTTCAGAAGCTAAGCGACCTAAAGTTTGACCTTCAGCATCAATTACGTACCATTTACGCTCGATATTTTGTGCATTTGCCATAAATGTTGTACGCATGAATTTCCCTCCTAAATAAGAACCATTTAATTTAATTTTTGTATTCATTCGTTCCATATCACATATTTAATCACAATAAGTTCCGGGGCTCATCGTGGGATTAAAAATCATACCATATAATAATATAACCTCAAGTGGCCATTGTCAAGAAAATGTTACACCAGGTTTAGTTGTTTTAAAAAAAAATTTAAACCTCTGTTTCATTACTTGCCTTAATAATGAACTTCCCACAAATACAACCCATGAGGTGGTGCAGTTTTTCCGGCACGACTACGATCTAATGCCGTAAGAATTTCTTGTATTTCATCAGGGCTTCTATAACCTCTGCCCACTTCTAGAATAGTACCAACTAATATCCTTACCATATTATAGAGAAAGCCATCTCCGACAACTCGAAACATGATGACGTCACCATCTTCTATAATATCGATCACATTCATCGTACGTACGCGATTTTCAATAACTGTTTTTACGGAACAAAAACTTGTAAAGTCATGTGTACCCAATAAATAAGTGACTGCCTCGCGCATTTTATCAAGATCGAGTGAGTAACTATAGTGATATTGATAATTGCGGCTAAACGGGTCGTTAAGCTGTGCTCTTCGAATATAATATCGATACTCTTTTCCAACTGAATCAAACCTAGAATGGAACGTAGCTGTCGCCTTCTCAACTTTAAGAACGGCAATATCCCGCGGTAATTTGGTTTGAAGTGCAATTGGCCAGCTTTCCTCCGAAATGGAAAGTGGGGTATCGAAATGGAGTACCTGGCCTTTTGCGTGAACACCTGCATCGGTTCGGCCTGATGCCACGACTTTAACCGTTGTACCTTTATGAATCTTTTTCAAAGCCTTTTCTAGTTCACTCTGAACCGTTCTTTCTTTAGGCTGTATTTGAAATCCTGAAAACAAAGTGCCATCATAACTAATTGTACATTTATAACGTTGCATGAATAAACCTCGTTATGTTCTAAAAATAATCAGCAGCGCTGTTACTGCCATTAGAAATAGTATCATTGCAGAATCTGAAAATCCCCAGCTCAATAGACGGTATTTTGTTCTTCCTTCGCCACCACGATAACCTCTCGCTTCCATGGCTACCGCTAACTCTTCAGCCCGTTTAAATGAACTAATAAATAAAGGAATGAGCAGTGGAATAATCGCCTTTAAACGATCCTTAATCGGACCGCCTGAAAAATCAACACCTCTTGCTGTCTGAGCCTTCATGATAATATCGGTCTCCTGCATGAGCGTTGGAATAAATCGAAGAGAAATCGACATCATTAAAGCCAGTTCATGTACAGGGAATTTTATCTTCTTCAGTGGTGCTAATAAATACTCAATCCCATCGGTAATTTCAATAGGCGTTGTCGTAAGTGTTAATAGCGATGTCACTAAAATAAGTAAAAAGAATCGTAATGATATAAAGACCCCCTGTCTCAAACCCTCTTCATATATTTTAAACCATCCAAGATTTACAATAAGTTCACCTTCACGCGTAAATAACAAATGGATGATTAAAGTAAATCCAACAAGCCATAATACAGGAATAAGTCCATTTAAGATAAAACGTATAGGGATTTTTGATAAAGAGATCATAATTAGAGTATAAGCTAGTAAAATACCGTATGTGAGGACGTTATTAGCTAAAAATACAATAATAACAAACAGAAAGATAATGATGAGCTTCGATCTAGGATCCATTCGATGTAGAATAGATTCTGCTGGAACATAGCGGCCTAAAATCATTTTATCCATCATTTTGGCACACCTCTTTTCAAGCTCTCAGCTACAGCTTCTGCTAATTGTTCAGTTGTTAGACATATCCGACTCAATTTCGTGTGAAACTTTTCTTCAAACTGCTTCTGAAAACGAATCACATCAGGTACATCTAACCCCATTTGCATTAAAGCTTCTGGTGAAGCAAAAATCTCCTCAGGAGTTCCTTTTTTATAAACCTCACCACTATGCATAATCACAATTTGATCGGCATATCTGGCAGCATCCTCCATACTATGTGTAACGAGGATGGTTGATAAACCATTATCCTGATGAAGTTGATAAAACATATTCATAATTTCTTTTCGACCTCGGGGATCAAGGCCAGCAGTCGGCTCGTCTAAAACAATGACATCAGGTTTCATGGCTAACACACCTGCAATGGCAACACGTCTCATTTGCCCACCAGAAAGATCAAATGGCGACCTTTGCAGAAAATCCTCTGATAACCCGACTTGAATTAATGCTTCTCTTGCCCTTTTTTTGGCTTCCTCTTCAGAAACACCAAAGTTCATCGGTCCGAAACAAATATCCTTTTCAATCGTTTCCTCAAATAACTGATGTTCAGGAAATTGAAAAACAATGCCTACCTTTTGTCTAATCTTTTTTAAATCCTTTTGCTTTTCTCCTGCTCTAATCTCTGAATCACCAATAACGACTTTTCCACTGGTCGGTTTTAATAAGGCGTTCAGATGTTGGAGTACAGTCGATTTCCCGGAGCCAGTATGCCCAATGATTGCCAGATAAGTACCTTCAGGAATATCAAAGGAAACATTCTGTAAAGCCAACCGTTCAAAAGGAGTATTTGCCTGGTAGCGATACTCTACCTGTTGAAGTGAGATGTCCATAACTCTGCCACCAACTCTTCTTCTGTTAAATAGGGTTTATCGATTCTAATACCCTTTTCTTTCAATAGCTTGCTCATTTTTACAGGAAATGGCATATCTAATCCTAGAGCAATTAATTCTTCATCCATTTGAAAAATTTCCTCAGGCGTTCCTTCACGGTATAACTTTCCTTTATTCATGACAATCATTCGGTCTGCCTTTGCAGCTTCTTCAAGGTCATGAGTGATTGAAATAACCGTCATATGATGATCTGCCTTCAGCTCTCTTACCGTGTTTAATACCTCTTCCCGTCCTCTGGGATCTAACATCGATGTAGCTTCATCTAAAATAATAACAAGAGGCCTGAGGGCAATAACTCCAGCAATAGCCACTCTTTGTTTCTGTCCACCCGAAAGATTATGTGGTTCTTGATTTAAAAAGGAATCCATTTGAACCTTTTCAAGTGCACCCGTCACCCGTTCAACCATATCATCTCTAGGAATCCCATTGTTCTCAAGCGCAAAGGCAACATCATCCTGCACCGTTGCACCAACAAATTGATTATCCGGATTCTGAAACACCATGCCCACTTGCTTTCGAACATCCCAAACTGTATCCTCAGATAATTGAATTCCACAAACTTCAATCGTACCCTTTTGTGGAAATTGCAACCCATTTAGAAGCTTTGCTAACGTAGATTTTCCTGACCCATTATGCCCTACAATAGCCAACCATTCTGAATCGTAAACGTCAAATGAGACATCTTCTAATGCTAGGGCGGTTTGCCCATCATACTGATAAGATATATTTTGTAATTGTATTAAAGGCTTTTGCATTCTAGTCCTCCCCTAAGGCTCAGCTCGTCTATTCTAAATGAAATCATAAGCACCAGGCGCTAAAGCTAGACACTTATCAAAATTCATGTTTATAAAAAGTTATTAAAAAAAATACCCGCCAAATTTGGCGAGCTTTGAAATTGTAAAGCAACCGGAGTAGTTTACACATGTATGAACCGGAAAGAAGCTTACAGAACAATTTGTTCTTTTGGTCATCTGCTAACTTCTTAACTGCTTTCAAATTCAATGCCCTAAAAGAAAAGTTAGCACAAAAAAGCCTGCACCTTATACACATTGTAGTAAAACCTATGTACATGTGATAAGGCGCATGAGCTAGACGAGACATATCATCACTGTGTCCAATCATGCATAACACAGGAACAATTACAGCAAACTAATTGCAACCACTCAGGAGAGAGAATAACCCCTATGAGGGGATATGCTCATCATAACGCTCTTTTTTGGCCCGGCGAGATTAACAATCTCACAGTCGAATTTTGAAAAAAAGAGCACGAACAAAACTGTCCATATGCCCTATTGATTTCAATCATTTTCTACAAAATTATACAAGTTCAATAATGACCATTGGTGCGCCGTCTCCACGACGAGGACCCATCTTCATGATACGAGTATAACCGCCTTGACGTTCTTCATAACGTGGTGCAATATCACTGAATAACTTTTGAACCGCATCTTGGTTTGTTTCAGCATTGGCTACCTCATTACGAATAAATGCAGCTGCTTGACGACGAGCGTGAAGATCGCCACGTTTACCTAAAGTAATCATTTTTTCAACAACAGAGCGTAATTCTTTCGCACGAGTTTCTGTTGTTTGAATGCGTTCGTTGATAATTAAGTCTGTAGCTAAATCACGTAGCATTGCTTTACGTTGAGCACTAGTACGTCCTAACTTTCTGTATCCCATGAAAGTTTCCCTCCTTTTTTGAAGTTAGTTTTCCAAGCTTCTAAGAAAATCAGTCATCTTTTCTTAAGCCTAGTCCAAGTTCTTCTAGTTTGTGTTTTACTTCTTCAAGAGATTTCCTACCAAGATTACGTACTTTCATCATATCTTCTTCAGTTTTATTAGCTAATTCCTGAACCGTATTAATGCCTGCACGCTTTAAGCAGTTATAAGAACGAACAGAAAGGTCTAATTCTTCAATCGTCATTTCAAGAACTTTTTCCTTTTGATCTTCTTCTTTTTCTACCATAATCTCAGCATTTTGAGCCTCATCAGTCAATCCTACAAAGATATTTAAGTGTTCAGTGAAAATCTTTGCACCAAGAGCAATTGCATCTTGTGGACCTGTACTACCATCAGTCCAAATATCAAATGTTAACTTATCAAAGTTAGCCATTTGACCAACACGTGTCGTTTCTACATGATAAGAAACACGTGAAACTGGAGTGTAAATAGAATCAATCGGAATGACACCAATCGGCTGGTCTTCTCGTTTGTTTTGATCTGCAGGAGTATAACCTCTTCCACGACTAGCAGTTAATCGCATACGTAAATGGCCATTTGTTCCAAGTGTTGCAATGTGAAGATCTGGATTTAAAATCTCAACATCACTATCATGTGTAACATCAGCAGCTGTTACGTTGCCTTCGCCCTGTACATCGATTTCGAGGGTTTTTTCTTCTTCAGAGTAAATTTTAAGTGCCATCTTTTTAATATTTAAGATGATTGCAGTTACATCTTCAACGACACCTTCAATTGTAGAAAACTCATGGAGGACTCCGTCAATTTGAATAGATGTTACAGCAGCACCAGGGAGTGAGGATAATAAAATACGACGTAAGGAGTTACCTAAAGTAGTACCATATCCACGCTCAAGTGGTTCCACGACAAACTTACCATACTTGGCATCATCGCTGATCTCAATCGTTTCGATTTTTGGTTTTTCTATTTCGATCATCAAAATATACCCTCCTTCAAAACGTCGAACCCCGGCTAGCTTTCTAACCGAAATTCCCCCAGTATAAATTCCCAATATTAAGGTTACTGGACCATTTTTCCTGTATATATATCATAATTTGTATCATAACCCATTATAGACAAGGTTACAAATTCTATACAGAAAAATTATACACGACGACGTTTTGGTGGACGACATCCGTTATGAGGGACAGGTGTAACATCTTTAATAGCCGTTACTTCTAAACCAGCTGCTTGAAGTGCACGAATAGCAGCTTCACGTCCAGCACCAGGTCCTTTAACCGTTACTTCCAATGTTTTCAATCCATGTTCCATTGAAGTTTTTGCAGCCGTTTCAGCAGCCATTTGTGCTGCGAATGGAGTTGATTTACGTGAACCTTTGAATCCTAAAGCACCTGCACTTGACCATGAAAGAGCATTTCCATGAACGTCAGTAATTGTAACAATTGTATTATTAAAAGTTGAGCGGATATGTGCAATTCCAGCTTCTATATTCTTTTTCACGCGACGTTTGCGTGTATTTGTTTTACGAGCCATTTTAAATTACCTCCTTTACTAATTACTTCTTCTTGTTCGCTACAGTCTTACGAGGACCTTTACGCGTACGAGCATTATTTTTAGTATGTTGTCCACGAACAGGTAAACCACGACGGTGACGTAAACCGCGGTAACAACCAATTTCCATTAGACGTTTAATGTTAAGTGAAATTTCACGACGAAGGTCACCTTCAACCTTTAACTTGTCGATGCTTTCACGAATTTTGTTTAGTTCGTCTTCTGTTAAGTCACGAACACGAGTATCTTCAGATACACCTGCTTCAGCTAATACTTTTTGAGCAGTCTTTTTACCAATTCCATAAATGTAAGTTAATGAAATAACAATACGTTTTTCACGTGGAATATCTACACCAGCAATACGTGCCATAAACTATGCGCACCTCCTTCTTTTTATCCTTGTTTTTGTTTATGTTTAGGGTTTTCGCAGATAACCATAACTTTGCCTTTTCTACGAATAACTTTACATTTTTCGCAGATTGGTTTGACAGATGCTCTTACTTTCATTATCCTAACCTCCTTAATAGTACGGAGTGCAATGAGATTTATTTAAAACGGTAAGTAATTCTTCCGCGAGTCAAATCATATGGAGAAAGTTCAACAGTTACTTTATCTCCAGGTAAAATACGAATAAAATGCATTCTAATTTTGCCGGAAACATGTGCCAAAATAATATGGCCATTCTCTAATTCAACTTTAAACATAGCATTTGGTAATGTTTCAGTAACTGTACCTTCAATCTCAATTACATCGTCTTTCGCCACCTGAACACAACTCCCTTCTTCTTCAAATAGTATCTATTTTCAAGGCTTTATACAGATGAGCACTACTCCAAGAGATCCTCATATAAGTCTTTCCCGAATCAGATTCCCACATACACGTGCGCATTTAGTAAAAGCCATTAAAGTGTTATACGACTTGAATTCGTGGGAGATGTTCGATAATCGTGCACCTCGTTGTTTGGTAATACATAGAATCATGCATGCAAGCTCCTGAGTAATTGGTCAAGATCATCAAAAACTTTACGAATATCTTGTTGACCATTAATATTTCGTAAATATCCTTTACCTTCATAAAAATCAAGTAATGGTTTTGTTTGCTTTTGATTAACTTCTAAACGATTTTGAACCGTTTCTGCATTATCATCAGCGCGTTGATACAGTTCTCCACCACAACGATCACATACGTCATCCTTAGCTGGTGGATTAAATACCAAATGATAGGTAGAGCCACAAGACTTACAAATTCGTCTGCCAGTTAAACGTTCCATAAGAAACTCTTGATCCACATCGATATTAATGACATAATCAATTTTTTTGTTTAAGTCAGAAAGAATATTTTCTAATGCTTCTGCTTGAGCAACAGTTCTTGGAAAACCATCAAGCAAGAAACCTTCTGCACAATCTTCTTTACTTAATCTCTCACGTACAATCCCAATTGTCACTTCATCTGGAACTAAATTTCCTTGATCCATAAAGGATTTAGCTTGTAAACCTAATTCAGTACTTTCTTTAATAGCAGCACGGAACATATCCCCAGTGGAAATATGAGGGATACCGTATTTTTCAACAATTTTCTCAGCTTGTGTACCTTTTCCGGCACCAGGGAGCCCCATTAATACTAAATTCATTCGTATTCCCCCCTCTTTCAAACAAATAATTGTTACTTAATAAAGCCTTTATAATGACGCTTAACTAATTGCGATTCCAACTGTTTCATCGTTTCCAATGCAACACCAATAACAATCAAAAGACTAGTACCCCCGATTTGAGCTGACTGTGGGAGACCGGCGATTTTCGTGAAAAACACTGGAAGAATAGCTACAGCTGTTAGGAACAGTGCGCCAACAAATGTTAAGCGGTATAGGGTTCGAGTTAAATATTTTTGGGTATTTAAACCCGGACGAATACCAGGTATATAACCACCTTGCTTTTGTAAATTCTCTGCTACTTGTTCAGGATTAACTTGAATAAAAGCATAGAAATACGTGAAAGCAATAATCAATGCAGCATATACAATCATCCCAATTGGATGCGTGTAGTCAAATACTTTTTGAATCCAAAGCGTTACATCATTTTGTTCAAAAAATGAAGCAATCGTTCTTGGAGTGACAATAAATGACACAGCAAAAATTACAGGAATAACACCAGCAGCATTTACCTTTAATGGTAAATGAGTAGATTGACCACCTACTGGAGTACGTCCAGCAGTCATACGTTTTGCATACTGAATAGGAATCTTTCTTAATGCCTGTTGGACATAGATTACTCCTACAACAATCGCAATAATAGCAATAACAATAATAATAGCTTTGATGATATTAAGGAATAATTCATCACCAGCATTTTGAAATTGTTGTGCATATATTTGCTGAGCAGTTGTTGGAATACCTGAAACGATCCCAGCGAAGATTATAATTGAAATTCCATTTCCGACACCTTTTGTTGTTATTTCTTCACCTAACCACATCAAAAATGCAGTTCCAGCGGTTAAGACAACAGCAATAATTAGATATGTGCCGACTCCTGGATTTTCAATTAAACTACCACCAGCTAAATTATTAAATCCGTAAGACATAGCTAAAGCTTGGATAAATCCAAGTACAATTGTAAAGTAGCGTGTAAATTGAGCTAATTTCCGACGTCCCACTTCACCTTGCTTAGACCACTCTGTAAATTTTGGTACTACATCCATTTGTAATAACTGAACAATAATTGAAGCTGTGATATAAGGCATTATACCCATAGCAAGTATTGAAAAGTTATTTAAAGCACCACCTGCAAATGTATTTAGAACACCAAATACACTTAACTGGTCTTGTGCAGCGAAAAAGTCTGCATTCACATTCGGTACAGGTATGAATGTACCGATGCGAAATACGATCAACATTAAAAGGGTGAAAATAATTTTTCGTCTAATATCACCCACGCGCATAAAATTGGAGATTGTCTGAAACATTAAATCACCTCAGCACTACCGCCAGCAGCTTCTATTGCTTCTTTAGCTGATGAAGAGAATTTGTGAGCTTTTACAGTAAGTTTTTTCTCGATATTGCCTTTAGCTAATATCTTGATTCCAGATTTCTCGTTTGAAACAACACCTGTTTCAATTAATAGTTCTGGAGTAACTTCTGTACCCTCTTCAAAACGGTTAAGAGCTTCAAGGTTAACAATTGCAAATTCTTTACGATTGATATTTGTAAATCCACGTTTAGGTAAACGTTGGAATAAAGGAGTTTGACCACCTTCAAATCCTGGACGAACACCGCCGCCTGAACGAGCGTTTTGTCCTTTATGACCTTTACCAGCAGTTTTACCATTACCTGATCCGATACCGCGACCTTTACGCTTACGTACATGACGTGAACCTTCTGCAGGTTTTAATTCATGAAGTTCCATTTTGGCACCTCCTTGTTATTAAGAAGAATAAATTATACTTCTTTTACTGTTACTAAGTGAGAAACTTTATTAATCATACCGCGCATGGCAGCATTATCTTGTTTTTCAACAGTTTGATGTAATTTACGTAAACCAAGAGCTGTCACGGTTTCACGTTGATCTTGTGGACGACCAATAACACTGCGAGTAAGGGTGATTTGTAATTTATTTGCCATTTAATTTCCCTCCCTTATCCTAACAGTTCTTCTACTGATTTACCACGTAATTTTGCTACGTCTTCAGCACGTTTCATTTGTTTTAGTCCATCAATTGTTGCACGAACCATGTTAATTGGTGTATTTGTTCCTAAAGATTTAGAAAGAATATCACCAATACCAGCTAATTCAAGTACCGCACGAACAGGTCCACCTGCGATAACTCCAGTACCTTCATAGGCAGGTTTTAGAAGAATTTCTCCAGCACCAAAGTGTCCGAGAACTTCATGCGGAACTGTTGTACCAACCATTGGTACTTCAATTAAATTCTTCTTCGCATCTTCAATTGCTTTACGAATCGCATCTGGAACTTCTTGTGCTTTACCAGTACCAAAGCCAACGTGACCATTCTTATCGCCTACTACTACAAGAGCAGTAAAACGCATACGACGTCCACCTTTAACAACTTTCGAAACACGATTAATCGTTACTACGCGTTCTTCTAATTCAAGCTTATTTGGATCAAAACGATGCATCTTTTAATGTCCCTCCTTTATCGATTAAAATTTCAAGCCGTTTTCACGTGCAGCATCTGCTAATGCTTGAACACGTCCATGATAGAGATATCCTCCACGGTCAAACACAACTTCTGTTACACCCTTTTCAACCGCACGCTTTGCTACAAGTTCGCCAACCTTAACAGCAGCATCAGTATTACTTGATGATGAATCAACTGTAAGATCTTTATCTAATGTAGAAGCACTTGCTAAAGTAACTCCATTCACATCGTCAATTAGTTGAGCATAAATGTGCTTGTTTGAGCGGAACACATTTAAACGAGGACGAGCTGCAGTTCCACTAAGTTTAGTACGCACACGTGCGTGTCTTTTCTTACGGGTTACATTTTTGTCAGCCTTCGTAATCATTTAGGTCACTCCTTTCGTTTAGTCCTAAGCGATATTACTTACCAGTTTTACCTTCTTTACGACGAACAACTTCGCCTTCATAACGGATTCCTTTACCTTTATAAGGTTCAGGAGGACGTACCTGACGAATATTAGCTGCTAGTGCACCCACACGCTCTTTGTTAATTCCTTTAACAATAACCTTTGTATTTGAAGGAACTTCAACTTCAACCCCTTCTTCAGGTTCGAATTCAACAGGATGTGAATAACCAACACTTAATACTAGTTTCTTTCCTTGCTTTTGAGCACGGTAACCGACACCGATCAACTCAAGAGACTTTTCAAATCCTTTTGATACACCTTCAACCATATTAGCAAGTAGTGAACGAGTAGTACCATGGATTGAACGGTGTTCCTTTGATTCAGATGGGCGAGATAAGTTAATCACATTCTCTTCCACTTTGATTTCAATATCCGAATTAAATGAACGAGTTAATTCACCTTTCGGTCCTTTAACTGTTACAACATCTCCATTGATTGTAATTGTAACTCCAGTTGGAATTTCAATTGGCTTTTTACCTATACGAGACATTTATTGCACCTCCATTCATTTGAAAATTAAATTACCATACGTACGCTAATACTTCTCCGCCAACTTGTTTAGCACGAGCTTCTTTATCAGTTACAACTCCTTGAGAAGTAGATACTAATGCAATTCCTAAACCGTTTAATACACGTGGAACTTCGTCAGCTTTTGCATATACACGAAGGCCAGGTTTACTGATACGCTTTAGACCAGTAATTACGCGCTCATTGCTTGAACCGTATTTTAAGAAAATGCGGATAATACCTTGTTTATTATCTTCAATATATTCAACGTCACGAACGAAACCTTCACGCTTTAAAATTTCAGCAATTTCTTTTTTGATATTAGAAGCAGGAACTTCTAACTTTTCGTGACGAACCATATTTGCATTACGAATACGTGTAAGCAAATCTGCAATTGGATCTGTCATGACCATATTATTTACCTCCTTCCCAAATTGGGGCTTTACCAGCTTGCTTTTTTGACGCCTGGAATTTGTCCTTTATAAGCTAATTCACGGAAACAAATTCTGCAAAGCTTAAATTTACGATATACAGAATGTGGACGACCACAACGTTCGCAACGTGTATATCCTTGCACTTTAAATTTCGGCGCGCGTTTTTGTTTTGCTATCATTGACTTTTTAGCCACGTTTTCGCCTCCCTTATTTAGAGATTACTTTTGGAATGGCATACCGATTTGAGTTAATAGTTCACGAGCTTCTTCATCAGTATTTGCAGTCGTTACAATAACGATATCCATACCACGTACTTTACTTACTTTATCATAATCGATCTCAGGGAAGATTAGTTGTTCCCTAACACCTAGTGTGTAGTTACCGCGACCATCAAATGACTTCTTAGAAATACCACGGAAGTCACGTACACGTGGAAGAGAAACAGAAACTAGTTTGTCTAGGAATTCATACATACGCTCACCACGAAGTGTAACCTTCGCGCCAATTGGCATTCCTTCACGAAGACGGAAACCAGCGATTGATTTCTTCGCACGAGTGATAATAGGTTTTTGACCAGTGATTGTTGCAAGTTCTTCAACAGCAACGTCAAGAGACTTTGCATTTTGAACAGCATCACCAATCCCCATGTTTACTACAATTTTTTCAACTTTAGGTACTTGCATGACTGATTTATAATTAAACTTGCTTACTAAAGCAGGAGTAATTTCTTTGCTAAATTTTTCTCTTAGGCGGTTCATCGATTGTACCTCCCTTCTTCAATTGACTATTTATCTAGAACTTCACCAGATTTTTTTGCATAACGTACTTTGTTTCCATTTTCAACCTTTACGCCTACACGAGTTGGTTCACCGGTCTTGGGATCGATAGGCATAACGTTTGATACATGAATGGGTGCTTCCTGGTTAATAATTCCACCTTGTGGATTCATTTGTGATGGCTTAGAGTGTTTTTTTACGATATTCACTCCTTCAACAAGAACACGGTTCTTTTTAGGGAATGAAGCAAGAATAACACCTGTTTTGCCTTTATCTTTACCAGTGATGACCATAACTTTGTCACCTGTTTTTACATGCATCTGTTCGCACCTCCTTAAAGGCTTTTAGATTTGGATTATAATACTTCTGGAGCTAATGATATGATTTTCATAAAGTTACTATCACGCAATTCACGTGCAACTGGTCCGAAGATACGAGTACCACGAGGGCTCTTATCATCACGAATAATGACACATGCATTTTCATCAAAGCGGATATAGGTTCCATCGTTACGACGGACACCAAACTTTGTGCGAACAATTACCGCTTTAACTACATCACCTTTTTTAACAACGCCACCTGGTGTTGCTTGTTTTACAGTACAAACGATAACGTCACCGATATTAGCAGTTTTGCGTCCTGAACCACCAAGAACTTTAATGGTTAAAACTTCACGAGCACCAGAGTTGTCTGCAACTTTTAAACGTGTTTCCTGTTGAATCATCTGTGTAACCTCCCTTCGGGATAAAAGCTTTCCGAACTATTATATAATAACTGCCTTTTCTACAACTTCTACTAAACGAAAACGTTTTGTAGCTGATAACGGACGTGTTTCCATGATCCGAACGATATCACCTGTTTTTGCAGCGTTTTGCTCATCATGAGCTTTGTACTTTTTAGAGTACTTTACGCGTTTACCATATAGAGAGTGCTTTTTTTGTGTTTCAACGATAACAGTGATGGTTTTATCCATTTTATCTGAAACAACACGTCCAGTGTAAACTTTGCGTTGGTTACGTTCACTCATTTATGAACCTCCTCTCTGATTATCGATTATTTACGCCAATCTCTCTTTCACGAATCACAGTTTTCATACGAGCGATGGATTTGCGTACTTCACGAATACGAGCAGTATTTTCAAGTTGTCCTGTCGCCAATTGAAAGCGTAGGTTGAAAAGCTCTTCTTTTAATGATTTTACTTTTTGTTCTATTTCAGCAGTGGTAAGGTCACGAAGTTCATTAGCTTTCATTTGATTCACCACCAATTTCTTCTCGTTTTACAAACTTACATCTAATTGGAAGTTTGTGCATTGCTAATCGTAGCGCTTCACGGGCAACTTCCTCAGGAACACCGGCAATTTCAAACATGATCTTACCAGGTTTTACTACAGCTACCCATCCTTCTGGAGCCCCTTTACCGGAACCCATACGTACTTCTAGAGGTTTAGCAGTATATGGTTTGTGTGGAAATACATTAATCCATACCTTACCACCACGTTTCATATAACGTGTCATTGCAATACGAGCAGCTTCAATTTGACGGTTTGTAATCCAAGATGCTTCAAGTGCTTGAAGACCATATTCACCGAAAGTGATTTGAGTACCACCTTTTGATTGACCACGCATTTTACCACGGTGTTGACGACGATACTTTACGCGTTTTGGCAATAACATATTATTTGCCTCCTTCCTCAGTTTTCTTCTTGGTAGGAAGGACTTCTCCTTTATAGATCCATACTTTAACGCCTAACTTACCATAAGTTGTATCAGCTTCTGCATGTGCATAGTCGATATCAGCACGTAAAGTATGAAGAGGAACTGTACCTTCACTATAAGATTCAGAGCGGGCGATATCAGCACCACCAAGACGACCAGATACCATTGTTTTGATACCTTTCGCACCAGCGCGCATCGCACGTTGAATAACTTGTTTTTGTGCACGACGGAATGATACACGATTTTCAAGTTGACGAGCAATATTCTCAGCAACTAGTTTTGCATCAAGGTCAGCTCTTTTAATTTCAAGAATGTTAATATGAACACGTTTGCCTGTAAGTGAGTTTAACGCTTTGCGTAATGCTTCTACTTCAGTACCACCTTTACCGATAACCATTCCTGGTTTAGCCGTGTGGATAGTGACATTTAAACGATTAGCAGCACGTTCGATTTCTACTTTAGAAACAGAAGAATCAGCTAAACGTTTTGCAATATACTCACGTACTTTAAGGTCTTCGTGTAATAGTTCAGCATAATCTTTTCCTGCGTACCATCTGGATTCCCAATCACGAATGACGCCAATACGCAATCCGATTGGATTTACTTTTTGACCCACTAATTATCCCTCCTTCTTTTCTGATAAAACGATTGTAATATGACTCGTACGTTTATTAATTGCACTAGCACGGCCTTGTGCACGTGGGCGGAAACGTTTCATCGTTGGACCCTCGTCAACAAAGACTTGTGCAACAACTAAATTATTAGCGTCCATTTCATAATTATGTTCTGCGTTCGCAATTGCAGATTTTAATAATTTTTCTACGATTGGAGAAGCAGCCTTGGGTGTGTGATTTAAAATGGCTACTGCTTCACCAACTTGCTTTCCTCGAATTAAATCTACGACTAAACGAGCTTTACGAGGAGCAATACGGACTGTTCTTGCAACAGCTTTAGCTTGCATTTGAATGCCCTCCTCTCATTAACGTCTTGTTTTCTTATCGTCATTACCATGGCCTTTATAGGCACGTGTTGGAGCGAATTCTCCAAGTTTGTGACCAACCATGTCTTCAGTTACGTATACAGGCACATGTTTACGACCATCGTAAACTGCTAGTGTATGTCCAATGAATTGTGGGAAGATCGTTGAACGACGTGACCAAGTTTTTACTACTTGTTTACCGTTCGATTCATTAAGTTTTTCGATCTTTGCCATTAAATGCCCATCAACAAAAGGTCCTTTTTTCAAACTGCGACCCATAGCTGAACCTCCCTTCGCGATTGTTCTACGGCCTCACTTGTGGACCGTAGTGCAATCCCGTTATTTTTTACGACCACGAACAATAAACTTATCTGATTTCTTGTTCTTCTTACGAGTCTTATATCCAAGTGACGGTTTACCCCATGGAGTCATTGGTGACTTACGTCCGATAGGTGTACGTCCTTCACCACCACCGTGTGGGTGATCGTTAGGGTTCATAACAGATCCACGAACAGTTGGGCGTTTACCTAACCAACGAGAACGACCTGCTTTACCAATATTAACAAGTTCATGTTGTTCATTTCCTACTTGACCAACAGTTGCACGACAAGTAGCAAGGATCATACGTACTTCACCTGAGTTTAAACGTACTAATACATATTTTCCTTCTTTACCAAGAACTTGTGCAGATGTTCCTGCAGAACGAACTAATTGTCCGCCTCTTCCTGGTTTAAGTTCGATGTTATGAATTACAGTACCTACAGGAATATTTGTTAACGGAAGTGCATTCCCTACTTTAATATCTGCATCTGGTCCTGACATAACTTCTAACCCAACTACTAGGTTTTTTGGAGCTAAGATGTAACGCTTTTCACCATCCACATAATTAATTAATGCGATGTTTGCTGAGCGGTTTGGATCGTACTCGATAGTGGCAACGCGTCCTGGTATGCCATCTTTATCGCGTTTGAAATCGATAATACGGTATTGACGCTTATGTCCGCCCGCTTGATGACGAACTGTAATTTTACCTTGGTTATTACGACCTGCCTGTTTAGTTAAAGGAGCAAGCAATGACTTTTCCGGCTTATCTGTTGTAAGCTCAGCGAAATCTAAAGAAGTCATATTGCGTCGGCCGTTAGTGGTAGGTTTATACTTTTTAATCGCCATTTAATTTACCTCCTCTTCTTCTTTATTTTAATTAAGCTTCAAAGATTTCAATATCTTTGCTATCAGCCGTTAATTTTACAATCGCTTTACGACGTTTGTTCGTGTAGCCACCGAAACGACCCATGCGCTTGAATTTACCTTTATAGTTCATGATGTTTACTTTTTCAACTTCAACACCAAAAACTTCTTCTACTGCATCTTTAACTTGAGTTTTGTTCGCTTTTGTATTAACTTCAAAAGTGTATTTTTTCTCAGCCATTAAATCAGTAGAACGTTCAGTGATAACGGGGCGCTTAATGATATCGCGTGCATCCATTATGCAAGCACCTCCTCTACTTTTTGAACTGCCTCTTGAGTAAAAATTAAACGGTCATGACTTATTACATCAAGTACGTTTAAACCTTCTGCAGTCAAAACTGTAACACCTGGAATATTACGAGCAGATAATGCTACATTTTCATCTAGGTTAGCAGTGACAATCAATGCTTTTGAATCAACTGATAATGCACTTAGCACACCTTTGAATTCTTTTGTTTTTGGAGCTTCAAATACTAGGCTCTCTAAAACTAACATTTTTTGGTCTAACACTTTAGATGATAAAGCAGATCTTATCGCTAATCGACGAATTTTTCTTGGCATTTTATAACTATAACTACGTGGTGTAGGACCGAATACAGTACCGCCTCCACGCCATTGTGGTGATCTAATGGAACCTTGACGAGCACGACCAGTTCCTTTTTGACGCCATGGTTTACGTCCGCCGCCTGCTACTTCAGAGCGAACTTTTGTTTTATGAGTCCCTTGTCTTAATGAAGCTCTTTGTGAAATAACTGCTTCAAAAAGCACATGTTGGTTAGGTTCAATACCAAATACGGAATCATTCAGTTCAATTTCACTAACTTTTGAACCGCTTTGGTTGTACAAATCAACTTTCGCCATTTGTAATATCCTCCTTTCTAGTTTAATTATTTCGCTTTAAGTGCGCTTTTAATTTTTATTAATGCTTTTTTAGCACCTGGTACATTCCCTTTAATTAATAATAGATTACGATCTGTATCTACTTTTACAATTTCAAGGTTTTGCACTGTGATTTGCTCTCCACCCATACGTCCAGGTAGTAATTTACCTTTGAATACGCGGTTTGGAGCTACTGGTCCCATTGAACCAGGACGACGATGATAACGAGATCCGTGAGCCATTGGTCCACGTGACTGGTTATGACGTTTGATAGCACCTTGGAATCCTTTACCTTTTGAGATTCCAGTTACATCAATAACATCGCCTTCTGCAAAAATATCAACTTTGACTTCTTGACCAACCTCATATGCAGCTAAGTCAACTCCGCGGAATTCGCGAATGAAGCGCTTAGGAGCAGTATTTGCTTTTGAAACGTGACCTTTTTCAGGTTTATTTGATAACTTCTCACGTTTATCTTCAAAACCGATTTGAATTGCTTCATATCCGTCTGTTTCAATCGTTTTCTTTTGTAGCACAACATTGTTAGCCACTTCAACAACTGTTACAGGGATAAGATCGCCGTTTTCAATAAATACTTGAGTCATACCGATCTTTCTTCCTAAGATTCCTTTGGTCATTAGTCACACCTCCTATGTTTTAAATGTTTTATTTTATTAAAGTTTTATTTCGATATCAACGCCAGACGGTAAGTCAAGACGCATTAATGAATCAACAGTTTTTGGTGTAGGATTGATAATATCAATCAAACGTTTGTGTGTACGCATCTCAAATTGTTCACGAGAATCTTTGTACTTATGAACAGCACGTAAGACCGTATAAATTGATTTCTCTGTTGGAAGTGGAATCGGACCAGATACAGCTGCACCAGAACGTTTCGCAGTTTCCACAATCTTTTCAGAAGATTGATCAAGAATTCGGTGATCATACGCTTTAAGACGGATACGAATTTTTTGTTTTGCCATTACTTTCCCTCCTTTTCGCCTATTTTAAAAATAGACATTCTCATTGGAAATACCTTATACACTCGCCATGGCAAAGCGGCCGGGTGTATCAGCAACCTCCCAAATCATCGCAGTCAAAGACCAACATTGTCTATTATACAGAAAACATAAATCAAATTCAACCTAAAGTTAAAATTTCTTTATGTCTTAAACACTTTTCATATTATACTGGGTCTTAACCGAGATTTCAAGGCTTTTTTGTAATTGGTGAAAATTTCTTTTAGAAACTTAGTAAACACAAATAAAAAGAGACAGATGGATCGTCACCCACCTGTCTCTTTTATTATAATAAATTACTTAGTGATTGTAGCAACAGATCCAGCGCCTACTGTACGGCCACCTTCACGGATTGAGAACTTAGTTCCTTCTTCAATAGCGATAGGAGAGATAAGTTCAACAGTCATTTCAATATTATCGCCAGGCATAACCATTTCAACACCTTCAGGAAGTTGAATAACACCTGTTACGTCAGTTGTACGGAAGTAGAACTGTGGGCGATAGTTTGAGAAGAATGGAGTATGACGTCCACCTTCTTCTTTTGATAATACATATACTTGTGCTTGGAACTTTGTATGTGGTGTAATTGTACCTGGTTTCGCTAATACTTGTCCACGTTGGATATCTTCACGAGCAACCCCACGAAGAAGAGCACCGATGTTATCTCCAGCTTCAGCATAATCAAGAAGCTTACGGAACATTTCAACACCTGTTACAGTAGTTTGATTTTGGTTCTTCAGCTAAACCGATGATTTCAATTACTTCACCGACTTTAACTTGTCCACGCTCAACACGACCTGTAGCAACAGTACCACGACCTGTAATTGAGAATACATCCTCAACAGGCATCATGAATGGTTTGTCAATGTCACGAGTTGGATGTTGGAATATACTCATCAACTGCAGCCATTAATTCAAGAACTTTTTCTTCCCATTCTGCTTCACCTTCAAGAGCTTTAAGAGCAGAACCTTTAATAACAGGAATATCATCACCAGGGAAATCATATTCAGAAAGAAGGTCACGAACTTCCATTTCAACTAATTCTAATAATTCTTCATCATCAACCATGTCACATTTGTTCATGAATACAACAAGATAAGGTACACCTACTTGACGAGAAAGAAGGATGTGCTCACGAGTTTGTGGCATTGGACCATCAGCAGCAGAAACTACTAGAATACCACCGTCCATTTGTGCAGCACCAGTGATCATGTTTTTAACATAGTCCGCGTGTCCTGGGCAGTCCACGTGTGCATAGTGACGAGTTAGCAGTTTCATATTCAACGTGTGAAGTATTAATTGTAATTCCACGTTCTTTTTCTTCTGGTGCGTTATCGATTTGGTCGTAACCTTTTGCTTCACCGCCCATTGCTTTTGCAAGAACAGTTGTGATAGCAGCTGTTAAAGTAGTTTTACCGTGGTCAACGTGACCAATTGTACCAATATTTACATGGGGCTTTGAACGATCAAATTTTTCTTTTCCCATTAGGAAAATCCTCCTTTAAATGTAAAGTTTAAGTATTATTATATAGGTTGTAGAGTTTTACTCTCTACAACCTTATGCATACATTAGTAGTTATACTTGAAAATAAAGGTAAAATCAATTATTCACCTTTATTTTTTTTAATAATTTCTTCAGCAATTGATTTTGGAACTTCTTCATAGTGATCAAAGGTCATTGTGAATACTCCACGCCCTTGAGTACTAGAACGTAATGAAGTCGCATATCCAAACATTTCTGAAAGTGGAACCATTGCTTTTACTACTTGTGCATTACCACGAGCTTCCATTCCTTCAACACGGCCACGACGTGCTGTAATTTGACCCATAATATCACCAAGATATTCTTCAGGCATTACAACTTCAACTTTCATGACTGGTTCAAGAATAGCAGGATTACACTTAGAAGCAGCATTTCTCAATGCTAATGAAGCAGCAACTTTAAATGCCATTTCACTTGAGTCAACATCGTGGTAAGAACCATCAAATAGTCTAGCCTTAACGTCAACTAATGGGTATCCAGCTAAAACACCTCTTTGAAGTGCATCTTCAAGACCTGCTTGAACCGCTGGAATATATTCACGAGGAACAACCCCACCGACGATACCATTTTCAAATTCAAAGCCTTTTCCTTCTTCGTTAGGAGAAAACTCAATCCATACGTGTCCGTATTGTCCACGTCCACCTGATTGACGGGCAAATTTACCTTCAACTTTAGCAGATTGGCGGAATGTTTCACGATATGATACTTGTGGTGCTCCAACGTTTGCTTCAACTTTGAATTCACGTCTCATACGGTCAACCAGAATATCTAGGTGAAGTTCACCCATACCCGCAATAATTACCTGTCCAGTTTCCTGATCAGTATGTGCTCTAAATGTAGGGTCTTCTTCTTGTAACTTTTGTAATGCATTAGCCATCTTATCTTGGTCAGCTTTTGACTTAGGTTCTACAGATAATTCGATAACTGGTTCAGGGAATTCCATAGATTCAAGAATAACAAGGTTTTTATCATCACATAAAGTATCACCTGTTGATGTATCCTTTAAACCAACTGCTGCTGCAATATCTCCAGCGTGAACTTCAGTGATTTCTTCACGGTGATTTGCGTGCATTTGTAGGATACGACCTACACGTTCACGCTTACCTTTAGATGAGTTTTGTACATATGATCCGGATTGAAGTGTACCTGAGTACACACGGAAGAATGTTAACTTACCTACATAAGGGTCAGTCATAACTTTAAATGCAAGTGCAGAGAACGGTTCGCTGTCATCTGCATGACGTTCTACTTCTTCATCTGTGTCAGGTAATGTTCCTTTAATAGCTGGAACATCAAGTGGTGATGGTAAGTAGTCCACTACTGCGTCAATCATTAACTGAACACCTTTGTTTTTGAAAGCAGAACCACAAAGCACAGGGTAGAAGTCAACATTAATTGTTGCTTTACGGATTGCAGCTTTCAGTTCTTCTTTCGTAATTTCTTCTCCAGCTAGGTATTTTTCCATTAAATCTTCATCTACTTCAGCAACTGCTTCAAGTAACTTTTCACGATACTCTTCAGCCTTTTCGCGATATTCCTCAGGGATATCAGTTACCTCAAATTCAGTACCATCGTCATCCTTGTAAATATCTGCGTTCATTTCAACTAAATCAATAATACCTGTGAAATTATTTTCAGCACCAATTGGTAGTTGAATTGGGTGTGCATTTGCTTGTAGTCGATCATGTAATGTACCTACAGAGTAAAGGAAATCCGCACCAATTTTATCCATCTTATTGATGAATACAATACGTGGAACTCCATAAGTTGTCGCTTGTCTCCAAACAGTTTCTGTTTGAGGTTCTACACCTGATTGAGCATCAAGAACAGTTACAGCACCATCTAATACACGTAATGAACGTTCAACTTCTACTGTGAAGTCTACGTGTCCTGGTGTATCGATAACGTTGATGCGGTGATCTTTCCATTGTGCAGTTGTTGCAGCAGATGTAATCGTGATTCCGCGTTCTTGTTCTTGTTCCATCCAGTCCATTTGTGAAGCTCCTTCATGAGTTTCACCAATTTTATGGATTTTACCAGTATAGTAAAGAATACGTTCAGTAGTTGTAGTTTTCCCTGCATCAATATGAGCCATGATGCCGAGATTACGAGTTTTATCTAAGGAGAACTCTCTTGCCATATGGGGTTTTTCTCCTTCCTAATTGAGAATATTTTAGTTTTTTTAAGCTGTTAATTTTACCAACGATAATGAGCAAATGCTTTATTTGCTTCTGCCATTTTGTGAGTATCTTCACGTTTTTTCACTGATGCACCAGTATTATTTGCAGCATCAAGAATTTCATTCGCTAAACGCTCTTCCATCGTTTTTTCACCGCGAAGTCGTGAATAATTCACTAACCAACGAAGACCAAGTGTTGTACGACGATCAGGTCTCACCTCAATTGGAACTTGGTAGTTTGCACCACCTACACGACGTGCTTTTACTTCAAGAACAGGCATGATGTTTTTTAGCGCTGCATCGAATACTTCCATTGGTTCTTTACCTGAACGTTCACGAATAATATCAAACGAAGAATAAAGAATCGCTTGTGATTTACCTCTCTTGCCATCAACCATCATTTTATTGATCAAACGACTAACAAGCTTTGAATTATAAATTGGATCTGGTAATACATCTCTTTTTGCTACAGGACCTTTACGAGGCATATATTTTCCTCCTTTCAAGAAAAATCATTTTCTGATGTTTATTATTTCTTTTCTTTTGGCTTTTTAGTACCATATTTCGAACGGCTTTGCATACGGTTGTTTACACCTGCAGTATCTAACGCACCACGAACAATGTGATAACGTACCCCCGGTAAGTCTTTTACACGACCGCCACGGATTAATACAACACTATGCTCTTGAAGATTGTGTCCGATACCAGGAATATAAGCAGTAACCTCGATTCCATTTGATAAACGTACACGAGCATATTTACGAAGTGCTGAGTTCGGTTTCTTAGGTGTCATAGTGCCAACACGAGTACAAACACCGCGTTTTTGTGGTGAAGTTAAGTTTGTTTGTGCCTTTTTGAAACTGTTATACCCTTTGTTTAGCGCTGGTGATTTTGAGTTTTCCACTGCTGACTTACGTGGCTTACGTACTAATTGGTTAATAGTAGGCATTATTTTTCCTCCTTTCGCTTGTTTCTATGTCCACACATCCAGGTGGTTCATTTTTTTACAAAAACAAAGTCTTTGCAGATCATATCTACAAAAACATTATTTGTTAATAATTGCTACAACCGCCGACCCAACATTAATCCCACATATTTTTCCTAGCTTGTGCATAGATTCAACATATGAGACTGGAACATTAATTTCATTTGCAAGTTCTACGATTTTTGACGTTAACCTAGGATCCGCATCTATCGCAATAATGACTTCATTAACATTCCCTGTTTTAATAGCTCTAGCAGTTTGCTTTGTTCCTACAAAAATGCTTTTAGCCTGCAATACTTTTTCATAAGACATATAGATATCCTCCAAAGTATTCGGTTATTAGGAGCACCTAAAGAATATTATCACTTTCGCAAAAAAATGTCAACAACTCAATGAATACTTTTTTAAATTTTGATTTATTTCATTTAAACAGTCCCCAAAATATATTGGGGACTGTTTATGTTACTCACTCAACGGGTACTGGATCTTCTTCCTCGGTAGCTGTTGCAACTGGTTCTGCTCTACGATAACGAGACATACCCGTACCAGCAGGAATCAGTTTACCAATGATAACATTTTCCTTTAACCCTAGTAGTTCATCACGTTTTCCTTTAATCGCAGCATCGGTAAGAACTCTTGTTGTTTCTTGGAAGGAAGCTGCGGATAAGAAGGAATCTGTTTCAAGAGATGCCTTTGTAATCCCTAGTAATACAGGGCGTCCTGTTGCTGGCATTTTTCCGCTTAGCAAGGCTTTTTCATTGGCATCTGTAAACTGGTGAATATCCAGTAATGTACCTGGAAGTACATCTGTTTCACCGGCTTCAATAACACGTATTTTACGTAGCATTTGGCGAACCATTACTTCGACGTGTTTATCTCCAATTTCAACACCTTGCATACGATATACTTTTTGAACTTCTTTCAGTAAATATTCTTGAACAGACATAACGTCTTTTACTTTAATTAATTCTTTAGGGTCAATTGAACCTTCTGTTAACTCTTGACCTCTTTCTACTTGGTCATTAATAGCCACTTTCAGACGTGCTGTGTATGGTGCATTATAGGTACGTGTTTCCAGCTGACCTTGGACAACAATTTCATGTTGTCTATCTCGTCCCTCGTTAATTCCAACAACTACACCATCAATTTCTGTAATAACAGATTGTCCTTTTGGATTACGCGCTTCAAAAATCTCCTGAATACGTGGTAAACCTTGTGTAATATCGTTACCAGCAACACCACCGGTATGGAATGTACGCATCGTTAACTGTGTACCAGGTTCTCCGATTGATTGGGCAGCAATAATACCTACTGCTTCTCCCACTTCAACCTCTTCTCCAGTAGCTAGATTACGTCCATAACATTTTTTACATACACCATGTCTTGTATTACAAGTAAAGGCAGAACGAATCCATACTTCTTCAATACTAGCAGATACAATTTCATGTGCTAAGTCTTCAGTGATTAAGTTATTTTCTGGAACCATTACTTCGTTCGTTTCAGGGTGTTTAATTGCTTTTCTTGTGTATCGGCCAATTAAACGCTCTTCAAGTGGTTCGATTATCTCTGTTCCATCCTTTAATGCAGTAATAAATAGACCACGATCAGTTCCACAATCATCTTCACGAACGATAACATCTTGCGCAACATCAACTAGACGTCTAGTTAAGTAACCAGAGTCAGCTGTTTTTAATGCTGTATCAGCAAGACCTTTACGAGCACCATGCGTCGAGATAAAGTACTCTAGTACTGTTAATCCTTCACGGAAACTCGAAATAATCGGTAACTCAATGATACGACCAGCCGGGTTCGCCATCAGACCACGCATACCTGCTAACTGCGTAAAGTTAGACGCGTTACCACGGGCACCAGAGTCACTCATCATGAATATTGGATTCGTATTTTCTAAGGAATCCATTAGCTTTCCTTGAATTACATCTTTAGCTGCACTCCAGATGGAGATAACACGATCATAGCGCTCGTCCTCAGTAATTAGACCACGTTTAAACTGTTTCATAACGTTATCTACTTTCTTCTGAGCTTCATCGATAATTTCCTGTTTCTCAGCTAATACAACAATATCGGAAACTCCTACAGTGATTCCTGCCTTTGTTGAATATTTAAAACCGAGGTCTTTCATACGGTCAAGCATTTTTGATGTTTCCGTAATTTTATAACGTTTGAACACTTCGGCAATAATATTTCCAAGAATTTTCTTTTTGAATGGAGCAACTAAAGGCATTTCTCTAATAGCTTCCACAACATTCAAACCTGGATCAATAAAATATTTTTCAGGTGTTTCAACTTCAAGATTCCCTTTTGTAGGTTCGTTTATATAAGGGAATGATCTTGGTAAAATTTCATTAAAGATTAGTTTACCTATTGTCGTAGCAAGTAACTTTTTATTTTGTTCATCCGTAAAGGTTGGATTTTTTAATGAGCTTGCTCTAACCGCAACGCGTGTGTGCAGATGTACATAGCCACTTTGATAGGCTAATAGAGCTTCATTGATATCATTAAAAATCATTCCTTCTCCAATAGCACCCTCTTTTTCAAGAGTAACATAATAGTTACCAAGTACCATATCCTGAGAAGGTGTTACAACCGGTTTTCCATCCTTTGGATTTAGGATGTTTTGAGCGGCAAGCATTAATAAACGTGCCTCTGCTTGTGCTTCTGAAGAAAGCGGTACGTGAACAGCCATTTGGTCACCATCAAAGTCCGCATTATATGCTGTACATACAAGTGGATGAAGACGAATTGCTTTTCCTTCTACTAGAGTAGGTTCAAATGCTTGAATCCCTAGTCTATGTAGAGTTGGGGCGCGGTTAAGTAGAACTGGATGCTCTTTAATAACCTCTTCTAATACATCCCAGATTTCAGGATGAACTCTTTCAATTTTACGTTTAGCAGATTTGATATTATGTGCTAACCCTTTTTCAACTAATTCCTTCATCACGAAAGGTTTAAACAATTCTAACGCCATGTCTTTTGGAAGACCACATTGATACATTTTTAGGTTTGGTCCAACAACAATTACAGAACGACCAGAATAGTCAACACGCTTACCTAAAAGGTTTTGACGGAAACGTCCTTGTTTACCCTTTAACATATGTGATAAGGATTTTAACGGTCGATTACCAGGACCTGTTACAGGGCGACCACGTCGTCCATTATCAATTAATGCGTCAACAGCTTCTTGAAGCATTCTTTTTTCATTCTGAACAATGATGCTTGGTGCGCCCAGATCAAGTAATCTCTTTAAACGATTATTACGGTTTATTACACGACGATACAAATCATTTAAGTCTGATGTTGCAAAGCGTCCGCCATCTAATTGCACCATTGGTCGAAGTTCTGGAGGGATGACCGGTAAAACATCTAAGACCATCCATGAAGGTTCATTCCCTGAACCACGGAACGCCTCAATGACTTCTAATCGTTTAATGGCACGTGTACGACGTTGGCCTTGAGCTGATTTTAATTCTTCTTTCAGCATTTCTGCTTCTTTTGTTAACTCAATATCTGAAAGAAGTTTTTTAATGGACTCAGCACCCATACCCGCATGGAACTTGTTGCCATATTTATCGCGATATGCACGATATTCTTTTTCTGATAGTAATTGTTTCTTTTCAAGTGTTGTATCACCTGGGTCCGTTACCACGTATGAAGCGAAGTAAATGATTTCTTCAAGTGCACGTGGAGACATGTCAAGAACAAGTCCCATTCGGCTAGGAATACCCTTGAAATACCAAATATGAGAGACAGGAGCTGCTAATTCGATATGTCCCATCCGTTCACGTCGAACTTTTGCACGCGTTACTTCTACACCACATCGATCACAAACTACGCCTTTATAACGCACACGTTTGTATTTTCCACAATGACATTCCCAGTCCTTTTGCGGTCCAAAAATACGTTCACAGAATAGACCATCCTTTTCTGGCTTTAACGTACGGTAATTAATCGTTTCTGGTTTTTTTACTTCACCATATGACCAAGAACGAATCTTATCGGGTGAAGCTAAACCGATCTTCATAAACTCAAAATTATTTACATCTATCAAGGGGCCTACCTCCCTTTTCGTCTTCGGGTTTTTCCCATATTCCTATAGCACACCTAATTAAGCACCTAATTAAATAAAAAAATATTATATCAAGGAAATCCCCTCCAAAAATTCACATATGCGTTTTTTATAGAGGGGACATCTTTATTTCAATTGATTATATCTACATGGAAAGGATAGCAATCTTTAAATTACTTTAAAGATTATTCTTTTGAACCAACCTTTTCCGTTTCAGCTTCCACTGGCTCGGATGGTGATAGAGTGAAGGATTCAGCTTGTTGCATCTCATCTTCATCTTCTGTATCACGCATTTCAATTTCTTCTTCATCACCAGATAGGATTTTAACATCCAATCCTAAACTTTGAAGTTCTTTAATGAGTACTTTAAATGATTCTGGAACACCTGGTTCTGGAACACTTTCACCTTTTACGATCGCTTCATATGTTTTTACACGTCCTACTACGTCATCTGACTTGACAGTTAGAATCTCTTGTAACGTATAAGCTGCACCGTATGCTTCTAATGCCCAAACCTCCATCTCACCGAATCGTTGCCCACCAAATTGCGCCTTACCACCAAGTGGTTGTTGTGTAACAAGTGAATACGGCCCAGTTGAACGTGCATGAAGTTTATCATCAACCATGTGGGCAAGTTTAATCATATACATAATCCCAACAGAGACACGGTTATCAAATGGTTCACCCGTTCTACCATCATATAAAACAGTCTTAGCATCTGATGCCATTCCTGCTTCTTCAATTGTTTCCCATACATCTTCCTCAGTGGCTCCGTCAAATACTGGCGAGGCTACGTGAATACCTAAATATCTTGCCGCCATACCTAAATGCAATTCAAGTACCTGACCGATATTCATACGAGAAGGAACGCCTAACGGATTTAACATGATATCTACAGGTGTACCATCTGGTAAGAATGGCATATCCTCTTCAGGCATAATACGGGAAATAACCCCTTTATTACCATGACGTCCAGCCATTTTATCCCCTGCGGAAATTTTACGTTTTTGAACAATATAAACGCGAACAAGTTGATTCACTCCTGGTGGTAGTTCATCCCCGTCTTCACGATTAAATACCTTTACATCAAGAACAATACCGCCACCACCATGTGGTACTCGTAATGACGTATCACGAACTTCACGTGCTTTTTCACCGAAAATGGCATGTAGTAATCGTTCTTCAGCTGTTAATTCAGTAACTCCCTTTGGTGTTACTTTCCCTACAAGAAGGTCTCCATCTTTCACTTCGGCACCGGTACGAATAATGCCTCTTTCATCAAGATTACGAAGTGCGTCTTCACCGACATTTGGAATGTCACGGGTAATTTCCTCAGGTCCAAGTTTTGTATCACGAGACTCTGATTCATACTCTTCAATATGGATGGATGTATATACATCATCCTTTACAAGACGTTCACTCATAATAATAGCATCTTCATAGTTATAACCATCCCATGTCATAAAGGCAACAAGGACATTACGACCTAATGCTAATTCTCCAAGGTCCATTGAAGGGCCATCAGCTAAAATCTCACCTTTTACAACACGGTTTCCGACGGTAACAATTGGTCGTTGGTTATAGCAAGTTCCTTGATTTGAACGAACAAACTTCAACAATTTGTACTTATCAAGGTCCCCTTTTACCTCTTGACCATCAATGTTTTCAATACGTCTAACCCATACTTCACGTGATTCAACATGTTCAACAATACCATCATTTTTACAAATAACGGCAGCCCCTGAGTCTTTACCAGACATGTATTCCATACCTGTACCCACTCTTGGTGCTTCAGGCTGCATTAAAGGAACAGCTTGACGTTGCATGTTCGCTCCCATTAACGCACGGTTTGAGTCATCGTTTTCTAAGAAAGGAATACATGCGGTAGCAGCAGAAACGACCTGTTTAGGTGATACATCCATATAGTCAATTCTTTCTCGGTTAATAGCGGTGTTTTCACCACGGAAACGAGCTAAAACTTCTTCATCAAGGAACGCTCCATCTTCTTCAAGGCGTGCGTTAGCCTGTGCTACTACATAGTTATCTTCCTCATCAGCTGTTAAATAATCGATTTGAGAAGTAACTTTTCCAGTTTCAGGATCGACTCTACGATATGGTGTTTCGATGAAACCAAATTTATTAACCTTTGCATAAGAAGATAACGAGTTGATCAATCCGATATTCGGTCCTTCAGGCGTTTCAATTGGACACATACGACCATAGTGAGAATAGTGAACGTCACGAACTTCCATACCAGCACGTTCACGTGTTAATCCACCAGGTCCTAAAGCAGATAAACGTCTCTTATGCGTTAACTCACCAAGTGGATTTGTTTGATCCATAAATTGTGACAACTGAGAACTTCCAAAGAATTCTTTAATCGACGCAATTACTGGGCGGATATTAATTAATTGTTGCGGTGTAATCGTACTAGAATCCTGAATGGACATTCTTTCCCTTACTACACGCTCCATCCTTGATAAACCAATACGAAATTGATTTTGTAACAATTCACCAACAGATCTTAGACGACGGTTACCTAGATGGTCGATATCATCCGTATGACCAACACTATATAATAAGTTAAAGAAATAACTGATCGTTGCAATAATATCTGATGGTGATATATGTTTTACTTCGTCTTCAACATAAGCATTACTGATCACGTTGATGACTTTATCATCTTCATTTGGGGCGTAAATTTTAATCGATTGAAGAACAACATCTTCATCTAAAACGCCACCATATAAACTTTGAGTTTTAAAACCAACATTTTTCTCTAGTGCGGGAATAATTCGATCAAGTGTACGACGATCAAGTACAGTTCCCTTTTCAGCGATAATTTCGCCTGTCTCAGGATCGACAAGAGTCTCGGCTAATCGCTGACCAAACAATCTATTTTTGATATGCAGCTTTTTATTCATTTTATAACGTCCAACATTGGCTAAATCATAGCGCTTTGGATCAAAAAATCTTGATACTAATAAACTTTTTGCATTATCAACCGTAGGAGGTTCTCCAGGGCGCAAACGCTCATATATTTCTATTAAAGCTTTCTCAGAGCTTTCAGTGTTATCTTTTTCTAAAGTATTACGTAAATACTCATTATCTCCAATTAAATCAAGGATTTCCTGATCAGATCCTAGGCCTAGTGCACGCAAAAGAACCGTAACGGGCAGTTTCCGAGTACGATCAATTCTGACATGTACTACATCTTTAGCATCTGTTTCATACTCCAGCCATGCACCACGGTTTGGAATAACAGTTGCTGAAAAGCCCTTTTTACCATTCTTATCGACTTTAGAACTGTAGTAAACGCTTGGTGAACGTACAAGTTGAGAAACAATAACACGTTCTGCTCCATTAATAACAAATGTACCTGTTTCTGTCATTAACGGAAAGTCACCCATAAAGACATCTTGGTCTTTAACTTCACCCGTTTCTTTATTAACAAGACGTACTTTTACACGTAATGGTGCTGAATATGTAACATCCCGTTCCTTTGATTCTGGTACAAGATACTTTGGTTCGCCAAGACTGTAATCAATAAATTCAAGTGATAGATTACCCGTAAAATCTTCAATCGGTGAAATATCCGCAAACATCTCACGTAAACCCTCATCAAGAAACCATTGATAAGAAGCGGTTTGGATTTCAATAAGATTCGGTAATTCTAAAACTTCACTGATCCTTGCGTAACTTCTTCGTTGGCGGTGTCGTCCATACTGAACTAGTTGACCTGTCAACTGATTCACCCCTCAAATCAAGCGTTATTTATGAAATTAATTACTATCAAATAGAAAAGCAAAAAGAAAATAAATGTTTTTACTCCCCTATCAGGACAAAAAGAAAAATGGTTTTTTACTCCAAAAACCACAATTCCACAATACGACTATTATTTTATCAGTTTCTCCAGCTTAACCAATTTTAAACAGTACATGTTAAAATTAGCAAAAAAGAGAAAATAATCTATTGGCATTTTTCAATGCTAACACACCAGTTTTCTTAAGTCAATATTTTTTTGTAAAAATTCAACAAAACATATTGACAAATTCATTTTTTCTGTTTTGTGATGACTATATTAGATTAAATCCCTCACTACCATTTCATTTTATTGCTTTTATAATAAAATAACCTTTCTTTTTAACAACTACTTCTACTTCTCCAAACATACTAGATAGCTTATCAAGCGTAGAAGAAGCACCTTGTTTCTTTTGAATGACTACCCATAGTTCTCCGTTTGGTAAAAGGCACTCGTAGCTCTGCTCATAAATTGTATATATCACCTTTTTACCAGCACGAATCGGGGGATTTGTCATAATCACGGCAAATTTTTGCTCTATTACAGAACTCAAACAATCACTTTCTTTAATAAGGACATTATCTAGTGAATTTAAATCAGCATTATCTTTTGCAAGTTGCAGTGCTCGAGAATTTACATCCACCATAAATAATTTCCGTTCTGGCCAAGTTTTAGCGATTGTTAAACCAATTGGGCCATAGCCACAACCTACATCTAGAATATCACCAGATAAATCAGGCATTTGAAATGTATCAACTAATAGCCTTGTACCAAAATCAACCTCTCTTTTGGAAAATACACCATTATCCGTTTTAAAGCGGAGTTTTGTATCTCTTAATTCAGTATTCCAATACTTTGGATCACTTTCAACATTTTGTGTTCGGGAATAATAATGGTCAGACATGGAATCACCTCCACCGGAGAAACATGTATCGCTACATGTATTTTATTTTTGAGGAATAAACCTTGTTGCAATTATGATATATGGATAAAAAAAGCCCGCTTATGCAGCGAGCTTTTTGACAGGATTATTACTTAACTTCAACGCCAGCTCCAACTTCTTCAAGTTTAGCTTTAACTTCTTCAGCTTCTTCTTTAGAAACGCCTTCTTTAATAGCTTTTGGAGTGTTGTCAACAAGTTCTTTAGCTTCTTTAAGTCCAAGACCAGTGATTTCACGTACCACTTTGATTGCTTTGATTTTTTGGTCGCCAGCAGCTGTAAGAATAACATCAAATTCAGTTTTTTCTTCAGCAGCAGCACCAGCAGCGCCACCCATAACAGCTACAGGAGCTGCAGCAGTTACACCAAATTCTTCTTCAATTGCTTTTACTAAGTCGTTTAATTCTAAAACAGTCATATTTTTAACTGCTTCAATGATTTGTTCTTTAGTCATGATTGTTTTTCCTCCTAATTATATTTTAGATTTTATAATAAACGGTTAACTTACGCACCTTGTTCTTCTTTTTGATCTGCCACTGCTTTTGTAGCAAGAGCAAGATTTCTGATTGGAGCTTGAAGTACGCTGAGTAACATAGAAAGTAAACCTTCGCGTGATGGTAGTTCAGCTAGAGCTTTAATTTCTTCAACTGTTGCTAAGTTTCCTTCGATCACACCTGCTTTAATTTCTAATGCTTCATGTTTTTTCGCGAAGTCATTAATAATTTTAGCTGGAGCAACAACATCTTCATTACTGAATGCAATAGCATTAGGTCCTACTAATGACTCATTTAGTCCTGATAATTCAGTAGCATCAGCAGCACGACGTGTCATTGAGTTTTTGTATACTTTAAAGTCAATCCCAGCTTCACGAAGTTGTTTACGAAGCTCAGTAACTTCAGCAACATTTAAACCACGGTAATCAACAACAACTGTCGATTTACTTGATTTTAATTTATCAGCAATTTCAGTTACGATTTGTTTCTTTTGTTCAATAATTGCACTGCCCATTCTGTACACCTCCTGTAAGACTTAATGCATTTATACCGGTCATAAAAATACCTCTATATCCATAAAGACATAGAGGTATTTATACAATAGTCGTTTAACGAACTTAATAATCTATCGTATGAACCTCGGCAGGATATTAAGCTATTGAGCTCCTGCTGTCTTTGGTACAAATGTTATTTTATTTTAACAACAGTATCCATTATAGTAATTAGGATGCTGTTTGTCAATATCTATTATTTACCAACTGTAGAAGCATCAATTTTAACGCTAGGTCCCATTGTTGAAGTGATTGCCACATTCTTCATATAAGTTCCTTTTGCTGCAGCTGGTTTTACTTTTACCATTGTATCGAAAATAGTGTTGAAGTTTTCAACTAGTTTTTCATCTTCAAAAGATACTTTACCAATTGGAACGTGGACATTTCCTGCTTTGTCTACACGGTATTCAACTTTACCCGCTTTGATTTCGCCAACAGCTTTTGCTACATCAAATGTAACAGTTCCTGTTTTTGGGTTTGGCATTAAACCTTTTGGTCCTAATGTACGACCAAGTTTACCAACTTCACCCATCATGTCAGGTGTTGCAACGATTACATCAAATTCAAACCAACCACCGCTGATTTTGTTGATATATTCAGTATCGCCAACATAGTCTGCTCCAGCCGCTTCCGCTTCCTTCGCCTTTTCACCTTTAGCAAACACTAATACTCTTTGTGTTTTACCAGTTCCATTTGGAAGAACTACTGCTCCACGAAGTTGTTGGTCAGCTTTCTTAGGATCTACACCTAAACGGAATGCAACTTCAACAGATGCATCAAATTTTGTAGTACTTGTTTTCTTAACTAGTTCTACTGCTTCAGTCACTGAGTAAGCTTTTGAACGTTCAATAAGCTTAACAGCTTCTGTATACTTCTTACCTCTTTTTGCCATTATATTTCTTCCTCCTTGATTGTGGTTTTAGCGGAATAACCTCCCACGTTGAAAAGCACTGCCAAAAAATAACAATAATAAAGGTTGCGAGTCCATTATGTTTCATCACCCGCAACCTTCATTCATGACATGGATTAGTCTTCGATAGTAATACCCATGCTGCGTGCAGTACCTTCAACCATACGCATAGCTGCTTCAACACTTGCTGCGTTTAGATCAGGCATTTTTGATTCAGCAATCTCACGTACTTTATCACGCTTTACTGTTGCTACTTTATTACGGTTAGGTTCACCAGAACCTGACTCGATTCCAGCTGCTTTTTTAAGTAAAACTGCAGCGGGTGGAGTTTTCGTAATAAATGTAAATGAACGGTCTTCAAATACCGTAATCTCAACTGGAATGATTAAGCCAGCTTGTTCAGCTGTACGAGCATTAAATTCTTTACAGAATCCCATGATATTAACACCGGCTTGACCTAGTGCAGGTCCAACTGGTGGTGCCGGGTTAGCTTTTGCTGCTGGGATTTGTAATTTAACAATTTTAATTACTTTTTTAGCCACGAGACACACCTCCTTAAGTCCGTGATGTGGTAATAGGGACTAATTCTAGGTCCCTCCCACTCATCTATCGTCTCTATTTGATAATAAAGAAACTCATTTATCGTTACATCTCATTATTAGAGACATACTGACTTTTGAAATGTTACCACTTTTTCTTTATAATTTCAAGTTTTATTCTTATATTTTTTCAACTTGTGTAAATTCGAGCTCAACTGGCGTATCTCGACCAAACATATTGACAAGCACTTTCACTTTTGCCTTATCTTTATCAATCTCTTCAACTGACCCTGTAAAATTAGCAAATGGACCTTCATTTACTTTTACGGTTTCACCTATTTCAAAGTCAATATCAATTGGTCTTTCATTTTCTCCTAGATGTTTTAGAATCGAATTGATTTCTTCAGGCAATAGTGGTGTTGGCTTTGAACCAGCACCTGAAGAGCCAACAAATCCTGTTACTCCAGGCGTATTACGCACTACATACCAAGAATCATCTGTCATGACGATTTCTACTAATACATAACCAGGAAATACTTTTCGTTTTACTGTTTTTTTCTTGCCATTTTTAATATCTGTTTCTTCTTCTTCCGGAACAATCACTCGAAAGATCTTATCTTGCATACCCATAGACTCGACACGCTTTTCTAAATTGGCCTTTACTTTATTTTCATAGCCAGAGTACGTATGGACAACATACCAATTTTTTTCCATTCAAGGGGACTAAATGTCCTTCCCTCCCTGCGAAATTATTAAAGAAAAAGTTTTTCCATTTCAAGTTCTCTTTATTATGCATTCTCGAACTCTTAAAAAACTTCCCTTTACAAACCAAAAAACCCGTTCCCGGGCTCTTTTCATTTTCTTGTGTTACTTTCCATTATACCATCAGTACATGGATGTTATTCAAGAATAAATCGTATCAAATTCGAAATCCCTAAGTCAATGACCGCAAAAAAGAGTGTAAAAAATACTACAGTACTAAGAACCGTAACCGTATAGCTAGTTAATTCTTTTCGTTTTGGCCAACTTACCTTTCTCATTTCACGTCCAACTTCACGGAAAAAACTCCCGATGCCTTGCATTTCTTAACCTCCAAACATGAAGTGCTTCTAACTTGTCATACCCTCAAGCTATTTTGTTTCTCGGTGAATAGTATGAGATTGGCACTGATCACAATACTTTTTTAATTCCAGACGTTCTGTATCCTTTTTGCTCATTGTTGAGTAATTCCTTGACCCACATTGTGAGCAAGCAAGGACTGTTTTTTTTCTCATTTCCACACCTACTATAGCTTCTTTTATCCCATAAAAATGTAACATGTACTTATTTGCATGTCAATAATAGTCATAGTTCTCACCTACAAAGTGAATTCCCTAATTTCTAAATATCGTTCTAGCTTTCTTTTTACCCGTTGTAGCGCATTATCAATAGATTTAACATGTCGATTAAGTTCTTCTGAAATTTCTTGATAGGATTGTCCATCCAAATAAAGGGAAAGAACCTTTCTCTCAAGATCACTTAATAATTCAGCCATCTTAATCTCAATATGATCAAACTCTTCTTGATTTATAATCAATTCCTCGGGGTCCAAGACTTTTGCACCTGAAATAACATCCATTAACGTACGATCGGATTCTTCGTCATAGATTGGCTTGTCCAACGACACATAAGAATTCAAAGGAATATGTTTCTGTCTTGTTGCGGTTTTTATTGCTGTAATAATTTGTCTCGTTATACATAACTCAGCGAATGCTTTAAAGGATGCTAGTTTGTCCCCTTTATAATCACGAATCGCCTTGTATAACCCAATCATGCCTTCTTGCACAATATCTTCTCTATCAGCACCAATTAAAAAGTAAGAACGGGCCTTTGCACGCACAAAATTTCGATATTTATGGATTAAAAAATCAAGTGCGTCACTGTTACCTTTATGCACTAACTCTATGATTGCTTCATCTTCAAGTTCCGTAAAGTCAACCTGTTCGTTATTAAGCTTTGTCCCGAAGTACGAATTCAATTCAAGTCCCCCTGACCGCACAATCATGATTGTAAATATTATACAGCAGATAAAATTCCAGCGTCAACCTAATATTATTCCCCTCTTCGCCATTTTTCGAAAATTTCAGCTACTTCCTTGCTTATAGAAATTTTTGTTAAGGGTTTTTCCTCCTTAATATTTTCCACCTGATTCCCAATCGCCCTTTCAATCGAATTCATTTCAATTTGTAGCTCTCTTGCAGATATACGAAGGGCCCCTTGTCCAAAGATTGCCCATTGCTCTGTAAAATCTGAAGTAGCAACATGAATTTGTGTTCTTCGGTTACTTAATGCGATTGCTAACTTTTCAATCCGCTCATCTGCTGTTTCATTTTCTTTTGTAAAAATCACATCAATTTGATAATTTTTGTACTTTTTTTCTAATCCTTGTACCCCATAGGCATCAAATACAACGATCACTTTGTAACCCGTATACCCCTGAAATTCTGCCATTTTTTCTACCAAGCGATCTCTTGCCGCTGCAAGGTCCTTATTCTTTAATTCCTGTAGCTCTGGCCATGATCCAATAATGTTATAACCATCTACTAATAAAATGTCCATGGTTATCCCTCTATTGGATAGCGTTTTCTATATACTTCATACATGAGTAGAGCCCCTGCAACTGAAGCATTTAAAGAGGTCACATGACCAACCATTGGTAAGCGAATCAGAAAATCACATTTATCTCGAACGAGTCTCCCCATTCCTTTTCCTTCACTACCAATCACAAGACCTAAAGGCATTTTCCCATCCATTTGTCGGTAGTCTTCTTTTCCCTTTGCATCTGTTCCAACAATCCAAATCCCTTTTTCCTTTAACTCATCAATCGTTCTTGCCATATTGGTAACACGAACAACAGGTATATGCTCAATCGCGCCAGTAGATGCTTTCGCAACAGTAGCTGTTAATCCTACTGCTCTACGTTTTGGAATAATAATTCCGTGTGCACCTGTGGCATCAGCCGTTCTCATGATCGATCCTAAATTATGGGGATCTTCTATTTCATCCAGCAATAAAAAGAAAGGAGTTTCATTTTTCTTTTCCGCTGCCGCAAATAAATCATCTATTTCAGCATATTGATAGGCTGCGACTTGTGCAAGAACACCTTGATGATTCCCCTCTACCATTCCATCTAGCTTTTTCTTTGGTACAAATTGGACTAATACATTTGCTTCTTTTGCTAGGTTTACTACTTGTTGCATTTGTCCTCGCCCAGAACCCTCTGCAATCCAAATTTTATTAATATCATGTTCCGACCTTAACGCTTCAAGAACTGCATTTTTTCCAATTATAAGATCATGATTGTCCATTTTAATTTCCTCCCTTCTTTCCATCAATCAGGTCAAGTGTGTATTGAATGATTTCTTCTAGTCTTTCTTGATTTCCCGCTAAGTACAGTGAACCTAATAGGGCTTCAAAGGCTGTACTATAGCGGTATGTTTGTACATCTGTATTCTTCGGAATAGTTCCCGACTTTGCATTTCGCCCTCTTTTTAAAATGGCTATCTCCTCTTCCAGAAAAAAGCCTTCTTCTTTCATTTGATGAAGTACACTAGATTGTGCCTTAGCCGAGACATATCGAGTCGCTTCTTTGTGGAGAAGATGGGGCTTTACTTGACCATTTTGCAATAAATGATATCTTACATACGTTTCAAGAACAGCATCGCCCATATAGGCTAAAGCGAGGCTGTTCAATAATTTTTCATTTACTTTATTTTGATAGTCAAGCATGCTTTATCCTCTTTTCCATCTTGTACCTTGCGGAGTATCCTCTAAAATAATATTTAATGCCTTTAACTGATCACGAATTTGATCAGATAATTGAAAATTACGGTCTTTACGCGCTTGGATTCTTTGTTGGATTAGTAATTCTATCTCTTCATCAAGCAGTTCTTCCTCTTTCATATGAAGCCCTAATACATCTAACAATTCATCAAACAACTTTAAAAACTGATCGATGACATCAACATCTGTATTCTTTTCTAATAAATAGCGGTTTGCCACACCTGAAAGTTCAAAAAGTACAGAAATGCCATTTGCCGTGTTGAAATCATCATCCATTTCTTTCATAAATGTTTGACGCAGGTTATCCATTTGCTCCATCCACTCTTGAGTGTTCTCTGTTAAATTCGTGCTCGCTTTTTTACGATGCTGTAAGTTTTGATACGAAGTTTTGATTCGTTCTAGTCCCGCTTTCGTATTTTCTAATAGTTCAGCACTATAATTAATCGGATGACGGTAATGAACAGATAACATAAATAACCTCAAAACTTGCGGATCGACTTCTTTTAAAATATCATGTACTAACACAAAGTTTCCAAGAGACTTTGACATTTTTTCATTATCAATATTAATATAGCCATTATGCATCCAATAACGGGCGAATGGTTTCCCTGTTAATGCCTCAGTTTGCGCAATTTCATTTTCATGATGAGGAAAGGCTAAGTCTTGACCTCCTGCATGAATATCAATCGTTTCTCCTAAATACTTTTTGGCCATTGCCGAGCATTCAATATGCCAACCTGGTCTCCCTTTACCCCATGGACTTTCCCAGTAAATCTCACCCTCTTTTGCTTGCTTCCATAGAGCAAAGTCAAGGGAATCCTCCTTTTTTTCTCCTACTGCGATACGAGCACCAATTTGAAGTTCATCAATGGATTGCTGTGATAGTTTTCCATATCCATCAAAACGTCTTGTATGGAAATACACATCACCTTCTGATTCATAGGCATAACCCTTTTCGATTAATACGGTGATAAAATCAATAATAATATCCATATTTTCTGTTACACGAGGATGAACATCTGCCTTTTGGCACCCCAACTTTGTTACATCTTCAAAATAGGCATGAATAAAACGGTCTGCAATCGTTGGAACATCTGTCCCCACTTCATTGGCCACCCGTATTAATTTATCATCGACATCTGTAAAATTAGAAACGTAGCGTACATCATATCCACGATATTTAAAATATCTTCTAACTGTATCAAAAACAATCGCTGGTCTTGCATTTCCTATATGAATATAGTTATATACCGTTGGACCGCACACATACATTTTTACTTTTCCTGCTTCTAAAGGGATGAAATCTTCCTTTTTCCTCGTAAGAGTATTATAAATTTGAATAGTCATGATCTTGCTGACTCCTTTCTTTCTTTAGATCCTCTATTTCTACTGTTAGTTTTTCAATCATGTCTTGCATTTCCTTTAATCGATCTGCAATTGGATCTGGTAAATTGGCATGATTTAGATCCTTTTTAATCTTTACACCATCTTGGACAACAATTCGGCCTGGAATTCCAACTACTGTAGAATTAGCTGGTACATCCTGAAGAACCACTGAACCTCCGCCTACTTTTGCATTTTCTCCAATTGTAATCGCTCCTAATACTTTTGCTCCAGTTGAAATCAAGGCATTATCCTTCACTGTTGGATGGCGCTTCCCTTTTTCTTTTCCCGTACCTCCTAAGGTTACCCCTTGATAAATGGTGACATTATCACCGATTTCACAAGTTTCACCAATCACAACTCCCATCCCATGGTCAATAAAAAGTCCCTTTCCAATCGTTGCACCTGGATGGATTTCAATTCCTGTAAAAAAACGACTTATTTGTGAAACAATACGAGCAAGGAAGCAAAACTTCCTCTTATGAAGCGCATGTGCGATACGGTGCGACCAAATCGCATGGAGTCCCGAATAGGTTAATATAACCTCAAAACGACTTCTTGCTGCAGGGTCCTGTTCCATAATAACATCGATGTCTTCCTTCAGGTTTCGAAACATACACTTCCCTCCATTCTCGTTATAACCATTGGTCCTTCATTAAAGAATATGACTCAAAAACAAAATTTATTGTAAAGTTCACTCAATCTATTTTTTACGCAAAAAAGCGCCTCTGTCATCACGACAGAGACGCTTTAACGGCGCGGTTCCACTCTGTTTAAGTCTTCATTACTTACAAGACTTCACTCTACCCTTTTAACGGAGGGGAACCGCCTGTATCTACTTAACGTTCAAAACAGGACTCTGAGGGGCATTCGAAAAATGAGGGGCTTTAAACCACTTTCAGCCTGTGGTGGTTTTCTCTAATCAAGGTGTCCTTTCATCATGAACGCCTTATAAAGCATCACTCTTCTACTATTTCTCATCTACATTTTTACAGTATTCGTTTATTTATCTTTACTATATTACATTTTTGGCAATTTGTTAATTAAATTAATTGTGTAACTCGAGATTTTACTTTATCTTTCCCTAATAATTCAATAGTTTTCATCAAATCAGGTCCATGCATTTGTCCTGTAGTCGCAACACGAAGCGGCATAAACAACTTTTTGCCTTTATGGCCTGTTGTCTTTTGAACGACCTTTACCGCCTTTTTAATTTCTTCCGCTGTAAAAGACTCTAAATTTTCAATTTCATGAAGGAATGCTGTCAAAACTTCAGGAACTTGTTCTTCTGATATAACTTCTTTCGCCTCTTCATCCATCGTTACTTCATCGTTAAAGAATAGATCTGATAGCTCAACGATTTCAGCGCCATAGCTCATCCGCTCCTGATTTAGAGCAATTAACTCATGAACCCAATGCTCTTCTTGCTCTGTTCGATCTTCCTTAATTAAACCTGATTTTACTAAGTGTGGTAAAGTGATTTCTACCACTCGGTCAAGTTCTAATGTTTTCATATATTGATTATTCATCCAAGCAAGCTTTTGTTTATCAAATAAAGCCGGTGACTTGGATAGACGGTGACTATCAAACATCTCAATAAATTGTTGTTTTGAATAGATTTCTTCTTCCCCTTCTGGAGACCAACCTAATAATGCAATAAAATTAAATAAGGCTTCTGGGATATATCCAAGCTCTTCATATTGCTCAATAAATTGAATGATCGATTCATCACGCTTACTTAGCTTTTTACGACTTTCATTCACGATCAGCGTCATATGGCCAAAAATAGGTGGTTCCCATCCAAATGCTTCATAGATCATTAATTGTTTTGGTGTATTTGAAATATGATCGTCACCACGTAAAACATGGGACATTTCCATTAAATGATCATCAATGGTTACAGCAAAATTATATGTAGGAATTCCATCTTTCTTTACAATAACATGGTCACCAATTCCATCACTTTCAAAGGATACATGCCCTTTCACCATATCATCAAATGAATAAACACGCCCTTGTGGAACTTTAAAACGAATACTTGGCTTTCTGCCTTCCGCTTCAAGCTTTTGCTGATCTTCAAGTGTTAAATGGCGACACTTACCCGAATACTGCGGGTTATCTCCTCGAGCAATTTGCCCTTCACGTTCTTGTTCTAATTCCTCTTCTGTACAATAACATTTATAAGCAATTCCCTTTTCAAGAAGTTCAGTATAGTGTTTTTCATAAATGTCATTTCGATCAGATTGACGATATGGACCATAATCTCCGCCTACATCAACACTTTCATCCCAATCAATTCCAAGCCATTTTAAGTATTTTAACTGGCTTTCTTCCCCGCCTTCAATATTACGCTTACGATCGGTATCTTCAATTCGAATAATAAACTTTCCCTTTTGATTACGGGCAAATAAATAATTAAAAAGGGCTGTACGAGCATTTCCAATATGTAAATGCCCCGTTGGACTTGGTGCATATCGCACACGAACTTCTTTTGCCATTAAGTACTCCTCCAATATAGAAAAGCGTAAGCGCTGTAGCTAGACACTTATCTTCTTCCTAAATAATTTAATCTGTACCTTAAATTTCTATATTTTTTTCAATAACACAACAGCTTGAGCAGCAATGCCTTCTTCTCGACCAGGAAAGCCTAGTTTTTCAGTCGTTGTCGCTTTGACATTGATACAGTCCGGAGTGGTTTCCAAAAGCTGTGAGATTCTATTCTTCATTTGTTCAATATGTGGTGCCATTTTTGGTTTTTGGGCAATAATCGTACAATCTGCATTGACTAACTCATAGCCTCTACTTTTCACCAATTCCCATACTTTCTGAAGTAGTTCACTTGAATCAGCATCTTTAAAGTTTGGATCAGTATCCGGAAAATGTTTACCAATATCTCCTTCACCAATCGCACCTAAACAAGCATCTGTAACGGTGTGTAGTAATACATCCGCATCAGAGTGTCCCATTAGTCCCTTTTCATAAGGAATCGTGACCCCTCCAATAATAAGCGGCCTATTTTCAGTTAACTGATGTACATCAAATCCTTGTCCAATACGAAACATTCAGTCAATCTCCTTTTACTCTAATTGTGACCGGCGCTTATGTAAAATTGCATCTGCAAAAAACAAATCTTCCGGCGTCGTTAATTTAATATTGTCATAGCTTCCCTCGATAATTATAACATCATGACCCAATCGTTCAACAAGACTTGCATCATCCGTTCCTAGAAAGCCTTCCTTCATAGCCATCTCATGAGCACGGCGCAAGAGTGACATACGAAAAGCTTGTGGGGTTTGGATTGCCCACAAGCCAGTACGTTCGACCGTTTCTTTCACTTTATTGCCGATTACCTTTTTGACAGTATCTTTTACAGGAACAGCAAGGACGGACGCCCCATAGTGTTCCGCACCTTCAACTAAATCATTAATCAGCTCAACGTCAAGGAATGGACGAGCTCCGTCATGTACTAAAACGATTCCGTCATTTTTTATAGCTTGCACTCCATGATAAACACTATATTGTCTTTCCTCACCGCCAGTTACAAAACCAACGACTTTCTTGATTCCAAACTTTTTCAATGAAGCTTGAAAATCCTTTTTCTCGAGATTATTGATCACCAGGATCACACCCGAGCAGTTTTGATCCTTTTCAAATACTTGCAATGTATGAATAAAAACGGGAATCCCATCTATTTCTAGGAAAAGTTTATTTCTTCCCGCTCCCATTCTTTTCCCCTGACCTGCTGCAGGGATTATGACTTGATAAGTCATGATCCGAACCCCTATCTATTACTGCCTTATAATGCTTTCTCTAATAGTTTCGGTTTTGCGAAAATCATCCGACCTGCAGATGTTTGCAAAACACTTGTTACAAGCACATCTATGTGCTTGCCAATATAATTACGGCCCTCTTCAACAACAATCATTGTTCCGTCATCTAAATAAGCAATCCCTTGATTGTGTTCTTTTCCGTCTTTAATCACTTGTACTTTCATTTCTTCCCCTGGCAATACAACTGGTTTAACAGCATTTGCCAAATCATTAATGTTTAAAACCGATACTTTTTGTAATTCACAAACTTTATTTAAGTTAAAATCATTGGTTACTACGATTCCATTCGTAATTTTAGCTAATTTTACAAGCTTACTATCCACTTCATGAATTTCCTCAAAGTCACCTTCATAAATTTCTACCTTCATTTTCAACTCTTTTTGGATCCGATTTAAAATATCAAGACCTCTTCGCCCTCTATTTCTTTTTAACACATCAGAGGAGTCTGCGATATGCTGCAATTCAGCTAGAACAAACTGAGGAATCACAATCGTACCTTCTAGGAAACCAGTTTGACATATATCGGCAATCCTACCATCGATAATAACACTCGTATCAAGAATCTTCAATCCACCATCTGTGCTTTTGTTCGTTTCTTCTTCAACAGGTTTCTTTTTTGGTTTTGAAAATAAACCAAGTAATTCTTCCTTCTTTTTAAAACCAACTTGAAAACCTAAGTAACCAAATAATAATGTCAATAATATCGGTGCGACAGTATTCAGAATTGGCATTGTAATAGCACTAAGCGCATATCCAATTAAAAAGGCAACAATAAGTCCAAAACCAAGCCCAACACTTCCAGAGATAATATCTGTAATTGGAGCCCTTACTAAAGATTCTTCAATCCATTTAATAAAGTTCACCACATGATCTATTGCCCAAAAAGTAATGAGGTAAAAAATAAGAGCACCTAAAATAACAGATACATATGGGTTATTAATTAGAGGAATGTTGTTAGATAGTACTAAATTAAAGAAATCAGGGAGTAAAAACAGCCCTAAGGTTCCCCCAGTGATAAGGAAACACGCTTGAACAATTCTTCTTAACATTCCTTCACCTCCTTTTTATTCAGTATAAACATTTTACAAAAATCGAAACCTACTTTATCTATATTTTACTATAAAAAAGTCATTTACAATCATTACAAACACATTAAAAGACCTTACAAAATTTTATCTGTTAATCCTTTTTTAGCCATAGGGGTATATTTAGTATATTTAATCGTTAAATAATAGAATGAGTTCAACTTGTTTAATAGCAATCGTGACTAGAATTAGATTTCACATATGTCTTTCCGCAAATAGTTGGTCCTTTAGGAATTTTAAGCCGTCTTTTATTTTTCGAGCTCTCACTTCACCAATTCCTTCTACCTCATCTAATTCTTCTACGGTTGCTTTTAAAATCGCTGGAAGTTGCTGAAATTGATCAATTAAATTCTCAACGATAATAGGAGGAAGCCTTGAGATTTTACTTAACATTCGATATCCTCGAGGAGATTTTACTTCATCAAGGTGGATATAACCTTGATAACCTAGTTGTTTTAAAAACATATGATCATCAATTGCCTCCAAATAAGACAATTCCTGTAAATGCTGTAAAACTTCATTTACATTTACTGCTCTAATAAATGCATAATCCTTTAAAACTAATTTCATTTCGTTTTCCATATGAGTAAGAAGTTCATTCATTTGTAAAAGAATCAGTCTGCCCTCTGTACCGAGCTCATTTAAATAGGTTAATAGTTCATTCTTAATCCTTAAAACCATTCTGAATCGTTGTACCACTTGAATAACATCATTAAACGTAACGATTTCCTCAAACTCTAATAGACTTAAGTTGGTAACACTTTGTTCTAAGACGACTTTATACTTTTCAAGTGTCTGTAAAGCTTGGTTAGCCTTCGTTAAAATAACACCAATATCTCTAAGTGCATATTGTAATTGACCGTAATAGAGGGTAATCACATGTCTTCTTTGTGAAATAGCGATGACAAGATTTCCCGTTTGTTTCGCCACTCGCTCTGCTGTTCGATGGCGCATGCCGGTTTCTTGGGAGGGAATACTGGTGTCTGGAGTCAATTGGGCATTGGCAATAAGGATTTTGTTCCCTTTGTCATTTAAAATAATCGCCCCATCCATTTTGGAAAGTTCATACAAATAGCTAGGAGAAAAAGGGCAATTGATCTGAAAACCACCATCAACAATCCCCTTTACCTTTTCATTATAACCTAATACAATTAAACCTCCAGTATTTGCCCTAAGAACATTTTCAATACCATCTCGAATTTCAGTACCAGGAGCGATAAATGATAACATCTTACTCATCGTTTGCTCAGCTAACTTTTTGTTGTCCATGCTTTACCCTCCTAATGAAGCTTGTAGTGCTTCCTTTACAGAAGCTACTCCAATTAATTGGATTCCCTTTGGCGCTGTCCAACCACCTAAGTTATTAGCAGGTAAGATAATTCGTTCAAATCCTAGCTTTTCTGCCTCTTGCACTCGCTGTTCAATTCTTGAAACCCTTCTGACTTCACCCGTTAAACCAACTTCACCAATAATACAATCCGTTGCCTTTGTTGGTTTATCAAGAAAGCTGGAAGCAATACTTATCGCTATCGCTAAATCAATCGCAGGCTCATCTAATTTGACCCCACCCGCCACTTTTAAATAAGCATCCTGATTTTGGAGTAACATCCCTACCCTTTTTTCCAAAACAGCCATGATGAGAGGCACTCGATTATGGTCTATTCCTGTAGCCATACGCCGAGGATTACCAAAACTTGTCGGTGAAATCAAAGCCTGTATTTCTACAAGCACTGGTCTTGTTCCCTCCATTGAAGCAACTACTGTTGAACCTGCAGCACCTTGAGAACGTTCCTCCAAGAACATTTCAGATGGGATTTTCAACTTCTTCTAATCCTGTTTCCCTCATTTCAAAAATCCCCATCTCATTTGTGGAGCCAAAACGATTTTTTACTGCACGTAGAATACGATATGTATGATGTCGTTCACCTTCAAAGTATAAGACGGTATCTACCATATGTTCTAATATACGGGGACCTGCAATAGACCCTTCCTTTGTTACATGGCCTACAATAAAAATCGCTATTCCCTTTGTCTTTGCAATCCTCATCAGCTCTGCTGTACATTCACGAACTTGAGAAACACTTCCTGGTGCTGAAGTGACTTCAGGATGAAAAATCGTCTGTATTGAATCAATAATGACAAACTCTGGCTTTGTCGATTCAATGGTTAAACTAATTTCTTCTAAGTTTGTTTCTGCATACACCATTAATTGATCAGATGTCACATCTAATCTCTCGGCTCTAAGTTTTGTTTGTCTTAATGATTCCTCTCCGGAAATATAAAGTACCGAGTGTTTTTTATTAGCCAATTGAGAAGAAACTTGTAACAATAGGGTAGACTTTCCGATTCCTGGATCTCCTCCAATAAGGACGAGTGATCCTCTTACAATTCCTCCACCTAATACACGATCCAACTCCCTTGAATCTGTATAAATTCTTGCCTCATTGACAATCTCAACATCTGTAATACGCATTGGTTTCGCAGCCACAGCAGTTGCTTCAGTATGTGCAAAAGCACCTTTTCTAGTTGGTGCTTTCTCTACTTCTTCGACCATTTTATTCCATGCCCCACAACCTGGACATTTTCCCATCCATTTCGGAGATTCATAGCCACAATCTTGACACATAAATTTTGATTTTCTTTTTGCCATTTCTTCATCACTTTCTTTATGTTTTTATGTTGAAGGTCGTTTCGTAAAGTTTGTAGTGAAAACGAAGGTCAATCATCTTTTTCTCCAAAAGAGATCAAAACGTGAGAAAAGAGTCTTACTGAAAGTATATTATACTCCTTTAGGACCCGAAACATGACATAATTACAAGTCTTTTAGTTAATAAAAAGGAGTACACGATAGATTAGTGTACCCCTTTGAAGTTAAGACATTCCAGTTTAACTTTCAAACCTTATAAATGACAGCTTAATTTTGCAACTGGGACTCAGGTGTGACTGCAGATGAAGTGATGACAAATTCATCATCAACAACATCGATTGTTACATTTTGACCAGTCAAAACAGTGCCTTTTAATAGTTCTTCTGATAAACGGTCTTCAATATGCTTTTGAATGGCTCTACGAAGCGGTCTAGCTCCATATTCAGGATCGTATCCTTCTACTGAAATTTTCTCTAGAGCAGATTCGGTAAGTACGAGTGAAATCTCTTGCTCTTTTAATCGCTTGATTAATTGATTAGCCAGTAGAACAACAATCTCTTTCAAATGTTTTTTCTCTAATGCATGGAAAACAATGGTCTCATCAACACGATTTAGGAATTCTGGGCGGAAAGCCTTTTTCAATTCCTCCATTACTTTTCCTTTCATGTCTTTATATTCTTGCTGGGTATCATTAATATTGAATCCAACGTATTTATTTTGCTTTAGTGCTGTTGCACCTACGTTTGAAGTCATAATCACTACAGTGTTACGGAAGTCAACCGTTCTTCCTTTTGAATCCGTTAATCTTCCATCGTCCAATACTTGTAGTAGGATATTAAACACATCTGGATGTGCCTTTTCAATTTCATCTAGTAAAACAACAGAATATGGTTTTCTTCTTACCTTTTCAGTAAGCTGGCCACCCTCTTCATAACCTACATACCCTGGAGGTGAACCAACTAAACGAGATGTTGAATGTTTTTCCATGTACTCTGACATATCAATACGAATCATCGCATCTTCGTCACCAAACATCGCTTCAGCTAAGGCTCTTGCCAATTCAGTTTTTCCTACCCCTGTTGGGCCTAAGAAAATAAATGATCCAATCGGACGTTTTGGATCTTTTAATCCGGCACGTGCCCGACGAACAGCTTTAGAAATCGCAACAACCGCTTCATCTTGACCAATCACACGGTTATGAAGAAGATCTTCTAAATTCAACAGTTTATCTGTTTCCGTTTGGGCAAGTTTTGAAACTGGGATTCCAGTCCAACTAGCTACAACACTAGCTACATCCTCTACCGTTACTTCACTATTTTCTTGTCCTTGTTTCTCTTTCCATGCTTTCTTTGTCTCCTCTAATTGTTCGCGAAGACGTTGTTCTGAATCTCTTAATGATGCAGCTTTTTCAAACTCTTGGCTTTGAACTGCAGCATCTTTTTCCTTACGAATTTCTTCTAATTTAACTTCCAATTCTTTTAAATCAGGTGGCGTTGTATAAGAACGAAGGCGTACCTTTGAACCAGCCTCATCAATTAAATCAATCGCTTTGTCAGGAAGGAAACGGTCTGAAATATAACGATCAGACAATTTAACCGCCGCATCAATGGCTTCATCTGTGATAGACACTCTATGATGGGCCTCATAGCGATCACGTAAACCTTTTAGAATTTGGACGGATTCTTCTGCAGTAGGTTCATCCACCGTAATTGGTTGGAAACGTCTCTCTAAAGCAGCATCCTTTTCAATATATTTTCTATATTCATCTAATGTAGTGGCACCAATACATTGAAGTTCACCACGAGCAAGAGATGGTTTTAAAATATTGGATGCATCAATAGCACCTTCAGCACCACCAGCACCAATTAATGTATGAAGTTCATCAATAAATAAAATAATATTTCCTGCTTGGCGGATTTCATCCATTACCTTTTTCAAACGATCTTCAAATTCACCACGATATTTTGTACCTGCAACGACAGTTCCCATATCTAATGTCATAACACGTTTATTTCGTAATATTTCTGGTACTTCATTATTAACAATTTGTTGTGCAAGTCCCTCAGCAATCGCTGTTTTACCTACTCCAGGTTCCCCAATTAGTACAGGGTTATTTTTTGTACGGCGACTTAACACTTCAATAACACGTTGAATTTCTTTACTACGGCCGATGACAGGATCTAAGCTTCCTTCACGGGCAATGACAGTAAGATCACGGGCAAGACTATCAAGAGTAGGGGTATTTGCATTGGCTGTAGATCCACCTTGATGGCCACCGGATTCATTACTACCAAGAAGTTGTAATACTTGTTGTCGTGCTTTATTTAAGCTCACACCAAGGTTATTTAGAACTCTAGCAGCAACGCCTTCTCCTTCGCGAATTAAGCCTAATAAAATATGTTCTGTTCCTACATAGGAATGGCCTAGTTTACGGGCTTCATCCATTGATAGCTCAGTAACCTTTTTAGCTCGTGGTGTATAATGAATGGAACCAGGTGTGTCCTGACCTCTTCCTATTAAATCTTCAACTTCCTTTTGAATTTTCTCAGAGCTAAGGCCTAAAGCATATAATGCCTTCGCTGCAATTCCTTCACCTTCACGTACAAGGCCTAATAAAATGTGCTCTGTACCAATATTATTATGACCTAAGCGAATGGCTTCCTCCTGGGCTAACGCTAATACCTTTTGTGCTCTTTCTGTAAATCGTCCAAACATCATGTCCACTTCCTCCCTACTCTAATTATTCCATTTTAAGTCTTTCTCTAATTAATGAAGCCCGACGAATATCCCGTTCATTCGGTCTTAATGGACCACCGGCATATTGTTGTAAAAATCCAGGCTGGGTTAATATCATCAATTCATTCAAAATGTTACGAGGAATATCTTTGATATAGCCAATATCAATGCCAAGTCTAACATCTGATAAGCACTTAGCCGCCTCTTTTGTTTCAATAATCCGGCTATTTGTTAAAACACCAAAAGAACGATAGACTCGATCTTCAAGTTGAATATTTGAAGTTTTTACTAATGTATCACGAACCGATCTCTCTTGTGAAACAATTTGACCTACTACGCTTTTTAAATCTTCCACAATATCCTGCTCTGATTTACCTAAGGTAATCTGATTGGATATTTGAAAGATGTTACCTAAAGCTTCGCTACCTTCACCATAAATTCCTCTAACAACTAACCCAAGTTGATTAATTGCTGGAATAATTCTATTTAATTGTTGAGTCATCACAAGACCAGGTAGATGAAGCATAACAGAAGCACGAAGCCCTGTTCCAACATTGGTTGGGCAACTAGTTAAATATCCAACCTTTTCATCAAATGCGTAATTAATTTCTTCTTCTAACCAATCATCTATTTGAAAAGCAGTATTTAATGCTTCAAGCAATTGTAACCCAGGATATAGGCATTGAATTCGTATATGATCTTCTTCATTGATCATAATACTTATTTCCTCATTTTCTGATAATAAACAAGCACCATGATTTGCATTTTCAGCTAAATGGGGACTAATGAGGTGTTTTTCAACCAAGATTCTTTTTTGAAGTGGCTGTAATTCATCCATCATTAACAAATCCATATTTCCTGTATTTGCGAATGAGCCTTTCTTAATGCGGCTTTTTACCGTTTCAATCACTTTTAATGCCTCTTCACTTGAATTAAGAAAGGAAAATTGAAACTGGTCAATATTTCTTGCCAATCTAATTCTTGAACTTAAGACAATATCAGAATCAGGACCTTCTTCGCTCATCCATGAACTAACTGCTTGATTAAGAAATCTATCTAATGACATGTTAATTCCCTCCCCCACTAGCATTGTCTAGTTTTTGATCTAGTAGGCGAATTTCATCTCTTACAAGAGCAGCCTTTTCAAACTCCTCAGCCACAATCAACTGCTGTAGTTGCATCTTCAAATCCTCAATATTCTTCTTAATATGCATAGTTCCACCGATACGCTTTGGAATTTTCCCATGATGTGACCAATTTCCACCATGTAATCGTTTAAAGATTGGGGTTAATTCATCTTTAAATGCTGTATAACAATGTGAGCACCCAAATCTACCTACTTTTAAAAATTGGTTAAAAGTCATAGAACAATGGTCACATTGAAGAACTTCTTGCTTCTCAAAGGGGTCTTGATGTTGTTGGATAGAAGGATCTATATTAAATAAACCAGCCAATAAATTATTTATTGAAAAACCGGAAGTATTATTGAACATATATAATTCACCTTTTTCTTGTGCACATTGCTCGCAAAAGTGAAACTGTTCTTTTTCTCCGTTAATAATCTTTGTAAAATGTAGAGTTGCAGGACGTTTATTACATTCCTGACATATCATAAAGTCACCTCTTTTAGCCTTATTACTTATATTTTAATGTTTGAAGCATAGCCTTCAGCATTCTTGCTCTGAGTTCATCACGATGTGGAAGCTCTATATACAAAACAGAACGGTCAATTACACTTAACATGATTCTTGCTTCACGTTTCGAAATAACTTCTTCATCTACTAAACGGAAGATAACGTCTTCTGCATTACTTTGCGTAACCTTATTACCAATAATCGTTATGATTTGATCAATTAAATGTGCATGGTCATAGGAATATACCTTCATAATACGGATATATCCACCGCCCCCACGTTTACTTTCAACTACGTATCCTTTTTCTATTGTAAAACGGGTATTAATCACATAGTTTATCTGTGAAGGAACGCATTGGAATTTATCAGCAATTTCATTACGTTTGATTTCTACTACCTTTTTTTCACTCATCTCAAGGACTTGTTTTAAGTAGTTTTCAATAATATCTGAGATGTTTCTCACCAAGCTTCCTCCCCTCTGACTTTGACTATATTTGACTTTAATTATACATGATTCACCTCATCACATGCAAATAATCAGACTCTACTAATTTTGCCATTTTTTTAGTTTCTCAAACCCGTTTAGGAATAATAACATCACTTTATATTCATTCAGAAGGGCCTATAATAAAAAAATGGCAAAATAAAAAAGAGTACCCATTATGGATACTCTTAGTTGCTTGGCGACGTCCTACTCTCACAGGGAAAAGTCCCAACTACCATCGGCGCTGAGAAGCTTAACTTCCGTGTTCGGTATGGGAACGGGTGTGACCTTCTCGCTATCGTCACCAAACTATTTAATTTGAGAGTTGTTCTCTCAAAACTGGATAATGTTGAAGAAGAAATAATACGTATAAACGATTATCGTTCTATTACATATGGTTAAGTCCTCGACCGATTAGTATTTGTCAGCTCCACGTGTCACCACGCTTCCACCCCAAACCTATCAACCTGATCATCTTTCAGGGGTCTTACTAGCTTAACGCTATGGGAAATCTCATCTCGAGGGGGGCTTCATGCTTAGATGCTTTCAGCACTTATCCCTTCCGCACATAGCTACCCAGCGATGCTCTTGGCAGAACAACTGGTACACCAGCGGTGCGTCCATCCCGGTCCTCTCGTACTAAGGACAGCTCCTCTCAAATTTCCTGCGCCCACGACGGATAGGGACCGAACTGTCTCACGACGTTCTGAACCCAGCTCGCGTACCGCTTTAATGGGCGAACAGCCCAACCCTTGGGACCGACTACAGCCCCAGGATGCGATGAGCCGACATCGAGGTGCCAAACCTCCCCGTCGATGTGGACTCTTGGGGGAGATAAGCCTGTTATCCCCGGGGTAGCTTTTATCCGTTGAGCGATGGCCCTTCCATGCGGAACCACCGGATCACTAAGCCCGACTTTCGTCCCTGCTCGACTTGTAGGTCTCGCAGTCAAGCTCCCTTGTGCCTTTACACT
>CAVPUE010000009.1:122500-187500 GCA_963708895.1 uncultured Bacillaceae bacterium | reverse complement strand
TGCCGGCCAGAGGACTTGAACCCCCAACCTACTGATTACAAGTCAGTTGCTCTACCAATTGAGCTAGGCCGGCATTAAATTTGTCTTTGACCAATTATGGTGGAGGATGACGGGCTCGAACCGCCGACCCTCTGCTTGTAAGGCAGATGCTCTCCCAGCTGAGCTAATCCTCCAATATATAAAAGCTTGGCAACGTCCTACTCTCACAGGGACAAAGTCCCAACTACCATCGGCGCTGAGAAGCTTAACTTCCGTGTTCGGTATGGGAACGGGTGTGACCTTCTCGCTATCGTCACCAAACTATTTAATTTGAGAGTTGTTCCCTCAAAACTAGATAATGTTGAAGAAGAAATAATACGTATAGATACGTTTATTACATATGGTTAAGTCCTCGACCGATTAGTATTTGTCAGCTCCACGTGTCACCACGCTTCCACCCCAAACCTATCAACCTGATCATCTTTCAGGGGTCTTACTAGCTTAACGCTATGGGAAATCTCATCTCGAGGGGGGCTTCATGCTTAGATGCTTTCAGCACTTATCCCTTCCGCACATAGCTACCCAGCGATGCTCTTGGCAGAACAACTGGTACACCAGCGGTGCGTCCATCCCGGTCCTCTCGTACTAAGGACAGCTCCTCTCAAATTTCCTGCGCCCACGACGGATAGGGACCGAACTGTCTCACGACGTTCTGAACCCAGCTCGCGTACCGCTTTAATGGGCGAACAGCCCAACCCTTGGGACCGACTACAGCCCCAGGATGCGATGAGCCGACATCGAGGTGCCAAACCTCCCCGTCGATGTGGACTCTTGGGGGAGATAAGCCTGTTATCCCCGGGGTAGCTTTTATCCGTTGAGCGATGGCCCTTCCATGCGGAACCACCGGATCACTAAGCCCGACTTTCGTCCCTGCTCGACTTGTAGGTCTCGCAGTCAAGCTCCCTTGTGCCTTTACACTCTACGAATGATTTCCAACCATTCTGAGGGAACCTTTGGGCGCCTCCGTTACTCTTTAGGAGGCGACCGCCCCAGTCAAACTGCCCACCTGACACTGTCTCCCACCCGGATCACGGGTGCGGGTTAGAATGTCAATACAGCCAGGGTAGTATCCCACCGATGCCTCCACCGAAGCTAGCGCTCCGGCTTCCAAGGCTCCTACCTATCCTGTACAAGCTGTACCAAAATTCAATATCAGGCTACAGTAAAGCTCCACGGGGTCTTTCCGTCCTGTCGCGGGTAACCTGCATCTTCACAGGTACTATAATTTCACCGAGTCTCTCGTTGAGACAGTGCCCAGATCGTTACGCCTTTCGTGCGGGTCGGAACTTACCCGACAAGGAATTTCGCTACCTTAGGACCGTTATAGTTACGGCCGCCGTTTACTGGGGCTTCAATTCAAAGCTTCGCTTGCGCTAACCTCTCCTCTTAACCTTCCAGCACCGGGCAGGCGTCAGCCCCTATACTTCGCCTTGCGGCTTCGCAGAGACCTGTGTTTTTGCTAAACAGTCGCCTGGGCCTATTCACTGCGGCTCTTCAGGGCTTTAACACCCTAAAAGAGCACCCCTTCTCCCGAAGTTACGGGGTCATTTTGCCGAGTTCCTTAACGAGAGTTCTCTCGCACACCTTAGGATTCTCTCCTCGACTACCTGTGTCGGTTTGCGGTACGGGCACCCACTTCCTCGCTAGAGGCTTTTCTTGGCAGTGTGGAATCAGGAACTTCGGTACTATAATTCCCTCGCCATCACAGCTCAGCTTACACGCAGATGGGATTTTCCTCACCTGCTGCCTAACTGCTTGGACGCGCAAATCCAACAGCGCGCTTACCCTATCCTCCTGCGTCCCCCCATCACTCAAACGGAAGTTTGGTGGTACAGGAATATCAACCTGTTATCCATCGCCTACGCTTTTCAGCCTCGGCTTAGGTCCCGACTAACCCTGAGCGGACGAGCCTTCCTCAGGAAACCTTAGTCATTCGGTGGATGAGATTCTCACTCATCTTTCGCTACTCATACCGGCATTCTCACTTCTAAGCGCTCCACAAGTCCTTACGATCTTGCTTCAACGCCCTTAGAACGCTCTCCTACCACGGACACCATAAGGTGTCCATCCACAGCTTCGGTGATACGTTTAGCCCCGGTACATTTTCGGCGCAGAGTCACTCGACCAGTGAGCTATTACGCACTCTTTAAATGGTGGCTGCTTCTAAGCCAACATCCTGGTTGTCTAAGCAACTCCACATCCTTTTCCACTTAACGTATACTTTGGGACCTTAGCTGGTGGTCTGGGCTGTTTCCCTCTTGACTACGGATCTTATCACTCGCAGTCTGACTCCCATGGATAAATCTTTGGCATTCGGAGTTTGTCTGAATTCGGTAACCCGATGGGGGCCCCTAGTCCAAACAGTGCTCTACCTCCAAGATTCTTACGCATGAGGCTAGCCCTAAAGCTATTTCGGAGAGAACCAGCTATCTCCAAGTTCGATTGGAATTTCTCCGCTACCCACACCTCATCCCCGCACTTTTCAACGTACGTGGGTTCGGTCCTCCATCCAGTGTTACCTGGACTTCAACCTGGACATGGGTAGATCACCTGGTTTCGGGTCTACGACCACATACTAAAATCGCCCTATTCAGACTCGCTTTCGCTGCGGCTCCGCCTTATCAGCTTAACCTTGCATGTAATCGTAACTCGCCGGTTCATTCTACAAAAGGCACGCCATTACCCGTTAAAGGGCTTTGACTACTTGTAGGCACACGGTTTCAGGAACTATTTCACTCCCCTTCCGGGGTGCTTTTCACCTTTCCCTCACGGTACTGGTTCACTATCGGTCACTAGGGAGTATTTAGCCTTGGGAGATGGTCCTCCCAGCTTCCGACGGGATTTCTCGTGTCCCGCCGTACTCAGGATCCACTCAGGAGGGAACGAAGTTTCGACTACAGGGTTTTTACCTTCTTTGACCGGCCTTTCCAGACCTGTTCATCTACCCCGTTCCTTTGTAACTCCATGTAGAGTGTCCTACAACCCCAAGAGGCAAGCCTCTTGGTTTGGGCTAATCCCGTTTCGCTCGCCGCTACTCAGGGAATCGCAATTGCTTTCTCTTCCTCCGGGTACTTAGATGTTTCAGTTCCCCGGGTCTGCCTTCAATACCCTATGTATTCAGGTAAAGATTCTATCCTATTAAAGATAGAGGGTTTCCCCATTCGGAAATCTCTGGATCAAAGCTTACTTACAGCTCCCCAAAGCATATCGGTGTTAGTCCCGTCCTTCATCGGCTCCTAGTGCCAAGGCATTCACCGTGCGCCCTTTCTAACTTAACCAGTTAAAAAGTAAATATGGTGTTTACTTGGTTATTTCTTGGTTTCTTCATTACATTATCCAGTTTTCAAAGAACAATACTTTCTGAGGAATTACTCCCTCAAAACTAAACAAACAAAAAGCGTCAAGTTAATGTCATCTCCGAAGAGATGTTCCGTTAATATCCTTAGAAAGGAGGTGATCCAGCCGCACCTTCCGATACGGCTACCTTGTTACGACTTCACCCCAATCATCTGTCCCACCTTAGGCGGCTGGCTCCTTGCGGTTACCCCACCGACTTCGGGTGTTACAAACTCTCGTGGTGTGACGGGCGGTGTGTACAAGACCCGGGAACGTATTCACCGTGGCATGCTGATCCACGATTACTAGCGATTCCGGCTTCATGTAGGCGAGTTGCAGCCTACAATCCGAACTGAGAATGGTTTTATGGGATTGGCTAAACCTCGCGGTCTCGCAGCCCTTTGTACCATCCATTGTAGCACGTGTGTAGCCCAGGTCATAAGGGGCATGATGATTTGACGTCATCCCCACCTTCCTCCGGTTTGTCACCGGCAGTCTCCTTAGAGTGCCCAACTAAATGCTGGCAACTAAGGACAAGGGTTGCGCTCGTTGCGGGACTTAACCCAACATCTCACGACACGAGCTGACGACAACCATGCACCACCTGTCACTCTGTCCCCCGAAGGGGAACGTCCTATCTCTAGGATTGTCAGAGGATGTCAAGACCTGGTAAGGTTCTTCGCGTTGCTTCGAATTAAACCACATGCTCCACCGCTTGTGCGGGTCCCCGTCAATTCCTTTGAGTTTCAGCCTTGCGGCCGTACTCCCCAGGCGGAGTGCTTAATGCGTTTACTGCAGCACTAAAGGGCGGAAACCCTCTAACACTTAGCACTCATCGTTTACGGCGTGGACTACCAGGGTATCTAATCCTGTTTGCTCCCCACGCTTTCGCGCCTCAGCGTCAGTTACAGACCAAAGAGTCGCCTTCGCCACTGGTGTTCCTCCACATCTCTACGCATTTCACCGCTACACGTGGAATTCCACTCTTCTCTCCTGCACTCAAGTCCCCCAGTTTCCAATGACCCTCCACGGTTGAGCCGTGGGCTTTCACATCAGACTTAAAGGACCGCCTGCGCGCGCTTTACGCCCAATAATTCCGGACAACGCTTGCCACCTACGTATTACCGCGGCTGCTGGCACGTAGTTAGCCGTGGCTTTCTGGTTAGGTACCGTCAAGGTACGAGCAGTTACTCTCGTACTTGTTCTTCCCTAACAACAGAGTTTTACGATCCGAAAACCTTCATCACTCACGCGGCGTTGCTCCGTCAGACTTTCGTCCATTGCGGAAGATTCCCTACTGCTGCCTCCCGTAGGAGTCTGGGCCGTGTCTCAGTCCCAGTGTGGCCGATCACCCTCTCAGGTCGGCTACGCATCGTGGCCTTGGTGAGCCGTTACCTCACCAACTAGCTAATGCGCCGCGGGCCCATCTATAAGTGACAGCGTAAACCGTCTTTTAGCTTTTCTACATGTGTAGAAAAGAATTATCCGGTATTAGCTCCGGTTTCCCGAAGTTATCCCAGTCTTATAGGCAGGTTGCCCACGTGTTACTCACCCGTCCGCCGCTAACCTTTGGGAGCAAGCTCCCAAAGATTCGCTCGACTTGCATGTATTAGGCACGCCGCCAGCGTTCGTCCTGAGCCAGGATCAAACTCTCCAATAAAGTGTTTGAATAGCTCATAAAAGTTTGTTGCAATTAAGCAACTAGTTTTGTTACATATAGTAACTTGAATTAACGTTGACGTTTTTGTTTGTTTAGTTTTCAAAGAGCAATTTTACTTCGTCACCTCTTGGCGACTTAATTATATTAACAAATTCAATATTAAAAGTCAACAACTTTTTAATATTTACTTTACAATACAAGATGCTCTTTCAACAGCAACGTTTTATAATATACCACTTTAATTATTTTAACGCAAGAACTTTTTTTGTTATTATATTATCATTAGACTTTCCTTGTTAGTAAGTATTTATTCATATAAAAACCTTTTCTCTTGTGAACCCCTTATTAGGAGATTCACAGAGAAAAGGTTTATAAAGTTTACTTGTGACGCATTTGCGGAAATAGCAATACATCACGGATAGATGCTGAATTTGTAAGAAGCATCACTAAACGATCAATTCCGATTCCCAGTCCACCTGTTGGAGGCATACCGTACTCTAATGCTTCAACAAAATCCTCGTCCATTTCATGTGCCTCATCATTTCCTTGCTCGCGCTCTACTAACTGTGCTTCAAAACGTTCACGTTGATCAATTGGATCATTTAATTCTGTGAATGCATTCGCATGTTCACGAGCAACAATAAATAACTCAAAACGATCCGTAAAACGAGGATCATCTGGATTTTTCTTCGCTAGAGGAGATATTTCAACTGGATGTCCAAAGATAAATGTAGGTTGAATTAACTTTTCTTCTACTTTCTGTTCAAAGAATTCATTAACGATATGACCATATTCCATTGTTTCTTTGTATGCTATTCCATTTTCCTTTGCTAGCTGTTTTGCTTCTTCGGTACTTGTTACATTCCAGAAATCTACACCTGTATATTCTTTAATGGCATCAACCATGTGAAGTCGTTTCCATTGAGGTTTCAAATCTATCTCATATTCACCATATTGAACTGTAGTCGTACCTAAGACCTCTTGAGCTACGTGAGCAACTAAGTTTTCAGTTAGTTCCATAATATCTTGATAATCAGCATAGGCTTCATAAAGTTCAATCATTGTAAACTCTGGGTTATGTCTTGTTGACACCCCTTCATTACGGAATACACGTCCGATTTCATAAACCTTTTCAAGGCCACCAACAATCAAACGTTTTAAGTGAAGCTCGATAGCAATACGCATATATAATGTCATATCAAGCGTATTATGATGTGTTACAAATGGACGAGCTGCTGCTCCACCAGCAATAGCATGCATCATTGGCGTTTCAACTTCTAAATAGCCGTTATGATCAAGGTAATTGCGAATAGAACGGATAATTTGACTCCTTGTAATAAAAGTCTGTTTACTTTCTTCACTCATAATTAAATCCAAATAGCGCTGACGATATCTTTGTTCAACATCCTTTAATCCATGGAATTTATCCGGTAAAGGACGTAGTGATTTAGATAAAATCTCAAAACTTGATGCTTTAATAGAAAGTTCGCCAACCTTTGTTTTAAAAACTTGCCCTTTTATGCCGACAATATCTCCCAGATCAATAAGATTAAATATCTCATACTGTTCTTCTCCCACTGCATCTTGTCGAACATAAATTTGAATTTGTCCACTTAAATCTTGAATATGGGCAAACCCTGCTTTTCCTTTACCACGTTTCGTCATGACACGACCAGCAATGGTAACAGAGATATTTTGAGTATCTAATTCTTCTTTTTCAAGTTCACTATATTTTTCTAGTATCTCTGCTGCAAGGTGAGAACGTTCAAATCGTTTTCCGAAAGGATCCAGACCCTTTTCACGAAGTTCACTTAATTTTTCCCTCCGTACTTGTAATTGGTCATTTATTTCTTCATGACTCATTTTTGTTCATCTCCTATTAATAATTCATTTATATGTAAGCTATATAATAAATCGTTTCAATTTGCATACCTTATCATTTTACACAAAGTATTGCAATCGTAAAAGTTTTTATCTAAAAATTTGACTAATAAAGTACTTTTAGTTTAAAAAAGAGCTTATTTAGATCAAAAAAACTGCCAAATTAGTTCTGGCAGTTTACATACATTCATTATCCAACTTGTGTCACGTTGTTTACTTCTTCTACATTTTCAACTAATCCATATAATAACTCAGCAAGTTCTTCTCTTGTATTACATTCATTTACTGCATTTCTTACAGAGCCATTTCCAGGGATTCCTTTTAAATACCATGCTGCATGCTTGCGCATCTCTCTAACGGCAATGTTTTCATTTTTTAAATCGATTAATCGATCTAGATGAAGCATACATACATCTATTTTTTCACGCGCTGATGGCTCATTCATTAATTCGCCCGTTTCCAAGTATTTAACTGTACGATAAATCATCCAAGGATTCCCTAATGCTGCACGACCGATCATAACCCCGTCACATCCAGTTTCCTCAAGCATTCTTTTCGCATCTTGTGGTGTATGAACATCTCCATTACCAATAATTGGAATATTTACAGATTGCTTTACTTCACGAATAATATCCCAATTTGATGTTCCTTCATACATCTGTACGCGTGTTCGACCATGGAGGGCCACCGCTTTCCCACCTGCACGTTCTACTGCTTGGGCATTTTGAACAGCATATACATGGTTTTCATCCCAACCCATTCTCATTTTAACGGTTACTGGTTTATCTACCGCATCAACAACAGCCGATACCATTTCATAAATTTTATTAGGGTCTAAGAGCCATTTGGCTCCAGCATCCACTTTTGTAATTTTCGGCACTGGACATCCCATATTAATATCAATGATATCTGCGTTTGTATTTTTATCCACAAATTTAGCCGCTTCTACTAATGATTCCTTTTCACCGCCAAATATTTGTAAGCTCAATGGTTTTTCACGTTCATCGATATACAACATATTTAACGTTTTTTCATTTTTATAAACAATCCCCTTATCACTTACCATCTCGGCACACACTAATCCTGCGCCAAACTCTTTAACCGTTAAGCGAAAGGCAGCATTACAAACTCCAGCCATTGGAGCTAGTACTACCGGATTTTTCATCTCGATATCGCCTATTTTTAGCATTAAAACTAATCCTCCCTTTATTCGTACGTATTACATGTCATCTATTGGTTTTAATTCATCTATGCTAATTTGCAGTAATGCTGACATTTTTTCGAGTATTTCTAACTTAGGCATTTTATTACCTCTTTCAATTTCACCTAAAACGGATACAGAAATACCTAACTTCTTCGCAAATCTCTCTTGCGTGAACCCCTTTAGCTTTCGAAAAGCGCGAATACGTCTTCCCCATTTTTCCCTTTCCATATCCGAACTCCTTCTTTATCAGGTAACTCATCCAAAACTTCTTTTAGTGATTGATTCGTTGATGGTAGTTTTATTTTAGGACTTATCTCCAATAATGGTATGATAACAAACGATCTTTCGAACATACGGGGATGGGGGATGACAAGTCTCTCAGTTATCATATTTTCTTCGTTGAACAATAAAATGTCAAGGTCTATTGTCCTTGGACCCCAATGAATCTCCCTTTTTCTACCTAATTTTGTCTCCGTTTCAGAGCATGCATCTAAAAGTTCAATTGGCGATAACTCAGTATGGATTTGGGCTACCATGTTTAAAAACAAGTCCTGGTCTGTATAACCTACCGGATCTGTCTCATAAATAGAGGAAACATTTACTAGCTCTATAGGATAAGCGGAAACTAAAGTTTCTAAGGCTGTTTTTAAAAGGTTAGAACGATCCCCCAAATTTGACCCAAGTGAAAGATAGGCAGTATTCATATTAATTCCGACTCCTTATGATTTCTACCGCAACAGAATGATAATGTCCTTTAATGGGGGGATTTGGCTTCACTACTTTTACAGAAACTTGTTCAACCTTTGCAAATTGCTCTAAAATGACCATGGCTATTTTTTCTGCAACTGCCTCAATTAACTTAAATGGTTCTCCTTCAACAATTTCTTGACATACTTGATAAAGATCCACATAACTAATCGATTCCTCTAAATTATCTGTTATTCCAGCTTCTTTCAAATCTATTTCAGCAACTACATCGACCAAAAAGCGTTGCCCGAGTACCGTCTCCTCTGGGAGCACGCCATGGTATCCATAGAATTCCATTCCATTGACATATATTTTATCCAACTTGATCTCCCTTTCCCATTAAGGCATCCATCATTTTAGCCATTCTGCTTATTTCCTTTACATCATGTACTCGGAAGATTTGACATCCCTTTTGAATTCCATAACAAACGGTTGCTCCAGTTCCCTCTACACGCTCATTTACAGGAAGGCCTAGAACATTAGCAATCATTCTTTTGCGTGATGGCCCTAATAGAACAGGATAGCCAAGTCCAACAAACTTATCTAAATTTCTCATCATTTCAATATCAAAGGCGTCCTTCGCAAAGCCAATGCCTGGATCTAAGATGATTTGATCATCTTGGACTCCTGCCTTTTTCACAATCGCAATACTCTCAAAAATATCATTCAAACAGTCTCGGAAAAAAGATTGGTAATTTTGATTATCACGATTATGTTGGAGAATAATTGGAACTCCTAGCTCTGCTGCTACATTTCCCATATTAGGGTCAGCCTTTGCACCCCATATATCATTGATGATATGGGCTCCTGCCTTAATAGATTCTTTGGCGGTATCAGCTTTAAATGTATCAATTGAGAGAGGAACCGGAACTTCCTTTGCAATCGCCTCAATAACTGGAATCACACGACTTAGCTCTTCATCAACAGATATAGGGGTATATCCCGGACGAGTGGACTCTCCACCTATATCAATGATATCGGCACCATTTTCAACCATTTCCGTTGCATGTTTTATTGCTTGATCGATTTTATTAAACTTCCCACCATCCGAGAAGGAATCAGGAGTTACATTCAAAATACCCATGATTAATGATTTTTTCCCATAGTCCAAAGTGTATGAACCACAATGAATGATATTTTTTGACATAAAGCACCTCAAATTTTTGTTTTAAATTATGTATTTCTTTTTTCTTACTATAATACAAATAAAATTAAAAAGAAAATGGACTAATCCCTCCGACACTCATAAAAAAAGAGACCCTCTATCATAATAGAGAGTCTCTTTAAACCGTGCAAATAATTAATCTTCAAATTGGAATAAAGCAGTACTTAAGTAACGTTCACCGTTATCAGGGATGATTGCAACAACTTTCTTTCCTTTACCTAGTTGTTTCGCTACTTGTAATGCAGCATGTACTGCAGCACCTGCAGAAATCCCACCTAAAATTCCTTCTTCTTGACCAACACGACGTGATGTTTCAAAAGCATCTTCATTGCTTACTTTAATAACGTCATTATAAATTTCTGTATTGATTACTTTAGGGACAAATCCTGCACCAATTCCTTGAATTTTATGTCCGCCTGGTTTTCCTCCAGAAAGAACTGGTGAATCTGTTGGTTCTACTGCATAAACTTTGATTTCAGGGAATTTCTCTTTAAGAACTTCACCAGCACCTGTTACCGTTCCACCTGTACCAACACCTGAGATAAATGCATCTAGACCATCTGGAAATTGTTCTACTAATTCTTTACCTGTTGTACTACGATGAATTTCAGGGTTTGCAGGGTTTTCAAATTGTTGCGGTAAGAAATACCCATGTTGCTCAGCTAGTTCATTCGCTTTACCAATAGCCCCTTTCATTCCTTCTGCTCCAGGAGTTAAAATAAGTTGAGCTCCGTATGCACGTAAAAGACTACGACGTTCTAAACTCATTGTATCAGGCATAACTAAGATTGCTTTATATCCTTTTGCCGCAGCTACCCAAGCTAAACCAATACCAGTATTTCCACTAGTAGGTTCAATAATGGTATCTCCTGCTTTTAATTGACCGCTTTGTTCAGCCGCTTCAATCATCGCTAAAGCAATACGGTCTTTTACACTGCTTCCTGGGTTCATATATTCTAATTTTAAATAAACATCTGCACTATCTGCATCAACAATATGATTTAACTTAACTACTGGAGTTTCCCCGATTAATTCTGTAATAGAATTTACTATTTTAGCCATTTTCTCAAGCACCCTTTCTTATTCCGAGTATTTGTATTGGTTTTATTTAAATTTAGCAGTTTTTTTCATAGTTGTCAATCATTTTATAGATGAGGAAACCCACTTTTTTCCTATACTTTATCAAATTACTTTGATTCCTTTAGATAAACCTCTAGTTCTTCTTTTGAATAGTGATACTTTTGATTACAGAAATGACAATGCGCCTCTGCTTTACCATCCTCATCAATCATTTCTTGAATTTCCTTTTGGCCAAGTCCTATAATCGCATTGCCAAATCGATCTTTGGAACAGGTACAAGTAAAGGAGACTGGCATTTTTTCCAAAAACTTAGTATTCTCTTTACCTAAAATCTCAATTAGCAAATCCTCTGGTGTTAAACCCTTTTCAATTTGCTTTGAAATCGGTGGTATTTCACTTAACCGTTTTTCAATTTCTGTGATTGTCTCATCCTCTGTACCAGGCATTAATTGAATGATAAAGCCACCTGCAGCAAGAATTGAATTATCTGGATTCACAAGGACACCAACACCAACTGCTGATGGTGTTTGTTCAGAAGTTGTAAAATAGTACGTAAAATCTTCACCTAATTCACCTGAGACAATCGGAACTTGACCTGTAAAGAAATCACGTAAACCAATATCCTTTACAACCGTTAATGTCCCTTCCGTTCCGACTGCTCTTCTCACATCTAATTTTCCATGCTCATTTAAATCAAAATGTGTTTGAGGATTGGCTACATACCCTCTTACTTCTCCTTTAGCATTACTGTCAACCAAAATATGACCGATTGGGCCTCCACCTTCAATTTTTACCGTTAATTTGTTATCATCAGTTAACATAGCTCCCATCATAACGGTAGCAGTCATCGCCCTCCCTAAAGCAGCAGAGGCTGTTGGCCAAGTATAATGTCGGCGCTGTGCTTCTCCTACTGTTTCAGTACTACAAACTGCATATGCACGTACCTGTCCATTAAAGGCAATTGCTTTTACTAAATAATCCTCCAACTAAACTCACCTTCCTACAACAAAAAAGCCCAATTGCTCTCATTGTTCGTTTTTATTTATATCGCGTTCATAACTTATTTATTCTTTACGATTTCTATATTTCTTTTATAAATGAGTTGCAGTCCTTTTAAAGTTAAATAAGGGTCTACTACGTCAATCACGTCTGTTTCCTTGGCGATAAGACTCGCTAAGCCTCCGGTTGCAATGACAATAGGAGGTACTTTACTGTCAGTCTTCATGCGCTTAACAATTCCTTCTACTTGTCCAACATAACCATAGAGGATCCCTGATTGCATAGCTGAAACTGTATTTTTACCAATCACACCACCATCAGGTCTGGCAATTTCGATTCTTGGAAGTTTCGATGCTCGATTATATAAGGCTTCCGTTGAAATACCAATACCCGGTGCAATCGCTCCACCCATATAATGTTTGCCTTCATCGATATAGCAGTAAGTTGTAGCCGTACCAAAATCAACGATAATGAGTGGACTCCCATATTCATTTATGCCAGCAACGGCATTTACAATACGGTCTGCACCCACTTCTCTCGGGTTATCATATTTGATATTTAGACCTGTTTTGACTCCTGGTCCAACAATAAATGGAGTAGTATGAAAGTACTTTTCACACATACTTTCTAAGGCCGTCATGATGGGGGGAACTACCGATGAAATAATAATCCCATTTATTGAAGAAAATGGTAAGTTTTCATGTTCAAATAAAGCCTTAATGGTCATGGCATACTCATCTGCCGTCTTACCACGATTGGTTTCAATCCTCCAGTGGTACTTTAATTCATCCTCTTCATATACACCCAATACTGTGTTAGTATTTCCAACGTCAAATACAAATATCATCCTAATTCACCACATTCTCTAGTTTGATTCAAATACTGCAAACATCATATCATATTGATTATTAGAATGTATAATAGAAAAACCTATACATGTTCGGAGAAAAGATTGAAAAAGGGTGCTCTGAATCAGAGCACCCTTTTTGATTATATTTGATCATTCTTATTTTCTTCTGTTTCCTCTTTAGGTTGGGATGTCAATTTATTATCCTCTTGAGCATCTTCATCTTTCTTAGAAATGTTCACCTTGATATCTTCAGTAGAGGCATCAATGGTTTTCGTACCATTGCTGCGATCTGGTAGCGTTCCATGATCTGCAAGATGTCTAATTTGCTTAGCATCTAATGTCTCTACTTCAAGTAAAGTAGTCGCAATAACATCTAATTTGTCACGATTCTCCGTAAGGATTTTACGTGCTTTTTCGTAACATTCTTTAATGATCCGTTGAACTTCAAGGTCAATTTCATAAGCAATGGCATCAGAATAGTTTTGCTCGTTATGGAAGTCACGACCTAGGAATACTTGCCCACCTTGGGAGTTACCAAATTGAAGTGGACCTAACTTATCACTCATACCAAACTCCATAACCATTTTACGAGCAATACCTGTAGCACGTTGGAAGTCATTATGAGCTCCTGTACTTACTTCACCAAATACAATATCCTCAGATACACGGCCACCAAGAAGACCAGTAATTTTATCAAGAAGCTCAGGTTTTGTCATAAAGTAACGATCTTCTTTTGGAAGCATGACAGCATAACCACCTGCTTGTCCACGAGGAACAATCGTAACCTTTGCAACAATCTCAGCATCATCCAACATTAAACCAATAACAGTATGTCCTGCTTCATGGAAAGCAACAATATTTCTTTCCTTTTTGGAGATGACACGACTCTTCTTAGCAGGTCCTGCAATCACACGGTCTGTTGCTTCATCGATATCTGTCATATCGATTTTCTTTTTATCGAAACGGGCTGCAACAAGTGCAGCTTCATTCAATAAGTTTTCAAGATCTGCACCTGAAAATCCTGGTGTACGTTGAGCGATTGCCTTCAGATCGACCTCATCTGCTAATGGCTTATTGCGAGCATGTACTTTTAATACTGCTTCACGACCTATAACATCTGGACGGTCAACCGTAATTTGACGGTCAAAACGGCCTGGACGTAATAATGCAGGGTCTAAAACATCAGCACGGTTTGTTGCAGCAAGAATAATGATTCCTTCATTGCCTCCAAATCCATCCATCTCAACAAGTAATTGATTTAACGTTTGTTCACGTTCATCATGACCGCCACCTAGTCCAGCTCCACGTTGACGACCAACAGCATCAATTTCATCAATGAAGATGATACATGGGGCATTTTTCTTAGCATTTTCAAATAAATCACGTACACGTGACGCACCGACACCGACAAACATTTCAACAAAGTCAGAACCACTGATTGAGAAGAATGGTACGCCAGCTTCTCCAGCAGTTGCCCTTGCTAATAAGGTTTTACCTGTACCAGGAGGTCCTACTAGTAGTACCCCTTTTGGAATTCTTGCACCAAGTTCAACATATTTGCGAGGATCTTTTAAGAATTCAACAACCTCAACAAGTTCCTGCTTTTCTTCGTCTGCTCCGGCAACATCTTTAAAGCGGACTTTTTTCTTGTCCTCGCTATAAAGCTTTGCTTTACTTTTACCGAAGTTCATTACTCGACCACCGCCGCCTTGGGCCTGGTTCATTAAGAAGAAGAATAAAATAAAGATAATTACAAATGGAATAATGGATGTAAAGAAGGTCACCCAGCCACTTGTCTGTTCAGCAGGTAATTTATCAACTGTAATTGAACCTGCTAATGTATTTATTCGTTCCACTTCACTATCTGTGTTCGAAATATAGGCGATAAAGCTCTCGCCCTCTTTGTACCCCTCTAGCTGACCACGCACTTCTAGTACGCCCCGCTCTGGCTGCATGGTTAGTTTTGATACTTCACCATTTTCAAGTTTTTCGATAAATTGATCATAGGATAAGTTATTTGTAGCCTGATTACCGCCACTAAAGAAACTTACAACTCCAATGATGACTAAAAAAATTAATAAATAAAAGATGGTATTACGGAAAATCCGATTCATCCCTTACCTCCTCCCACGGTCAATAAACTATATTGTATAGTACCATAGAAAATCATATTTTTACAAGAATTTGCACTTCTAAATGTAGTTAATTCGCGTTTAAGCGAGTAAAATGACAAAAAATTCATTATTCTTCTATGTTACTATAAATTTTAGGTTTTAACACACCAATATACGGTAAATTACGATACTTTTCAGCATAATCTAAACCATACCCTACTACAAATGAGTCAGGTACGACAAAACCAACGTAATCAGGTTTTATATCAGCTTTGCGGCCTGTAGGTTTATCTAGCAATGTAACAATTTTTACTGATTTAGCCTTTCGATAATAGAACAGGTCTACCAAATAACTTAATGTTAACCCACTGTCGATGATATCTTCAATGATGAGAATATCACGACCTTCTACAGATGTATTTAAATCCTTAATAATCTTTACTTCTCCAGACGAAACAGTGGATTTACCATAACTGGAAACATCCATAAAGTCCATTTCAAGGTAAACAGTATCCATTCTTTTCAAAAGATCTCCCATAAATAGCATGGCACCTTTTAAAATTCCAATCGCAAGTGGAAAGCGGTCTTTATAATCATGTGATAATTGCTCTCCTAACTGAGCTACCTTGTTTTGTAATTCTTCTTCCGATATCAATACTTTCTCAATATCATTTATCATATTACGCAAAACCCCCTAGATGATCATGGCCTTCTTATGTACATGTTAAAATAATAACGATTGTAGCTACATTACGTTCATTTAGAATGATAAGTAATCAGTATATATCCTTCACCTTTATCTAAAGTGTCTGCATCATAACACTTTTTTAATCCTGGAAGCCATAGGATACGATTTTTACCATCCGTCACAACTGGCCAAGTTTCTCTACGATCGATTGGAACTTTATGATCAATAAAAATACTCTTTAACTTTTTCGTTCCTTTCATCCCTTTTAGACTCATTCGATCTCCTTGTTCCTTTGTCCTAATAATAATTGGAAATTCAATATCCTTACCATTAAAAAGAATTGAATTCCTATTTGTCTCTACTGGGGTTTCAATCCTTTGAATGGTTATGCTATCACCATTTGAAAGGCTACACTCACCTGGCTCCGCTAAAGAAAAGCGAAATCCTTTATGATCCCCTTTAGGAAAAAGTAAATGACACAATCGGTAGGAGCGAATAACTTGTAATCCTTCAGGAAAATCGAGTTTTCCTGAAGGATTACAACGATCAATTAAAGAAAAAAAGGCGTCAATATGTATGGCAGATAATGATGCAGGTCTTTCACAATAAAGATAACTTAATATTAGTTGAATCCCTCTTCTTTGTAAAGGTAATGGTATCGCCCGAAAGGCATCTATATCAATCGTTACTTTTTCACGTTTCTTTTCCTTCAATACTGTATTCATTTTTTCCTTTGTTAATTCTTGAAGGTACTCCTCGTCTAGCTGCAATTCTTCACTAAAACGCATAAAATGCTCATGAACATTAGCATTTTCCTGTTTTAAAAATGGTACAACATATTTACGGAACCGATTACGGAGGTAGTCGTCGCTATCATTACTTGAATCATGACGAGGATGTAGCTCATGCTCCATGCAATATTGTTCAATTTCATTTCGATTGAGACATAGAAACGGTCTAATAATAAGGCCATTTTCAAAAGTTCTTGTGAAGGGGATCCCTGCTCTTGCATTTCCAGAACTACCTCTTGTTAATCTCATTAAAATGGTTTCGATTTGGTCATCACCGTGATGCGCTAGTGCTAAGTGGGAGAGATCATACTCCCGCATAACTTCGGCAAAAAATTGATATCGGCATTCTCTAGCTGCAACCTCAGGACTTTTCCCTGTTATCTCCATATATTGGGGAACATTAATTCGTTTTCATTTTAAAAGGAATCTTTCTCGTTTCACAGTAATATTCTACAAATTTAGCATCCTCAACAGACTCATGCCCTCTAAACATATGATCAACATGTCCAACGACAAGTGAAAAGTTTTGTTCCTGTTGTTTATTCAATAGATAGTTTAAAAGAGCCAAGGAATCGGCTCCGCCAGAAACTCCTATTAAGATTTTTTTTGCTTCAAAGGCAAACCCTTTCTGTTTTAAAAAACGGTCCACCTTCATTTCCATTTTTTCCTTCATGTTCTTCTTCCTTATATAGTCAACTGTTTGTATTTGTCACTTTTTTCTCTCCATTATAAGAATACCATTCTCAAACAATCAACACAAAAAACTTATCAAACCGATAACGTAAACTAAATTAATTCACCAAATATATAGAAGGCATAAAAAACAAAGACAACGATAAGAATAATGACCGTCTCCAGTGACCTACTCTTCTTTTTCTTATGCTGTCTTTGCTTCACCTGACGACTATTCATCTGACTCTGCTTGGAAGCATAATGTCGTGGCTTATTTTGGACTGATCTGTTTAGACGATACAGGTTTCGTATCGGTTAAAGGTTTGTCCATCACTTGTAGTAAATCCATTCTCATCTCATTCGCACTTTGATAGTCACCCTGTAAAGCATGTAAGATTACCGGTTCAAATTTCGCCAAAGTTCTACTTTGTCTAATTTGAGTTCGTAACTGAAGGATCCCACCTTCTTTTTTATTAAAACGATTAGGGTAAACAGCATTGATCATAATCATCGCAACCGCAAATAAGTCATAACCAGGGTCTGCTTTTCGAGAACCAAGACCCCAATAGCCCCTATCATAAAACTCGGTAAACTCCTTAATGGCTCTTCCTTTTAATGTCGTCCCACCAACATCGATACAACGAATACGCGACGGCGGCCCTGTTACGATGAGATTCTCTGGTTTTAGGTCACCAAAAATCCACCCATTCTGATGGAGCTTCTCTAAATCAGCAAGTAATTGGAGGACAAGTACAGGAAGCCATGAGTTTCCTTTTTGGCTCATAAAGCTTAAAAAATCAGGTCCTTCAATATATTCCATAACATAAAATGAAATTTGCCCATTTGTAGACTGCCAATCATCTACATCAATCAAAGAAGGCCCAAGGGCTGATCCTTGGACCTTTGCAAAGGATTTGAGCACGTTCACTTCAGATGTAATTGACATCCCATTATCGCTCATTTTTAAAGCAACCTGAACATGATTGTACTTTGCAAGATAGACAATCCCATTTGCCCCAAATCCTAATTCTTTTATGATGGTATATCGTTTTTTATACCATTTTCCTTCAATAATAGTACCTGGTTTTACCTTACACTGATTCTTCAAAGAATGATTCATCATCACCTGTTAGCAAGCTCCTTAATGAACGTTTTTTCTTAAAATAGCTAATCGCTTCATTAATAGCAGGTCCAGTTGGTGTAATTCCACCAGTCGTTAACTTTGCAAAGATTCCCGTTAATGATTCCAATCGTGGAGTCCAATCCAATAACTTTTCTACTTCCTTCTTTTTCCCGGGAAATACAAACACAGAGAAACGATTCTCACCACTTCTTGCATTTAGACTTAAAGATAAATCTAGGAGCGCCTCCTTAACGGTTGGTAGTTTTTCCTTCATACTTGCACTTGTATCGACAAGAATCAGCACTTCCACTTCTACCGTTTCTCCTAATTCATCGACAACTTCCAATACTTCTCCTCTTTTTTCAGGTGGGAGATCCTCAATGGTTTGTGAGCGTCCGAGAATTTGTTGCAATTCTTTATTCACAACACCTTGTAGGGTTTGTGTCATTGCCTTTCTTGTTACCATTTGAACCGTTTGAGACAACTTTTGTGCATAGACGATTTGACTAACTCCGCCACCAGCTAAAGCAATCCCTTCAATTTCCTTCACTCCTTGCTCGTCAATCACATCATGATCTGTCACACCAATGACATTCACTGTCATTCCTAACTCTTTCGCAAGTGCAGCCATGGCAATCGGATCTTCTCCTTGATTAGAGCAGCCATCAGTTATTAACAAAATTTGCTTTAGCGTTCCTGTCTTCATCAAGTTCCCCTCCAAATTATGAAATGTTACCATTTTTGACTATTGGAGGAGAATTTATACATTAGTTTGCTTTTTGTTTAAATTGTGGAACTGGGATCGATGTCCACTTTGGTGTATTATGTTGGATTTTTGCAACAACTACGGTCATATCATCTTCAATAAAACCAGATCGTGATCGGATTACCTCTTCCATAATTAAGTCAGCAATCTCTTGCGGGTCTGATGTTTTTAACTCTTTAATTTTCCGTTTCATCCATAGATCATAATTTTCCACATGCTTTGGACCTTCAAACACTCCATCACTCATCATAATCAGAAGATCTCCTGCTTTTAATTGTTCGCTGACGACATCGACTTCAAAGTCATCTAAAATACCCATTGGCAAATTACTTGAATGGATTTTAATGACTTTATCTCCTCTCTTTACAAAGCTAGGTGTGGAACATATTTTCAAAAATTTTGAAGAGGCATTTTGCAAGTCAATCATTACCAAATCTAATGTAGAGAAAATCTCATCCGTTGTCCTTAGCGACAGGACTGAATTGACTGATTTAATCGCCACCTTCTCCTCTATTCCTGATTGGAGGATTTTTTGCAGAAGCTGAAGTGTTTCCTGACTTTCAATATGGGCTCGCTCCCCATTGCCCATTCCATCACTAATGGCAATCGCATACTTACCAAAACCAATATCAATCATCGAATAGCTGTCACCAGAAATAAATCCTCCATCCTTTGCTGCATGGGCCACACCGGTTTCAACTGTATAGGCTTTTGCAGAACGGAAGGTAACATGATAGAAATCATTCGGATATTCTGCGTAGTCCTCGGAACTTACTAATATCGTTTCTCCTAAAATATCGGATAGCATTGGGGCAATGATTTTTTCACATTCTCCATGCCCTTCATAGTTAGGAATCGTAATATCGATATCAATATTTCCTTGTTCAAGACTATAGATTTCTACATTCTCAATCTGAATTCCGAAGTCTTGTAGAGCTTCATGAATTTGTTCCTCTTGTCTATGGTGGTTCTCCCGTTCTTTTTGAATTTCACTAGCGAAATTCCCCATTACTTCGGAAACTCCTAACAATTGATCTGCTACAAGTCTTCTTGATTCCATGACTTGTTTTTTGAGCCTCTGATTCGCTTGGTAGAAGGTTAATTCCTGCTGCATGACCTCAATGATTTTTTTCGGCTTTACACAATGAGTATCCCATTCTCTGTATAACTTTGCTGAAACGCTTCCTTCCTTTTCCTCCATTTCAGTCATAATTTCCTTTAAATAGTCATACGTTGTATTAAAGTTTCTTGTCCAACATTGCTCTTTTCGATGGCATAGTTGACAAGTCCTTTCTGTCACATTACTTAAAAAGTAATCTAATTCTCGATCATCGTCACCCCATTCATTAGGCTCATTTTGATTAGAAAAACTACGGGAAAGTGCTTGAAACACATTAGAAAACTGCTCTACCCTTTGTGATGTAACATCGCGCATTTTTCTCATATATTGCTGTTGTTCTTGTGAATACTCCGCCGTCCCCGGAATATATTTGGCAAGCTTCGTCGTTATACTTTTTGGCGTTAGAAATAATAGAATCACCGCCACTGTCGTTTCGAGCATAGTAGTGCCCAAAATAGCGGTACCATCTCCATACATCGCCATCAGCAACGTAGCGATATATAATCCAATAGAGACACCACCCTTTTTCCCCTCTTTTAATAAACCTCCTAATAATCCAGCAAAGGCTAGTAAACTCATATGTGAAAAACTAGCAACACTTGATAGACTAAAAATGAGGCCTGTTACAACCCCGACGGTAGAACCGACTGTTGCACCGGCAACAAAGGCAAACAAAATCACAAGATAACGGGAAAAGATATGGTCGATCGATAAATCATAGACCGTCCACCCGATGGTTCCTGTCATAACCGAGGCAAGCAAAATAATTAAACAAACAATCTCTTCCGTTTTAAAAGACTGCCTTCGTTTTGAAATGGTTAAGAGTGGGAGGCTTTGTATAAATATGAGGGTTAATATAAAACCAAGGCTTGATTCTACACCAGCCATCATTAACTCATATAAGGTAAATTGCCCTGACAACAAGTAACCTTCTACTAGATTTCCGAGAAATAGCACGGAAAGGACATAGTAGGGTAGCAGTTTTACCTCATTTTTCAGCCATTTTTTTGTCCCTTTGTAAAGGACTAAGAATAAAACGGTAATCGCAAAGGTTGACAGCGCTGCCTCAATCGATAGAGTAGCAGCTCCGGCAATTAAACCGACTAACACGAGTGGTGCTTTATCTCTTCGCATTAAATACACTGCCGCAAAAAATGGCAAACTAAATGGCGTTAATTGTGCTAGAATCAGTGATCGCCCTAATAAGAAGGCTAAGAATAGTAGGATATAGCCCTTTTTAAGAAAAAGATTTTCCATTTTAGCCTGAGCATTTTTAAATGGATTCTCTATTTTAAATGGCTTAACAAAATCAACTTCCCTTATTGGGTCAATGAAGTTCCGTTCCACCTTTTCCACTATATCTCCACTCCTTATATAAGCATTTTTAAACATTATATAGTTCCCTGTTTTAGAAGTTTGTCAAAATGGCAGACAAGCCCTCTATTTTCGTTCGACTTCATTCTTGTTAAAACCTAATAAAACTAGTTTTTTAAAGAATGCGCTGTAAAACTTTGTTGTAAGTGTATACATTTTTATGACATTATTTGATCAAATATAATTAGATTCATATCCATTTAAACAAAAAAGGCACAAAAATAGGCAAATTCATAATTGAATTTGCCTTTAAAGGGATTATCACGATAAACCCTCTGTTCATATTTAAATCAGCAACAAGTTACCCTCTTCTTGCACCTCGTCCGCCCCGCTTAGATTCGGTATTCCGTTTAAGAGAAGATAATCGGTCTTCACTATCTTTTAAAAAGCGTGCCATTTTTGATTCAAAGTTTTCCTTTGGTGCACGATGGTTATCATTTGATCTCCCTGACCCATGACGTGGACGACCTGAATGATCTCCTCTTGAATCACCGCGATCGCCCCTATCACTTCTTACTGGTCTTTCTGGTCGATCAATTGCTTTTTTAATAGATAAACCAATTTTACCGTCCTTTTCAACATTAATGACCTTTACTTCTACTACATCGCCGACTTTTAAATGGTCATTAATATCCTTCACATATTTATCTGCGACTTCACTAATATGAACCAGTCCGGTTGAGCCTTCTGCCAGCTCCACAAACGCTCCAAATTTAGTTATACCAGTTACCTTTCCTTGTAACTTGTTGCCTACTTCGATTGACATAAAAAAAAATTTCCTCCTTAAAAAATTTACAGAATAATACCTATACTATATTATACAAAATAGTGGGAAAGAGTGCAATATGACGCTTATTTTGGGGACTTTTCCTTTTCTTCCTCTTTATCCTTCTTTTCAGGAAGTGTAAAAATAATTTCATTATCATCAGATAAAAAATATTCTTTCCTCGCTAACTTGCCAATATAATCGTCATCGTTCAGCTTAACGATTTCATCTTTTAAAAGAGATTCTTCTTTCTGCAAAGAAGTTAGCTCTTGTTGTGCCTGTTCCTTTTCAACCTTTTTATCAGCCAATGTTGAGTTTTGTGAAATGAGTGTTGATACCATTAAATACGTAACGGTCGCAACAAGAATGAAGAAGACAGTTAGACGTCTATATAGAAGTTTTTTCCTTCTTGCTACACTAATTTGACTCTCTTCGTGTTGCAAGACATAGTCTGTTTCAAGTTTTGCAATATTGCGTTTCTTGTTGTCACTCACTTCAGCAACCCTCCCTATTGATCCTTTTTTCCATTTAGAGATTAATTTAATAATAGAATTCTTGATTGACCTTAATTTTCCTGCTAATCTATTATATAACTTCTCGACGGAATTTTTAAGGGGTTTCGGAAAGAGTTTCCAAAAAAGTAACAAAAACCACATAATTAGCTTGATTATTTGTCTAATAATCAACCAAATAATACGTATCACCCATTTAAATAACATATACAAGCCATTGCTCAGCATTATAATGGTGGAAATAATAAGCATGACAAGACCCTTAATCGGTTTATAGATTAATGCTGAGAAAAGTCTCACAAAAAATTTATATATAGAAATGGCAACATAAATCAGTTTTTCTAAAACTCTTAAATAGATTTGTTTAAATAGACTCTGGTAAGCAGCAAATCCACAAACAAGAGCAATAAAAATGTAGAATCTCCATTCTCCCTGGTTTACATGAAATAATACATAGAAAATGAGCAACCCTTGAAATACCCAAAATAACACATCATTTATAAAAGTAAGCCAATGTTTCCTTTTGCTTCTTTGTAAGAATCGATTATACGTATCAAGAGCTGCACCAAAAAAAGTTCCCATGCCTATCATGACCAGCATGGTCAAAAATTGTGTACTAAGTGTCATCGAAATAGTTTGCTAAAGAATCCTTTAGCTTTTTCTCCGTTATGATCATCAATATAAACCAGGTCAAAAATTTTTCCCTTTATCGAGACAATCCCCTTGTCCACATCCAGGTTTTTCATGGTGAGATTTTCACCTTTAATCGCTAAAAACCCCATAACAGTTTCTAATAAAAATTCTTCATTATCAAAGCTTTCAACTTGCTTAACACCGGTAATATCTAAGAGTCTTCTCCCTCTCATCACCACGTCATGTTCTTGAACAGTTCCCTTTGTAGCATTATTATTATCATAATATTGATTCATTCAGGCATCCCCTCACAATCACATTGTACAACCCTTTTGTACAATTGTATGAGTAATGAGGGGAAATAGAACTTTTTTAGAGTCTCTGTTAAGACTCTGCTTGGACACGTTCCTCTTTAATGACTGAATACATTTGGGCCGCTTCTTCTTTTTTAGTTGTTTCTAGGATTTTATCAATTTGAACAGTTACAACCTTTTGGCCAAATCGAACCGTTAATTCATCCCCGACCTTTACATTTGTGCTTGCCTTTGCTTGAATTCCATTAACCAAGATTCTCCCTTGATCTGAAACCTCTTTTGCTAATGTTCTGCGTTTAATTAATCTCGATACTTTTAAAAACTTATCTAATCTCATTTTTACCTCTCCTTCTATAAGCCTGCTTTTTTCGCTTCATTCCAATAGGAATCAAGTTCTTCTAGTGTATAATCTTCAAATGTTCTTCCGCTATCCTTCACTTTTCGCTCAATGTAGTGAAAACGATTCATGAATTTTTGATTCGTCATAAATAAAGCTTCATCTGGGTGGATGTCATAGAAACGAGCAATATTGATAAAGGCAAACAGAATATCACCAAACTCCTTCATCACATCCTCACTTGAAGGATTCAAGGCAATTTCATCTTTAAACTCTCCAATCTCTTCTGTTAGTTTATCCCAGGCGCCACTTACATCATGCCAATCAAATCCGACCTTCGCTGCCTTTCTTTGAAGTTCAAATGCACGAATTAGATTTGGCAGCGATTTGCCTACTTCGTCCAATATCGATTCTTGTTGGATGCCCTTTTCTTCTTGTTTGATTTCCTGCCAATTTTTCACAACATCTTCGGCTGTTTCAGCAACTCTATCACCAAACACATGTGGATGACGTCGTACCATTTTCGCTGAGAGCCCTTCAATGACATCATCTATATTGAAATAACCATCATCTTCACCAATTTGTGCATGAAGAAGCACTTGCAATAAAACATCACCTAGTTCTTCGACTAAATGGTCGACATCCTGTTCTTGTATCGCTTCTATTACTTCATAAGCTTCTTCAATTAAGTATTTCTTCAAGGATTCATGGGTTTGTTTGATATCCCACGGGCAACCACCTGGACCTCTAAGCTTGGCAATAATCCCTTTTAGTTTATAAAAGTCTTTATAAATCAGCGTTTCATTTTTTACAGGTGGAATATAAATCGTTGTTAAATTATTTACCTCTGCTTCGCGATCAAGCTCGACAAGGGGTACTTTTCGAATTTTTTCATCCTTACTTCCTGCTGCTGTAACAATGTATACCTCATAATCGTATGGCAGTTTTTCCATAAATGTTAGCTTTACATTCGAAGCGACAAATGAGTCATAAACTTGGCTTACAAGGATATGTTGCCGTAGTTGGATTTCCTCTTGTTTTAAATCTGTACCATCAAGTAACTGAAAGCCTTCAATTGGATCAATCCGTAATACACGGAAAATATCATCCAAAAAGCTTTGTCCACCGCTTACCTCAATTGTAACACCTCGTTCCTCGCCCATTTGTAGTAATAACTGAACGGTTCTTTCTGCTACAAGTGGGTGCCCTGGTACAGCATAAATAATTTCATCATCGTTAATCGAAAAGAGCGTTTCACAAATTTCCTGATATACTGCTTCAAACTGCTCATGGCTCTCATAAATAGAATCAAATGATTGGTAGTCAAAGCCCTCTTCTTCTAATTGGTATACAACAGGATGTTCCTTTGTTCGTAAAAAAATGGGAAGTCCACTTTTCAAATCTTTATAAACTCCGAGTGGGAGTTGATTGATATCTCCAGCTCCAAGGCCAATAATATTAATCTTTTTCATGTACTCTTCCTCTCCTATTTTTCTTGGGTAAGAAAACCATTAGCTTACTTCCGAATGGGAGTAAGGATAGTTCCGCTTCAGTAAGTAAATTCGTTTTAATAATCATGGCGACATAGATGAGGCCACCGACCAGTACAGCAGAAAGGGCCTGTACACTTGCCATCAAACGCTCCGGGTACGCTAAATCATAAATAAAATGAGTGCTACTTAAGAATACTTTTAAGACAACGACCATCACAAGTGCTGCTAGACCATTCATCCAATAAAATCGTTTTGTTAATATTCGTTCACCCATAAGTTTATGTAATTTCACAATAAACAAGACTAAAATCATGAGCAATGACAGCACAGAGGCCAGTGCCGCACCGAACGCTCCAAACTTCGGTACAAAAACAACATTTAAACTATATTTTAAAAGGAAGGCTACTACTACCATGATAGCTGGAAAAAGAGTGTGCCCTAATCCTTGAAGAATCGATTGTATAGTCATTATCACTGATGCAAAAAGAATGACTAGCGTGAGCAGGGCTAATATTTGCGATCCCGCTTCATTTTCAAAAAGCATGATATTGGTTGGTTTAATAATGCTGTATAATCCCATTGTCGCCCCAACACCAACAACTATACTTGTTTTTAAAGCGAATTGAATTTTCTCTTTTAATTCGATCGAACTGTTTTGCATTTTTTCCTTTGTAATCAGTGGCACTAGCGACAATGACATGGATGTCGCCACGACAGTCCCTAGTTGAATGAGGGGCTGTCCCCGATCATAAACACCTTTTAACGCCTTTGCCTCATTCTCCTGTACACCAGAGTTTACCAATAACGAAAATAAATTTAGAGAATCCGCTAATTGAAGTAGAACAAGTAACATTGAGCTGATACAAATTGGTAGTGCATGTATAGTAAAAGCCTTTATGATCTTTTTTCCTTGTTGAAGGTTGATTTCTCCGTTAAGTCGCTCTTCCCTCGAGCGTAACCAAAAGAAGAGTAGGACAATAACAGCTACTAGTCCGCCGGTAATCGATCCAAAAACAGCACCAGCACCGACCACGTAAAGTGAATATTGATGAATACTTAAGAAAATCGCTGTTGCTAAAATCGTAAATACTCGTACCAATTGTTCACTAACTTGGGAGACTGCTGTTGGTAGCATTTTACCCTGTCCCTGGAAAAAACCCCTTAGTAGGGAAATAACCGGCATTAGGATAAAAACAAACGACACCATTTTTAAAAGGGGTGCTAGCTTAGGATCTTGCATAAAAAATGCAATTGAATTAGAAGCTCCATATAGCAGGATGAAGCCTAATAGACCAAAACCAAACAAAAAGATCGCTGAAAAGATAAAAAGTTGCTTTAGATTTCCCCCTTCCTTCTTGTTTATCTCTTCTGCATATAGTTTAGAGATAACAACAGGAAACCCATATGTAGATAAAGCAATCGCGATCGCATAGAAGGGGTATACTTGTTGATAAATATAAAACCCTACATCTCCGACAATATTCTGAAAAGGAATTCGATAAAAAGCACTTAAAATCTTCGTAAAGAGAGCCGCAATTGTTAATATGAAAGTGCCCCTCATTAAATTTTTCGCCTGACTTGTGGGCTTCATCGCCCATCTCCTTCCGACATAATAATTACCACGTATTATAGCATATTTATACCAAAATAAAGAGACAGCTATAAGCTGCCTCTATTTGTGATCTCTTATTATTATGATTCCATCTGTCTTGCTAAAAAGCCTGCAGCTGTTTCGACGGCTTTTTGTTCTACTTCACCTAGAGTGCCTTCTTTGGAATAAATAATAACGGCACCAATGGGGTCTCCATTTGCAATAATCGGTCCGATGGTATAGGATGAGATTTCCTCATTATTTCCATCAACCAATGTTGTTTCAGCTTTCTGGTTTACTAGGATTGAAGTCCTTTCTTCCATCGTCTTCTCAACCATATTGCTAATATTTTTATTTAAATAGTCCTTTTTTGAGCCACCTGCAGTGGCAATATAGCTATCTCGGTCACATATAAGTACAGGATTCCCTAAACTATCAAATAATGCTTCAGCATATTCTTTTGCAAAATCGCCTAGCTCACTAATAGGGGAATATTTCTTTAAAATTACTTCTCCATCACGATCTACGAAAATTTCCAATGGGTCACCTTCGCGGATACGTAAGGTTCTACGGATTTCCTTTGGGATTACGACACGGCCTAAATCATCGATTCGACGAACAATACCAGTTGCTTTCATTCAATGTTGCCTCACTTTCATCTGATGATTTTAAAGATGTGATGATGGTTTTTACTTCCTATGTAAATGTAAACCTTCACCATATTTGAAATTAGTATCCGAAGATATGGAAAGTTCTATACATATAGAAATACTTTTTCTTTATTAGGAAATTATTACCACATCCAGAAAATCATTCCGAGGAGGCCAGACTATAAAACAGATTCTGCGCGATTCTTCTTTTCCTCCGTAAGTCCTTTTAAAATATCATAGATGGCACTTAACCATTTTTCGATAGCAACTTTCTTCGTATAAATGACCATTTTAAACTTCTGACCTTCCATACCAAGTCCAACCATACGACCATATTGATTCGTTAATTGGAATACTTTTTGTCCATCTATTTTTCCACTAGCTTCATCAGATAGGAGGATTGTTACCTCTTCTTTTACCTGTTTAATACTTTCAATTCCTAACTGAAGTGCATAAACTTTAATTTCAGTCATCTTGAATAAATACATCAATTCCTCCGGATATTCACCAAATCGATCGATCATTTCATCCTGCAATTCTTGAATTTCTTCATGATCCGTGATTCCTCTGAATCGTTTATACATTTCAATTTTTTGCTGTCCATCAGATATATAAGAATCTGGAATATAAGCATCAATATCTAAATCAATTTCTACCGTCTTCCGTTTTACTTCCTCAATCGTACCTCTTCGCTCTTCAATGGCTTCTTTTAACATTTGAGAGTATAAATCAAAACCAACAGAATCAATAAATCCATGCTGTTGAGAACCTAATAAATTTCCAGCACCACGAATCGATAAATCCCTCATGGCAATTTTAAATCCTGATCCAAGTTCAGTATACTCCTTCATTGCTTGTAGACGCCTTTCTGCAACCTCTGATAAAACCTTATCTTTACGATAAGTTAAATAGGCATAGGCAACACGATTCGAACGACCTACTCGTCCTCTCAGTTGGTATAACTGCGAAAGCCCCATTTTGTCTGCGTCATTCACAATTAATGTATTCACATTCGGGATATCTACACCCGTCTCAATAATGGTTGTACTAACAAGCACATCATATTCGCCTTCTAAGAAGCTGAGGATGACAGATTCTAATTCATTCTCATTCATTTGCCCATGTGCCACGATTACTTTTGCATCTGGGACAAGCATAGAAATTTCCTCTGCTTTTCGTTCAATATCTTCAACCCGATTATAAAGAAAGTATACCTGGCCATCCCTTGCCAATTCACGTTCAATCGCTTCTCTGATGAGAACACCATTATACTCCATTACATAGGTTTGAACTGGAAAGCGATTTTCCGGTGGCGTCTCAATAACCGATAAATCTCGGACACCTAGCATGGACATATGCAATGTACGTGGAATTGGCGTTGCGGTTAACGTTAGAACATCGACATTCGTCTTTAGCTTTTTGATCTTTTCCTTATGAGTAACGCCAAAACGCTGTTCTTCATCAATAATAAGCAAACCTAAATCTCGATAAACAATATCTTTAGATAGAATTCGATGAGTTCCAATTACAATATCAATGGTTCCATTCTTTAATCCTTTTATCGTTTCAGTTTGCTGTTTTCTAGTTCGGAAACGACTGAGTAACCCAATTTTCACAGGATGATCCTGGAATCTTTCCATCATCGTTTGATAATGTTGTTGTGCTAAAATGGTCGTAGGTACTAGAAGTGCAACTTGTTTTCCATCCGCAACAGCTTTAAAGGCCGCACGGATTGCCACCTCGGTTTTACCATAGCCAACATCACCACAAAGAAGCCGATCCATCGGTCGTTCTTTTTCCATATCCTTTTTGATTTCAATAATCGAGCGAAGCTGGTCTTCTGTTTCCGTATATGGGAAGGATGTCTCAAATTCACGTTGCATGTCACCATCAGGACTGAAGGCATAACCGACTGCAGCTTCACGTTCAGCATATAGCTTAATTAAATCTTCTGCTATATCTTCAACCGATGATTGGACTTTTTTCTTAACCTTTTTCCAATCATTTCCGCCCAGTTTATAAATTTTTGGTTCTTTTCCTTCGGCGGCAACGTATTTTTGAACGAGATCAATTTGTTCGACTGGTACATAAAGTTTATCACTACCCTGATAACGAATATGAAGATAATCTTTATGAATCCCATTAATCACAAGTGTCTCAATTCCTAAATATTTACCAATACCATGGTTCACATGAACAACATGGTCACCAACTTTTAGTTCTGAGTAATTTTTGATCCTTTCCGCATTGGATAACTTCTGTCTTCTTGAAGAACGTTTCACTCTTTTTGTGAAAAGCTCTTCCTCTGTAACAACCGCCAATTTTTGAATAGGGAGTTCAAAACCAGTAAGTAAATCGCCTTTCATGATTTGAACCTTTCCTACTAGCAAATCACTATCACGACTGACCACATCTGCTTCAATTTCATAGTCTGATAAAATACGCTCTAATCTTTTCACACGGTCTTCATCAGCACCAAGGAAGACAATGCCATAATTATTTTTCTTCCACCGTTCAACTTCTCCTTTTAATACATTCATCTGACCGTGGAAGTTTTGCATTTGTTTGCAAGTTAAATTAATAATATTTTGTGGGCTTGTATTTGGTACATGTCTTAAGAATAAGGATAAATACACGACTGGCATCCTTACGTTTGTAAGTAACCCCGTTAAATTATGAGACACCTTAAGATCATGTATGATATTCCCTTCACTAATTAAATTGGTATACCATTCTGCCTCTTCTTTTTCGAGTGACTCATTCATTTCAATCACTCTACTAATTTCATCGACAAAAAGAATCGTATCTTTTGAAAAATAGTCTATTAAACTATTGGCCTCACTATAAGCAATTGAAAGATATTTAAAAAGCTGTTCAGGCTTTTGACCATTCCTTAGTCGCTCCAAGTCATAGCCGATATTCTCGACAAGTTCTTGTTTCACCTTTTCATCTTTTATTTGTTTAAGGCTATTTTTAAGCCCTAACTCCAACTTTTCTGTTAAACGCTGATAATCTTCCTTCTGAAATGGTATTTCCGTTGCTGGACCGATCGTGACTTCTTTTCGCTTATCAATTGAGCGTTGATCATCGAATGAAAAGGTACGAATCGAATCAATTTCTGTATCAAATAATTCGATTCGAATCGGATCTTGTTCTGTTAGTGGATACACATCAATAATTCCGCCTCTAACACTAAACTCTCCAGGAGTACTGACCATGTCAGAACGAACATAACCCATTTCAACTAACTGTAACAATAAGCTTTCAATATTGACTTCATCACCTAGCTTCAGTGAAAGCTGATACCGTTTCCAAACCTCTGCTGGAGCAACAATTTTCCTCATTCCGGCAATTGGAACAATGACAATCCCCTGTTTCTTTTTGCTGAGCAAATTTAATACTTCAATCCGTTGGGCCTTAAGTTCAGGACTTGCCACGCTGATCTCAGCCCCGATTAATTCATTGGCTGGATAAAGTGCCACATGATCATCACGAATGATATGGAGAAGATCATCATATAATTTTTGTGCTTGTAATAGATTATAGGTAATGATAACAATCGGTCTATTCAATTTTTCATAAATAGATGCAATATATAAAGTCCTTGCTGAACCTGATAGCCCTGCTACCAACTGTTCATGTAATCCTTCTTCAATCCCCGCAATGACATTACTCATTTCTTCTTGCTGATTAAAAAGGCGTTTTAACCCTAACATAATAGCCCCTCCCTCCATTGTTGTTCTCTCTTTCTCCTAGGCTCTTTTCTCAAACATTGTTGCTTTTAGATAGAAAAAAGCTAATTGTACTTATACTCACGTTGACATTGGACTTTATTTTTGAGAAAAGAGCTGCAAATTTAATACGAAGGTACAAAATAGCTTATTTCTTCGTTAAAATCGGCCTTTGGATTTTAACAACAAACTATACGAAAACAGCCTTCATCTTTAATAGAGCCTTCTCTTAAACTTTATTCGTTCCTATTTTTCAAAGAAAAAAATAGAAAAACGCTTTGGAGAATTCCAAAGCCCTTAATGAATGATAAAATCATTTTGGTAATAATCAGGATTCCTTAAAAGTGATTCCTGACAATCTTCGCAAATCGTCTTAATTTGAATATCACCGTTTGACGCATAGGTTACCATTTCCTGTCTTTCCTCATCATTTAATGTATGAAGACCTAGTCGTTCAGTTTCAACTAGTGATTGATCTAGTGTTCCTATTTTGACTCTACAATGACGACAATGGTAATGAATAGACATCCCATTTCCTCCCTAATAACATAATAAAAATCAGCATTTACGCCATATTCGTTAATGTTATTATTTCCTAAAAGGGTGTTTTCCATTCCATATCTTATTAATTATAAGTATTCATCACTTGCAAAAAAGGTTTCTTCATCCATTCCTCACAAGCATCAGTGCTTCTTTCAACAGCTTCTTTAATCTGCTCTTGTTCTTCTTTAGAAAAGCGGCCAAGGACATAGTCTACAATTGCCATTCCATTGGAAGGACGATTAATCCCAACCCGAATACGGTTAAATTCTCCCGTTCCAAGATGGGAGATGATGGACTTGATCCCATTATGTCCACCAGCACTTCCCTTTTGTCTAAGACGAATTCTTCCAACAGGTAAATCTAAGTCATCATAAATAACTAAAAGATCCTCTACATCTATCTGGTAAAAATTCATAAGAGCAATGATTGATTCTCCAGATAAGTTCATGAAAGTTAATGGCTTTAATAAAAATACCTTTTCTCCGTCAATATGACCATATCCATAAATCCCTTTAAATTTGGCCTGATCTAGAGAGATATGTAACTTTTCAGCTAGTGCATCGATGACCACAAAACCAATATTATGTCTGGTTTGTTCATATTGTTTCCCCGGATTTCCTAAACCAACAATAAGTTTCATATTCCCCACCTTACTTTAGCAACCCTTCAGACAGGCTGTTAAAAATTTATCAATCTCTTTTTAATCCTTTAATAATCTTGACTTAAATAAAAATGTCTATACAGCCCCTTTAAGCTTTCAAGGAGCTGTATAGAATGTAGATTAAATATTTTATTTATTAGCCTTTATTCTCAACCTTCCCCATTTTCAGGAGGCGCCTCTCCTTGCTTCTCGCCACTATCAATTACTTCTTCTTGACGAGGAGGGAGGATGGAAGCAATGACTTCATCTTCTTCGTGATTAACGGTAAAATTACCCAATTCCTTAATGTCAGCTACAGTAATCGTATCGGCTACTTGTAGATTGGTCACATCTATATCAATAGATGGAGGAATATCAGCTGGCTTTGCCGCAATCGAAACCTCAAATAGTGATTGTTGCATCACACCACCGTCTTTAACTCCTGCTGCATCTCCAACCAAATTAACGTTTACATTTGCTGTAACTTCCTTCGACATATCTACTGCCAAAAAGTCAACATGTATGAAACCATTTTTTAGCGGATCGACCTGATAATCAGTCACAATCACATTTTGCGTATTTCCATTTACATCTAAAGAAATAACACCATTTCTACCTACATCTTTGATTGTCTTCAAAAGCTCCATTTCTCTTAGATAAATCGACGTATTCTCTTTTTTTGCCCCATATACAATCGCAGGAACATTCCCCTCTTTACGTATTTTCGTTAATGTTCCACGGCGTTTATCGGTGCGCTCTGTTGCTTGTAAGACTGTACTCATTTCATCATTCACCTTCCATTTTTTATATTTACTGCATCCTTATAAAAAATGCCCTAAAAACGGAAGGTCTAAACATTTTCGTTCAATTCAATTTAGATATATAAACAAAGTTACAATCATTATATCAAAAAATTCAAATTTTCTAAACAATACCTTCATAATTTTTTTGTCATAACTAGAAGGCTTGCTAATGAGACAGCAAGCCTTCTACCTATTTTAAATGGAGAAAAGAAACTTAATCAAATAAAATACTTACTGACTGTTCTTCATGTACTCTAATAATCGCTTCGCCGATTAGAGATGCAACAGATAAGTTCTTGATTTTGTCAATTTTCTTTTCCTCTGGTAATGCAATCGAGTTCGTAATGATTAATTCTTTAATTTTTGAATTTTGGATTCTTTCAATAGCTGGCCCTGATAAAACAGGATGTGTACAGCAAGCATATACTTCTTTAGCTCCACTTTCAACTAAAGCATTTGCACCTATTGTAATCGTTCCAGCTGTATCAATAATATCATCAATTAAAATACATGTTTTTCCATCTACATTCCCGACAATATTCATAACTTCGGCTACGTTTGGACGTGGACGACGCTTATCAATAATCGCAATTGGTGCTTTTAATCGTTCCGCCATTTTACGAGCACGTGTAACCCCACCATGGTCTGGTGATACAATCACAAGATCACCTTCTAAGTCTTTATTTAAAAAGTACTCAGACAAAATAGGTACACCCATTAAGTGGTCGATTGGAATATCAAAGAATCCTTGAATTTGCGGAGCATGTAAATCCAATGTAATCATACGAGTAGCACCAGCTGTTTCAAGAAGATTTGCTACAAGTTTTGCTGTAATTGGTTCACGTGCACGCGCTTTACGATCTTGACGTGCATAGCCGTAATAAGGCATAACTACACAAATCGACTTGGCTGATGCTCTTTTTAAAGCATCAAGCATAATTAATAGTTCCATTAAGTGCTCATTAATAGGAGTGTTAGTCGACTGAATCACAAACACGTCACAGCCACGAATACTTTCCTCAATATTAATTTGGATCTCACCATCGCTAAAACGAGAAACAGAACACTTTCCAAGCTCCACCCCAATAACCTTTGCAATTTGCTCTGAAAGGTCACGGTTTGAGTTTAAAGAAAATACCTTTAAATTTGGATCTAAATATTGATTAGACATGATAGCCTCCGATAAATTATTTATTTAAATCTAATTGTTTAACATAATCCTCTTTATTAATTTGACGAGCGCGCGCAAGTGCTAACGCATCAGATGGTACATCTTCCGTAATTGTTGAACCAGCTGCAACATACGCTCCCTTTCCAACTGTTACAGGAGCAACTAAATTAGAATTACAGCCAATAAATACACCATCTTCTATTTTCGTTAAAAATTTATTTTTCCCATCATAGTTAACGGTAATTGACCCGCAACCAATATTGACATCCTTACCTACTTCTGCATCACCGATATAACTTAAATGAGAAGCTTTACTTCCTTCACCAAAATCGGCCTTTTTAATTTCAACAAAGTTTCCGATTTTCACTTTATCATGAATGTTAGAAAGTGGACGAATATGTGCAAACGGACCAATATTCACATGAGATCCAATTTGGCTCTGATGTGCAACGGAATGCTTTATGACTGTAGCATCACCAATTTGGCAATCTTTTATTTCACTATTGGGACCTATCTCACAATCAGAACCAATCATTGTATTTCCAGTTAACACAGATCCAGGATAGATGACTGTGTCAGATCCTATTTCAACATCTGCTCCAATGTATGTATTGAGTGGGTCAACAAGGGTAACGCCATTTTTCATATGCTGATGATTAATTCTCATTTTCATCATTCTTTCAGCCTCTGAAAGGGCAACACGGTCATTTACACCAAGTGTCTCACCAAAGTCTGCCGTTTTGAAAGCCGTGACCATTTTGCCTTTATTCTTTAGGATTTCCAAACAATCTGGTAAATAGTATTCACCTTGAACATTATGATTTGTAACATCTTTTAATGCTTCAAATAAATCCTGATTATTAAAACAATACGTTCCTGTATTAATTTCAGAAATCATTCGTTCTTCTTCTGTCGCATCTTTATGTTCAACAATCTTTTCAACATAACCTTCTGCATTTCTTACAATCCGGCCATATCCTGTTGGGTCATCGGCATCTGCAGTTAACACAGTCACACTTGCTCCTGTCTCTTCATGATGGTTAAAAAGAGCCTCCATTGTCTCTGCCTTTATAAGTGGCGTATCACCACAGACAACAAGTGTAGTTCCGCTTTTTCCACTAAGTAAGTCTTTAGCTTGCATCACTGCGTGTCCTGTTCCAAGTTGCTCTGCTTGAAGTACATATTCGGTTTGATCACCGAGCGTTTTCTTTACCTCTTCGGCACCATGACCTGTAATTGTCACGATTTTGTCTATTTTTAACTGTGAAATTTGATCAACAACATGTTGAACCATTGGTTTGCCGCAAACAGGATGAAGTACCTTATATAGCTTAGACTTCATTCTTGTCCCTTGACCTGCGGCTAATATGATTGCATAACGTGTAAGCATGAACAGGCCTCCAATAAAATAACCTTTTTATCCATTAAAAATATATCTTAAATAGCCGTTCATTTCAAGAAGAGATGTAAGAAGTCTTTAACTCGAATGAAAGAAAAGAGGAATTAGGTAGCATTTCATATGAAAAAGGCAGAAAAAAAGAGCCTACTTTTGTAGAAGGCTCTAGTTGTATCTTTATTAACCTTTTTAGGAAGCCCCAGCTTCTTCAAACTCTACTTCTGCTTCACCTAAACGGTGATACTCTGTTAAGACAGCATCTTGAATCTTACCGCGTGTACCGGAATTTATTGGGTGGGCGATATCGCGAAACTCACCATCTGGAGTACGTTTACTTGGCATTGCAACAAACAAGCCATTGTTTCCATCAATGACGCGGATATCATGAACAACAAACTCATTATCCAACGTAATAGATGCAATCGCCCTCATGCGGCCATCCGTATTAACACGGCGTAATCTTACGTCAGTTACTTCCATTTTGTTCACCACCTTTTTCTGTAGATTTATAATCTTATGTTTACTAATTCTACAGAATTTTCTTAAATCCTTCTTAATTATTAAATTTTTTTAATAATATGATTTTAGACACTTTATGAAGCATAGACAAAAATATTTGAATTTATACATATTCAAAGATAAAGGGCATAAAAAAACGCTCGTATTACTTAACGAGCGCGATTACTTCGATTTCAACTAAAGCATCTTTTGGTAGACGGGCAACTTCCACACAAGAACGTGCTGGTTTATGTGTATGGAAATATTCACCATAAATTTCATTTACTTTTCCAAAGTCATTCATATCTTTAATAAATACGGTTGTCTTTACAACACTTTCTAATGATGCTCCGGCTTCTTTTAGTACAGCCTGTACATTTTTGAATACTTGATGTGTTTGTTCTTGCACATCCCCATTAACCATTTCTCCTTCAGCGGTCAAAGGAATTTGGCCAGAGCTATAAAAAACGTTATTAACAATGATTCCTTGAGAATATGGCCCAATGGCTGCTGGTGCTTCTTTTGTACTTACAACTTGCATTTGTTACTCCTCCTTCGTTTAGTCCCTATTGGTAAAAAAATTACCCTTCGTCACTCTTATTTGCTTTTGTTTCAAATCAACATCAGACAACCTGATTAGTGATAGATAATCCTCAACTAATCGTTCCTCTGCCTTCTCAGCCTCAACTAATACCGCAATACCCGCTAATTGTGCCTGAAACTCATCTAACAAACTGATCATCCCATTCACAGTTCCGCCTGCTTTCATAAAGTCGTCGATAATCAACACTTTGGAACCTTGGCTAAGACTTCGTTTCGAAAGTACCATCGTTTGTATCCGTTTTGTTGAACCCGATACATAGTTGATATTAACAGTCGAACCCTCAGTAACAATATTATCATTTCTTACAATCACAACGGGCACATTTAAATATTTAGCTACCCCATAAGCAAGAGGGATCCCTTTCGTTGCAATGGTCATGACGACATCTATTGGAGTATCTATGTAAGCTGATGCAATCATCGCACCAACCCTCTGAACAATTTTAGGGTCTCCTAATATATCTGTTAAATACAAATATCCTCCTGGCAGTAATCGATCTGGGTCTGATATGGTTTCACAAAGTTCACCAATAAAGTGATGTGCTTCATCCATACTAACTTGAACTTGATATTTTACCCCACCGGCTGCACCTGCAACCGTTTGCAATGTGCCAATTCCTCTTTCTTCAAAGACTTCTTTAATAATCGCTAAATCCTCACTTATAGATGATTTAGCGGAACCATATCGATCTGCAAAAACGGTCAGAGGAACTAATTGTCGGGGGTGATTTAATAAAAAGTTCGTCATATCTATTAAACGTTCACTTCGACGAAATTTCATCATTAAAAATAATACCTCCCACTAAATCCGAATAATTTAATGTAAATATAACACTATTATACGGATTTAATCAAGAGTATGTTGATCCCCTAACATGCGAACAGCAAAAACCTGATCACAAAATCCTCTTAATCCGTTATACACTCTTTGCATTCTAGAATCATGCCTGCAAAGTCCAAATACAGTTGGTCCACTACCACTCATTAATACTGCATCAGCACCGAATCGTTTCATTTGATCCTTTATTAGAGCAACCTCAGGGTGTACCTTTAATGTGACATCCTCCAATACATTGCCTAAATGGTCACAAACACCTTTGAAACTTCCCGTTTCAATAGCTTGAATCATTCCATCTGTGTTAGGGTGATGAATCCTAGATAAGTCTAGGCGGCGATATACATCTGCTGTCGACACACCAATATATGGTTTTGCTAAGACTACCCAGCACGTCGGAGGTGGCGGGAGATGTGTAATGATTTCCCCTCTTCCTTTTGCTAACGCCGTACCACCATAAACACAAAAGGATACATCTGATCCGATTTCAGCTCCAAGTTGAGCTAATTCATCCATCGTTAAATTCAAATTCCAAAGTTTATTTAGGCCTCTAAGTGTTGCAGCAGCATCACTGCTTCCACCTGCTAAACCGGCAGCTACAGGGATTGTCTTCTCCATTCTTATGACAACACCCTCTTTAACTGAAAAACGTTCTTTTAGCAATACAGCTGCTTGGTAGGCCAAATTACGTTGGTCATCCGGTACAAAACGATTATGTGATACAATTTGAATTCGATCTTTTTCCAACAGTGATAATTCTAAACGATCGGCTAAATCAATCGTAGTCATAATCATCTCTACTTCATGATAACCATCAGGTCGTTTATATAAAACATCTAAGGACAAATTAATTTTTGCCGGTGCCTTTACTAAAAGCCTCAAAAATTCCACCTACTTTATAAATCAGTAAGGATGTCTCCCCTTTTGCTATGTATTTTATAACCCAAAGGATACTCTCCTTTCAATGAAATTCGCATAAAACAAAGGAAGACAAAATACGACTACATTTTTTGTCCTATTTTACCACAAAATCGCTTATATAAGACATGACAAACATAACAAACTAAAAAAATAGTCGGAGGAACCCCTCCGACTAACCGTGATGAATCCATTTTTGTTTGACCTAAGTTCCTTGGAAATCCAAGTTTAGCAACTTATATGACAACTACTAAAGTCTTAACGTCTATTATTGTTTAAAAGGTTTTGCTCAGCAATCTCAATTGCTCTTTTTACCATGTTCCCTGCATCTCGGGCCTTGATACCGCCCCAGCCTTCTTGTTGGACTACATCATAAAACCCAAGCTCTTTGGCAAGCTCCTCTTTAAACCCCTCAGACATGATTCCCTTTCGTCTAGCCAAAACATAACAACCCCTTTCATCATCCCGGTACTTCTTAGTATGGAAGATTCCTAAGAAGTTTATGAACCCAAATAAAAGAAATAAGATGAGCCGATGAGAAGGTTAAAGGAATCTTCTCATCGGCTCATCTTACGAGACGTCGCCACATGTATTAACTTAAAGCAACTTGTCCTGATGTATCTTCATAGAAAGTAATTTCAACCGTTTCAGTTAATACATCAGCATAGCTATACGAAACACGTTCAAAAGCATTTTCTTGTTGATCGAGTTCAATTACAAATACTGCAGGGTATGTTTCTGCTAAAATTCCAGAACGTTCGATAGTTTTTCTTCTTCCGCCGTTAGCCTTGAGTAAAAGTCTTTTTCCTAGATTTGAATCAAGTGCCTTTTTAATATCCGTTAGTGTTTTTGTCATTACGAACCACCTCACTAAATATTAGTATATAACAACGAAGAAAAAAAGTCAATAAAAATATAAATTATATATTCTTAGAAAATAAAAGTCAATATATTTTGTTCTACAATTTTCCCTTTTTTTCAACATCCTTAGTTTAACCTTAATACCGGAAAATATGTGTAATTTTTGGACTTTCTTAATATATAGATTTTCAAATATAAAGGATCTTCTCTTAAATGTTGTCTCCAAAAGCAACAACATTTGAGAGAAGATCTGCAAATTTAATAAGAATGCACAAAATAACTATTTCTACGTTAAAATTGGCCTTTGGATTTTAACAACAAACTTTACAAATACAGCCAATTTGAAAAATCGTATAAAAAAACAGCCGTACTTTATGAACGGCTACGTTACTCTTCTTTATTAAATGGCATCCCTGTTCTTAAGATCCCTCTTGTTTCAATACCACCCAGCCCTTTTTCACCTGTTAGTGTATTTCTCAATACATCCCATACATTAATCGTTTCCATAAAAGGTGTGAAACTAATTTTCGCAACAATATAGACCGGGTCTAGTGCGTGTATATTGACTCGGGCAGGAGAGCTGGCAAAATTCGCTCCAGACCCAATAAGGGATTCAAAATGTGATTGACATGCACCTGCAAAAATAACAAGTTGGTCGAGATTTGGAATTCTATTTCTCGCTTCCTTTACCGTTTGAACAAAATCCTTTGAATGTCTGTAGGCATTGATATCCGTCTTTTCACCTTTTGATTTTGAATAGGCATCATGTCCGGTTATAACAAGAATATCAGGACGGTAATAATCAATTAAGCCACCAATCCTTTGCGACATTTCCTTTTCATGACAGTGAATACCCGTAACCGGAATTCCAATTTTCTCATATAAAGTTAGACATTTTTTTAAATAAAGGGGATCACCATCTAAATGAAGTACTCTTCCAGGAATTTGAAAATAATTTGCTGGTCTTGCATATCCTTCTGTTGTTTCAAACTCTCTTCTTTCCTTTAGTAAATGAATATCCTGTTTAAATAGCTCAAGAGATTGCTCCTCTAATGTCCGGAAGCCTTTCGATTTCTTGGCCCGTTCAGATGGATTTATTTTAACTAAATCATCAAATGGGGCATCCGCAATTAAACGAAAATCCTCCCCATATAAAATAGCTAATTGCCTATTCCCTTGTTCTTTAATATCAATAACCCTAAATAAAATATCACAACGATACGATTTTCTGCCAACTATATCCATCTTTTTTATACCCATTGGCAACACTCCACTTTATAGCATACGAAAAAATGATCCTTCTTCTTAAAATATGCATGTGGGTAGAATGCTGTGAATAGATAAACTTTAGTGTTTAATTTTAAAACGCCTCATGCGTTTATCCGTATGGGTTCTCTACGTTACTACTATTCGTAGTAACACCCGTTCACTCCATACGGATAAACACATAAGGCTAGTATCTGCTTTGTACAATTCAAGAGCTTAATTAAAAAATGGATATAAGGCGTCACTTAATAAGGCAAATTCTTTAATAGACAATGATTCGCCTCTTCGACTTGGTTCGACTTCTGCCTCCTGTAATGCCGAGAGGATCATTTCCTTTTTCTCTTTGCCTTTAGGTAATGAACTCATTAAATTGTTTAAGATCGTCTTTCTTCTTTGAACAAAGCTTCCTCTTGTAACCGTAAAAAAGAAGTCTTCACTAATGACAGGGTATAATGGTTCATTTCTTTTTGTTAAACGAATGACAGCGGAATCCACATTAGGTTGTGGGATAAAAACCGTCTTCGGTACCACCATGACGACCTCTGCTTCCGTGTAAAATTGAATCGCAATCGATAGTGAACCATATTCCTTCGTACCTGGTTTGGCTGCTATTCGATCGGCCACTTCCTTCTGTAGCATACAGACAATACCACGTATCGGTAAGCGTTCCTCAAGCAGTTTCAAAATAATTGGGGTTGTTACATAGTACGGTAAATTAGCAACCACCATAATGTCTTCAATCCCCACCAACTCTTCATCTATTACTTCTTTTACATTTGCCTTTAAAACATCCTGATGAATGATCTTTGTGTTTGGGTATGGAGAAAGGGTATCGTTTAATATTGGAAGTAAACGTTGGTCAATCTCAAAGGCAACAACCTTTTTGCATACTTTCGCTAATTGTTCTGTTAAAGCCCCAATACCAGGACCAACCTCAATCGCAGCAGATTCATCTGTCAAGCCTGCATGTTCAACAATATTTCTTAAAATATTGGTATCAATCAAAAAGTTTTGTCCTAAACTCTTTTTAAAGGAAAAACCATATTTCTCGAGAATCATTTTCGTTCTAATGGGAGTCGCAATATCTTTATGCATTTTCTTCCTCCTGACGGATCACCTTGACAGCCTCTGCAAATGCTTCCCTGCTAATTTCAAAAACCATCAATCGTTTATGAAGCTGTTTTCCATTTGTATAACCAATTTTTAATATCTTACCTATTCTTTCTCGTCTTTCCCTCGCACCTGCTCCACCAATTAGTCCTGCAGCCATTAAATCGTCCTGGGTGATTTCCTCTTTGGAATCCTCTTGCATCAATTGCGCCCCTTCTAATGCTCTTCTAATCGTATCTGGTGAAGCATGTTCAACTCCAACCCCTTTTCCATGCTTATGAATCGCATCTTCCTTTTGAATAAAAGCATGTTTGCAACCTGGAACATGTTCTGAAATAGTGTTACGGATTTTTTGCCCTGGAAAGTCTGGATCGGTCAAAACGATGACTCCTCTTGTCCCTTGAGCCAATTTTATTTTTTCAATAATCTCTTCATTAATAGCAGATCCATTTGTTTCAATTGTATCTGCATGAACGGCTTGTTGAATCGCTGTTGTATCATCTTTTCCTTCAACAACGATTATTTCTTTAATTTTCATTTGACCTCCGAATACGAAATGCGGGAGCTCCTTGCTAAGCTAAGCACTGGAACTAGACATTTTCTTAGATAAAAAATTAATTTTGAAATATTTATAAAAAAGTGCGAAATAAATGAAACATTTTTGTAACATTAAACGTCTATATATATAATAAGATTGGATATAAAAATGTTTTTCCTCTCATCCATCTATTTTAACACTTAATCCTATTCATTTCCTTACAGTCAGCAGCATCATCCTAACGAACTTAGATAGATCTATTATAGCCTAATGGTAAAAAAAGAAAAATGCAGCGGAATCAATCCACTGCATCTTCAATCAGTTTAGTATTTTTATCTTTACTTTTTTTCTACCCCAATTCATTGCAGTCTGCTTAGAGGGGAAAAACACATCTATCTTGTTTCCTTTGATTGCACCGCCAGTATCTGCAGCAATCGCATAACCATAACCTTCCACATGGACCTTTGTTCCAAGTGGAATAACCCTAGGATCCACTGCAATGACCTTTGAATTAGGATTAGCATGTAGATTGATTCCTGTAGCCGTTGTTCCTGAGCAACCGCTACAATTTGCTGTATAGGCAGTAGAAGTCACAAAGATTTCCTTGCCGCTCTCGCTGCCACGAGAAGCAATCGCCTGGGAAACTTCTTTGGGGCCTACTGCCACCACTTGATCTTGTTTTTCTTTCAACATTTTTTCATTTATCACTTTTCGGGATACTTCTTTCCCATTTTCTTTTATAATTTCATACGTCTTAGCGGTAAGTCCCTCTTTGCCTCGGGTAATCACTTTCTCTGATCCACTTGCTAGACTATCATCTTTCTTTGTGACAGTAGCAAATTGGATTGGTTCTTCCACTACATCGGTGACCTTTTCTACTCGTATGACATTGACCGTGTCATTTTCTTTAAGAGTATCTTCTAAGCCTGGTTCAACCCGGTCTAAATCTGTTATGGAGATCTCTTGTTGTTTTAAAAAGTCAGCGACCGTAGTCGAAGTTGACCATACCGACCTTTCTTCCCCTCCATCAAATAATGTGAGTGGATAGGCTCGTTTTACACTGATTTTCATACCTTTTTGCAAGATGGTATTGGTGTCTGGTTTTACTTCGTCATGTTCGTTTAAAGATATGTTTTGTTCTTTCAAAAATCCCTCCACTGTTTGTGCAGTGGTCCAAACGGTTTGCTCTGAATCCTTTTGCGTTATTTGTACCTGTTTCGCCGGTCTCCAAACAATGTTCATGTCATTGGAAATCGGAGTGTCTTTTTTTGGTGCCACATGGTCTTGCGGCTTTAATGTAATATCTAAATCCTCTAACAACTGCTGTACAGTGGTTGTATGTGTTTTTATGACCGTTTCACGGCCGTCTAGGTTGAGTGTTACATTTTTCTTCGTCGTTTCGTATGTAATAAACCCTGCTGATGTTAATAATACGATAAAACTTAAAATAACAATCGACCATTTTTTGTGTGTGAAAGACTCGGAAAACAGGCTTTTCATGTTCTTAATCGAAATGAAAAACGCCTCCTTTTCTTCTTGTGTGATTATATAAACTATCCAGACCCCTGTCAACCCTCCTGCTCATCTGCTCATTTCGCAAATTTAATTCCTATTATGCAAAAGGTTTACTAAAAAAGTAAAGAAAAAGGAATCGACAAGGTTATCACTTAAAGATTAAGAAGACGTTAAATATATTGAATATTGGGCATTATTCGGACAAACTATCTATACAATCGACAGCTTTCTTTATCAAATAATGTCGAAAAGTTTTTTTGCATTTTCGGTGGTCGCCTTTGCAACCTCTTCTAATGAAATCCCTTTCAATTCAGCAATTTGCTGGGCAACTAATTTCACATAAGCAGGCTCATTTCGCTTTCCCCTATAAGGATGAGGAGCTAAATAGGGACAATCCGTTTCAATCAAAAGCTTATCTAATGGAACCTCTATTGCCACTTCTTTTGGTTTTTTTGCATTTTTAAATGTCACTGGACCTCCGAGTGAAATATAAAAGTTCATCGCCATACATTCCCTGGCAACTTCTACGCTTCCGCTGAAACAATGCATAATACCGCCAACTTCCTCGGCACCCTCTTCCTTTAAAATATGAACGAGATCTGCTGTCGCTTCACGATTGTGTATGATAATGGGCAGTTTTACCTTTTTGGCCAATCGTATTTGTTTTCTAAATACCTCATGTTGTATTTCCTTCGGTGATTTATCCCAATGATAATCAAGTCCCATCTCACCCAAGGCCACCACTTTAGGATGTGACGATAGTTCTTCTATCCAAGCTAAATCCTCATCCGTCATGTCAATCGCATCAACAGGATGCCAACCCACACTAGCATATAAAAAATCATAAGTCTCCACGAGTTGTATCGCTTTTGTGATTGTTGGACGATCAAATCCAACAACAACCATTCTTTCAACCCCATTTTGAAGAGCTCTTTCAATAACTTCTGTTACATCATCTTCAAATTGCTCAGCATTTAAATGGACATGAGTATCAAATAACATAATCAATCTCCTTTGTAACATATATTATTTTTTCATTACATATATTTCACTCTCATATCAACTATATTATAGAAGAAACTAGTTTTTTTATTTTTTCCTTTAAAGAGCCACAAGTCTTTTTACATGAAAAAAATGTTTCACGTGTTGTTCCACGTGAAACATTTTTCGACAAATTACTTCACCTTTGCACCAAGTGGTAATGAATCTGGTACAGTAGCCAAGGCTAATTTTCCATCTTGACTTCCTGCTAAAATCATTCCTTGTGATAGTTCACCTTTAAGTTTAACAGGCTTTAAGTTTGTCACACAAATCACTCTTTGCCCAACTAATTCTTCAGGCTTGTAGTATTGCGCAATCCCTGAAACTACTTGTCGTTTTTCATAACCGAGGTCTAACTGTAATTTTAATAGCTTATCTGCCTTTTTAACAGGTTCTGCTTCAATGACTTCTGCTACACGTAAGTCAACCTTCATAAAGTCATCAATGGAAATTTCCTCCACATCCTCAAGTGGTGCAGTACTTTTCTTCCTTTTTCTCCTCTGGTTTTGGTGCAGTACCCTGCATTTTCATTTTAATATAGCTAACCTCTTCCTCAAGATCTAATCTTGGAAAGATTGGATTTCCTTTTTTCACTACAATGCCAGCTGGAATCGCGCCAAATTCATTCATACTTTCCCAAGTCGTTAAGCTTTCCGCTTCAACACCTAGTTGTGAAAAGATTTCTTTCGGTGTTTGAGTAAGGAATGGTTGTAACATAATCGCAATTCTTCTAAGTGACTCAGCTAAATGAACCATTACCGCTTTAAGTTGATCAACTTGCGCTTCTTCTTTTGCCAATTGCCAAGGTTGTGTTTCATCAATATATTTATTTGTACGGCTGACTAGTTGCCATAGAACCGACAATGCGACAGAAAACTCCATTTTCTCCATAGCCTCAACATATTTTTCAACCGTTGATCTATTCACTTCAAGCAATGATTGTTCAAATTCACCTGTTGAACCACTGTATGCAGGAATAACCCCATCAAAATATTTGTTGATCATCGCTACTGTACGATTTAATAGATTTCCTAAATCATTCGCTAAATCAAAGTTTAATCTTTCGACAAAGCTCTCAGGTGTGAAAACTCCATCAGAACCAAATGGAACTTCTCTTAATAAGTAGTATCTTAAAGAGTCTAATCCATAACGGTCAATTAATGTGACAGGATCAACAACATTCCCCTTCGATTTTGACATCTTTCCATCTTTCATTAACAACCAGCCATGTGCAAAAACCTTTTTAGGTAATGGTAGATCTAATGCCATTAACATAATCGGCCAATAAATTGTATGGAAACGAACAATTTCTTTTCCTACTAGATGGACATCCGCTGGCCAGTATTTTTGATACTTTGACTCATCTTCAGATCCATAACCTAGAGCAGTAATATAATTGGTTAAAGCATCAATCCAAACATAAATAACATGCTTTGGATTACTAGGAATCTTTATTCCCCAATCAAAGGTTGTCCGCGAAACGGCTAAATCCTCCAGACCAGGTTTGATAAAGTTATTAATCATTTCATTTTTTCTAGATTCCGGTTGGATAAATCCAGGATTTTCTTCATAATACTGTAATAAACGATCCGCATATTTACTTACTTTGAAAAAGTACGATTCTTCTTTAACCTTTTGAACAGGTCTGCCACAATCCGGACAATTCCCCTCTTCCGTTAATTGAAGCTCTGTAAAATACGATTCACATGGTGTACAATACCAGCCTTCATATTCTCCTAAGTAAATATCCCCTTGCGCTAATAACTGTTCAAATATTTTCGCAACCACTACTGTATGACGTTCATCTGTAGTACGAATGAAATCGTCATATGAAATATCCAACTTGCTCCACAGGTCTTTAATCCCCGCCACCATTTCATCTACATACTGTTTTGGCGTTAAGCCTTTTTCTTCTGCCTTTTCTTGAATCTTTTGACCATGTTCATCCGTTCCCGTTAAATACATGACGTCAAAGCCACGCATACGTTTATATCTAGCCATTGCATCTCCCGCCACTGTCGTGTATGCATGTCCGATATGTAAATTACCACTTGGATAATAAATAGGAGTGGTTAAATAAAACGTATTCTTTTTATCTCCCATTATATTGTCCCTCCTCTATTTCAGTTTCAAGCAATTACGCTACCTATTATTATATCTCTTAATACAAACTGGGCAAAATGTTTCTCGTAAAAACTTTTTTTGTTACATAAGATGTTTATTATTCTAATATACATCATTGACAATGTCAGCAGAATTTAGCCCAATTTAACATCAATCATTTTCACATTCATGCTGTTTTTAAAACAGATTCCCCCTCTTGCTAAAGGGTGTTTTTACGGAGAATATGTCGAATTATGTCGATTTTATTATAAAATTGGTCATTCTCCTAAATAAAAATACCTATTATCTATAATGATGAAAGACATGCTAATCACTAGTTATACCCTATCCTTTGGTTAAATTGGCATAAAATGGATATACAAATTAATTGACGTAAATTGGAAAAATTGTTAATATGAATTTAGTGAATTATGTCGAAAATTGACGAATATTAAGATAGATAGTTTAAGAGAATGGAGTGAAAGTAATAAATGAAATCTACAGGTATTGTACGAAAAGTTGATGAATTAGGTCGGGTCGTAATTCCAATTGAATTAAGACGAACTCTTGGAATTGCAGAAAAGGATTCGTTAGAGATCTACGTTGATGATGATCAAATTATTCTAAAAAAATTCAAGCCACAGATGACTTGTCAAATCACTGGAGAAGTCTCTGATGATAATATTCAATTAGCCGGAGGTAAGTTAATTCTTAGTCGCGAAGGTGCAGAACAACTTTTAAAAGAAATTCAAGATAGCTTACAACCTACAGAATAACGTAAATGTAAACGTCCTCAGGGACTTGAAAAAGAGATTTTCAATACTAGATCAGGAAGGGTGCCATTTTGCAGCACCCTTTTTTGCTATCATCCTTCCACATGGTACATATGGTAGACCTCTCGTTTATTCATATTTCTATCCGTTGCTACCTGTTTAATCGCATCCTTTGATGTTAGACCCTCGACCTCTATGTAATGTTTAACATGATCGACAACCGTTAATGGATCCCACCACCGTTCAGTTTCCTCATTTAAAACAGGTTCGCCCTTTTCGATGATTAAACAAAACTCTCCACGAACCTCACCAACTGATACCCAGTCTATTAATTCAGAAGCTGTCCCTCTAATAAATTCTTCAAACTTCTTTGTTAGTTCTCGGCAAATCGCCATGTTTCGATTTCCTAACACTTCATGAATAAGTGTCAGTGTTTCTTTTAAGCGATGGGGCGCTTCATAAAGGATAATGGTTGCCGGTACATGTAAAAGTTCTTCTAGTTGTTTTCTTTTCTCCTTTTTCTGCCTATCGAGAAAACCAAAGAAATAGAAAGGCTGTGTTGAAATACCCGATGCAATTAATGCAGTAAGTGCTGCATTTGCCCCTGGGAGTGGGACAACGGTTAACTGTTCTTCCAGTGCGGAGACGACTACCTCATATCCTGGATCAGATATAGTAGGTAGACCAGCATCACTAATAAGGGCTATTTTTGCTCCTTCTTTTAATAGATTGACAATTTTCTTCCCACTTGTTTCTTTATTATGTTCATGATAGCTCATTAACGGTGTTTCTATTTCAAAATAATGACATAATTTTTTAGAATTACGAGTATCCTCTGCCGCAATATAATCGGCTTCTTTTAATATTCGAATCGCACGGTAGCTCATATCTTCTAAATTTCCAATTGGTGTTGGAACAAGGTATAATATCCCTTTTATTCTGTTCATCTTCAAAGCTTTTCTGTTGCCACATATGAACCCTCTTTTATTAAGTAGTTTAATTTCTTTTTACGATCCCACTGCTTAAACGCATATTCTGCTTTCATCGCTTCGCTCTTAGTTGGAAAGCCCTTTGAATATACTAGCCTTACCGGTCTTCTGGCACGAGTATATTTTGCTCCTTTTCCCTCATTATGAAGCTTGATTCTTCTCTTCAAATTATTCGTATAACCAGCATAAAGACTATCATCTTTACACGACACTACATAAAAATAGTGTTCCTCATTCTCCATATAAAATCTTCCTCATCTCAGTTGTATATTCATCATTATCTTGATAGACGATTAGTGGAGGTAGAATCTTCAAATCTGGTTTACCATCCTTCGTTGCCTCTATTAATAAGGTATTGGCTTCTTTCCCCTTTTTCGGATAGATAAATTGTAGTCTTTTTGGTTCTAGTCTATATTTCCTCATTAACGTGATCATATCAATTAATCGTCCAGATCGGTGTACAAAGGCCACCTTTCCTCCTTGACGAACAAGCTCACTTGAAACCTTCACAGCATCCTCTAACGTACATAGGATTTCATGTCTAGCAATCGCTAAATGCTCGTTCTCATTGATTACTTCATTTGAAGGGGTTATAAAATAAGGTGGATTACAGGTTACAATATCATATTTTCCATGCCCTAATGTACTCGGCATTTCTTTTATATCTCCATGTATCATATGTAATCGATTCCCTAAACCATTGTATTCAATGCTACGAACAGCCATATTAAATAATCTCTCCTGTATTTCTACCCCTGTAATAGAACCTTTTGTTCTTAAGCTAAGAAATAAGGGAATGACGCCATTTCCGCTGCAAAGATCAAGTAAATTTCCTTTCTGTATCGGTACATATACAAATTTAGCTAAAAGAACCGCATCCAAGGAAAAAGAAAATACCGATGGACTTTGAATAATTCGCATATCCTTCTCCGCTAATAAATAATCAAGCCTTTCATCTCCTATTAATTCTACCACCTAAAGGCTTCCTCCTTTTCTATGGGTAAATCAGTATATCTCTTAAAAAATAGCCTTCCCAAAAATATTAGGAAGGCTACTATTACTTTTTATTTAAAAAGGATAAGCAAAAGATACAATCTCCTTCAGTTCGCGGACTTCCAAACTGAAGATTACATATGTGAAACCCTTCTTGATAAAGGCGAGCTAGATTATCGTACCCTTCACCAATATCAACAGGTTCGATTTCATTTGAACTAGCCTTTTTCATATCTTTGCTCCCTTTCTCTGGATTTCTGTTATGAATGTCTTCATGGCGACGTCTTAATATTTCATTTTCCAGCTTTAAAGAGTTATTTTCTTCAAGGAATTCTGCTAAATACCGTTTTAACTCACCAAGCTGCTGGTACAGATGTCCAATCTGCTTCTCCATATTACTGACTGAATCAAAGATTTCCTTTTTATCCACTGGTTCCACCTCATTAATCTGTGGATTGTACCGAAACAGCACCTTCTTTAAGAATTTCATCCAATGTATATTCTACTACACGATCTAGTTCAGGAATGTTAATCTGTAGAATTCTTCCTAAAATATTAACTCCAACTACTTTTCCTGAACCAAGTGGTGTATCAATCACTTGGCCTAGATCAGGTAATGCCTTCTTCGCTGATTCATACTCGTCATTTTCGTATTTTAAACAGCATAGAAGTCGTCCGCATAACCCCGATATCTTCGTTGGATTAAGTGACAGGTTTTGGTCCTTAGCCATTTTAATAGAAACAGGTTCAAAATCACCCAAAAATGTAGAACAACATAGCATTCTACCACAAGGACCTATTCCACCAAGCATTTTCGCCTCATCACGGACGCCGATTTGACGGAGTTCAATCCTTGTGCGGAAGATTGCCGCTAAGTCTTTTACTAATTCCCGAAAGTCTACTCTACCATCCGCAGTAAAATAAAAGATGATCTTATTTCGATCAAATGTATATTCAACATCTACTAATTTCATATCTAGTTGATGTGTCGTTACTTTTTCATTACAAACAGCATAAGCCTCTTTTGCGGCGGCTCTATTTTCTTCCACAATCAAACGATCCTTTTGATCCGCAATTCGCAAAACCTTTTTTAAAGGAAGAACAACATCATTTTCATCTACCTGTTTTGGGCCAATGACTACTTTTCCGTATTCAACACCTCTAACAGTTTCAACAATTACATAGCTGTCTTTTTGAATTGAGAGATCACCGGGATCAAAATAATATATTTTCCCCGCCTTTTTAAAGCGTACGCCTACTACGTTATACAATTAAAGATCCCTCCTGCAAGCTAAGCACTAGCTCCTCCATTAACAATTGTGTATTCATATTTGCCTGAAGCTTTCTTTTCGCCTCCAAAATGACCGTCATTTGTTGCGCTAATCGTCTTCCTGAGGTTTTCAGAGCATACTCTTCCAACATTTTTGTTTCATTTACGTAGACGATCTGCTCAGGTTTACCGATTTGTATATATAATAAATCCTTAAAAATAAGAAGTAAAAGATCTAACCCACGATCGATTTGTTTTTTATCTTTGAAGTGCGTATTCCAACCTTCTTGTAGAAAGGTGAGAGCCTCTAATGGACTCTTCATATGCATTTCATATAATTTTACCACTATTTTTTGGGCCTGTGCAAACCATTCATCCTGATTTAACTCCAATGCCTCTTCTAAATTATTGGTAAGTTCAGCAATTAATGGGGCCCTTTCCTTTTGGACACCATTCTCAATCTGCTTTTGCACAAATTGCTTCGTTGATAATGGTTTAAACGAAAGAACTTGGCAACGGGATATAATCGTCGGTAACATTTTCTGCGGCTGTTCCGTTATCAATACCGCATATGTTTGTTCATGTGGCTCCTCTAAAAATTTTAGTAAACTATTAGCCGCATTCACAGTCATTTTATCAGCATGATAGATCATGTATAGTTTTTGATTCGATTCAACACCTGTTTTTGAAAATTCCTCTTGTAATTGTTGAATCTGTTGTTTTTTAATAGAAAGCCCATCAGGTTCTACAATATGAATGTCAGGATGATTCCCGTGGTTAATTCTTTTACAATTTATACATTCTTCACAGGGAATAACGTCTTCTTTAGGTGATAAACAGAATAAACTCTTGGCTAGTAATAAACCGGTTTCTCTTTTTCCCGTTCCTCTCATTCCCTCGAATAAATAAGCGTGGGCAATTCGGTTCTTTACCAAACTGTTACTGATCATTTTTAATACAATTGGCTGAATCGCTTCAAGCTCTTCCCACGTAACGGCCACACATATCACTCACTAATCTATTAAAATTTCTGAAATGGAAACAATTCTTATTCGTGCCTAACTCCATTATATCAGTTATTCCTTGAAACAGACACCAGTAATAGGGCTCTTACCTTAAGTTAAGAAAGAGTTCTAACTTGTGTATATAGAATGGACAATACTTGCGGTTTTGTCAATCCTTGCATAACTTTATCGCAAATGGGCAACATTGGTAAAATGCAGTACTATGCAATGAAATATTTTAGGGGGAAATCAGTGTGATTTTGAATAAAGAACAGCTGAGGGAGGAAGCCCATAAATCTGCATTGAACCACGACCCTTACATGAAGCGTAAATCATCTAAATTACTTTGGAGTGTGGGTCAATCAGATATAGAGGATTTGCGTTCTTTTGTTCACGTTTTACGTGAAAAAAGATCCTCTTGTTCACAACCAGCTGAAGAATGGCTTTTGGATAATGCGGAATTTTTGGAAGAACAGGCACTTGGTATCAAACAGGAGTTAACCAAAAAAGTAGTAAACTCCTTGCCACATCTAACCAAAACAAAGGAAGCAAGAGTCTATGGCATCTGTATGGACTATTTAAAATTTACAGATGGCCATTTAAATATGGATACCTTTATTTCATATGTTCGCGCCTATCAAGATATATCTATTTTAACAATGGCCGAAGTATGGTCAATCCCAATGTTTATGCGAGTGGCTTTAATACGCTGTTTAGCAGAAGTGATGAACACATTGAAGGAACGCCATGAAACCTGTACCTTCGTTGATCACCTTCTTACAGATATGGAAACAGATGAGATTACTACTGAGAAACTAAGCCAGGCATTAGAAGATGCTGGAAAAGAATTTCCGCTCTCAGGTCCGATGATTGTCCATTTAGTTACACATCTTCGTGAACGTGCTGATTATACGGCAACCGTTGGTGAATGGTTAGTTTGTAAATTGGAAAATGGCCCTGAAAGCTTAGACAATATTTTATCTTACGAATACCAGCTTCAAGCTTCCTTTGGATTATCAACAGGCAACTTAATTACGAGTTTACGAAAGTTAAACCGTTGGAATTGGCATGAATCTTTTGAGCAAATTTCCATCGTCGAGCAAACTTTACAAAAGGAAGGTACTGATACATATACGAAGTTGGATTTTTCCAGCCGTGATGCGCTTCGGAAAAGGGTGGAGCATTTAGCTACCCGTTTGAAACTACCGGAAAATCTCATCGCTAATCAGGCCGTTGAACTTGTTCATGAATTTCTTGAAACCATAGAGAAAAACGAAGACCATCCATATCCTCGTCAAGCCTATCTTGCTTATTATTTACTTGAACCAAAAGGAATGGAAAACTTACGGAATGCTTTAAAGAAGTGTGGAAAACCGAAGCCAATGCCTGAAACACATATTATGCAGAGGCCCACCAGTAGTTATTTTAATATGATTGGTGGAACCTTTGCTGTTTTTTTACTGCTATTCACAGTCATCATTGGCTGGAATTCTGTATTCTCGACCTATCCAATGGCTAGCGGTCCTATTGGTCCTTACATTCCCTGCAATGGAATGGGCGTATTACTGGGGTTCACTGGTTTATTGAAAAGGTCAAGAAACCGAGTCTACTATTAAGATATGACTTTTCAAGGGAAATCCCGATTGAGGCTTCAACAGCTGTTGTGATTCCTGTCATATGGTCGTCACTTCAGGATGTTGAAGAATTAACAGATCGACTTGAACTGCATTATTTAGCCAATAAGCATCCAAATCTCCATTTTGCTTTATTAAGTGATTTTGCAGATGCAGATTCTGAGCATGGTCCGCAAGATGAAGTAATCCTAGCAGCTGCTAGGAAAAAGATTTATAAATTAAATCAAAAATATTCGAAGGGTTCATTCCTCTTGTTTCAACGACAAAGAAAATGGAATCCCTCTGAAAGGAAATGGATTGGCTGGGAAAGAAAGCGTGGAAAACTAGTCGAATTTGTTGAGCTTTTAAAAGGAAAAAAAGATACTAGTTTTATGAATATAGAAGGTGACAGATCCGCTTTAGCAGATATTCGCTATATTTTGACGCTTGATTCAGATACACAGCTTCCACTTGAAAGTGCCCATCGGATGATTGGAACTTTGCATTTTCCTTATAATCAGCCTCGATTAAATCAAAATGGGACACGTGTCGTGGAAGGTCATGGTGTCCTGCAACCTAGAGTGGCGATTAGTCATGAGGCTACGACAAGGTCCAACTTAGCTAATTTATGGTCATCAGATCCAGGAATTGATCCGTATGCTTTTGCCGTTTCGGATGCTTATCAAGATGTGTTTGGACAAGGGATTTTTACTGGAAAGGGAATCTTTGATGTCCAATCATTTTACGAAGTTCTTTGCGAAAGAATTCCTGAAAATCGAGTGTTAAGCCATGATTTATTAGAAGGTGGCTATCTTCGTGCGGGTTTGCTTTCAGATATTGAATTAATAGACGACCACCCTGCTCTATTTAGCTCCTTTCAAAAAAGACTGCATCGTTGGGTACGTGGAGATTGGCAATTGTTATTATGGCTTTTTCCAAAGGCCTATAATCGCAAGGGGAAACTTGTACCGGTTGATTTATCTATATTAACTCGCTGGCAAATTATTGATAATTTACGTCGAAGTTTATTATCTCCTGGAATATTTGTGATTATGCTTTTAGCGATGACCATTTTACCAGGTCCCCCCTTACGATGGATTTTTATCGCACTATCAACATTATTTTTACCTGTATTTCGATCGCTGTTATCGATACAGGATGTGATTCAAAATACAAAGAGCTTCCTCCACACAGTAGGACAGGTTTTAGTAAGCATCATCACCCTACCCTTTCAATCCGTCTTACTACTTGATGCCATTATTAGAACGATGTATCGCCTGATGGTTTCAAAGAGACAGTTATTAGAATGGGTTACATCTGCGGAGGAAGAGCGGAAAAATTCACAAAAGCGAAATCACTTCTATGGATTGTATAGTGGTTATTTGCTAATAGGGCTTTTTATAGTAGCTACGTTACTCTACCGAAATTTGACAGTCCAAATCGTAGGCCTTATGCTTGCCGCTTTATGGGCATGTACGCCATTTGTCGTTAGATGGTTAAACAAACCTGTTCGGCAAGAGCATTTTTCCTTTTCCAAGGAAGAAACAGAACAATTACGAAATCTTTCTAAAGAAATATGGTCATTTTACGATGATTACGTGACAGACGAGGACAATTGGTTACCACCTGATAATGTCCAAATCGATCCACCGAATGGAATTGCCCATCGTACATCACCGACCAATATTGGATTATACATAACCTGTGCCCTAGCAGCGAAAGACTTTAACTTTATTGATACACCAGAACTCATCCAAAGATTGGAGCAAACGTTAGATACGATCGATCGATTGGAAAAATGGGAAGGCCATTTATACAACTGGTATGACACCGTAACACTTAAACCATTGTCACCTATTTATGTTTCCACCGTTGATTCAGGAAACTTTGTTGGCTCTTTAATTACAGTCAAGGAAGGCTTAGCAGAATTAATCGGTTCTTATGATCAAGATGATGAATTTGCTGATCATAAGAAAGACAGTGATTCCCTGCAAATTGCCTTTTCAGAAGAACTATCACCTGTAGGATCTGGAAAGCTGCTTCGAAATTTTAACTATGAAGAATGGGTCAAGAAGGGTAAACAGCTTTTAAAACGAATGGACAAGATGATTCAGGAAACGAATTTCATCCCATTGTATGATCATCATGCCAAACTATTTACTTTAGGCTACCATGTTGAACGTCATGAACGAGATGATATTCTTTATGATTTAATGGCCTCTGAAGCGAGACAAGCAAGCTTTATTGCCATTGCCCTTGGTCAAGTATCTGTTTCACACTGGAAAACACTCGGTAGAACCATGACGAAATCAGGAAATACACCAGTACTGCTTTCTTGGTCTGCTACGATGTTTGAATACTTAATGCCTTGGATCTATATGCGAACTTATCGAAACTCTCTATGGGAAAATACCTATAAGGGAGTTGTCCATCGGCAAACGGAGTATGCAGAGCAAAGAAATGTGCCATTTGGTATATCTGAGTCAGGCTTCTATGCCTTTGACTATCAATTGAACTATCAGTATCGTGCCTTTGGTGTCCCTGGGCTTGGATTTAAGCGTGGACTTGAACAGGACTTGGTTGTAGCACCCTATGCAACCATCCTAGCCCTACCCTATGCAAAAGGAAAAACACTTCAAGCTTTAAAACAGATTGAACAATTAGGTGGCCGAGGCAAGTACGGATATTATGAGGCAATTGATTTTACTCAAAGGCGATTACCTGAAAATAAAAAACATATGGTGATCCAAAGTTTTATGGCCCACCACCAAGGAATGAGTATGCTAACGATTGCCAATTTACTGCTGCCAACACCAATCTATGAACGATTTCATCGCAATAAGCAAGTACGTGCGGCAGAATTGCTTCTACAAGAACGAATTCCGAAAAGGGCAAAGTTCATTAGGCATCCAGCGATGACCCGTGAGCTTGAATCTCCTGCAAAACAAAAACAAGACACCGTGTCACTTCGAGAGTTCCGTTCACCACACAATCGAACACCTGAGGTGAACGTGCTATCAAATGGTTCGTTTACAACGGTTGTCACGAATAGTGGAAGTGGATTTAGCCTTTATAAAGGGTTACTTGTTTCAAGATGGCGTCCAGATCCGGTCATGGATCACTGGGGTAACTATGTCTATATTCGTGATATATCAACAGATAAAGTATGGTCCCCTTCCTACCAGCCATGTAAAGTAGAATCACCAGATCAGCTTGTTCAATTTGGTTTGGATAAGGCTACCTTTATGCGTAAGGATGGAGACATCAAGACGTCGATGGAAATTAGTGTATCTCCAGAATGGAATGCTGAAATACGTCGCATCACCTTAACCAATAGCGGTAAAGAATCTAAGTTACTTGATGTAACTACTTTTACGGAATTGGCTTTAGCCAACCCCATTGCAGACGAGGCACACACAGCCTTTAGTAAATTGTTTATTCGTACGGAATTTGACCAGGAATCAGGCTGTTTAGTTGCTGGTAGACGACCTCGTGAAAAGGGGGAGCAAACTTTATGGGCAGCCCATTCACTGCTTTTAGAGGGGAATCATGTTGGAACGATTGAGTTTGAAACAAGTCGTTCTAGCTTTATTGAACGAGGATTCAATTTAGGAGAACCTGGATCGATTCGTTCTCGTCTACGTGGTAAAGTCGGCTCAGTGGCAGATCCAGCATTTATCATGCGTCGCAGAGTCTCAATCAAACCAGGTGATCACATTCAATTATTTGCGATTACCTCTGTAAGTGAGAATAAAGAAGAGGCAATTGATATCGTTCGTCGCTTCACCTGCAGACCAATCTGTAGAAAGAGCCTTTCAAATGGCATGGAATCGAGCGCAAATTGAATTACGAAACTTACGCTTATCAAGTCGTGAAGCAACAGAGTTTCAGAACTTAGCGGGTCAAATTCTCTATCGACCACCACTCCGTCAAGAGAATGAAAGCAGTATTATAAACAATAAAAAAGGACAATCAAGTTTGTGGTCTTATGGAATATCTGGAGACCGCCCTATTTTACTTGTTAAAATTGAAAATGAAAGCCAAATGCCATTTGTCACGAAAATCCTCACAGGACATGAGTATTTACGGCGACTTGGACTACTATTTGATCTTGTTCTGCTCAATGAATCAGCTGGTGGTTATCAACAAAATCTACAAGAAGCACTACAACGCACCGCAGAACATGGTGTTGATCGTTTTGGAGCCGGTTCCTCTGGCGTATTTGCGATACCAGCCAATCAATTGTCACAAGAGGATCGAAATTTATTAATGGCTGTATCCCGCTTGATTTTACAAGCAGGTGGAATCAGCTTAAAAGCGCAAACACGAATACCAAAGGAAAAGGAAGATGATGTTAGTCTAGAAAAGCTAGTCCCAAGTAAACAAGCTAATTCATATTCCTCCCTAACAGAACAGCAAGCTCGGCTTGAGGATACAAGCAATTGGCAATTTTTCAATAGCTGGGGTGGTTTTTCACGGGATGGAAAAGAATATCATATTTTAATTAAAAATGGACATCATCTACCAGCACCATGGATCAATGTTATGGCCAATCCTAAATTTGGTACCTTTGTTTCGGAAATGGGCACAGGTTATACATGGTGGAATAATAGTCGTGAGTGTAAGCTGACACCGTGGTCAAATGACCCTGTTTTGGATCCGCCGACAGAAACGGCCTATTTACGAGATGAGGAAAGTGGGGATATTTGGTCTGCAGCGCCCTCTACCCTTCACTCTAAGGAACCCTATAAGATTACTCACGGTCGCGGGTATACATGTTTCGAGCATGAAAGGAATGGAATATTCCATGAAATGATGGTCTATGTTCCAAAAGAGGATCCAGTAAAGATCATAAAGTTCACTGTGAAAAACAATAGTGATGTGCAAAGACAAATTTCTTTGACCTACTACGCAGAATGGGTATTAGGTGTCGGTCGTCCAGCAAATGCACCTTATATTGTCTCCTCAGTGGAACGATGAAGCCCATATTTTAATGGCTCAAAATCACTACCAAGAAATATTCCGAGATGCAACGGCCTTTTTAGGGATTTTCCCTGAAGGAACGGCAGATGGAAAAACATCTTTATTGGAAAGTCAGTCATGGACAGCTGATCGTACTGAATTTATTGGACGGAATGGAACAATGGAGCACCCCGCTGGTTTAGATAATGTTTCACTATCGGGTCGTACCGGTTCTTTCAATGAAACTTGTGGAGCTATTCAACAAAAACTAACATTAGACCCTCATTCTGAAAGGGTGGTTTATGTCCTTTTAGGCTGTGATGATTCTAATGAAGGTGTTGTTGAATTAGCCAAAAAGTATAGCCAGCCTGCTATTTGTGAAGAAGCATTACAAGACGTCATCCATTTTTGGGATAAACACTTGAATCAAATTCAAGTTTCGACTCCATCCGTCCAAACCAATATCCTTCTAAATGGATGGTTGTTATATCAATCACTCTCCTGTCGGATGTGGGCAAGGACTGCCTTTTACCAGGCGGGTGGCGCCTATGGATTCCGTGATCAATTACAGGATTCCTTAGCCATGCTTCACACCTTGCCTGAATTAACACGAAAACAAATTTTACTTCACGCGACACATCAGTATGAAGAGGGCGATGTGCAACACTGGTGGCATGAAGAAACTCAAAGAGGGATTCGTACGTTATTCACGGATGATTTACTGTGGCTACCCTATACCGTATCACGGTACCTTGAACAAACAGGAGATGCCAGCGTATTGGATGAGGTTGTACCTTTCCTTCATAGTGAACCACTGAAAGATGGTGAACATGAGCGCTATGAGCCAACAGAACAATCTAGCCAATCAGCTCATATTTATGAACACTGTCTACGGGCCATTGACAAAGCCTTATCACGAATTGGTGAGCATGGACTGCCATTAATGGGGGTGGGCGATTGGAATGATGGAATGAATCTTGTTGGTGCCAATGGACGTGGTGAAAGTGTCTGGTTAGGTTGGTTTATCTGCGATATCTTAAAGCGGTTTGATGAGATCTGTTCGAGTCGTGGTGACTCTGATAAAGCAAAGGCCTACCTTGATAGCAGGAAACAATTCATAGATGCCTTAAACAAGCATGCATGGGATGGAAAATGGTATCGTCGCGCCTTTACTGATTGGGGTGACTGGCTAGGCTCGATTCAAAATGAGGAATGTCAAATTGATGCAATTGCTCAATCATGGTCCGTTATTTCTGATGGTGCAACAATTGAGCGTGCCACACAAGCGATGAATTCATTTGATCGTGAACTCGTTGAAAGAGATCTTTCCGTGGTTCGCCTGTTAACTCCAGCCTTTGACAAAACAGAACCTAATCCTGGCTATATTCAAGGATATCCTCCAGGTCTTCGAGAAAATGGAGCACAATATACCCATGGCGTCATTTGGGGGATTGTCGCCTGGAGTAAGCTTGGAAACGGCGATAAAGCGATGGAAATGTTTGATCTGTTAAATCCAATGAATCATACACGTACCGCTCAGGAAGTCAAACGGTATGTGGGAGAACCATATGCAATGGCTGCCGATGTCTATACAGCCAAACCGAATGAAGGTCACGCGGGATGGACATGGTACACTGGTGCTGCTAGCTGGATGTATCAAGCGGGTATTGAGTGGATTCTAGGCATAAAACGCCGCAATGAAAAACTCTATATAGATCCCAAAATCCCAAATGAATGGCCTGGATTTACTGTCACCTATCGCTATGGAAACACCTCCTATTTCATTGAGGTGAAAAATCATACAGGAACTCCTAGCTTAATGGTGGATGGAAAGGAAGTAACTTACTCTCCTGAACCGCTCCAACATGGTTTGTATTTTGAGTTAATAGATGATGGACAAGAGCATCATGTCGAAGTGAATCTATAAAAGTTACCCCCATTCTCTGAATGGGGGTATTTGTATTTTCAGCCTTCACTCTTTAACTTTTCTAGTAGTATCTGCTTCGTATCCGAAAGTACTTTATCTAATTCTTGATTTGCATCCACTCTCACAATTCGATCAGGGAACCTTTTTATTACTTCCTCATAGCCCTCACGTACCTTCAAATGGAAACTAATTTCCTCTAAATCTAACCGATTTACTTCTCTTCCTTTGTTTTTACGAATACGACTTAATCCTATTTGGGGATCTAGATCCAAATATAATGTTAAGTTAGGCATAAAACTCCCAATAGCAAACTCATTAATGGAAAGCACCTCATCAATCCCAAGGCCTCTTGCATATCCCTGATAAGCTAAACTACTATCAATAAACCGATCACAAAGAACGACATTACCCTCTTTTAAAGCAGGGATAATCCGTTCTACTAAATGCTGTCTTCTTGCTGCAGCATAAAGTAAAGCTTCCGTTCGACCGTCCATCTTTGTGTTTTCCGTATCTAAAATAACGGAACGGATTTGTTCTGATATCTCAATTCCCCCTGGCTCTCTTGTAACAATAACCTTTTTTCCAATACTTTCAATAAGTTCCTTTAAATATTGAATGAGCGTAGATTTTCCTGAACCTTCTACGCCTTCTAGTGTAATTAAATAGTTCATGACTCTTTCCTCCGTTAGTTATTAAACCTTTTTTTCAAAAACAGTTATCTTACCTTGATAAATATCCCTATTCCCCTGAAACCTTGCCCCCGATTCAATTAAGTACTGTATTTGTTGTACAATAGCCTCTGTTATTCTTTCACCAGGCACCAATAAGGGGATTCCCGGTGGATAAGGAGTAACCCTTTCTGCAGCAATTTCACCTACTGATTCTTCCACTAATACCTTCCTAATAGTATGTTGATTGAATTCATTAGGATTCATGGCTAGAGTGGATATATTGGGTTGATAGATATGCTTTACCGGATTCCTCCTTTGTCGACTTACATGACCCAAGGCTTGACTGATGCGCTCAACTATTTGTTGAAAGTGATAATCCTGATCCTTTTTTAAAAGAGGTAAAACGAGCAAAACATTATCTGGATCTGCCATTTCAGTATAGATCCCCTTTTCCTCGAATAACGTTTGCATTTGAAATCCATTTAGTTCGTTAGCAGATTGAATCGTAACCTTAAGTAAATCTCCGTTACCATTATCATTCAATACCGTTATCCTATCTAGCTTTCTTAGCTCGTTCTTAAAGGATTGTATTTGCGAAAATAAATAGGCATGGTCCTCATCCGAATAAGTAGCCATATAACTTCTTGCGATATCTAATGAAGCCATGATCGGATACGATGGACTGCTAGATTGTAATAATTGAAGGTATTTTTCAACAGCTTTGATCGAAATATACTCACTATTGATATGTAAAAATGAACCCATTGTCATCGCAGGTAATGTTTTATGTGCCGATTGCACAACAAGGTCTGCTCCTAATTGTACCGCTGACTTTGGAAAATGTCCTCCAGTGATGAAATGTGCACCATGTGCTTCATCAACGAGGACAGGAATTCCCTTTTCATGTGCTAGTGTGATAATATCCTCTAGTTCATTTACCATTCCATAATAATTTGGATAGGTTAAGACGATTGCCTTTACCTTTGGATACAGGTTGAGTGCCCTTTGAATGGTTTGCGGAGAGACGCCTCCTGCAACACCCCATTCCTCATTGAAATCAGGATCTAGAAAGACAGCCTTTGCGCCCGTCAATTCGATTCCATTCATGACAGATTTATGGCTATTTCGTTGTACAAATACAATATCATTTTCATGTAAGAGGGCTAACATCATTGTCAGGTTACCTACTGTCGATCCATTCACTAAAAAGTAACTTTTTTTCACCCCATAAAATGCAGTTAATAACGCTTCTGCCTCTTGAATCACGCCCTCTGGTGAATGAAGATCATCTAAACCTGTTAATTCAGTTACATCTAATTTAAGTAAGTCATGAAAATAGGAGTATTTTTGTTCGCTCAACAGGCTTCCATTTTTATGGCCAGGAACATGAAGAGAGATTGGATGTCTTTTATGATGAGTTACTAATTGATTGTATAAGGGAGTAGTTGATTGATTCATAAAGCACCTTACCTTTTTTCTTATGTTATTTATATTTTACACTTGTTTACTGACCAAACCAATATATTGCAGTACAAGAACGGATTCGTTTCAAAATCAAAGAATTAACATAGACATACAACCAATGAATAGTAGCAACATACAATATTAATCAAGCAAACTATATGGTTAAATTTTTTAAATATTGTATACAATTATTTAAAAATGGAAAATATAGAAGATGTGGAGGTGGAAGTAATGAATTCAACAGCAAGGGAACGAAGAGAAGAAGTTTGTGTAATTTGTGAAGAACAAAAGGATAAAGGAATCCATCTATATACATCCTTTATTTGTACAAAATGCGAGCAGGATATCATTATGACAGATACAAACGATCCTAAATATAAGTATTTTCTTAATAAATTAAGGAAGATTACAGCACCAGAAATCTTCTCATAGGATAAAGGGCAGCTCATCTAGATGCTCTTTTTTTTCGTCAAAAAAGAGTACCCATAATGGATACTCTTTTGTTGCTTGGCGACGTCCTACTCTCACAGGGACAAAGTCCCAACTACCATCGGCGCTGAGAAGCTTAACTTCCGTGTTCGGTATGGGAACGGGTGTGACCTTCTCGCTATCGTCACCAAACTATTTAATTGAGAGTTGTTCTCTCAAAACTGGATAATGCTGAAGAAGAAATAACACGTATAAACATTTATCTTTCTATTACATATAGGTTAAGTCCTCGACCGATTAGTATTTGTCAGCTCCACGTGTCACCACGCTTCCACCCCAAACCTATCAACCTGATCATCTTTCAGGGGTCTTACTAGCTTAACGCTATGGGAAATCTCATCTCGAGGGGGGCTTCATGCTTAGATGCTTTCAGCACTTATCCCTTCCGCACATAGCTACCCAGCGATGCTCTTGGCAGAACAACTGGTACACCAGCGGTGCGTCCATCCCGGTCCTCTCGTACTAAGGACAGCTCCTCTCAAATTTCCTGCGCCCACGACGGATAGGGACCGAACTGTCTCACGACGTTCTGAACCCAGCTCGCGTACCGCTTTAATGGGCGAACAGCCCAACCCTTGGGACCGACTACAGCCCCAGGATGCGATGAGCCGACATCGAGGTGCCAAACCTCCCCGTCGATGTGGACTCTTGGGGGAGATAAGCCTGTTATCCCCGGGGTAGCTTTTATCCGTTGAGCGATGGCCCTTCCATGCGGAACCACCGGATCACTAAGCCCGACTTTCGTCCCTGCTCGACTTGTAGGTCTCGCAGTCAAGCTCCCTTGTGCCTTTACACTCTACGAATGATTTCCAACCATTCTGAGGGAACCTTTGGGCGCCTCCGTTACTCTTTAGGAGGCGACCGCCCCAGTCAAACTGCCCACCTGACACTGTCTCCCACCCGGATCACGGGTGCGGGTTAGAATGTCAATACAGCCAGGGTAGTATCCCACCAATGCCTCCACCGAAGCTAGCGCTCCGGCTTCCAAGGCTCCTACCTATCCTGTACAAGCTGTACCAAAATTCAATATCAGGCTACAGTAAAGCTCCACGGGGTCTTTCCGTCCTGTCGCGGGTAACCTGCATCTTCACAGGTACTATAATTTCACCGAGTCTCTCGTTGAGACAGTGCCCAGATCGTTACGCCTTTCGTGCGGGTCGGAACTTACCCGACAAGGAATTTCGCTACCTTAGGACCGTTATAGTTACGGCCGCCGTTTACTGGGGCTTCAATTCAAAGCTTCGCTTACGCTAACCTCTCCTCTTAACCTTCCAGCACCGGGCAGGCGTCAGCCCCTATACTTCGCCTTGCGGCTTTGCAGAGACCTGTGTTTTTGCTAAACAGTCGCCTGGGCCTATTCACTGCGGC
>CAVPUE010000009.1:105000-117500 GCA_963708895.1 uncultured Bacillaceae bacterium | reverse complement strand
TCCTTTGGATCTTGAACAATACAAATCACACTGCGATTCCTACTTTGATCCTCACAAATATAACAAGGATCCTGGTCAGTAATATGGCCACATACGGAACAGTAGGTTAAATTCCGTTTTGCATTTACTAGTGCCTTTGCGAAGTCTAAAACGGTTTCTTCCTTCATATTTATGACAAAAAAAGCCAGACGAGCAGCCGTTTTCGGGCCGATACCTGGCAATTTCATAAAACTATCAATCAGTTTCGATATTGGTTCAGGATAATGCATTTGTTATTACCTACCCTCTAGAACATCCCCGGAAGATTCATTCCTTTCGTGAATTGTCCCATAGTTTGATTTGTTAATTCCTCCGTCTTTTTCAAGGCGTCATTTGTTGCAGCAAGGACTAAGTCTTGAAGCATCTCAATATCTTCAGGATCCACAACCTCTTCCTTAATAATGACATCAACTACTTCCTTATGTCCCGTAACAATTACCGTTACCATACCACCACCAGCAGTACCTTCAATCTTTTGCTCACCTAGATCTGCTTGCGCCTTTTCCATATCTTTTTGCATTTTTTGCATTTGCTTCATCATTTTCTGCATGTTTCCCATGCCACCCATATTACCCATTCCACCACGTGCCATATTTAAATAACCTCCACATTACAATATTTATTATACAACTTACATAAATACATATAAGTTTTATTCTACTTAAAGATACATTGTCCTTCTTAATTTACCATATTCGATGACTCTTTTAAACAATGGCTGTTTTCGTAAAGTTTGTTGTTAAAATCCAAAGGTCAATTTTAACTCAGAAGGAACTATTTTGTGCATTCGTATTAAGTTTGTAGCTCTTTTCTCAAAAATATATAGCAATATCAACATGAAAACAATGACAATTAGCTTTTTTCTCTCCAAAAGCAACAAAGTTTGAGAAAAGAGCCTAAATAATCGTTATTCCATTATTTCTATTAAATCATCGCCAACTAATTTCCTTGCTTCTGCGATAATTGGATCTTCCTCTGTTTCCCCTAATTCACTAGCCTCATTATGATCTCGTTGATTGTTAAGAAATCCCTCTCTTATTTTAAGCCATTGATCTTCAGGTACACCGACAATTTGAAAATGACCTCCAACTAAAGTAGAAAGAATAGAAGAAACCGTATCGATAAAATTAGCATTTTCCATTGCCATTTGACAGTGAATTTCATATTTAAACTTGATGACAATGGCTTGACTTGAAGCTGCCACAGGTTCTGCCTCTTTTAACAGAGCTGCTTGTGAACGCATATGTTTGATGTTAAGTTGTTCAATCATATCAGCCCAGTGCCTTTTAATATTCGTAAGATCCTGTTTGGTGGCATGTTTTAATATTTCATTTATTTTCCCTACAGGAGCTTGGAAACCTTTTGATGTGCGACGCGGTTTTTTCTGTACCGTTGTCGCTTGAACTTCCTCTCTAACAGCTACACCATGTTTCTTTAATTCCCTTACTTCATTTTCAAGCTGATTGATTTTATTTGTTAATTGATTGATATCAACACTCTGTGAATTTGATATTGGTGAAGTTTCAAGCTGACATAGTTTTACTATGGCTACTTCTAGAAATACTTTAGGATGGTTCGTCCAGCGCATTTCTTGCTGTGTTTTATTTAACTCACTAATGAGTTGATATATTTCCTCTTGTTGTATATCTGAAGCAAGGGATTTAAATTCATCATCAATCAAAGCGGACTCTAGCGATTCTTCTAAATTGGGTGCTGTTTTGTACAGTAACATATCACGATAGAACATAATAAAGTCCTCAATAAATCTCGTTGGGTCTTTCCCTTGAAAAAGTAACTCTTCCAAGGATTGGAGACCACTCACTACATCATGATTGTTAATAGCCAGAGCCAGTTTTACCAAAAACATTTGTGAAACAGCACCCGTTACAGCGAGAGCATCATCTAGCGTTACTTTTTCATCTCCAAAGGAGATCGCCTGATCCAATAGACTCAATGCATCACGCATTCCACCATCAGCTGCTCTTGCTATCACTTGAAGCGCATTTTCCTCATAATCAACGCCTGTCTCTTTTGCGATAAGTTCCATTCTTTTTACAATCGATTGGGCTGTTATCCGCTTAAAGTCAAAGCGTTGACATCTTGAAAGAATCGTTAGAGGAATTTTATGTGGCTCTGTTGTTGCCAAAATAAAAATGACATGCCTAGGTGGCTCTTCTAACGTTTTCAATAATGCGTTGAAAGCCCCAATCGACAACATATGTACTTCGTCTATAATATAAACTTTATACCTTACCGATGTAGGGGCAAATTTGACCTTATCACGAATATCACGAATTTCCTCAACCCCATTATTAGAGGCTGCATCTATTTCAATGACGTCCGGAATAGAGCCATCTGTTATCCCTCGACAGGCAGAACATTCATTACATGGCTCTTCGATCGGGGACCTTTCACAGTTCACGGTTTTTGCTAAAATTTTTGCAGCACTTGTTTTCCCTGTACCACGAGGACCAGAGAAAAGGTACGCATGTGAAATTTTATCTTGTAGTAGGGCGTTTTGCAATGTTTGTGTTACGTGCCCTTGTCCTACAACGTCTATAAAGCTTTGCGGACGCCACACACGATATAATGCTTGATAACTCAATTGAACGCCCCTCCCACTAACTGTCTTTTCCTTATTATAACGTATCTATTTTCCTTTTTACAAAACACAGTAAAATAATCTGTACTTTTATACAAGAATATTTCCGTAAAGTTTGTTGTTAAAATCCAAAGGCCGATTTTAACGTGGAAATAGGCTATTTTGTACCTTCGTATAAATTTTGCAGCTCTTTTCTCAAAAATAAAGTCAAATGTCAACGTGAGTACAAAGACAATCAGCTTTTTTTCTATCCAAAAGCGACAAAGTTTGAGAAAAGAGCCTTATACAAAAGGGCAAAATAAAAAATCCACCAAAAATTTGGTGGATTTTTTTATTAATAAATTTAACTGCCGTGCACCTTCCGTCGACTGGGTCCCATAAGCGTTACTTAAGCAGTTAGCTCGGCCCAGGCTACCCTACGGCACATGAGAAGCACCACTTAATGCTGCTTCCTTCCGGACCTGACATGGTTCATGGGTTCCCATTGCGCAGGACCAGGACGTCAACACCACTTACTTAAGGCAGACCCTACAGGATACCAGCCTCGGGAAGGGATTCAGTCTCGCTAGAGCGGATTGCGAGTACAGGGCACCGCTACCTCCCCACCTAGCACGGCAAAATTGATACCTATTGTCATATGCGTCTTTTACCGACGCAAGATTTAGTATACTAATTTTTCTTTTAAAATGCAATCCTTATCCATTGTCAATTTTTTCATTTCCCTGAAGCAATTGCTTTTTCAGCCTTCTCTCAGCCTTTTTACGTTCCCGAATTGCTCTGAAAAAAAGTGTCAATAATTGGCCACACTCTTCCTCTAACACACCAGAAACCACTTCACATTGATGGTTAAAGCGTTCATCCTGAAGCAAATTCATAAACGTACCAGCACAACCACCTTTCGGATCAAAAGCACCAAATACGACCCGATCAATTCGGGATAATAGAATAGCTCCAGAACACATTGCGCACGGTTCTAACGTTACATAAAGAGTTGCATTCTCTAGACGCCAGGAACCTAAGTTCTCACATGCTTGTTCAATCGCCAATAATTCAGCATGGGAAACAGCATTTTGTTTGGTTTCCCTTAAATTATGCGCTCTTGCAATAATCTCGCCATTTGAAACGATAACTGCACCAATAGGAACTTCCGTTAACTTTTCAGCCTTCTTTGCTTCATGAATGGCTTCTAACATATAGAGCTCATCTTCATTATAATCTAACATCTTTTCAGAGCCTCTCCTATTTAACGATTGTATATTTTGAAAAATTATATCATGATTCGTCTATTTAAACATAAATTGTTAATGGCGTTTATCCTAACCAAACATTTAATTGTTAACTAAATTCCAGACTAAATTTTAGGAGGGGAAGTACATGCAAATTCATGTAGTTGGACAAAATCAAACATTAACCAGTATTGCTCAAACCTATGGAACAACTGTGAATGATTTAATCGAAGCAAATGAAGTTCCTAATCCAAATAACCTTGTCATTGGTCAAACCTTAGTGATTCCCATTGTAGGTAGCTTTTATTGGGTACAGCCTGGTGACAACCTTTGGGCAATAGCCAATCGCTTTCAAACCAATTATCAAGAATTGGCAACAGTCAACGGCATTTCACCCAATCAACCACTTATGATTGGTCAAAGATTGTATATTCCACCACAGCCAAAGACAGATCGAGAATTTAACGCCTATGTTGAACCACGAGGGACAACCGTTGCGCCAGCATTAGAAGAAAGTGCACGAGATGCTGCTCCTTACTTAACCTATTTAGCTCCTTTTAGTTTTCAAGCACTTAGGGATGGATCATTAAAAGAGCCTTTATTAAATAACTTTCCCGCTATTGCCAAGGCTAACAATAATATACTAATGATGGTGATTACAAATCAAGAAAATGATCAATTTAGTGATGAGTTAGGGAGAATTCTATTAAATGATATAACCATTCAGGACCGTTTTCTTAACAACATCGTGACAACGGCTCAAAAATACGGATTCCGAGATATTCATTTTGACTTTGAATTTTTACGACCAGCTGATCGTGAGGCATATAACCAGTTTTTACGAAAAGCAAAAGCCCGCTTTAATCAGTATGGATGGTTTCTTTCAACTGCCTTAGCTCCAAAAACAAGTGCCAATCAGGCTGGGCTATGGTATGAGGCCCATGATTATCGGGCTCATGGAGAAATTGTCGACTTCGTCGTGATCATGACTTATGAGTGGGGATATAGTGGCGGACCTGCTATGGCTGTATCACCGATTGGTCCTGTTCGGAATGTGTTGGAATATGCCATATCAGAAATGCCCGCTTCGAAAATTTTAATGGGGCAAAACCTATATGGGTATGATTGGACCTTACCATTTGTACAAGGAACCATCGCTAGAGCGCTTAGCCCTCAGCAAGCCATTGAATTAGCAGCTGAAAATAATGTAGCCATTCAGTATGATGAAAGAGCTCAAGCTCCTTTTTACAACTATACCGATAATGAAGGGAAAAAACATGAAGTTTGGTTTGAGGATGCTCGTTCTATCCAAGCAAAATTTGATTTGATGAAGGAACTCGGTATTAGAGGGATGAGTTACTGGAAATTAGGACTGTCCTTTCCACAAAATTGGCTATTGATTGCAGAAAACTTTAATGTCGTAAAGAAATAATTTCTAATTAATTATTAAGGAAAAGTAAATTTACTATAAAAAAAAGGATTGTTGCCAGATGACAACAATCCTCTCCAATTTATGCGCGTTTGATCATTCAATTTTAATGGAGGAGGAAGAGGGATTCGAACCCCCGCGCGGTTTGACCCGCCTGTCGGTTTTCAAGACCGATCCCTTCAGCCAGACTTGGGTATTCCTCCATATTCAACAAAAATTAATATAACATTTACAATTACCGATGTCAATAAAAAATTCTGGACGAAATTCATTCGTCCAGAATTTCCTTTTTAGTATAACTAAAATTCACTTTTCCTATACCTATATCATCTTTTTACGATAGTTTCACGATTTCTCATATATGGTCGCAGTACTTCAGGAATCACTACTGTTCCATCTTCTTGTTGATAGTTTTCTAAGATTGCTGCAACAGTACGACCAATTGCTAGACCAGATCCGTTCAATGTATGCACATATTCCGGTTTTGCCTTTGGTTCACGACGGAAACGAATATTAGCACGACGAGCTTGGAATGCTTCAAAGTTACTGCAAGAAGAGATTTCACGATACGTATCATAGCTTGGCATCCATACTTCGATATCATATTTCTTTGCCGCTGTAAAACCAAGGTCGCCTGTGCACATACTCAAGACACGATATGGCAATTTTAATAATTGAAGAACTTTTTCAGCATGACCAGTCAATACCTCTAATTGTTCATAAGATTCCTCTGGCTTTACAAATTTCACTAAGCTCTACCTTATTAAATTGATGCTGACGAATTAATCCCCTAGTATCTCTTCCAGCAGATCCTGCTTCAGAACGGAAACAAGCACTAAAAGCTGCATAGCTAATCGGTAGATCATCGCCACTTAAAATTTCATCCCGATGGTAGTTTGTTACAGGCACTTCTGCAGTAGGAATTAAAAAGTAATCTTCCTTTTCGACTAAAAAGGCATCCTCTTCAAACTTTGGAAGTTGTCCTGTACCTGTTAAGCTTGCTCGATTGACCAAATATGGTGGTAACATTTCCAAGTATCCATGGTCTTCTGTATGAAGATCAAGCATAAAATTATATAGAGCTCTTTCTAACTTTGCACCCAAGTCTTTATAAAAAACAAATCGACTTCCTGTCACTTTACCAGCACGTTCAAAATCAAGAATATCTAATTCATCAGCAATATCCCAATGCGGCTTTGCTTCAAATCCAAATTGTGGCTTTTGACCCCAAGTACGGACTGTGACATTCTCATCTTCTGTTTCACCAACTGGAACACTTTCATGTGGGATATTTGGAATCCCTAATAAAATCCCTTCCAGACTATCCTCTATCGTCTTAAGTTTTTCATCAAGTACTTTAATCTCATCGCCGACCTTTCGCATTTCCTTAATAAGGTGATCGGCATCCTTTTTATCACGTTTTAAAATGGCAACTTCTTGTGAAACTTCATTTCTCCTACTTTTTAACTTTTCAGCCTCGACAATCAATTCCCGTCTTGTCACGTCTAATTCTTCAAAGTGGTCAAGTTCAGATAAATCCTCGCCTCTGTGTTGCAGTTTTTCTTTTACCTCGGTTAAATTTGCACGTAAAACTTTAATATCTAGCATGAAAACTTCCTCCTTTTTTATAAGAAAGTGATATGGAACTAAATGGATTATCACATTTAGACAAATAAAAAACTCCCATCCCTAAAAAGGGACGAGAGTTACCCGCGTTGCCACCCTAGTTGAAGGCATAAAATGCCCTCCACCTTAAAATCATAACGGTTTTAACCGAAAGTACTTACTCACCAATTGGCTTTCCATACTCTACTCAAGGATGGATTCACAAACGTTATTCACCAGTTTCCACCAACCACTGGCTCTCTATAGAACAATCGATTTGCTACTATTTCCTCTCATTGCTTTATAAAATATGTAAACATTTATTATATATATTTCCATTTTACAACAGGTTTATTCTAAAATCCAATATTTATGGAAAAATCATAAGACTATTTTCTAGCTACGTAATTACAAATAAAATAGGACTCCGATAAGAGTCCTATCCAATCATTAAAACCAGCCTTTTACGGTTGATGAAACACTGCCCCAAATATCAGCAAAGAATCCACCAACAGCACGCATGCTTAGAACAAACCAATTGGCCTTTTCAACATCTTCTGAAGCAATCACGTCTACTGTAACGCTCTTCACTCCATCTTCTGTAAGGAATTCAATAGGTTCTCCTTCTTTAGGCTGAACGGTTAAAGTCCCTACTTTATCTCCCTTTTTAATCGGAGCTGTTAGTTCACCTTCATCATTTAACTTCTTATTATCCAGTTTTAACACTGGCTTAAAGTTTTTCTCTTCACCTTTTTTGATAGCTAGTTCAATACTGTCAGCACTTTCTATTTGAACGCTATCCTCTTTTCCCTTTGTAACAGGTAGCGTTTTATGGCCTTTAATTTCTGTACCTTTAGCAACTATTTCTTCCTTTGTGTAATTACCAAATGCATAGTCTAAAAGCTTTCTTGTTTCCGTAAAGCGTTCTTCTTTTGAACTAGTTTTCATAACAACAGTGATAAAACGATTATCACCTCTTTTGGCAGTAGCTGTAAATCCAAATCCAGCAAAATCTGTAGAGCCTGTTTTTAATCCATCTACCCCAGGATAGTGAAACACAAGTCCTGGCAGCATATAGTTAAAGTTCTTATAATCTCTACCATCTCTAAATTTTAGTACAGGCTTACTAGCCGTATCGATTACCTCTGGGAAGTCATTCAACAAATGATAAGCTAATCTAGCCGTTGCTTTTGCTGACATGACATTTTCATCATCAGGGTTACCTGAAGGATGATTCCCTAATAAATCGGAATTATTAAGTCCTGATGAATTGACAAATTTATATTGTTCTAATTTTAATTCCTCGGCTTTTTTATTCATTAATTCAACAAAGCCTTTTTCAGTTCCACCGACAACCTCTGCTAGTGCAGATGTAGCCGCATTAGCAGAGAAAATAGCCATGGCTTCGTATAATTCTTTTACGGTATATTGTTCGCCTTGAGTTAACCCTACGTTTGATAGACCCATATTAGGACTTGATAGATTATGAATGTATTCACTTATCATTACTTTTTGATCCCATGAAATGGACCCATCTTTAATCGCCTCTAGCACTAAATACTCCGTCATCATTTTAGACATTGAGGCAACCCCGAGCACAACATCGGCATTTTTCTCATATAAAATAGCACCCGTCTCAGCATCTACTAAAATGGCTGCTTCTGCATTAAGTCCTAGTGAATCATTTTCAGCTGCACTTGTTCTGTTTGGTAGAAGGGAAAACGATGCAGATACAAACATAAATAACACCGTAATCCATAACGCTATTTTCTTAAACCCTTTCAATGAACCTTACCTCCAACTATAGTCTATAATTTATTTTGTTAAACCACTTATTACATTTTTATCTCTTTTGACATACTTGTACAGTTTAACATAAATAATAACCAAAAAAATAGACAGAGAATAGTCCCTCTGTCTTTTGAAAATAAAGGAAATTAGCCTACCTTTTTAGGCATTTTTTTTATGACAATGAGTAATTTGGTGCTTCTTTTGTAATTTGAACATCATGTGGATGACTTTCTCTTAATCCAGCACCAGTCATTCTAATAAATTGAGTATTTTCACGAAGGGCTTCTAAATCAGCAGCTCCTACATATCCCATACCTGAGCGGATTCCACCTACTAATTGGTACACAGTATCTGATAAAGGTCCTTTGTACGGTAGGCGTCCTTCAATCCCTTCTGGAACATACTTTTTATTTTCTTCTTGGAAATAGCGGTCACTTGATCCTTTTTCCATTGCTGAAACAGAACCCATACCACGATACACTTTAAAACGACGACCTTGGAAGATTTCAGTTTCGCCTGGGCTTTCAGAAACACCTGCAAGAAGACTTCCTAACATAACTGCATGACCACCAGCAGCTAATGCTTTTACAATATCACCAGAATATTTTATACCACCATCTGCGATAATGGACTTTCCATGTTTTCTTGCTTCATTTGCACAATCATAAATAGCTGTAATTTGCGGAACACCTACACCAGCGATAACCCTTGTTGTACAAATAGAACCAGGTCCAATTCCGACCTTTACAATATCAGCACCTGCTTCAAATAGTGCTTTTGTTGCTTCTGCTGTCGCTACATTACCAGCGACAATCGCCAAATCTGGATACTTTTCACAAATATCCTTTACTGTATCAATTACCCCTTTTGAATGTCCATGAGCCGTATCAATAACGATGAGATCGACTCCTGCATTTGCTAAAAGATCAAGACGCATTTCAGTGTCTTGTGAAACACCTACTGCCGCACCAACTAGTAATCGACCTTGTTCATCTTTAGCTGAGTTTGGAAATTCAATTACTTTTTCAATATCCTTAATCGTAATTAATCCTTTTAAAACACCAGCATCATCAACAAGTGGAAGCTTTTCAATTTTGTACTTTTGCAGTATCTTTTCAGCCTCAGCCAAAGTAGTACCAACAGGAGCTGTCACAAGATTTTCCTTTGTCATGACATCAGAAATTTTAATCGAATAGTCCTGAATAAAGCGAAGGTCACGGTTTGTTAAAATCCCAACAAGTTTCTTCTCATCTAAGTTATTGACAATTGGAACACCTGAGATTCGATATTTACCCATTAAATGGTCTGCTTCAAAAATTTGCTTTTCTGGTGTTAGGAAAAATGGATTTGTAATAACACCACTTTCAGACCTTTTTACTTTATCAACTTGTTCTGCCTGTTTTTCAGGGGTCATATTTTTGTGGATAATCCCAATACCACCCTGACGTGCCATTGCTATGGCCATTTCAGCCTCTGTTACAGTATCCATACCAGCACTTATAATTGGTATGTTAAGCTTAATCTTGTCCGTTAAATTCACCTTTAGGCTGACATCACGAGGAAGTACTTCGGATTTTGCCGGAACTAACAAGACATCATCAAATGTTAAACCCTCTTTTTCAAACTTATTCTCCCACATAAAAAAAGACCTCCTGGACTGAAAAATATTATTAGTAGGTTACCAATTGGACAAAATACTGTCAAGCATACATGTTTAAATTTAATGTTTCTGAATATTTGGGGGTTTTAAGATTGATTCATTCATACAAAGACTTTTACTCATTTTCACCTTTTTTCTCTGCATCAGATACTCAAATCTATCTGAAAAGGTGCTATAAAAACTTGGAACAAGCTGAACAAAAAAGTTATGAAAACTGCTATCCCTTTATTTATTATCTTGAACATGCGAAAATTTATTACGATCAAGCAGCCAATTCACCAATTTTAATTCAACCGATCTTACTTTTTTATGGATTTGTTCATTTAATCAAAGCTTGTCTATTAACAAAAGACCCAAAATATCCAGAGAATACAACAGTACTTGCACACGGTGTTACATCTAGGAAAAGAAAAAAGCAACAATATGAATTTCTTAAGGATGAGGTAAAATTCCAAAAAAATGGTTTATTTTCCTGCATGGTTGAAAAAATGTTTAACTTGAAAAATAAAGAAGGTGATAAAATCACCATGATGGATCTACTTCAACAAATCCCTGAATTACATCCTTTATTTAGTCAATTGGAAGGGAAAAGTACCTTCTTAGATATTTCGATTCAACAGCAGTCACTATCCATTCCAGAACAAATACTTGACTATTATCATATGACTGAAAACCGCTTTATTGATTATTTACAACTAAAATCATCTAATATGCTTTCATATAAAAAAAGTGCAGAAAACAGCTTATTATTCGAACAACCTAGGAAAAATAACCCTTTCACAATCATAAAATATAATCTAATTGAAGACCACTTTTGTTTACCTATCACAAAAAGTGACTACATTGAATTTCCAGAAATGGTTTCACATTACCTACTATTGTTCAATTTAAGCATGATAGCCCGCTATGAAACGGAATGGTGGAGTGAACTCATCAAAACAATGCCAAATAAGGATTACCCTTTTATCGTTCAATTTTTAAACACAACATCAAAAAAGGGACCCTTTTTAGCTTATCAATACTTAGCTAGTCAAAATTAATACTGATGCCTGAATGATTGATTTCCCTATTATAACACATTTACTACTATCAATATTAAGAGATTTCAAAATATCAGTGTTTTTTCGACATAATTTTACAAACAGAACAATTCCCTTTTGTTTTAGGTACATTATTTCTTACGTACTACTTGTTATAAATATGCCTGCTTTTTATAAAGGCTCTATTCGTAAAGTTTATTGTTAAAATTCAAAGGCCAATTTTAACGTAGAAATAAGCTATTTTGTACCTTCGAATAAAATTTGCAGTTCTTTTCTCAAAAATAAATTCCAATGTCAAGGTAGGTACAAGTACGATTGGCTTTTATCTATCCAAAAGCAACAAAGTTTGAGAAAAGAACCTTTATAAATAAAATAGGAGTATCCATGATGGATACTCCTGCTTGCTTGGCGACGTCCTACTCTCACAGGGACAAAGTCCCAACTACCATCGGCGCTGAGAAGCTTAACTTCCGTGTTCGGTATGGGAACGGGTGTGACCTTCTCGCTATCGTCACCAAACTATTTAATTTGAGAGTTGTTCTCTCAAAACTGGATAATGCTGAAGAAGAAATAATACGTATAAACGATTTATCTTTCTATTACATATAGGTTAAGTCCTCGACCGATTAGTATTTGTCAGCTCCACGTGTCACCACGCTTCCACCCCAAACCTATCAACCTGATCATCTTTCAGGGGTCTTACTAGCTTAACGCTATGGGAAATCTCATCTCGAGGGGGGCTTCATGCTTAGATGCTTTCAGCACTTATCCCTTCCGCACATAGCTACCCAGCGATGCTCTTGGCAGAACAACTGGTACACCAGCGGTGCGTCCATCCCGGTCCTCTCGTACTAAGGACAGCTCCTCTCAAATTTCCTGCGCCCACGACGGATAGGGACCGAACTGTCTCACGACGTTCTGAACCCAGCTCGCGTACCGCTTTAATGGGCGAACAGCCCAACCCTTGGGACCGACTACAGCCCCAGGATGCGATGAGCCGACATCGAGGTGCCAAACCTCCCCGTCGATGTGGACTCTTGGGGGAGATAAGCCTGTTATCCCCGGGGTAGCTTTTATCCGTTGAGCGATGGCCCTTCCATGCGGAACC
>CAVPUE010000009.1:0-100000 GCA_963708895.1 uncultured Bacillaceae bacterium | reverse complement strand
GGGTGAATTTTATTGCTTTTTATGCCCATAGGATAGCCACTTCCGTCAAGTCGTTCATGATGTTGAAAAATAGCTACTTTTGCTCCTTCTTTTAAAGATGGGATATGTTGAACCATTTGATAACTATAATTTATGTGATTTTTTATTTCTCTAAATTCATTATGCGTAAGAGCTGCTCTTTTTTGTATAATACTCGATTGTACTTTAGCCATACCGCAATCGGCCAATAGACCCGCTAATGCAGCTTGAACGATATCACCTTGCGTATACTTTAGTTGTTTAGCTATAAATCCGCATAGGAGTCCAACTGCTAATGCGTGTTGATATAGATATTCTTCCTTAGTGGACAAATGGTGAAGATAGAATATTTGTGAAGGTTTTTCTTGAGTTTCCTTTAATAATTGTAATAGAATCGTTCTTATTTTAGAAATATCAATGGGTAAACCGGATTGCCATAATTTAAAATGTGCTTTGTACTGCTGTGTTGCTTCTAAAAATAGGGTCGTAAACTCTTTTTTTTCTTGTACATGTAAAGATCCACTTTTAGCATTGTTTACATCTATTAAAATCTCTGAAGGGTTAAAAGTTTCCCCTGTCACAAGAGTATGATTTACATCAACGTTTGCTATTAAAAATAATTTTAATACTTCTATTAACTCATTTGTTAATACTGTATTTTCCTTTACAATTGGTCTACTTGTCCTACTGTAAACATCTTCAGATAAAATACAACCTTCTATAAGATCCATTGTTTTAACACGCATATATTTTCACCTTCAAAAAATATTATTTACCTTATTTTACCTTCAAAACTACATTAACTTCAATAGTCTAAAAAAAGAAGCACTACAAAAGTAGCACTTCTTTTTTATCATTCATCATTATCTTCATCGTTTTCTTGTTGTTCATCTACATTTTCCGAGTCTTCAGCTTGATCTTCTTCAGTTTGTATAACATTTTCATCGTCTACAACTGCCTCTGATTCAATATTTAATTCTGCGCCGTCCTCATCGTCAATATCAACTTCGTCTTCTGGCTCTTCCTTTTCAACTTTCGCTACTGTTGCGACAAATTCATCCTCGCCATTCAGTCGAATCAATCTAACACCTTGTGTATTTCTACCAAGAGTTGATATATCATGAACATCCATACGAATAAGGATACCACCTGTAGTAATAAGCATAATATCTTCTTCGCCATTTACAACCTTCATACCAACTAGGGTACCTGTCTTTTCTGTAATATTACATGTTTTGATCCCTTTACCGCCTCGATTTTGTACACGGTATTCATGTTCTGGAGTGCGTTTTCCATATCCATTATGGGTGACAATCAGAATATCAGAGCCTTCTTCAAGTACTTCCATTCCGATTACTTCATCGTCTTGACCAAGAGTAATTCCTTTTACTCCAGTCGCTGTTCTACCCATAGAACGAACATCCGTTTCGTCAAATCGAATTAACAATCCATTTTTTGTTCCGATAATCATATCCTTTGTGCCATCTGTTAAACGAACAGAGATTAATTCATCGTCTTCTCTTAAATTCACAGCAATTAATCCACTGGTCCGAATATGCATAAAGGAGGAAATAGGTGAACGCTTCGAAATACCATGTTTCGTCGTAAAGAATAAATACCAATCATCCTCGAACTCTGCAACTGGAATAATCGTATTAATCCATTCATCTTTTTCAATTCCAAGAAGATTAATAATCGGAAGTCCCTTTGCCGTACGGCTAAACTCAGGAATTTCATAACCTCTTGAACGATATACTTTCCCTTTATTCGTAAAGAAAAGAACCGTATCATGGGTTGAAAGACTAATTAAATGTTCGACAAAGTCATCCTCATTTGTACCCATTCCTTGTACGCCACGACCTCCACGTTTTTGCGAGCGATAGGTTGAAGCAGGAAGTCGTTTAATATAGCCATTATGTGTTAACGTAATAACGATATTTTCTTCGTGGAATTAAATCTTCATCTTCAATATCCTCAATTCCACCTGCAATGATTTCAGTTCTTCTTTCATCACTAAAACGTTCTTTGATTTCTGTTAGCTCTTCACGAATAATCTCAAGTATTTTTTCATTATCAGCTAATATCGCTTTTAATTCAGCAATTAACTTAACAAGTTCCTGATACTCATCTTCAATTTTGTCTCGTTCTAAACCAGTTAGACGTTGAAGACGCATATCTAGAATCGCCTGCGCTTGTTTCTCAGAAAGACTAAATGTTGTCATTAATCCCTCGCGCGCGATATCGGTTGTTCTAGAGCCACGGATTAAGGTAATAATTTCATCAATATGATCAAGGGCAATTCGTAACCCTTCTAAAATATGAGCTCTTGCTTCTGCTTTTCGCAACTCAAATTCTGTTCTTCTTCTAATAATGACTCTTTGATGGTCTAAATAATGAACGAGACATTCCTTTAAACTCAATACTTTAGGCTCACCATTTACAAGCGCCAAAGTGTTTACACCAAACGTTGTCTGTAAGGCCGTTTGCTTATAAAGGTTATTAAGAAGAACATTGGCATTGGCGTCTTTACGGACCTCAATAACAATCCGCATCCCTTGACGATCTGACTCATCTCGAAGATCTGAAATTCCTTCGATTTTCTTTTCCCTTACAAGTTCAGCAATTCTTTCAATCAGTCTAGCTTTATTCACTTGGTAAGGAATTTCATGAACAATAATAACTTCTTTTCCGTTTGATTTCTGTTGTATTTCTGCTTTCGCACGTACCTTTATCGAACCCCGTCCTGTTTCGTAGGCTTTACGAATCCCACTTCGGCCTAGAATCATGGCACCTGTAGGAAAATCAGGACCTGGAATAATATCCATTAGTTCTTGAATGGTAATTTCCGGGTCACGACTTATCGCAAGAACACCATCAATGACCTCACCTAAATGATGCGGTGGTATATTGGTTGCCATCCCTACCGCAATTCCTGATGTACCGTTCACTAAAAGGTTAGGAAACCGTGCTGGTAAGACAACTGGTTCTCTTTCCTCACCATCATAGTTATCTTGATAATCAATGGTATCTTTATTGATGTCGCGTAATAATTCCATTGAGATTTTAGACATACGGGCTTCTGTATAACGCATCGCTGCCGCTGAGTCACCATCGACAGAACCAAAGTTCCCATGACCATCAACTAGCAAATAACGTTGGTTAAAATCCTGTGCCATCCTTACCATTGTTTCATAAACAGCTTGGTCACCATGTGGATGATATTTACCAATAACGTCGCCGACGATACGGGCTGACTTTTTAAAAGGCTTATCTGAATGGATTCCAAGGTCATGCATAGCATATAATACACGGCGATGAACTGGCTTTAATCCATCCCTTACATCTGGAAGTGCACGAGATACGATAACGCTCATAGCATAATCTAAGAAGGAGCTTCGCATTTCCTGACTAATATTGATTTCTTTAACGTTAGACTGTGGAGAATCAGCCATTTATAAACCTCCCTTATTGAAACGACTTCGATCGTTTCTGGGTAACACTTTTATTTCGTTTTTAATAATTTATAAAAAGAGAATCACCCCAAGGTAATGAAGATTTTAAACAACTAAAACCTAGTTCTTAAAATTGAAAGTTTCTAGATTATCGTATACGTCGTTTGTAAATCTATAACCTAGGGGCTATCTCGAAATTATCTAAAATTCTATCTTGTTATATTCGGAAGGGGTTCCGAATCTAACTATTCTTTAAATATCTAAATTCTTCACATACATGGCATTTTCTTCAATGAACAGACGACGGGCTCTACTTTTTCACCCATCAGCATTTCAAATGTTTCATCCGCTTCTATGGCATCATCAAGACTCACTTGTAGAAGGGTCCGATTTTCCGGATTCATGGTTGTTTCCCAAAGCTGTTCCGGATTCATTTCACCTAGTCCTTTATATCGCTGAATATTGGGTTTGGGTGTCGCTGGTAAGGTAGCCATGATTTCCTCAAGTTGTTTGTTATTATAAGCATATTCCACTTTTTTACCTTGTTGTACTTTATACAAAGGCGGTTGGGCAATATAAATATAACCTGCTTCAATGATTTTTCTCATATAACGATAAAAAAACGTTAGGAGAAGGGTCCGAATATGCGCCCCATCAACATCGGCATCGGTCATAATGACAATTTTGTGATATCTGGCTTTTGAAATATCAAAATCCTCACCAATACCTGTACCGGCTGCTGTTATCATTGCACGAACTTCATTGTTTGAAAGAATTCGATCAAGACGTGCCTTTTCAACATTTAGAATTTTACCCCGTAACGGTAAAATAGCTTGGAAATGTCTGTCACGACCTTGTTTTGCTGAACCACCTGCTGAGTCACCCTCAACAATATATATTTCACTTATAGAGGGATCCTTTGAAGAACAATCGGCTAATTTCCCGGGTAAACTTGATACTTCTAAAGCACTTTTCCGTCTCGTCAATTCCCGGGCTTTTTTTGCAGCCATTCTAGCTCTTGCGGCCATTAATCCCTTTTCAACAATTTTCTTAGCAACAGAAGGATTTTCTAATAAAAACTTCTCTAAGTGCTCAGCAAATAGGGAATCTGTAATTGTTCGTACTTCTGAATTTCCAAGCTTTGTTTTCGTTTGTCCTTCAAACTGAGGGTTAGGGTGCTTAATAGACACGACTGCGATTAATCCTTCTCGAACATCTTCACCAGAGAGATTTGTATCACTGTCTTTAATTAGACCACCTTTACGAGCATAGTCATTAATGACTCTTGTAAGAGCCGTTTTAAAACCAAATTCATGTGTTCCACCTTCATGTGTATGAATATTATTCGCAAATGAATAAATATAGCCTGTATAGCTGTCATTGTATTGCATTGATACTTCTACGGAAATTCCATCCTTTTCACCTTCAATATAAATCGGCTCTTCATGGAGAACTTCCTTTGTTCTGTTTAAATGTTCAACATATGATTTAATACCGCCTTCATAATGATACTCTGCCTTTTTACCATCTTCACGCTTATCCTCAATCGTAAGTGATAAGCCGCGATTTAAAAAGGCTAATTCACGAATTCGCGTTGCAAGTAATTCATATTCATAGACGTCAGTTTCCGTAAAGATTTCTGTATCCGGTTTAAAGTGGATTGTCGTTCCTGTTTCTTCAGATTCCCCAATAATCTTTATATCCTCAGCCGGAACTCCTCTTTCATACTTTTGATAGTGGATATGGCCATCACGGTGGACATATACTTCTAGTTCAGAGGAAAGGGCATTCACAACAGATGCTCCAACACCATGTAAGCCCCCAGATACCTTATATCCGCCTCCGCCAAATTTACCTCCTGCATGAAGTACCGTCAAAATAACTTCCACTGCTGGACGACCTGTCTTTTCCTGGATTCCAACTGGTATCCCACGCCCATTATCTTTAACTGTAATACTATTATCCTTTTCAATGATGACATGAATTTTAGTACAATAACCAGCTAAGGCCTCATCAATACTATTATCTACAATTTCCCAAACTAAATGATGAAGACCTCTTCCGCTTGTTGAACCAATATACATACCAGGTCTCTTTCGAACGGCTTCGAGCCCTTCTAATACTTGAATTTGATCGGCACCATATAATTGCTCCAGAGAATCGTTATGCTCTATTGCCATATCAGTCACCCACACTTTCCTTTGACTTTCATGAAATTCATACGATTATTGTTTTCTTTCCTAAAGGAATAGTCTATTTATATCCTATCTAGCCCTTCCTGCGAAGATACCTCTATCCGACTTAAGTTAACACGGACTGCTTTTGTATTCTTTTTATTAATGTACTAGATGCAAATGGGGAAAAATAAATATGATTATTTGTGATAATGATCGATTTAAAAGTTCCTTTTGGATGATGTATTGAATGATTTAATAAATCATTGGTATCTGTCGCCGATTTCAAAGCTTTTTTTATCTATAATGGCAATAATTTCATTGGCTTTGATCATATGGTCCACTCCAAAATCTAAATACACTCTGTCACCTCACTGGATCTTTTGTAATGTTCCACTTTTCACAAGAAATGTAGATGCTTCCTTCAATGTTTGATGGTCTATTCCATCGACACTCGTAGTTGTCACAAATGTTTGCACTTTATCTTGTATCGTGTTAAGCAAATGTGATTGACGATAGTCATCTAACTCAGATAGGACATCATCTAATAAAAGGATCGGATACTCCCCGATTTCAGCATGAATTAATTCAATTTCGGCAAGTTTTATGGATAGAGCTGTTGTTCTCTGCTGTCCTTGTGATCCAAAAGTGTGAACTTCACGATCATTTACATAAAAGAGAAGGTCATCTCGTTGGGGACCAAATTGAGTACTTCCACGTTCAATTTCCCTTTGTTTCATTTTGCTATATTTTTGTTCGTATATACTTATCATCTTCGACAAATCTTGGTCTTCTGATACCTCTACAGACGGTTTGTATTGAATTTTTAACTCTTCTAACTCACGAGATATCCCTTTATGGATTGGTATTGCCCATTGCTGCAACAATTCAAGGAACTCAAACCGTTTTGAGATAATTTTTACTGCTAAAGCAATAAATTGTTCTGTGAGAATATCAAGCATGGTTTCATCTTTTTGTTGTTGAGTCTGCAGCTGCTTCAAATAATGATTTCTCTGTTGAAGAACTTTATTTAACTGCCCTACATCATGAAGATAGACAGGGGAAATTTGCCCGATTTCCATATCAATAAAACGGCGTCTTACTTGTGGACTGCCTTTTACTAGTGATAAATCCTCAGGTGCAAACATCACTACATTCATATTTCCAACATATTGACTAAGTTTCCTTTGCTCAAGGTGATTAAACTTGGCCTTTTTCCCTTTTTTGGAGATCGTAAGTTCGAGAGGTAAAGAGCCGTTATTTTTTTGTACTCTACCCTCTATTTTAGCATATTCTTGGTCCCAGCGAATAAGTTCTTTATCATTCGATGTTCGATGAGATTTCGCCAACGCTAATACATAAATCGACTCCATCACATTTGTTTTGCCATGTGCATTTTCACCAAGAAATACATTTACTTTATTTTCAAATTGAACTTCTAATTGTTCATAATTCCGATAATTTTTTAATATTAATTCTTTAATAAACATTCGCTTCATCCTTTTAGCCCAATCTCGAAGGGCTAGGCTGTATCCTATTGAATATCAAGGGGTAAATGATAGGATTCTATGAATCATTACCAGTAAGAATATAAGCACCATGTCCCTCAATCTCTAGTTGATCTCCAGCACGCAGTTTTCTTCCACGTCTTTGATCCTGTTCGCCATTGATGATGATTTCATATTCACTTAAGAACCATTTGGCCATACCACCAGTTGAAATAATATCAGCTGCTTTCAGGAATTGACCAAGTGTAATATAGTCTGTATCAATTTTGATTGTATTCATCCATTTCACTCCGATAAGAATGACATCTAATACTTTATTTTACTAAAAATCCATAGTATATACAAAGGAATTCGGAACTGATTTTGTTAATTTTTAATACCATACGAAAAGCCACCGCTTAAACGGTAGCTTCAAAAAAGTAAAATAAATCCCGTAAAGGTATTTATATCATGTTATTTAGAGTATACCACACTGAGTTTATAAAGCCATGATCATCTAATAAGTTCGTACCGGTAAAATTAACTGTAGTGTGGAATCATCATTGATTGGATAAATAACAAACGGTCTCATCGCACCTGTAAAAGTAATCTTTATTTCGTTCCCTTCGATAGCTCTTAAAGCATCCATCATATATTTGGCACTAAAGGAAATTTTCAATTCCTCTCCATCCATTGAAATTCCCTTCATTTCTTCAACCACTTTCCCAACTTCAGGAGTATTAGAAGAAATTTCAATCAATTGGTCTTGAAGTGTTATCAGTTTGACAACATTATTTTTTCCTTCTCTAGCTAACAAAGAAGCCCGATCAATGGCATGGAGAAATTCTTTTGTATGCAAAACAATATCCGTTTTACTTTCACTTGGAATTAACCTAGACGTATCTGGATAATTTCCCTCTAAAAGTCTTGAGAAGAATAGTAAATGCTTTGCTTTAAATAGGATTTGATTTTCTGTAATAACAATTTCAATAGATTCGCTGTTGTCATGCAAGAATTTTACTTAATTCATTTAAACTTTTTCCAGGAATCACAACATTGTAATTTGCAGGAGTTTCCATTTCAATTTTTGCTTTTCTTAGTGCTAACCGATGGCTATCTGTTGCAATACAGTATAATTCGTTATTTTCAACCTTCCAGTTTACACCTGTCAAGATGGGGCGTGTTTCTGAGGTGGACACTGCAAAGAATGTTTGTCTAATCATTGCTTTTAGTAAATCAGTTGGAATCTTAAAAACATTTTCCTCTTCAATTTGGGGTAAATGTGGATATTCCTCTGCATCAAGACCAATTAAATTAAACTCAGATTTTCCAGAACGAATGACGGTTTGTAAATGGTTTTGAACTTCAATTTCAACGAAATCAGATGGGAGTTTTTTAACCATATCGCTAAAAAATCTCGCTTGTAAGACAATTGAACCTGGTTGTTTAATTTCTATGATCTCTTTGTCATCTTCTTCTTTGGGAATAAAGGATTCAATTGAAATATCAGAGTCACTTCCAGTTAATGTTACCCCTTCTTCTGAAGCTACAATTTTAATACCAGTTAGGATTGGAATCGTTGTTCTACTCGTTATTGCCTTCATAACATCTTGGACACTTTGAACTAAGTGATCCCGTTGGATGATAAACCTCATTTTTAATCCTCCAATTTTGGATATATATATTTAATTATTTTTTTAAAAAGATAGTAGTAATAGTAGTAGGGCCTGTGATTATGTGGATAACTGCAAAATAGGCCATGAAATACAGTTTGTCCACATGTGGATAAGCTGTGAGTGAATAAGGAAAAGTTATTCACATTTTCATAAGTCATTGTGATTAATTTTTTGTTATTAAAAAACACCGTTCTATATCTTTAGACTTTTAATTCCTCATGGATATCTTTAAGCTCCCGTTGCAACTGAGTATCTGTTTGCAGCAAATTGGCAATTTTTTCATGTGCATGTATAACTGTTGTGTGATCTCTTCCGCCAAATTCTTCACCGATTTTTGGCAAAGACAAATCTGTTAATTCTCTTGATAGATACATAGCAATTTGTCTTGGGTAGGCAATCGATTTGGTTCGTTTCTTCGCTTTGAAGTCTTCCAGCTTGATATGATAATGCTCCCCAACTACTCGTTGAATATCAGGAATCGTAATGATTTTTGGCTTTGAACTTGGAATAATATCTTTTAAGTGCTTCAGCTGCCAAATCAGCATTAATATCTTTATTGACAAGTGACGAATAAGCAACAACACGTATTAAAGCCCCTTCTAGTTCACGAATATTGGAGTCAATTTGATTTGCGATGTAAAGCATCACTTCGTTTGGAATATCTAATCCATCCGCTTTTGCCTTTTTGCGTAAAATGGCAATCCTTGTTTCTAAATCTGGCGGGGTAATATCGGTGATTAAGGCCCCATTCAAATCGTGACCGCAAGCGTTCCTCTAAAGTTGGAATCTCTTTTGGTGGACGGTCACTAGAAATAACAATTTGTTTACTTTCTTCGTGCAGTGTATTGAAAGTATGGAAAAATTCCTCTTGGGTTGATTCTTTTCCAGCGAGAAATTGAATATCATCTATTAAAAGGATATCTACACTACGATATTTGTTGCGAAATTCTTCAGCCGTATTATCACGAATTGAATTAATAAACTCATTTGTAAATTTTTCTGATGAAAGATAAACAACCTTTGCATTTGGATTATGGGATAAAACATAATGTCCAATTGCATGCATAAGATGGGTTTTTCCTAGTCCAACACCGCCATAGATAAATAATGGATTATAGGCCTTTGCTGGTGCTTCTGCAACAGCTAGTGAAGCTGCATGTGCAAAGCGGTTCCCGGAACCAATAACAAATGTATCAAAGGTATTCTTTTTGTTTAACAGATTCCCGTAAAACTCTGAATGGTTTTCCTCCTTTTTTCTCTTCTTTGGAGGAGCGGGTAAATCATTTTCCTTTTCAGACTCACTTTGAGGAATAATAAACTTTACACTAAATTCCTCACCGGTAATTTCATACAAGGCTCCGGTGATTAATGTCGAATAACGTTCTTCAAGCCAATCTCTTGCAAATTCATTAGGAGCCGTTACAACTAAAGAATCTCCTTGAAGGGAATGGGCTTTAGTAGCTTTTAGCCACGTGTCAAAGCTGGGTTTACTTACCTTCTGCTCAACATTAGCTAATATGCTATCCCAAAGATCTGAAATATTTTCCAACAGTATCCCTCCTTTTGCTAGTTTTCGCATAAAAAACAATAGGTTATACGCAACAGTACAACCTAACTTTTTTTCATTACACGAATTAAATTATGTGGATAAATATATAATAAGGATAATTAGTAGTTTTCGACAATATCCACGGCTTGTGGACAAGTCTTTTTAACAAGGGTGGATAACTTATCCACAAGTTATTAACAGTTTGTGGATAAAAATGTTTTGTGGATAACTTATCAAGGTGAAAACATAAGATATAATACCAAATAATATCGAGGTCTGCAATGGTTTTTATGGATTTATCCACAACCTTAACATACTGTGGTTTAAAAATATCCACAAGTAGTGGTTATGTTGAAAACCTGTCAATATATGTTGTGGATAACAAAAATATTTGTCGAAAAGTATCCACAAGTGATGAATATTGATTTAAAAAAGTAATGATAGAAAATAACTATGGATAAAGGTGGGTAAAAAAATTAGTGGATTTCTTTGATAAATAAAAGTATAATTTGATTTGGAGTTGACAATTTTATTGTGAACTCTATATAATATTAATACTGTGTCTTTAGAAGCAAATTCCTCAGGGAGGTGTAATAGATGAAAAGAACATATCAACCTAAAAACCGTAAACATAGTAAAGTACATGGATTCCGTGCACGTATGAGTACTTCAAACGGACGTAACGTACTCGCTCGTCGCCGTCGTAAAGGAAGAAAAGTACTATCTGCTTAAGCCACTGACATTTCAGTGGCTTTTTTTCTCATTAAATGGGAAGACAGCCATCCTTCATGTGATCTTGTTTTACTACATTCAAAAAGTTAAGATGGATGATGTAGATTGCAAAAAGGATGTTGGGATGAAGTGATGAGACATTTAATGATGGTTATTCTCGTAAAGTTTGTTGTTAAAATCCAAAGGCCGATTTTAACGTAGAAAAAGCTATTTTGTGCATTTATATTAGATCTGTAGCTCTTTTCTCAAAAATAAAGGTCTTTGTAAACGTGAAAAAGGGCTCAAACGTCTTTTGTCTCTCCAAAAACAACATAGTTTGAGAAAAGAGCCTTAATGATAAATTTGAAGGTGTATCCAGGATGAGAAAAGAATATCGAATCAAAAAAAATAAAGAATTTCAAGAAATATTTAAAAATGGGAAATCTGTTGCTAATCGACAATTTGTGATTTATACATTAAATAAACCGAATCAATCCCATTTTCGAATTGGTCTCTCTGTCAGTAAAAAAATTGGGAATGCTGTAACACGTAATCGGATTAAAAGGTATGTTCGCCAGACCTTTCATGAGCTAGATGGCCAATTACATAACGAAACGGATTATATTATTATTGCCCGTAAGCCAACGGCAGAGATGGATTTTTTTGAAGTGAAAAAAAGCCTTACGCATGTATTGCGCCTGGCTCATGTTTTAAAAAATCCAAAGTCCAGCAGGGCAAATAATAGTAAATAAATTGTCGTTTATTTTTATTTTGCTATTTCATGTTTTTAAAAGCGTTTCCTAGTAAAAGATGGTAAAATGGATTTTGAATAAAAAAACTAGGATAAAAGTAAAACTTCCAAATCTCTCAGGGTAGTGGAGGTCTTGCTGCCCGTTAAGACGGGATATAATTTGAATGAAATATTCATTAGAGCCCAAGTTTTTAAGGAGGAAAATACGTTTGAAGAAGAGAATGACTTTAATAATCGGTCTTATTTTAATTGTAGCTCTATTAGCGGGCTGTACAGAAACAAATAAACCGATCACTTCTGAAAGTGAAGGATTTTGGAATCAGTATATTGTCTATCCTCTTTCACAGGTAATTGACTTTTTTGCTGATGTTGCAGGTGGAAGTTATGGCTTATCGATTATCATTGTAACCATTGTGATACGACTAGTCCTTTTACCGCTTATGATTAAACAAACAAAAAGCACAAAGGCGATGCAGGCGATACAACCTGAATTAAAGGAAATTAAAGCTAAGTATAGTTCAAAGGATCAGAAAACACAGCAAAAACTACAACAGGAAACGATGGAATTATTCCAAAAACATGGTGTGAATCCGATGGCAGGCTGTTTACCGCTATTTGTTCAAATGCCGATATTAATTGGAATCTATCATGCCATTATGAGAAATCCTGATTTACAACAACATGCGAACTTCTTATGGTTTGACTTAGCTGCACCAGATCCGATTTTCTTATTACCAATCATTGCAGGCATTACAACATTTATTCAACAAAAGATCTCAATGGTAGGCATGGATAATAATCCACAAATGGCCATGATGCTTTGGTTAATGCCGATTATGATTGTGGTCTTTGCGGTTAATTTCCCAGCTGCACTTGCTCTATATTGGGTAGTTGGTAACTTATTTATGATTGTACAAACACTTGCGATTAAAGGACCAGATTTAAAAAACGCAAAACAAACTGGTAACGCGGGAGGGGCGAAAAAGTAAGTGAAACAAACTACTGCTACAGGACAAACTGTCAAAGAAGCAGTTGAATCAGCTTTAGCTCAGTTACAAATAACAGAGGACCGTGCAGACATTTCCATAGTTGATGAGGGTAAAAAAGGGATTTTTGGTATATTTGGGGCACGTCCGGCTGTTGTGAAGGTCTCGGTAATAAAGGACCCCATTGAAGAAGCGGAGAAGTTTCTTCTGGATGTAAGTGAGAAAATGGGGGCTCCAGTCACAATTAATGTTGAGAAAAATGGGAAGCAAGTTAAATTCATATTATCGGGTGAAAAAATTGCCCTATTGATAGGAAAAAGGGGACAAACCCTGAATTCCTTGCAGTTTTTAACACAGCTTGTGATCAATCGTTTTTCTGGACAATATTTAAATGTGATGGTAGATGCTGAGCATTATAGGGAGCGACGGAATGATACATTAATCCAGTTAGCCCAGAGGCTTGCACAAAAGGCGGTTCAAACTAAGAAAGAAGTTTCTTTAGAACCAATGCCTTCTTATGAGCGTAAAATTATTCATACTGCTTTAGTGGAAAATAAAAAGATTAAAACGTATTCGAGCGGTGAAGATCCGCATCGTCATATTGTCATTGCTCCAAAGTAAATAGTTTAGAGTACTCCTGATTTGTTAATCAGGAGTTTTTTATGTTCTTTTTTTAGTTCTCCTCTTTAAGATATGTATGTAAGAGTGTAATAATGTTGATAATTCATAAGTGGTTTATTGTTATTCACATGTGGATAAGTTAAAATGGAGTAATGAATATATAGATTTGTGGATAAAAGAGTAGTCTAGCGCTTACGTCTTTTGAATTAATGAGGTGAATAGAATGGATTTTGATACAATTGCTGCTATATCCACTCCAATGGGTGAAGGAGCCATTGCAATTGTTCGGTTGAGTGGTGATGAAGCTTTTCAAATTGCTGAAAAGCTTTTTAAAAGTATAGGAGATAAAAAGATAACACAAGAGCTTTCCCATACGATTCATTATGGACATATCATTGATCCGGAAACGGGTGATGTGGCAGAGGAAGTAATGGTTTCGATTATGAGGGGTCCTAAAACTTTTACAAAAGAAGATGTAGTTGAAATCAACTGCCATGGTGGCTTAGTGTCGGTTAATCGGGTGTTACAGCTGTGTTTGACAAATGGAGCAAGACTAGCCGAGCCTGGTGAGTTTACAAAAGGGCGTTTCTAAATGGGAGAATTGATTTATCACAGGCTGAAGCCGTGATGGATTTAATTCGTGCCAAAACAGACCGAGCGATGAATGTCGCATTAGGTCAAATGGAAGGTAAGTTATCAAAGCTTATCCATAAGCTTCGTCAAGAAATTATAGAAACATTGGCTCAAATAGAGGTGAATATTGATTATCCAGAGTATGATGATGTGGAAGAAATGACACATATCATGCTTAAGGAAAAATCAGAATATGTCAAAAAGGAAATTCAGCACTTATTGCAAACATCTCAGCAAGGTAAAATCTTACGTGAGGGTTTATCAACTGTTATTGTTGGTCGTCCAAATGTCGGTAAATCCTCTTTATTAAATAGTCTTGTTCAAGAAAATAAAGCAATTGTAACGGATGTACCTGGTACAACTCGTGATGTCATTGAGGAATATGTGAATGTTCGTGGTGTCCCTTTGCGATTACTTGACACAGCTGGAATTCGTGAAACAGAGGATATTGTCGAGAAAATTGGAGTTGAAAGATCACGCCAAGTTTTAAAAGAAGCGGATCTTTTATTACTTGTGCTCAATTACTCAGATGCTCTAACGGTTGAGGATGAAAAGTCTATTTGAAGCGGTTGCGGGTATGGATGTTATTGTTATCGTTAATAAGACGGATTTACCACAAAAAATTGATATGGAGCGAGTTCATGATTTAGCGGGACATCATAAAGTCATAACGACTGCGATTATTGAAGAAAAAGGAATCGATGAATTGGAACAAGCGATATCCGATCTCTTCTTTACTGGTTCCATAGAGGCAAATGATATGACGTATGTTTCAAATAGTCGTCATATCGCCTTATTAGATCAAGCATATCGGGCAATTAGTGATGTATTAGAAGGAATTGAAATAGGGACGCCAATTGATATTCTACAAATTGATTTAACAAGATCATGGGAATTACTTGGGGAAATTATTGGTGATTCTGTTCAAGATAGTTTAATTAATCAACTGTTTTCACAATTTTGTTTAGGAAAATAAGTTTTTATAGTGACTTTTCACTCGGAACTGGTTCTGAAAAGACTTTCAGAACCTCGGAGGGTTACGAAGTACAGAAAAGAGCATAATCAGTGCTAATAAAGTTATTTTTTTAGGGAGGTAAATCGATGCAATATGATGCAGGTAATTATGATGTAATCGTTGTTGGGGCAGGTCATGCGGGTTGTGAGGCAGGACTTGCTGCTGCACGTCTTGGTTCTAAAACTTTAATGGTTACGATCAATTTAGATATGGTCGCTTTTATGCCTTGTAATCCATCAGTGGGTGGTCCGGCAAAAGGAATCGTTGTTAGAGAAATTGATGCACTTGGTGGCGAAATGGCCAAAGCGGTTGATAAAACTTATATTCAAATGAGAATGCTAAATACAGGTAAGGGCCCTGCTGTTCGTGCGTTACGTGCACAAGCTGACAAATCTCTTTACTCTAATGAAATGAAAAGAACCCTTGAAAATGAAAAAAATCTCACTTTAGTTCAGGGTATGGTTGAACAATTAATCGTTGAAGATGGTGTATGTAAGGGAATTGTGACGCAAACGGGTGCTGTTTACCGAGCTAAAACAGTCGTCATCACAACAGGTACCTATCTACGCGGGGAAATTATCCTTGGTGATTTAAAGTACTCAAGTGGGCCTAATAATCAACAGCCATCCATTAAGTTATCAGACCATTTACAAGAGCTTGGGTTTCATTTAGTCCGTTTTAAAACAGGGACGCCACCAAGAGTAAATGGTAATACAATCGACTATAGTAAAACTGAAATTCAACCAGGTGATGATGTGCCTCGAGCATTTTCCTATGAAACAACGAAATTCATCACTGACCAATTGCCATGCTGGCTCACTTACACAAATGAAACGACACATGCAATTCTTAACGAAAATTTACACCGTGCTCCTATGTTTTCAGGGATGGTTAAAGGTACAGGTGCCCGTTATTGTCCATCGATTGAGGATAAAATTGTTCGTTTTAGTGATAAGCCGAGACATCAAATTTTCCTTGAGCCTGAAGGAAGAAACACGGATGAAGTATATGTTCAAGGGCTATCAACGAGTATGCCTGAGGATGTGCAACAGCGGATTTTAAAAACCATCCCAGGGTTAGAAAATGTCCAAATGATGCGTGCTGGTTATGCGATTGAATATGACGCGGTAGAGCCTTCGCAGCTTTGGCCGACGTTAGAGACAAAGGTGATTAAAAATCTCTATACAGCAGGACAAATCAATGGGACATCGGGCTATGAAGAAGCTGCAGCTCAAGGTTTGATGGCCGGAATCAATGCAGCTTTAAATGCTCTTGATAAAGGCGAGGAAATGATTTTAAGCCGCTCAGAAGCATACATTGGGGTTCTGATTGATGATTTAGTGACGAAAGGAACAAACGAACCTTATCGTTTACTTACTTCAAGGGCTGAATATCGTTTACTACTACGCCATGATAATGCAGATTTACGCTTATCTCAATATGGATATAAAATTGGCTTGATTTCAGAAGAGCGTTACGAAAAGTTTACGAAGAAAAGGTCTAAAATTGAAAATGAAGTAAAACGTCTGAAGAACCTTATTCTTAAACCAAATGCTGAAGTTCAAGGGTTGATTAAAAGTGTTGGTGGCAGTGAGCTTAAGGATGGAATTAGAGCATCTGATTTATTAAAGCGCCCGGAAATGAACTATGGACATATTGAACAACTTGCGAAGAGTGAAGTAGAACTTGATCAAGATATAATGGAACAAGTTGAAATTCACATTAAGTATGAAGGATATATTGAAAAGTCATTACAGCAAGTAGAGCGGCTTAAAAAGATGGAAGATAAAAAAATTCCGGAAGACATCGATTATGATGCGATTTCCAGGCTTAGCTACAGAAGCAAGACAAAAATTGAAAAAAATCCATCCGCTATCTCTTGCTCAGGCTTCGAGAATTTCAGGCGTTAATCCTGCTGATATTTCAATTCTGCTTGTATATTTAGAGCATGGTAAAATTGCAAAAGTTTCGAATGAATAAGTTTTAAAAGGGTAGAGAATTATAACTTTTTAAATATGATAACTGTCTAGCTGCAGCGCCTAGCGCCTAGTGGACTTCCCATCCCTCCCTACGATAAGTCAACATCGATTCACACTACGTGTTCATCGTGTTTCCTTTATCTCAGTCAGGCTGGTCCAGTCCATACGTCGCTGGTCAAGGCGCTTCCGCTTTTCTAGAAAGGATTTGCCAATGAATACGGAACAATTTATTGATTTACTAGCGGAGAAGGGGATTTCCCTTACTCCGTTTCAAATACAACAATATGATACCTATTATGAAACACTCATCGAGTGGAATGAAAAAATGAATTTAACCGCGATTACAGAAAAAGAAGATGTTTATTTAAAGCATTTTTTTGATTCGCTAACGGCAGGGTTTTATTTTAATTTTGCAGGGCCGCTTCAAATTTGTGATGTTGGCGCCGGCGCCGGGTTCCCTAGTATACCGATTAAAATTGCCTTTCCAGAGATCAACGTTACCATTGTTGACTCTCTTAATAAAAGAATTAACTTTCTACAAAACTTGGCAACTCAATTAAAGTTGGAAAATGTCCGGTTTATTCACGATCGTGCTGAAACATTTGGCCATCTGCCAGAACATAGAGGATCCTATGATGTGGTAACAGCGAGAGCAGTCGCCAGAATGTCTGTATTAAGTGAACTTTGCCTGCCACTTGTAAAGAACGGTGGCGTGTTTATCGCCATGAAAGGTGCAGGTGGGAATGAAGAACTACAAGCCGGTAAGAAGGCCATTTCCTTATTAGGTGGAGAAGTGAAAGATTCCTATTCATTTACCTTGCCATTTGAGAATAGTGAACGAAATATTTATATCATTAAAAAGCATAAACAAACGCCTAAAAAATACCCTCGAAAGCCAGGTACACCTAACCGAAATCCTATTGAATAAAGTACCTTTTTCTTAAAAAATATGGCATACTTTTTTATAAAGAGCTTTATAGAGGTTAAAAGTTGAGACGATGATAGAAGGACTTGTCACTTTTTTCGAGAATTAATAAAAAGGGTAGTTTCATAAAGGTGGTGCAGGGTGATGAGAAATTCTTTTTCACGATTTTTTGGTCTTGGTGAAAAGGAAGAACAGGAAGAACAGGAACAAATTGAGGAACCAGTCCAATCTGCCGAACTAGAGGAAATGGTGGAAAATGAAGAAATCAAAAAGATTCCTATTGATCACATTATTCCTAACCGTTTTCAACCTAGGACTGTTTTTGATGATGAAAAAATAGAAGAATTAGCTCGTACGATTCATACCCATGGGATTATTCAGCCAATTGTTGTCCGAGAATATGAACAAGATACATTTGAAATTATTGCTGGAGAACGCAGATGGCGAGCAATGAAAAAACTCGGTTGGGATTTAGTACCTGCCATTATTAAAGACTTTAATGACACGGAAACGGCATCCGTGGCATTAATAGAGAATTTACAGAGAGAAGAGCTTACTCCCATTGAAGAAGCGATGGCTTACGGAAAGCTTCTTGAACTACACCAGTTAACCCAGGAAGCATTAGCCCAGCGCCTTGGCAAAGGTCAATCAACAGTCGCAAACAAACTACGATTATTGAAGCTTCCACAAGAAGTACAAGATGCTCTGCTAAATAAAGCGATTACAGAACGACATGCACGTGCACTTATTCCATTAAAAAATCCTGAGAAACAAATAAAATTACTAACTGAAATCATTGAAAAAAACCTTAATGTTAAACAAACAGAGGATCGTGTATCTAAGTTACTAGGACAAACAAGTGAAAAACCAAAACCGAAGAGAAAAGCCTTTAGTAAGGATATGAGAATTGCTGTAAATACGATTCGACAGTCATTATCAATGGTAACGGATAGCGGGATAAACCTTGATTCACAAGAAGAAGAGTTTGAGGATTACTATCAATTTACAATTAAAATACCAAAGAAAAAATCATAGCAGTTTCATTTAATTTGGACATTTTTCTTTTTAATATATACTATTTTTATTAAGGAGAAACTAAATGATGATTTGATTTAGTTTCTTTTTTTTGCTAGAATGATAACCTTTTAAAAAACAATATGTAATTCATGAATTCATGATAAAATAGATTAATAACTTTATATTTAGTAAATGGTAGTTTATAAGAGTCATTGCTTTACTATTAGTAAAAATGATTTCCATGGAAATAAAGGTAGGTGAAAACGTGGGCAAGGTTATTTCAATAGCCAATCAAAAGGGTGGTGTCGGAAAGACAACTACTTCTGTTAATTTAGGTGCCTGCATGGCCAACATAGGACATACTGTGTTATTGGTTGACATTGATCCACAAGGAAATGCTACTAGTGGTGTAGGCATTGAAAAGGCAGATGTTGATCAATGTATATACGATGTATTAGTTGATGACGTTGACGCCAGCCTTGTCATAAGGCCAACATCCGTTGAAAACCTAGATTGTATACCGTCAACGATTCAATTGGCTGGGGCAGAAATTGAATTAGTTCCAACTATTTCCAGAGAGGTCCGTTTGAAACGTGCATTAGAAAAGGTCAAAAACAACTATGATTATATTATTATTGATTGTCCTCCTTCACTCGGATTATTAACCTTAAATGCATTAACCGCATCTGACTCTGTCATGATTCCAGTACAATGTGAATATTACGCATTGGAGGGCTTAAGCCAGCTATTAAATACAGTAAGGCTTGTTCAAAAGCATTTGAATCATGATTTGAAAGTAGAAGGCGTTTTGCTGACGATGCTTGATGCACGTACTAATTTAGGACTTCAAGTCATTGAAGAAGTGAAAAAGTATTTTCAAGATAAAGTGTATAAGACGATTATTCCAAGAAATGTCCGTTTAAGTGAAGCACCAAGTCATGGAGAGCCGATTATTGTTTATGATCCTAAGTCCCGTGGTGCAGAAATGTATTTAGATTTGGCAAAGGAAGTGGTAACAAGTGGCTAGAAGCCTTGGTAAAGGACTTGATGCAATTTTTAACAAAGCAGAAATTGGAAAAGAAGAAGTCATACAGGAAATAAAAATTTCAGAGTGTCGACCTAATCCATATCAACCACGGAAAATCTTTAATACAGAGGCAATAGAAGAGTTAAAACTATCCATTATTGAACACGGAATACTACAGCCATTGATTGTTAGAAAGTCGATTAAAGGTTATGAAATTGTTGTTGGTGAAAGACGATATCGTGCTGCCAAAGAAGCCAATTTAGATAAAGTACCTGTTGTGGTTAGGGAATTGAATGAGCAGCAGATGATGGAGCTTGCGGTATTAGAAAATCTACAAAGGGAAGATTTAACGCCTATTGAAGAAGCCTCTGCCTACCAACTTTTATTAGAAAAGTTAAAATTAACTCAAGAGGAATTGGCTAAAAGATTAGGAAAAAGTCGTCCACATATTGCGAATCATGTTCGTCTTTTATCACTACCTGCTAAAATTCAAGAACTAATATCTGATGGAAAAATTTCAATGGGGCATGGACGAGCTCTTTTAGGTCTTCGTAAAAAGGATGCGTTACCTTCTGTTGTTGAAAAGGTCATCAAAGAAGGATTAAATGTTCGTCAATTAGAACAGCTTATTCAACATCTAAATGAGCCAGTTCCACGTGAAACAAAGAAACCTGTACAAGAAAAAGATGTATTTATTAAGGAACAGGAATCAACTCTTCGCGATCGGTTTGGTACGACTGTAAATATAAAACAAACGAAGAGTAAAGATAAGGGGAAAATTGAAATTGAATTTTTCTCACAAGAAGATTTAAATCGTATTTTAGAATTATTAGAGACCCATTAGACAATAAAACCATCGAATAATGAGATGGTTTATTTTCTTTCTGATGCTAAAATGTTAGTTGTAATTAGATAGGCTTGAGGTGGAACATCTATGGTTTTATTAGGCACAATTGTCAACAGTGTATTGATTATTATCGGCTCTTTTTTAGGAAGAGTTCTTAGTCGAATTCCTGAGAAAACGAAGGAAACCGTTATGAAGGGAATTGGACTAGCAGTCATTGTTATGGGGCTGCAAATGGGTTTTGAAAGTCAGAACTTCTTAATTGTTATTTTGAGTATTGTATTCGGTGCTATATTAGGAGAATTATTAGGTTTAGAGGATAAATTAAATGGGATTGGTCTCTGGTTAGAAAAGAAATTAGGAGCCAAATCTAAATCAAGTGGAAGTATCTCTCAAGGCTTTGTCTCTGCTACATTAATATTTGTGATTGGTGCTATGGCCATTCTTGGTGCATTGGACAGTGGAATACGTGGCAATCATGATATTCTTTATACAAAAGGGATTCTTGATGGATTTACAGCTCTCATATTAACGACATCTTTAGGATTAGGGGTCATTTTTTCTGCGATACCTGTTTTTCTCTATCAAGGACTTATTGCGTTGTTTGCAACGAAAATCAATGAAATTGTTCCTACTGCTTTAATGGATCAGTTCATTATCGAGATGACGGCAACAGGTGGAGTGATGATTTTAGCGATTGGATTAAACATGTTAGGTTTAACCAAGATTCGAGTAGCCAATTTGCTTCCAGGGATTATTGTTACAGCAGTAATCGTCACTTTGCTTTATTATGTAAATTAAAATGGCAAGAGCCGCTTTCTCTACTAGATAAGAAAGCGGCAGTTCATTAATTGGTATTTTCACTTTCTTGATTTAGTGTTTGTTTATAACTCGAAAATGAAGGTTTTGTTTCGTAGCCTATACTCGCTTGGTAAATTCCATTGGCAATCGTTTTTGCCATTTCCATAACAAGATGTAATCTTGTATTCTGTAGTACAAAATACTCCATAAATCCACTTACATTCACAATCCCTGTTAAATGAATATCGCCTACAGCGGGAAGATCCTTATTTACACCGGAACCTGGTTTAACAGGTCCATCCCCTATTTGAATGATTCCAACACTTTTTAATCTTCCTAAACAGGCATCAATGCCAATAATAAAAGGATTTACATGGTTTTTTTTGATTTGTGCTACTTTGTCGGCTAAGTTTAAAGCATGGATGGGGTCATCTAATGATCCATAGATATGAAAGGAATGGGGTTCTTTATCTTTGAGTAAAGTGCCTATTAATGGTCCCAATGAGTCTCCTGTTGACCGGTCTGTTCCAATGCAAACAAATACAATAGGTCTTCTACTTAATGTAGAGGGCATTTGTGAAAATAATGCCTGTGCAATTAATAATTCAGCATCTTGCTCATGATGATGAATTCTTATCTCTTCATTTTTAATAAAATTATGAAATAAACTATATTTTGAGTTGAACAAGCACTTCACCCCTATTTATTTAGAAGCTGAAAATATTAAAAAATGCCACAAATGGTTTAGGTTTTTTGAAGGAATGGGATTCATTTTTTAGTTGTTCTTACATTATACGGTTTTTTTTCAATTTCTATACATAACTGCTATACTAAATTCAAAATAAATATTAGGAAGATATCACAGGCAATGTTTAATACACAAAATAAAGGCTGAGGCTTGAGATCGTCACATCTTGATGCATCTACCTGCATGACCCATAAAATCTCTTGTAGAACTACGTTAAAAGGAGGATTTGGATAGTGGAAGAAAAAGAGTTTGGTCTAAATGATGTCGTTGAAATGAAAAAAGCTCATCCATGTGGAACGAATCGCTGGAAAATTATTAGACTTGGAATGGATATTCGGATTAAATGTGAAGGTTGTTCACATAGTGTTCTGATTCCAAGAAAGGAATTTGTTCGTAAAATGAAAAAGATATTAGAGAAACATGAAGAATGATATTTGCTCTTTTATTGTAAAAAAACTATAATGATGTGTGGTTTATATTCATACCTGAGCAGAGATAATATTCATTTTTATATAAGTACTTTTTTATTATACATTAATTTGAGGAGTGAGAGGATGGCTTTAACAGCTGGGATTGTGGGCTTGCCGAACGTAGGGAAGTCTACTTTATTTAATGCAATTACACAAGCAGGTGCTGAGTCTGCAAACTACCCATTTTGTACGATTGACCCGAATGTAGGAGTGGTTGAGGTTCCTGATGCAAGGTTAAACAAATTAACTGAACTTGTCCAACCGAAAAAAACAGTTCCAACTACTTTTGAATTTACAGATATTGCTGGAATTGTAAAAGGTGCCAGTAAAGGAGAAGGACTAGGAAATAAATTCCTATCCCATATTCGTGAAGTAGATGCGATATGTCAGGTTGTTCGTTGTTTTGAAGATGAAAATATTACCCATGTGGCAGGTAAGGTAGATCCGATTGATGATATCGAAACGATTAACCTAGAGTTGATTCTTGCTGATATGGAATCTGTCGAAAAGCGCATTGGCCGTGTTGAAAAACTAGCCAAACAAAAGGATAAAGAGGCCGTTATTGAATTTAGTGCTCTTCAAAAGTTAAGAGAAGCATTTGAAGACGAAAAATCAGCTAGAACGGTGGAATTTACAGAGGAAGAAGAAAAGTTTGCTAAAGCTCTTCATCTCCTTACGATCAAACCGGTATTATATGTAGCAAACGTTGGAGAAGATGATGTAGCAAATCCTTCCGGAAATCAATATGTTCAAACGGTTAAGGAATATGCTGCAAAAGATGGTGCAGAAGTGATTGTTATTTGTGCAAGTATTGAATCTGAAGTTGCTGAGCTTGAAGGAGAGGAAAAGGAGATGTTCCTATCTGAGCTTGGAATTGAAGAATCAGGATTAGATCAATTAATTCGTAAGGCATATAGTTTACTTGGACTAGCTACTTACTTTACAGCAGGTGTTCAAGAAGTTCGTGCATGGACATTCCGTAATGGCATGAAAGCGCCACAATGTGCAGGAGTTATTCATACAGACTTTGAAAGAGGCTTTATTCGTGCCGAAACCGTTTCCTATGATGATTTGTTGGAAAATGGAAGTATGACAGCTGCACGTGAGGCTGGTAAGGTAAGACTAGAAGGAAAAGAATATGTAGTAAAAGACGGAGATGTTATGCACTTCCGCTTTAATGTATAAGGTCCTTTTCTTGAATGTATAAGATGATTATAGGAAATTATTTTAGTGGGATTATTGATTAAGCTTAATAACTATGGTATAATTTTAACTTGTGAGTAATGAAAATTGCTCCTTGCCCTGTAACAAGGGCCGTTTAGACCAAAAGGAGGTGAACGTGATGAGAAAGTACGAAATTATGTACATCATCCGCCCAAATATTGAAGAAGAAGCTAAAAAAGCGCTAGTTGAGCGTTTTGACGGTATTCTAACTGATAATGGTGCGGAAGTTGTGGAATCAAAAGATTGGGGTAAGCGTCGTTTAGCTTACGAAATCAATGATTTCCGTGATGGCTACTATCAACTAATCAAAGTAAATGCTGAACCAGCTGCAGTTGAAGAATTTAACCGTTTAGCAAGAATCAGCGAAGATATCATTCGCCAAATCGCTGTTAAAGATGAAAAATAAGATTTAACTTCATTATAGATGTTTTCGATTTTACATGTTTTCCGTTAAAACATGGATCTGGAGGAAGGAGTTGATTCTGTTGATCAATAGAGTTATTTTGGTTGGTCGTTTAACAAAGGACCCTGAACTACGTTATACGCCGAGTGGTGTAGCCGTGGCTACCTTTACGTTGGCTGTGAATCGTACATTTGCAAATCAACAAGGTGAACGTGAAGCAGATTTTATTAATTGCGTAGTTTGGCGTAAACAGGCAGAAAATGTCGCAAACTTTTTGAAAAAGGGAAGTCTTGCAGGTGTTGATGGTCGTATTCAAACACGTAATTATGAAGGACAAGATGGTAAACGCGTCTATGTTACAGAAGTCGTAGCTGAAAGTGTGCAATTTCTTGAACCAAAAGGAAGCAATTCAGGTGGTAGAAATGACTTCGGTGGCGGTGGCTTTGGCGGAGGTCCTCAAAATTCCCCATACGGGAATAACGATCAGAATCAACAACAAATGCCGAATCGGAATAATCAAGGCCGTACTCGTTTAGATGAGGATCCATTTGCTAATGATGGTCAAATAGATATCTCTGATGATGATCTGCCGTTTTAAAAAATAATCAAGAAAAGGAGTGAAGTATAATGGCAATGGGTGGACGCAGAGGCGGACGTGCAAAACGTCGTAAAGTTTGTTATTTCACAGCAAACGGAATCACTCACATCGATTACAAAGATGTTGATTTATTGAAAAAGTTTATTTCTGAACGTGGTAAAATTTTACCTCGTCGTGTAACTGGCACAAGTGCTAAATATCAACGTAAATTAACAATTGCAATTAAACGCTCTCGTACAATGGCATTACTTCCATACGTATCTGGAGAGTAATATAGTAAAAGGACATCATACTCGTTTATGGTGTCCTTTTTTTATGAGGAAATCAAGGAGGTTAAAATTTAGTAATGACGACTAAATTTACACTCTTTTTAAAGCAGTATCTTCTAGATAGTTGAACCTTGATTAACTAATCGTTAAAATAAATATATTACCGTTTAGTCCTTCATAAGGAGTGTAAAATTGCGAAATATACATAGACTTACAGAGGGAGCGATTTTATTAGCTGCCTTTACGATCCTGTTATTAATGACCGTGTATGTACCTGTCCTCGGTACAGTTGTTAACTTTTTCTTAGCGCTTCCCTTTATGATGTTTTCAGCAAGGAATAATCGCAAGGAATCATTTGTTTTTTTAATCGCATCACTTTTTTTATCTTTAATTGCTGGTTCCTTATTGGCGTTACCATTAACGCTTGCCTATGGTTTGACAGGAATCGTAATCGGTGATTTTATTCGGAATGAAAAGCCTAAGCAGGCTGCCTTTATTGCTGGATCAATCACCTTTCTTATAAATTTAGTGATACAATATGTGATCTCTATCGTATTTTTAAACATGGATATTATTAAGGAAAGTATCCAGTTATTACGAGAAAGTATTGATCAATATATTAAGATTGTGACGAGTCTTAGCCAGGAACCGAATGAGGCAATGGCTCAAAAGTTATATGCAGCCATTGATTTGATTGAAATACTTACACCGACTATTTTTGTGATTACGTCATTTTCAATTGTATTTATCATTCAGTTGGTATCCTATCCAATTCTAAAGCGATTTGGGATTAAAGTAGTGGTAGGAGAGCATTTTAGAAATTTTAAGTTGCCAAAAAGCATGATTTATTATTTTCTGATTGCGCTTTTAGTCAATCTTATTATTCAGCCTGAAAGTGGTAGCTATATTCATTTAGCTTTATCAAATATTCTATTTATACTATTATTATTAATAGTCGTACAAGGGCTATCGTTTATCTGGTATTTTTCCTATCAAAAAAGTTTGTCGAAGGCAGTCCCGATTTTGGTAACGATTGCGATGTTCCTTATGCCACTGATCCTTTATATTGTTTGGATTTTAGGTATAATGGATCTAGGATTTGATTTAAGAAAAAAACTAAATCATTAGCTTAACACTACTGTTTAGGAGCTGAAAACATGCCTTTAAATTTAAAAAAGAAACCCATTTATTCCTTTTTATATGGATTAATGGGGATAACAGTGGTGCTTCTTGGTCTATTGGCTTACTATAATTGGATATTGAGTATTGTAGGGGTTATTTTAGCTGCAATCCCTTTTACTTTTATTTTTATATTTAGTCAAAGGGAAAAAAGGGAGATAGAAGAGTATATTGCTACTTTGTCCTACCGTGTAAAGAAAGTAGGAGAAGAAGCACTAATGGAAATGCCAATTGGCATCATATTGATTAATGATGATTATTATATTGAATGGGCTAACCCATTTATTTCATCCTGTTTTTCCGAGGACAAATTGATTGGACGATCCCTATATGATGTGGCAGAGTCCCTCGTGCCACTCATTAAACAAGAAGTAGAGACTGAAGTAATCACCATGTATGATCGAAAATTTCGCGTCATTCTTAGGCGTGAGGAAAAACTACTCTATTTTCTAGATATTACAGAACAAGCAGTGATGGAAAGGCTTTATGAAGAAGAAAGAACGGTTATTGCACTTATCTATCTTGATAATTACGATGATGTCACGCAAGGAATTGATGATGCCACTAGAAGTAATTTGAATAACTCTGTAACCGCTATTTTAAATAAGTGGGCACAGGATAATGGAGTATTTTTAAAACGTATTTCATCTGATCGATTGGTGGCTGTATTCAATGAACAGATTCTTCATGAACTTGAAAAAGGAAAGTTTATCATTTTAGATGAGGTTCGCGAAGAAACAGCGAAACAGAATATTGCGCTTACATTAAGTATTGGTGTAGGCTCAGGAGTCTCTTCATTGCCAGAGCTAGGTGCCCTTGCCCAATCCAGTTTGGATCTTGCTTTAGGTAGAGGTGGAGATCAGGTAGCGATTAAGCAGCAAAATGGGAAAGTCAAATTCTTTGGCGGTAAAAGTAATCCAGTTGAAAAAAGGACGCGTGTTCGTGCAAGGGTCATTTCCCATGCTTTAAAGGAGTTAGTTATTGAAAGTGAAAAGGTCTTTATAATGGGTCATAAGAGCCCTGATATGGACGCAATTGGGGCCTCTATTGGTATTTTGAAGGTTGTACAGGCAAATGATCGTGAGGGCTATATTGTTGTCGATTTACAGGATATTGATATGGGTGTAAGTCGATTAATGGATGAAATTCGTAAAAATGAAGGATTATTTTCACGATTTATCTCCCCTGAGCAAGCGATGGAAATCGCAACAGATGACTCTCTACTTGTTATTGTCGATACTCATAAACCGTCTATGGTCATTGAGGAGCGGTTATTAGATAAAATTGATCATGTCGTCGTTATTGACCATCATCGTCGTGGTGAGGAGTTTATCAATCATCCATTATTAGTTTATATGGAGCCTTATGCTTCATCGACTGCAGAACTTGTGACGGAACTTCTTGAATATCAGCCTAAAAAGGGAAAAATTGAGATGTTAGAGGCAACCGCTCTTTTAGCAGGTATTATTGTCGATACGAAGAGTTTTACACTGAGAACTGGTTCTAGAACGTTTGATGCCGCTTCCTATTTGCGTTCACGTGGAGCAGATACCGTTCTTGTACAAAAGTTTTTAAAAGAAGATTTACAAACGTATATTCAAAGGGCAAAATTAATAGAAAATGTCACTTATGCTCATGATGGACTTGCGATAGCAAAAGGCAATGAAAATGAAACGTACCATCAGGTCTTTATTGCACAAGCAGCAGATACGTTGTTAACAATGGAGGGCATTAAAGCCTCTTTTGTGATTTCAAGACGATCTGAAAATGTCATTGGGATTAGTGCTCGTTCTTTAGGAGAAATCAATGTGCAAATTATTATGGAAATCCTTGGTGGTGGCGGCCATTTAACCAATGCTGCGACACAATTAACAGGAGTCTCCGTAGATGAGGCAGAGCAACAGCTAGCTATGGCGATTGAAGAGTATATGGAAGGGAGAAAACAAGAATGAAAGTAATCTTTTTAAAAGACGTTAAAGGTAAAGGTAAAAAAGGTGAGGTAAAGAATGTAGCAGATGGTTATGCACATAACTTTTTACTTAAACAAGGATTAGCTGTCGAAGCAAATCCATCGAATGTTAGCTCACTAAATGCTCAAAAGAAGAAAGAAGAAAAGTTGGCAGCTGAGGAATTGGCAGAAGCAAAACAATTAAAGGCCAAAATCGATGAAATTACTGTTGAATTAACCGCTAAATCTGGTGAAGGTGGACGTTTATTTGGTTCGATTACGAGTAAGCAAATTGCTGAAGAGTTACAAAAGAAACATTCCATTAAAGTTGATAAACGTAAAATAGAATTAGAGGATGCGATTCGCTCACTTGGTGTGACAAAGGTTCCAGTGAAGCTATATCCAGACGTAACAGCTACTTTAAATGTTCATGTTAAAGAGGCTTAAAGTAATTGTTACCTCGATCCTTGGTGGAAAGTATGTTACTAATTTTGGAAGTTCCCTTTTGAGGAAAACGTGTTATGATATATAGGTAGCAGAAATGTGACCGGTCTTTACTGGTCACATTTCTTTAGATATAAAACTTATCTCCCTATTCACTTCATGTTAAGTCAAATCACATAGATTATTTTCTAATGTGGTGAGTCTTTTGTTGTTGAAATAGGGTATTTTTATTTTTGATAGATTGATAGAAATAATATTGATGATTAAATAGATACATAGCCTTCGAGCTATCGTTACAATAGCAGTCTTAAGTTTTTGAGCTTAGATAGCGGTCTAGCTACAGCGCCTAGCCTCACTTCCGAGAGTCACAAGCACAACGTGTTCACGTGTCTTGTGCTTAGTCGGGGCTGGGCAAGGCGCTTCCGCTTTTCATATAAGGGGGTTTCATTGAATGAGTGAAATTATGGCAGATCATCTTCCACCGCAAAATTTAGAAGCTGAGCAGGCTGTGTTAGGGGCTATTTTTCTGGAACCCTCCTCTCTTACAACAGCTTCGGAGGTTTTAGCTCCTGAGGACTTTTATCGTGGAGCACACCAACGAATCTTTGAGGCGATGATCAAGCTAAATGATAAAGGTGAGGCTGTTGATTTAATTACCGTTACGGAGGAATTATCATCAGCGAATATATTAGAAGATGTTGGTGGAATGGGGTATTTAACTGAACTGGCCGATTCCGTCCCAACTGCTGCTAATATTGAGTACTATGCGAAAATTGTAGAAGAAAAGTCGATTCTTCGCCGGTTAATTCGAACAGCTACCACTATTGCACAGGATGGCTTTACACGCGAAGATGAAGTTGAAACATTGTTAAGTGAAGCGGAAAAAAGTATTTTAGAAGTTTCACAAAAAAAGAAGGCTGGAGCCTTTCATCATATTAAAGATGTATTGGTTCGTACGTTTGATAATATTGAAACATTGCACAATCGTGCTGGTGATGTAACTGGGATTGCAACAGGATTTGCTGAATTAGACAAAATTACGGCTGGATTCCAGCGTAATGACCTAATTATTGTTGGAGCCAGACCATCTATGGGTAAAACAGCCTTTGCCTTAAATATTGCTCAGAACGTTGCAACTAAAACGGGTGAAAATGTAGCTATTTTTAGTTTAGAGATGGGTGCAGAACAGCTTGTTATGCGTATGCTTTGTGCGGAAGGAAATATTGATGCTCAAAGACTTCGTACTGGTAGTCTAACGGATGAAGACTGGGGTAAACTTATTATGGCGATGGGCAGTTTGTCAAATGCCGGTATTTTTATTGATGATACTCCAGGGGTAAAAATTCAAGATATTCAGGCAAAATGCCGCCGACTTAAACAGGAACAAGGCGGTTTAGGGATGGTTATGATTGATTACTTGCAATTAATCTTAGGAAGCGGTAAGAATCCAGATAACCGTCAACAAGAGGTATCGGAAATCTCTCGTTCTTTAAAGGGACTTGCTCGTGAATTACAAGTTCCAATTATTGCCCTTTCACAGCTATCACGTGGGGTTGAACAACGTCAAGATAAACGTCCGATGATGTCAGATATTCGTGAATCAGGAAGTATTGAGCAAGATGCTGATATTGTTGCCTTCTTATATCGTGATGATTATTATGATAAAGAGTCAGAGAACAAAAATATTATTGAAATTATTATTGCTAAACAACGTAACGGCCCGACTGGTACCGTCTCTCTTGCCTTTATAAAAGAGTATAATAAATTCGTCAACCTTGAAAGACGGTTTGATGATACTGGTGTACCACCGGGTGCTTAAGTGAAGGACATGTAAAACTATGAAAATAGTTTTACATGTCCTTTTTTGAATAGAAATCTTAAATATATACGAACATATTATTATATTTTTATGTCAATGTTCGGATTTTGTTGATTTTAGGCCTTAGTAATTGGTAAACTTTAGTTTGTTTAATAAAGAACCTTTGGAGGTGCTTTTTTCCATGTCATCAGTAGTAGTTGTAGGTACACAATGGGGAGACGAAGGAAAAGGTAAAATTACAGATTTTCTATCAGAAAATGCAGAGGTTATTGCACGATATCAAGGTGGAAATAATGCAGGCCATACCATAAAATTTAATGGTGAAACCTACAAGCTTCATTTAATTCCATCTGGAATTTTTTATAAAGATAAAATTAGTGTGATTGGAAATGGAATGGTTGTTGATCCAAAAGCATTAGTTCAAGAATTAGCTTATTTGCATGAAAGAGGGATAACGACGGATAATCTTCGTATCAGTAATCGTGCACACGTCATCCTTCCCTATCATATCCGCTTGGATGAAGTGGAAGAAGAACGTAAAGGCGCAAATAAAATTGGTACAACGAAAAAGGGAATTGGACCTGCTTATATGGATAAAGCAGCACGCACGGGAATTCGAATCGTAGACCTTTTGGATCGTGAAGTTTTTGAAGAAAAGCTTGCTCATAATTTAAAAGAAAAGAATCGGATGCTTGAAAAGTTTTATGAAACGAAAGGCTTTAAAATTGAAGAAATTTTAGATGAGTATTATGAATATGGCCAACAGGTTAAAAAATACGTATGTGATACATCTGTTGTATTAAATGATGCATTGGATGATGGACGTCGCGTTTTATTTGAAGGTGCACAAGGAGTTATGTTGGATATCGATCAAGGGACGTACCCATTTGTAACCTCTTCAAATCCTGTCGCAGGTGGCGTGACGATTGGTTCTGGTGTGGGTCCTTCAAAAATTACTCATGTAGTTGGTGTATGTAAGGCATATACAACACGTGTAGGTGACGGTCCGTTCCCAACAGAGTTAAATAATGAAATTGGAAACCAAATTCGAGAAGTAGGTCGTGAGTATGGGACTACGACAGGTCGTCCACGCCGTGTAGGTTGGTTTGATAGTGTCGTCGTACGTCATGGGCGCCGTGTTAGTGGATTAACGGATTTATCCCTTAATTCCATTGATGTCCTTTCTGGAATTGAAACGTTGAAGATCTGCGTTGCCTATCGGTATAAAGGTGAAGTAATGGAAGAATTCCCTGCAAGCTTAAAGGTATTGGCAGAATGTGAACCTGTTTATGAAGAACTTCCTGGTTGGAAGGAAGATATTACAGGTTGTCGTTCACTTGATGAACTTCCGGTTAATGCCCGTCATTATGTAGAACGTGTATCCCAACTTACAGGAATTCCATTATCGACATTCTCAGTAGGTCCTGACCGTACACAAACAAATGTCATACGCAGTCCTTGGCGTCAAAACTAATATAGTCACCTAAAAATCTATGTGTTGGCGGTTTGCTTCCGTCTCTGTGCATCAGAGAAGAGATTTTTAAAAGGTTCATTTAGAATCTTTTAAAAATCTCTTTTCCTTTTATTAATCATTAACATTCGTTTCAATCTCAACTCTTTTACAAAGGCTGTTTTCATAAAGTTTGTTGTTAAAATCCAAAGGCCAATTTTAACGTAGAAATAAGCTATTTTGTGCATTCGTAATTAGTTTATAGCTCTTTTCTCAATAATTATGGTCAGTGTCAACGTGAAACAATGACAATCTTCTTTTTATCTCTCCAAAAGCAACAAAGTTTGAGAAAAGAGCCTTTACAAATTATTTTCCAGATTTTTAGTGAATAATAACCAATACTACAGTAGTAATTAAATCCAACTTTCCTCAAATAGATGAATTTAAAGAGATAAAATGATAAAGTAAACTAGGAAACATAATAGTTAACTAAAAGAAACAATTGAATTATCTGTTACATAAAAGTAAACATGATAAATTCCTAAAACAAAGTAGAACTGAAAGGAATGTATTATATGGACAAAAAGATATTAGTTGTTGACGATGAAAAACCAATTGCCGATATATTGCAATTTAATTTAAAAAAGGAAGGCTATGAAGTAGAATGTGCCTATGATGGGAATCAGGCACTAGAAATGGTAGAGGAATTCAAGCCTGACCTCATTTTATTAGATATTATGCTCCCTCAAAGAGACGGAATGGAAGTATGTAGGGAAGTACGTAAAAAATATGAAATGCCGATTATTATGTTAACAGCAAAAGACTCCGAAATTGACAAAGTACTTGGACTTGAGTTAGGCGCAGATGATTACATGACAAAGCCCTTTAGTACAAGGGAATTAATTGCACGGGTTAAGGCCAATTTAAGAAGACATAATCAGATTCCAGCGGCTCCGGAGGAAGAGGAAAGCAATGAAATTGAAATTGGCTCTTTAACGATTCATCCCGATGCCTATATTATTTCAAAACGTGGAGAAACGATTGAATTAACCCACCGTGAATTTGAGTTACTACATTATTTAGCCAAGCATATTGGACAAGTCATGACGAGAGAACATCTATTACAGACTGTTTGGGGATATGATTATTTTGGTGATGTTCGTACCGTTGATGTAACGGTAAGACGATTGAGAGAGAAAATAGAAGATAGTCCTAGTCATCCACTTTGGATTGTAACAAGAAGAGGAGTCGGTTATTACTTAAGAAACCCTGAACAGGAGTCATAATATGGTATGAAAAATTTTAAATTTTTCCAATCGATGCATTCAAAAACAGTTTTAATCTTTATGCTATTAGTGATTCTTGTTATGCAAACGATCGGTGTTTACTTTGTTCGACAATTAGAAGCAACATTAACGGAGAATTTTAAAACATCGATTGAAGAAAAGCAGAACCTGCTTTCGTATTATATTAAAGAACAGTTAACAAAAGATCGAAATGATGATGATATTTCTTTAGAGGAAGAATTAAGTAGCTTACTTCAGGAGGATTATCGAACAGAGGATATCTCAGAAGTAAGGGTAATTGATGGAAAAACACGTAAAATATTAGGTACATCTGATGCAAATAATCAACACCTTGTTGGGCAAAAGTCGACAGACCCAAGGATACGAAGAGTAATCGCGACAGGTCAAAGAGATGAATTAGAGACCATTGATCGTGAAAATGGTAATCGGATATGGGTTTTATCAACGCCAATTACTACGGAGGATAAAGAAGTAATAGGTGCAATCGAATTTGCAGCCAATATCGAAACAGTCTATAAGCAAATGCGAGATATTAATCAAATCTTTATTACTGGAACAGGGATTGCTTTATTTGTGACGATGATTGTTGGGTTCCTTCTTGCACATGCCATTACTCAACCGATAAAGGATATGAGAAAACAAGCATTGGCTCTATCGAGAGGAAACTATTCTCGAAAGGTAAAAGTATATGGAAACGATGAAATTGGCCAACTAGCACATACCTTTAATAATTTAACGAAGAAACTTCAAGAAGCCCAATCAACAACTGAAAGTGAAAGAAGAAAGTTATCCTCTGTCCTCTCTTATATGACAGATGGTGTGATTGCAACGGACCGCAAAGGTAGAGTGATTTTAATTAATGATCAGGGTGCAAAGATGTTGGGTGTTTCACGTGAAACAATTCTATCAACGTCTATCGTTTCTTTGCTAGACTTAGAAAATGAATATACCTTTGATGAACTCATTTCAGAGACTGGTAATGTGCTACTCGATTATAGTACAGACTATAATCCATATATTTTACGAGCTAATTTTTCAGTGATTCAGCGCGAGACAGGTTTTGTAAATGGACTTATTGCCGTATTACATGATGTGACTGAACAGGAAAAAATTGAGATGGAGCGTAGAGAATTTGTAGCAAATGTTTCACATGAATTGAGAACGCCATTAACAACGATGAGAAGTTATTTAGAAGCACTAAGTGATGGTGCTTGGAAAGATGAGACAATAGCTCCTAACTTTTTAAATGTAGCCCAAAATGAGACAGAACGGATGATTCGGCTAGTCAATGATCTCCTAAAGTTATCAAAAATGGACAGCAAGGACTACCGTTTATCGAAGGAATGGGTAGACTTAGTTGTTTTCTATAATAGAATTATTGACCGTTTCGAATTAACAAAAGACCAAAAGCTTTCTTTTGAAAGAAAGCTTCCAGATAAGCCAATATTAGTTGAAATTGATCCAGATAAGCTGACTCAAGTGATTGATAACATCATTTCAAATGCATTAAAGTACTCCCCAGAAGGTGGAAAGGTTACCTTTAAAATTAAAGAACAAGATGATGAAGTGATTGTCAGTATAGCGGACCAAGGAGTCGGAATTCCAAAGGGAAATGTGGAAAAGATTTTTGGACGCTTCTATCGTGTTGATAAAGCAAGGACAAGAAAACTTGGGGGAACAGGACTTGGCCTTGCGATTGCAAAAGAAATGATTGAGGCCCATGATGGTAGAATTTGGGCAAGAAGTATTGAAGGAAAAGGAACAACGATTTTCTTTAGTTTACCATATGTAAAGTACGAGGAGGATGAATGGAATTGACATATGAAAAAGTAAAGTCCATCATCTTAACGGTCCTTGTTGTGATGAGTATCATTTTAACGATGAATTTGTGGTCCTATTCAGCCAATTGCAGATAAATCTGGAGAAGGCAATGGTTAAGAAGTTCTTCTTAGTGAGAAAAAGGATATAAAAGAGATTGTAAGAATTGAACAAATTATTTTTAATTTGGAAGGCAACTATTATGGAACACTCTCAACTGAAAAGATTGATAACTTGATGAAGGCGATTAGTAGTTGGGAGTTTCAATTCATTTAACAATCTATCATTAGATGAAATCGATATAGATGCAATAGCGGAGAGTCATGATTCTGTGCAGATTATTTATCCAGGGGAAATACCAATGGAGTTATTTGCATCTATCTATAAACTAGATGGAAAAGAGGTCTCCTAACTTTCATTTCAATAAAATCTTGATTGATTTCAAGTCAGCTGATTATGGAGATGGAAATGTCTATTTCATTTCAGAGGAAAATCAACAAGTTTATTCAAGCTATGTATTAGCAACATCCCTTAATCAATTTAGCCAAGACTACTTTGAAGAAGCAAAGCAATACAATCAGTACTTTTCGTTTAAAACAGGTTCAGGTCGAACAATCTATTTACCGAAGAGTCAAACAGAATTAGTTAACAATCAATATTTATTCAAAAAACTTCCTATAGCTGATTTGAAAGATGCCCTATTCAGTGATCCTAGTATTGTTGAAAAAACATTTATTTCTAGCGGTGAGGAATATACGGATGGGCGGAAACTACTGATTGTAGATAACGAGAGTCATTCAATTACTTTTATTGACCTTTCTGTCGATGAATCTCATGAGACAAACACGGATGGTTTATTACAGAAAAGCATCGATTTCGTTAATAATCACGGTGGTTGGACAGATAATTATCGATTTGTTGGATTAGACAAGGGGAGGAAAACCGTTCATTTCCGCATCTATGGACCTGATGGTTATCCAGTTTTTGGAGAAAATAATCCAATTTCAAAAATTGAAATTGATTGGGCTGCAACTGAAGTTAGTAGATATTTGCGAAATAATTTTTCGTTAGGGCTACCAGCCTTAAATCCAATAAAAACACTAGAATCAGGATATGATGCAATAGAGAAAATAGAAGAACGTGAAGGTGAACAGTATAATCTAAGTTTGTTAGAGGATATAAAAATTGGCTATAAGATGACGATGAATGCAAAAACAATTTCATTAGAACCAAGTTGGTTCTACCTTTATGATGATGAATGGAAGTCCATTAAGGTCAATGCAAGTAGGGGGAGAAAAAGTTGGATTGGAGTAAGATTAAAAACATATTTATTATTTCCTTCCTTATTCTTGATCTATATTTGATCTATGAGTTCGTTAAAGTAATAGACTCAAATGTGGTTGATGTTAAAGCTAATATCGATTCTTCTATTGAAACTAAATTAAAAGCAGAAGGAATTGAATATGGTCCATTGCCTGAGACAGTATGTAGAGGATTTTACTTTAAAGGCTAATTCTAAAATTTTTACTATAGAGGATACACAGAAGTCGATATTATCGAACCAAATGGTTACGATTAATCAGTAATACCGAACTTGTTTCGATTCTAAAAGAACCCTTAGCGATAACAGAAAAGTTTGGACCAACGGAATTAAATAATTTTATTAAAGAAAATGTTTTGTATGGAGATCAATATCGTTTTTGGAAAAAGAGCAGTGACGGTTCTTCAATTATTTATACGCAGCAATATAAGGATAAACCACTATTTGAAAATGATAAAGCAAGACTTGAATTTAACGTGAATGGTGAGAATGAGATCTACTCCTATACTCAAAGCTATCTTGAGGATATCCAGGAGTTATCAAATCCAGAAAAGATTATTCAACCAATCAAGGCGATTGAAGTCTTATACAAAAATGAAGAATTACCATCAAATAGTAAAATAACCGATCCAGAATTAGGCTATTATACATTTACCGAACTTTCAGATACCACACAAGTATTAAACCCAGCTTGGTGTTTTAATGTAGAGGGTAAAGGAAAATTGTATGTAAGTGCCTTTGAAGGCGAAATTATAACAAAAGAATTAAAGAAGACTACAGAAAAAGTAATGGAGTGAGGAGTTATGGCGTTGAACTTTAGTGTTCTCGCAAGCGGGAGTACAGGAAATGCCATTTTTGTAGAAACGGAAGAACATTCTTTCTTAGTTGACGCCGGTTTAAGCGGAAAAGCGATGGAAGGATTATTCCAACAAATTGGCCGAGATATAAAAGATCTTTCTGGGATTTTTGTGACACATGAACATAGTGATCATATTAAGGGTGTCGGAATCCTTGCGAGAAGATATAAATTACCCGTTTATGCGAATGAAAAAACATGGAAAGCGATGGATCCTTTAATTGGGGAAGTACCAACAGATCAAAAATTTATTTTTAATATGGAAAGTGTAAAAAGCTTTGGCTCCATCGATATTGAGTCATTTGGGGTATCACATGATGCCGCAGAGCCAATGTTTTATATTTTTCATCATGAAGGAAAAAAGATCGTTTTAATTACGGATACAGGATATGTTAGTGATCGTATGAAGGGAATTATTTCAAATGCAGATATTTACGTATTTGAAAGTAACCATGATGTGAGTATGCTTCGCATGGGGAAATACCCTTGGAATATTAAGCGAAGAATTTTAAGTGATGTCGGACATGTATCGAATGAAGATGCAGCACTTGCGATGAGCGATGTCGTTGGAGATAACACGAAACGGATTTACCTTGCTCATTTAAGTATGGATAATAATATGAAAGATTTAGCTAGAATGTCAGTTGCACAAACGCTTGAAAGTAAAGGAATTATTGTGGGAGAACAATTTTCCCTTTTTGATACAGATCCAAAGAATCCAACCCCCTTAACAGCTGTTTAAGGGGTTTTTGCTCTTAATTTTTTTAGAAGTCATAGACGAGTATAATAATGTATAGATAGGTAAAATAAGACATAGTGAGTAAGGGAGAAAGGATGGATGTCGATTTGGGTTTCTATGATCAACAAGAAGAAGAAAATCGGTATAGACCACAACAAAAAACAAAAAAAGGAAGTTACTTTTTTACAGGATTAATAGGTGCAGTTGTAGGTGCCTTGCTTGTCATTTTTACCATACCTACACTATCTAACGTTGGACTCCTTCCATATTCTGTTGAGCCTATAAATGGAGTTACAGTGAAGGAAAGGGAAAGTGGAAGTGATAAGAATACCATTACCCAAGATGTCTCACTTGAAGTAGAAACAGGGATTACAGAGGCTGTAGAAAAAGCCGGTGATGCCGTAGTAGGAATTACAAATCTACAATCTTCAAGCTTTTGGTTGGATCAACAGGGTGGTAACCAAGAGGCCGGTACTGGTTCTGGTGTCATCTACAAAAAGGCAGGAGATATGGCTTACATCGTAACAAATAATCATGTTATTGAAGGTGCAGATCAACTAGAAGTAACATTAGCAGATGGAACGAAAATACCTGCTAGAATGGTTGGAACCGATCCTTGGACGGATTTAGCTGTCATTGAGGTTGATAGTGGTCCAATTAAAACAATTGCTGAATTTGGCGACTCTGATACTTTAAAAGCCGGTGAACCAGTTATTGCAATTGGAAATCCATTGGGTTTGGGATTTTCCGGTTCTGTCACAAGTGGAATCGTATCTGGATTAGAACGAACGATTCCCGTTGATTTAAATGGAGATGGTATAGAGGATTGGCAAGTGGAGGTTCTTCAAACCGATGCGGCGATTAACCCTGGAAATAGTGGTGGAGCACTCATTAATATTGCAGGACAAGTCATTGGAATTAACTCGATGAAGATTGCACAGGAAGCGGTAGAAGGAATAGGACTTTCGATTCCTATTAATTCAGCAATCCCAATTATTGAAGATCTAGAGAAGTTTGGTGAAGTAAAGAGACCAACAATGGGAATTACGCTTCGAAATTTGACAGAGATCTCTTCTTATCATCAACATGAGACGTTATTGCTTCCTAATGGGATGAAAGAAGGAGTAATCATTGAAAGTGTCCTTCGAAATTCACCTGCACATACAGCAGGCTTACAGGAATTAGATGTCATTGTTGAAATGGATGGGAAACAGATTTCAGATGTTATTTCCTTACGTAAACATTTATATAATGATAAACAGATTGGTGATAAAATGACTGTTAAATTTTATCGTGAGGGAAAAGAACAAGAAACGACCTTAACATTAGCTGGTGAAACTTATTAACTGTGGATAAAAACAGGAAGGCAGAGATGCTTTCCTGTTTTTTTTCGGATATGATATGATTAGTAAAGATATCCACATGTTGATAGATTATAGTGTGTTTTAGTGTACGGAATACGGGACTTTATGGGGAATATGTGGAATTTTCAGATATAAACAGCCTAAATAATGGAGCTTGTATATATAGTAGGGAACGAATGCTTCCATACAAAATGTGGGTAAAATTGTGAATATGTGGATAACTCCTGTGGATAACTTGTTTGTAAAATGTTTATAAAGTGAGGATAAGTTGTGAATATCTCAATTATTACAATTGGAAAATTAAAAGAAAAGTATTTAAAAGCGGGAATTGATGAATATTTAAAGAGATTATCAAGCTATACCAAAATAGAAGTGATTGAAATGCCTGATGAAAAGGCACCTGAGGAATTAAGCCCTGCTGAAATGGAACAAGTGAAACAGAAAGAGGGTGAAAAGCTACTAGGTAAGCTTTCCCCTGATACATATGTGATTGCACTTGCAATAGATGGGAAAATGAAATCCTCAGAGGAATTAGCAGATTCCCTTGATAAACTGGCTACCTATGGAAAAAGTAAAATTGCCTTTGTGATTGGCGGCTCATTAGGGTTAAGCCATGAGGTGTTAAAACGAGCAGATGAAAAGCTCTCCTTTTCCAAAATGACCTTCCCCCATCAGCTCATGCGCCTGATTTTATTGGAGCAAGTGTACCGGGCTTTTCGGATAAATCGGGGTGAACCGTACCATAAATAGATGCGGTTTTTACTATCCTTCAAAAGGTTTTACACCCCGATGGAACTTATCGTAAAATAGCTGTGAAAAAAGGGTGAGATGTCCCATTCAATTAAAGGAATGGTTATTCTTTTACAATACATACGGTTGATGATTATGAGGTATTAGATTTATGGTTGATAGACATCTTTATTCCGACTTCTTTTTGAGTTCTTCTAATAATCGACTGCTAGTTCTCCGAATTTGACGATCTTTTTTTCTTAATCTTTTATATATTAGTGGATCTCCTAATTTACGGAACATGCTATGATCAGGCCAGAGTGTTTGCTTCAATAAACCAAATATGTCCATTTTTATCAATAGCCATATCCAGTCCTAGAATACAAAATGAGAAATGAGAATCATACAACTTACATATTTTGAAACATACATCGTTTAAGTCATACAGTGCTTTTTTATAATCAAAGCTATTTTTATTAGCTTCTAATGCCTGTTCTGCAGTTATAATGATACCTCCTTTAGCATGATTGGTAACAACCAATTTAGGAGGTGAAATTTTTGCACACCATGCGGATCTTTCCCATTCTCCATTGGTTTTATGCATAACGATCCGAAAATCAAAGGGACGATCAAAACGGTAGCAGTAAATGAGGTTTTTGGATAAAGGTATTAGAAAAATGTTTTCCATAGCATATGAAAAAGTAGGAACCGAAAATAAAAGAAATGCTTCCTTCTTATGGTGTGTCACAAATGGAAAATCCAGAACTTCTGCACGAAATTCATACTTCAACTGCAGAGACGCTTGGTCTAAGCAAAAAAAAGCTCGTCTATAGTTAATTCATTTGTGGTTATTTTGTACAATAGGGCGTATAAAAAATAGTAGTGGGTTTCAATTTTAATAGAAACAGGAGGCAGTACCCTACTTTGAAGTAGAGAAGCCCCCTGTTTTTTTGTTAGTATTATGCTATTTCCGTAAATAGAATCCAGTAATGATCCATGCCAAACTGTAAACACCACCGAATAATATTCCGCCGATGAGTGCGTTCATATTGTAAATGAAGAACGTAGCGATAACAAACACAGGAACCGAAAGGATAAATAAAATGGAACCGAATCGAGGAAATGTTTTGATACGGATTAAAAAAATACCAAGCGGAAGTGCGCCGAGGAACATTACTATGCTACTAATACCTGAAACTAAATTTACCGTTTCGAGGAAACTCCCTAGGTCAAGGAAACCATGTATGAAAAACGCTAATGCTCCAATTCCGAATAGTCCTTGACCGAGCCCTGAAAGAAAAATTCCAGTTCGCCACAAGAAGCCTACCTTTGTAGTTGTAGCTTTAATGTGATCATTTAATGAGAAAAGTCCAATTAACAATCCACACATAGCAAAAAGTATCATTGCACTATTAAGGTAATAGGCAACGTGAGTAACGTCATGAAGAAAACTGTCACCTCCTGATGTCAAATCAAGATAACCTTGCCAGATAATATTAATGGCCAAGAGCCCTCCGCCAGTTATTGCTCCGACGGCAGCCGTGAACCGTATCATAGGAATGAGGTGCTTTAGTACCTCTCCACCACATAATGGTGACTGGAACAGTAAATTCCAAGAATATATTCTTCCAAAAGTTGTTCTATGGATAGGGAAGAGATACTTATTACAGTAAAATTTAGATATAGTTTATCATACGTTAAAATAATTAAGAAGTTTGCTGGATTAACCTTTCCACTATAAACAGCTGTAATTTTATTATTCCATACCCTCCCTCTTTAGCTCGTTTTATAGCTTCAAATCGATCGGCAACTTGTAACTTATTATAAATATTTGAAACATGGTTTCTGACGGTTTTTGAACTTAAACCAAGTCTTTCTGCAATACCTTCATTTTTAGTCCCCTGAACAATAAGGTTTAAGATTTGTCTTTCTCTACTGGTCAGTTCTGGAAAAGCAATATTTTCTTGACTTTTGCTCATGTAATTAAAGTAGTGTATGAGTCTCGCCGCAATGGACGGACTGAAAATTGCTTCGCCACTGGCAATCGCACGAATGGCACGAAGGGTTTCCTCTTGACTAGCACCTTTAAGAAGATAACCTTTAGCTCCTGCTCTCATAGCAGCAAATACCGAATTATCGTCCTCGAACATGGTGAACATAATGATACCTATGTGAGGGTTTTTAGCGAGTATTTCCTTTGTTGCTTCAATACCGTTAATAGTAGGCATTTTTATATCCATTAAGATAATATCAGGTTGTAGGAGTTTGCTAGAGTAATAGCCTCTTCTCCAGAAGTAGCCTCACCGATGATTTCAAAGTCCGAAATAGAAGTAAGTAAATTTCTTAAACCATCACGAAACAAAGTATGGTCATCAGCAAATAAAATTTTTATCCTTTCCATAACTAAGCCTCCTTATCCATTAATGGAAAAATTGCTTGAATACTCACACCTTGCTCAGGAGTAGAAATGACATGAAAAGTTCCGTTCAATTCCTCTGTCCTTTCTCGCATAGAGGCCATCCCAATTCCCTTTTTTGAATTAAAAGAAATCCCTTTACCGTTGTCCGTAATCTCAATTTTAAGGAAGTTAGTCATGGTTATTTTAATTTTACATTCCGTTGCATTTGAATGACGAATGACATTAGAAATTGATTCTTGAATAATACGATATGTAGCAATTTCTATTGCTGCAGGTAATGTGGATACACTGGGAGGCACAAAAACCTTAAAATTTATTTCACTATGACTGTATTGTCTAATTAATTCATTAATAGCAAATGTGAGACCTAATTCATCTAGGATAGGTGGTCGTAAATCGTAGACAAGTTGACGAATGTCATTGATGGCATCCTTTAATTGTTTATGGGTAGTTATCAATAGTTCATCACCAGCTTTGTGGTTTATTTGATATAAATTACGCGCAGCCTCTATATTCATTCCTAAGCTTGCAAGCTGCGGACCTAAACCATCGTGGAGGTCTCTTCGGATTCTCTTTCTTTCTTCTTCCCGGGCCTTAACAAGATTTTCCCTAGACTTCATTAAATCTGTTGTGACTTTTACTGAATACACAGCAATACCTACTTGACGTACAAGATCCTGAATCAAGCGTTGTTCGTAATCAGAGAACCCCTCATTTAAGGTCCTTGTTCCAAGGAATAGCTCCCCAACCTTCTCCTTCTGATAAACTAAATTTATTCTCATTAATGAGGTATTCAGATTGCCATACTCAGCAGCTAATTGAAAAGAATTTTCTGTGAAAAGATAGATGGCTGCGTAAGGCAGTTTTAACACCTGACTAATCGTTTCAACAACGGAAGAAAGAACAGTTCTTGTGTCTGACGTTGCTTCTAACTTTTGTCCTAACATGGACAAAGCAGCGTATGGAGAACGACTTTCTCCATACATCAAACGGTTAATAGCAGCTTGTAATTTCCCTTTAATCGGTTCGAAGAGTATGGCAGTGACTCCTACGGCAATAAAGGAAATGAAAAAACCACCTATGCTGAAATATTGTTCCAAGTATTCCGATAATGCTTGCATAGATGATCGCTACAAGACTACTTAGCATGATATATAAAACAAAACGGTTAATATAGATGTCTAAATTCCACAACTTATATTGCAATATACTAATAGCCAAAGAAACAGGTATTACTATGATTGTGATTGTCATCAACAGGAAGTAATAACTTTAAAAATAGCACCTTGTTCATCACCAAAAATACCTATCCAACCAATGTGTAAAATAATAATAATAATGCTAACAAGTAACCATTTTGCTTGTTGTTTTTGAACAGAGTTCGAGACTTTTCGAAATCGATAGAGCTGCGCATAGAAGACCAATATATAGAAACCCATCCACCCAGCGATATCAAGCCAAAATGGCCATAATTCTGGATTTAAAATGGAATTCGGGCATAAAAATTCGACTATATGAAAGATACATCCACAAAGCTGAAATGCCAATGGTCCATTTAGGCACAAATCTCCCATCGGGAAATAAAAAAAGAAAAACAACGATTCCAGAAGCTACAAAGTCAATATAGTTTGTCATCAACATGATATTGGGATAAAGCATGACTTAATGTATCCATACCAAAATTAGCACCATAGGCGATAATGATCATTGAAGTAAATGTGATAAATGTATCTGAACTATTTTTCAAAAATAGAATGATACCAACAGAAAAAAAACCAAACCCAATAATTAAATTCATTATTGTTTTAAACCAGGCGTAGGAAATGAGGGAGATCCCAATAGTTTGAAGTTCTGCGGATTCTTCTAAGGTTAATTGACCAAAGTCTAAACAGCCACTTGTAGGGCAAGGTACTTGATAGATGGTGTTTTGTATGAAGATACTAAAAAAGAAGAGCCCAACTGATATCAGGGCTGTAATGATCCACATAAATTTTATAATATTGTTTAGGATTTTGTTGAAGTCTTTATTCCTCATTAGGAAGATTCTCCATCCTCATTGAACTTGGATTGTATTGTTTCTGTGGCTAATTAATATATATATTTAGGAGTAGGATATATTCCTTCTTATATGTTAAAAATCCACCTCGGATGAGATGGGTTTTTAATATATAGTAATTTTAATAAAGTTGTTATGAAGTTATGAGTTAGGTTATATTGCATCGTTTCCTATAACAACTTCTGTTTTTGTTCTTTTGTAAACAGCAGTACTCAACCAAATAATCGCGATTGCCCAGAAAATTGACCCGAAGTTACTAACAATGCCTAATGGAGCAAAATCTAAAAAAAGTGATACAGCGACTAGAACTGCTGGAATTACAGGAAGGACCTTCACTTTGGCTAAACTGATACCAAAATAAACCCATCCAATAAAAAGTAGAAGTAAACTGATCATCAAGCCCTCACCTGAAGGAGATGGCCATGTGGAAGCTAATTCTGCAGCATGAACTTTAAGCATTGGGGATACAAAAGTGACAGTCCACATACCTCCTACTTCGAGCATGCTTCCGATGAATAAAACGATAAAGCTTATAAATAGATTTAGACTTGCTTTAATTTGATAGGAATATAAAAAGACTGCAATCATACCAATTAAAATAAGAATCATACCTAATACATTAATTAACCCAACAATTACAGCTACTCCCATTGTGTCATGACCCAGCAGATATTGATATCCAAATCCAAATGTTGCTACGATTTGAAAAAATCCCACCAATAATTGAGAATACAGCAAGCTTTCTTAGTAAATGATTATTCATTTCAAACCCCCTATAAAGTTTAATTAAAGGGAATATAACATTTTAATGTCCCTTGTTCATGGGAGTCCTGTCATTTCAAACAGGGATTTTTACAAGTAATGTGAAAAGAGTTGAACAAACATCATGGTTTTTTTCTTGGGGATATTTTGAGATGATGTGTATAAAGTTATGATAATTGCATGCTCCTTACGTTAAACCATATGATAAATATATAAACAATTAAATAGCCTTGAGTCAGTATGGCCATATGTGTTGGTGTAAGCAGTTAAAGATGGATTTACTACTTCTTTGGTAATGAAAACTAGAATTATTACAACCATTACAACCATTTTGTTCATCGGTATGGGGTTTCTTCTCGGGTCAATAATAATTAAGAATGAACGCAGCTTAAACACATCAAGTTGAAAGTTAAACAAACTGTTATAATCTGAAACCTTATCCATTCAAGGGTATTAAAAAATAAAATGGTCATTATTTTAAGGCAATATAAAAACCTCATTTAGATGCATAATGGGGAACCTTACCATAAATAGATGATAAGCTAAAAATTAGGGATATTATTACATTATTAGTATATTGGAGTTAAAAATAAATATTATGAGGTGTATAGAGATGGCAAAATATGAATTACCAGACGTGTGGCAGTGGGAAGAAGAGAATTCGAATAGAGGTGGCAATCGTCCGATAGTCGGCGAACGTTTTGAACAAAAGCTACCAGTCGGAGATGCGCCGTTCCAACTCTATTCACTAGGAACGCCGAATGGTATTAAAGTGACGATTATGCTGGAAGAATTAAAAGAACTTGGTGTAGATGGTGCAGACTATGATTTGTATAAAATCAATATTGGAGCCGGCAATCAATTTGGTTCGGATTTTGTCAAGATCAATCCTAATTCAAAGATCCCAGCCTTGGTCGATCAAAGTCAAAACCCACGTGTGAAAATTTTTGAATCAGGGTCGATCTTGCTTTACTTAGCTGAGAAATTTAATAAGCTGATCCCGACAGATATTCATGGACGGACAGAAACCCTTAACTGGCTATTCTGGCAAATTGGGTCAGGGCCTTATGTTGGTGGAGGGTTTGGTCACTTTTTCGCTTATGCGCCAGAACCTATGAAATACCCAATTGATCGTTTTACTATGGAAACGAAACGTCAATTAGATTTACTTGATAAAATATTAGCTCAGCGTTCTTATATCAGTGGTGACACCTATACTATCGCAGATATTGCGCTCTGGTCTTGGTACGGCCGTTTAGCTTTAGGAAAATTGTATGAAGGCTCTTATGAATTTTTAAACATGGATGAATATACTCATCTCTTGGAATGGGCTCAACGTATTGCAGAAAGACCAGGCGTTCAAAAAGGTTTGGCAGCAGAATATCAGTCGATTGCGGAGTAGTTTAATAAAAAAATGTATTGACATTTTTCCCCTTTAAAATAGAAATTAGACATATCAAGGTGAACCGTACCATAAATAAGGGCAGTTTCCCGAATCTACTTTATTAAGTTAAAGTAGATTTTTTTACGGTATATTATGGGTAAATATAGTTTGGAGGTGTTATGAATGGTTCAAGTAAGTAAAGACCTTTATCCTTCACATAGAGAATGGAATGCAAAAGTATTTTCTCTTCCCAAAATACCAAGAGACCAAAAAGGACAACCCACTGTTTTAAGAGAAATATTGAAAGCTGTTTTAGATAATGTACCTTATAACACAAAAATGAAGTTTGAAGGCAGTTCTAGTGAATCTAATTTAGACCGTCTGTGTACATGGTTAAGACCTATAGGATTAGTTTATAAAGATGGTGGTATGTGGAAAATATCAGATGAAGGTAAATTATATTTAGAAACTGAAGATGATTTATATTTGACTGCAATATTTTGTGCAAATGTTAGGTTTATAGGTGAACTGTTAGTAAATTTACATACACCATTACTAGCTATGGAAATTTTAGAGATTGCAAATGAAAAATATAATTTAAATTGGGATACAAAATCGGAAATAGGCAATAGGCTGATATGGTTTAGACAGTTAGATTTAGTAGATTTTAATGAAGTTACCCATAAATACTTTTTAACTGAAGCAGGGAAAGAGTTTGTAAAGAATATTGAATATGTACAGCCTGATGAAATAGAGATTAATGAAGATAGTACAATACAAGAGAACGAATTATCCGTATCTGATTGGGCAATGCAATTGGTTAATCTAGATAAAGAGGAATTAAAGAGTAGAAAGCCTTCTATAGGTTATATTCCAGGCAATCTAAAAGATATTTGTGAAACGTTTAGTGGATACATTCAGTTAATGTTTACTAATATTGATAAAGAGTCGATATTTAATTATTCCCAAAAAACACTAGGTATATCGACCTCTTCTGCCAATTCATTTATTACAACTTTAATGAATATTGATTTTTTAAACAGAAAAACTAGAACAGTATGTGTTTCCACAGAAACAGCAAAAAAATGGTTAACTAGTAAATCAGCTTTAGATTTAGTGTTCTGTTTCCATGTTAAAGTGTTATTTATTTTTGAAATATTATATGAGTCATCTAAGAAAAATCTAACTTCCAAAGAATTAGTTGTAATAGCAAAGGTATCTTATGGTTTCGAAACAGAAAGAATCGATGAAATTAGGAAAAGGCTTACTATTTTACAATGTGCGCTACTTATACAAGAAGAAGCACCAGTTAACTTGGTGGGGAGAACCGTACCATAAATAGATGCGGTTCCTACATTAATTACCTAAGTGGTATATGAAAAGACTGTTTTCGTGGATCTTGTTGATTTTAATAAACCTGTTAATTTCCATTACAGGAATCAGTCCTACTCGTGCGAGCAAAGAAAAAATAATACATTAGGGATGTGACAAGATGAAATATAGTAAAACAATCATGATAAAATTAATAAATGAGCACCGTGAATTGCATGATGAGCTAAAGAAGATAAAAGTCGAAATGGGCTTAGAGAAAAATTTAGCCATTAAAGCGCTATATCATTCAGCTGTAGCGGATGATGGTCCATATATAAAAGACTATCAAGCTTTAGATCGCTTGCACTAATAGTAAGGCCCTGTTTTGCTTTAGTTGCGGAGCAGGGTGTTTTTTGATTTGACCGTGAATTACGTGCTCAATTGCACATTTTCCACGGCTATAGACCTTATAAAATTTGTACGGGTTTAGTGTTGTTAATCCACGTTAACGGTGTCACTTTAGGAGTTATTTTGCACTATAAGGAAATGAAAAAAAGCCCGATTTCCCAAGATTTTATTGAGAAATTGGACTTTTCGTTACTACGGAAAAGCTCCCGATTATGGAAGATCTTATTGAAGATAAGCACACGATGATTCAATAAAGTCTTTTAAATATCGCTAAAAGTGTGACCTCCATTCTTTGATAATTTCCAATTGAATGGCTTTTAATTCGGTAAAAAGACGGCGCTTATGGAATCAGGAAAACTGCTTCTTAAATCCACTCGGAATATTTTTCACCAATTAGAACAAGTACAAATCACTATAAAGGAATTAAAAGGACTCCGGGTAGGAAGTATTTCTATACTTAATTTTCATCATCTGTATCCAGTAATTAAGATATCCGTGCTTGGACTACGGACAGGAGGAATTTGGAAGAGAATGTTAGAAAATGAATTGGATATAGGTATTGTTTTTTTACCTATGAAAGACCAAGGTAATGAACTAGGAACAATTCCTTTGTATATGGAGGAAATGTCCTTTGCGGTACCCAAAGGACACCTATTAGAGGATCAAAAAGGATTAACTTTGGAGGTCATAAAGACAACACCTTCCATTTTGCTTCCGGAAAACTACTATGTAAGGCAACTTATCAACAAATCTTGTAATGACTTAGGGTTTTCCCCCTAACCAATTTTTGAAATAACAACCATGGAATCTTTAATTAACATGGTAGGAAAAGGAGTAGGAATGACTATATTACCTAAACCTTATTTAGAGAACCTTAACAATAATAAAATTAGGGTTATTCCGATTATAAATTCTAATCTTACTTGAGAAGTGGAGATTATCTATAGAAAGGATAAATATATGAGTGCCGCTACACGTGTGTTTATTGAGCAGCTAAAGGTTACTGCAGCTAATTTGAAATATGGAACTGATAAAGATAACGATTGATATTGGCTAATTTATTGTACTTCTACACCGTGGTCTATCAACGATTTGGTAAGTGGGTTTGACTCCCACCGTCACCATGATTGTTTGAAAGTAGAAAAGCGGAGGAAAGATTTATTGACTTTACTTAGATGAAGATGGAACGTAGGGTTTATATTGAACTAGGAGCTAATTTGTAAGGGAAATTTATAGACGAGAGTTGGACAAATAAACCCTCATCTAATTTTTTTGCCTCTTAAATCGTTACGGTGAACCATATCATAAGTAAGGGCGGTTTTTAAAACCATTTGAAAATAAGAATGGAGAATTGGGTAACATTCTAATTCTCCATTCTAAAATTATTTGCTAATCATCGTACATTGAACCATATGATAAACTTTAAGTCGATTGCCATGGAAATACCGTTTACATTTTAATTTTCCTGTTTATCAACTAGAAAGGTGATAAGCACGAATAATAAGAAAGCTAGTAAAAGTAAGCTTCCACCCACGATAAATAACACCATTACAAAGGTTTGATCAAGATTTAATGGATTCAGATTGTACATCCACATTCCTATGGTTAAACCTGAAGCACCCAGCATTCCGAGGATACTATGAATAGCTACAAGTCTTTTATACTTAATCTTATATACCTTATAAAAAATTCCCCAAGCGAATACCGATAGCCATCCTACTAATAGAATATGAGCATGAATGGGTCTCAATGAATAATCCATATTTCCTGACATTAGAGAACCAATAAAAGTACCAATTATTCCGAATATCGCCGAAAAACGAATGAGCCTTAGACTCCAAGTTTGTTCCATCTATTTATTCCTCCAATTTTCTTTCTTTATTTGGAAGTATGATTGTGAAGGTTGTTCCCACACCAACCTCACTATCAACTTTTATTTCTCCTCCGTGCAGGTCAATAACCTGCTTAACAATCGATAAGCCTAGCCCTGTACCGCCACTTTTTCTAGATGAATCTACACGATAAAAACGGTCGAAAATTTGGGTCATGTCTTTCTTAGACATCCCGATTCCGGAATCTTTCACAATGATTGTGATGGAGGCTTCACTTTTAGATAAACTCATCCAAATATTTCCTCCATGAGCATTATACTTTATCGCATTCGTTATCAAGTTGTCCCAGACGTTGCTTATTAGTTCGACATCAACCTTCATCCGAATAGGTGATAATCTATAAGAAACTTCAATTTCCTTTTCCTGTAGTCGCCATTGATACCTACGGATGGTTTGTTTTATTTGTTCATCCAATTGAACCTCTGATCTCATCATCGGGTACGCTTTCTGATCAAGTGAGGTTAATAACAATAGCTGCTTAGTTAGATTGGAAACTCGATTTGATTCATGATTAATAATCTGTAGGTACTCTTTTAATTCGTGTTCACTTACATTTTGTGACATTAGAAGCTCAGCATACCCCCGAATATTCATTAGTGGAGATTGAAAGTCATGTGACACATTATTGATAAAGGATTTTCGAGCTTCATCGTTATGTTGTAACTGCCTTTGCATGTTGTTAAAGCTTTCTGCTAATTGGCCAAGCTCATCATTACGATCAATTTTTAACGGATAAAGAAAATTCTCACGAGTAATCTCTCTGGTCGCTTCTGTTAACCTTGTAATCGGTTTGATGAGATGCCTGGCAAACAGGATTACCCCACTAATGCTAACAACTGTGACTGCTACAAAAAACCATGCTAAAATCATATGAATATCAGAAAAGAGCAGTTTATTATTGGGACGTAGGAATAGACCATATTGTTCCTCACTCATGGTGAATGGCACACCTACCGTATTCTTAACATCATTTGAGAAATGTCCCATCATTAAAAACTTATTGGAAAAGTGGCTCATACCATGATAGATTTTTTTTTCAAAGACTACCGTCTTGGCTTCTTTAGGAAGTTCTGTCTTTGTAAAGGGCTTGCCAAAATAAGCATCTTCCCCGGATTCGTTTATCACATATATTTGATATCCGAGATTTCCAATCGATTCCAAAAAGGGCTCTAAGGAAGAGTGATTCGAATGCATACTCCCAAGGTTTAATGTAATTGTTTGGGCGATCTCTACATTTTGCTGATCTATTTTCTGCTTGGTAGAAGACATGTAAATAAAATTGGCTAGTATCATCCCGATCGTGACACTTATTATTAAAATTAATAGCGTTGCAACAATGAACTTTTGATATAAAGTCCTCATTTGGTTACCTCAAGCTTATAGCCAATCCCTCGAATCGTTTGAATTTCCACTGATGCATTATACTTTTTTAAACGATCTCTGATTCGGTTTATATGAGTATTAAGAGTTTGTTCTCCGCCTTCATAATCAACTCCCCATACTTGTTCAACTAAAAAGGCCCTATGTGTAATCTTATTTGCGCGTGAAGCCAATAAACTTAATAATTCAAATTCCTTGAGTGGTGGAAGGACTGTCTCTTGATTGATCATTAATTCAAAGTTTTTCCGATCAATCGTAAGATTTCCTACTTTTATGACCGTTTCCATGGCACGTTCAACGTGCCTTAACACTACGGCAACACGAAATAGAAGTTCCTTTATCTCAAAAGGCTTCACGATATAGTCCTCTGAACCAGCTAAGAAGCCTTGTTCTTTGTCATCAATCTGCCCTTTGGCAGTCAGTAGGATAACGGGGAGATTGTAGTCAGTTGATAATGTCTTTGTCAATTCAAACCCATCCATTCCTGGCATCATGACATCGACAATTGCTAAATCAACCGTTTTTTCTTCCAACAGATCCAAGGCTTCTTCAGCATGATTCGCTTTATATACTTGATAGCCTTCTCGGCTTAAATGGATGGATACAAGCTGTTGAATATAGACATCATCATCTACAACAAGAATCTTCATTATAGGAACCTCCTAAAAGGGAGAATACAAAGGAAGGGAAGTCCTTTGTATTCCTTTTTTACTGTCCATTATGGGAGACTTGCTTGTCTTTTTCAAATAGTAGGATTAAAGCTGGTAGAAGCATTCCTCGAACTAGGAAAGTATCAATTAAGATTCCAATTGCAACTATAAAACCAAATACGAAAAGGTCAGCAATTGGCATCGTAGTCAACGCTGCAAAAGTTGCCGCTAGAATGATACCCGCCGATGATATGACACCACCAGTATTCCGGATTGCAATTTCCAGTGCATCTTTAACTCGGTGTGTCTTCCGCTCTTCTATGAATCTAGAGACAAGGATGATATTATAATCGATCCCTAAAGCTACTAAGAAGATGAAAGCGTAGACAGGTACACGAGTACTTAATGCTTCATAACCAAACAATAAATCAACTAGAAAAATGCCAAGACCCAAAGCAGATACATAGGAAAGTAAAATGGTCGCCATCATATAAATAGGCATTCTAATGGAACGTGTAAGGGCGAATAAGAGAATTAGGATCAGCAATGTTTCAAGTGCCACAATAGTAAAAATATCCTTTGTATTCACATCTCGTTCATCTACTAGCTTTGCAGTCACTCCGCTAAAGTATGCTTCGCCGGATATAGAGGCGTCCTTTAATAGATTTGATGTATCTTCACGTAAATCTTGAATCATATCCATAGCTTCCGTAGAATATGGATTCATTGCTAACACAACACTAAGCTTTATAGCCTTAAGGTCTTCAGATTGTGCAGTCAATCGTACAGATGCAATTTCATTATATTCTTGTAGTTTTCTAGTAATAGCAGTTACGTCTTCTTCTGCTAAAGCTTCATCACTTTCGATTAACAATGTTGTAGGAGCTAGTTCCCCTTTGTCATATCTTGTCTCTACAATTTCATAACCAACTCGAGACGGTAAATCTTCAGGAAACTTTTTGACAGTATCAAATTCAAAATCAAGATTAAACACATTTAAAGCAGTAATGAAAAGAAAAATACCAACAATTCCTCCAGATATACCAGGCTTATTCACCACAAACTTCGCAATAGGTCCCCAAATTCCATGTTTTACTTCTTTTTCTTGGCCGTACTTTGGAACTTTTGGCCAAAATGCTCTGCGACCAAATAGCGTAAATAAAGCAGGCACCAATGTGATTGATGCTAACATGATGAAGAACACGGCGAGACCAAAAATTGGAGCAAAGTTTTGATAATCACGGAAATTAGCAAAGAATAAGATTAACATCGCCGCTAACACCGTGCCCCCGGCAAAAAATACAGGTTCTCCAGTTGCACGCATTGCAAGTTTCATTGCTTCATATTTGCTTTCAACCTTGTTAAGTTCCTCACGGTAACGAGAGAATACAAATAGTGAATAATCAATCACTGCAGCAAAAAGCAAAATACTCATGATTGAGGTTGTTGAGTTATTGATTTCTAACCCACCCGCCCCTAGTAATGCAACACTTTGATTCACAATCTGATAGACTATGGCTGTTGCAAGTAGAGGAATGAATGCAAGTAATGGTGAGCGGTAAATGGCAATCAGTAATACTAAAATAATAACGATCGTTGCAAGTAATAACACAAGGTCCGCTTGTTCAAATAACTTGAGTGTGTCTCCGGCAATTCCAGCCGGACCTGTAATATAAAAGGCCATATTTTCAAACTCGTCTGCAATCTTATTGCCTATCTCAGTAGCCTTATCATTGATTTCGGCATACTGGCTATTACCAAGCTCCTGCTCTAATTCCATCGGAACAATCATCGTTGAACCATCCTCAGAAATAAAGCCCGTTAACGCTTGAGGCGGAAGTGCACTTATATCAAGGATTGTCTCAATTCCTTTAATATCCTCTTCTACTATTCCATTTAGTATTTGTGTGACCTCATCGGTACTGATATTTCCGTTTTCGTTATGGAATACAAGGATTCCTGGTGTCCCTTGCTCATTTGGAAATATCTCTTCTGTCTTTTTCTCAGCTATTAAAGATTGTGCTTCATCCGGAAGCGATTGGAAATTAGTTACTTTATAATCACCAAGCCTTGGTCCCGCACTTAATCCGACCATCAGAACTAGCCAAGCGATAATCGTAATCCACATTCCTCGTTTTGTTGAAACCCAATCTGTAAGTGGAAATAATAGTTTTCTCAAAAATGTAAACCTCCTTTAGTCTCTTTCGAATATCATCTTACTAATTGAAGATAAATTTAATATCAACTTTTGTTTACATTTTGGAGAAATTGATTTTATTTTATCGAAATTATTTATAATCCATTTTTCATTTTCAGTTTTATAAGATACCATTTCACCTTTGATCTTCAACATTTATTTACTATGGTAAAAAGGCATGATTCTATGTACGATGGAATCATGCTTTTACTTTTTTGAGTTAGTGAATAATTATAGAGAATAATATATATTTTTACCTTGGAGGGTATTATGATAAAAATTATGGCTGATTCAACATGTGATTTATCTGATGAAGTACTAGAAAAGTACGATATCAGCGTGGCACCTCTAACGATAAACATAGACGGTAAAATATATAGAGACAGGGTAGATATCCAACCGGCTGAATTCTATGGGATGATGGAAGCATTACCCGAGTTTCCAACTACAGGTATGCCAAGCCCGGCTGAATATCTAAAAATAATGAAACAGGCCGTTGAAGATGGTAATAAAGAAATACTATGTATATGCATGTCCAGTGGGACGAGTGGTGCGTATCAATCAGCTGTTCTGGCCAAAGATTATTTCTTTGAGGAAAATCTAGAATCAAACGTAAAAGTCCATGTGGTTGATTCAAAATGTATGAGCCATGGAAGTGGCTGGCTAATTATGAAAAGTGCGATGATGAGGGAAAAAGGAGCTTCTTTTGAAGAAATCATTGCTTTTAATGAAAATTATAAGAAAAAGGTAAAACATTTCCTTTCCGTAGCTGATTTGGATCATTTATTAAAGAGTGGCAGGCTCACTAATGCAAGTGCCTTTATTGGGAAAACTTCTAATGTTAAAGCCAATTATGACGATGAAAGATGGAAAAGGGACCATTGTTGGAAAAGAAAGAGGATTGAAAAGAGTACTTAAGCATTACACTCAAGAATTTATGAAAAGAAACGATAAAGAAATGACCGACTTTATCATAGTTGGTTATACATCAGATATTAAAGTTGCTGAAAACCTTAAGGCTAAAATTCAATTGGATACTAATTTTACCGGTGAAATCCATATGATGCAAATGGGAGTATCGGTTGGGACTCATGTTGGTTTAGGTGCCATTTCTATGTTTTTTGTAGAAAAGTGAGATAACCCAAGTATTTTTAAGATGTTAAACCTTTTCCGAGTGGACTGTTAGTACCCATAAAAAGTCCTATGTGGAACAAAGCTGTATGTAAAGGAATTGTCTTAATCGTTCTCTTTAATAAAACTGCCGCTTTAGACCAACATCAATGTGTTTATTTACCAGAATTAAAACAAAGATTTATAACTAAAATAATCAAAGACTTGATAAAAACAGTATTGTTTTTGTCGAAAGTTGTTGTATTAATATACATTAAACATTATAATTATAATAATTAATTGACAATAAAGGTGAGAGCTATGAATAAAAAAAATATTATTATTATAGGTGCAGCAGGAAGAGATTTTCACAACTTTAATACGTACTACCGAAATAATGAAGAATATAATGTTGTTGCTTTTACAGCGACGCAAATTCCAGATATTGATGGACGTAAATATCCAAGTGAATTAGCGGGTGCACTTTACCCGGAAGGTATTCCTATTTTTTCACAAGATCAATTACCAGAGTTGATCAAGGAATTACAAGTAGATGAATGTGTCTTTGCATACAGTGATATTAGTTATGAAGATGTGATGAGGGTCAGTGCCATCGTGAATGCAGCGGGAGCTAACTTCAAATTGTTAGGGCCAAACAGCACGATGTTAAAAAGTAATAAGCCTGTCATTTCTGTATGTGCTGTACGTACTGGAACAGGTAAAAGCCAAACGTCGCGAAAAGTGATTGAAACACTGCTTGAGCATGATTTAAAAGTAATTGCAGTGAGACATCCGATGCCTTATGGTGACTTAAATGCACAGCGTGTTCAGCGCTTTGCTACAGTGGAGGATTTAAAGAAACATAATTGTACGATTGAAGAAATGGAAGAATATGAGCCACATGTGGCACGTGGAAATATTGTGTATGCTGGTGTTGATTATGCAGATATTTTGGCAGAAGCTGAAAAGGATCCAGATGGATGTGACGTTATTTTATGGGATGGAGGAAATAATGACTTCTCCTTCTTTAAGCCTGATTTAGCTATTACTGTCTTGGATCCACATCGCCCAGGACATGAGCTGAAATACTACCCTGGTGAAGTATGTTTAAGAACAACTGATGTGGCCATCATTAACAAAGTGGATAGTGCAACAGAGGAATCTGTTCAAATTGTAGAAAATAATATAAAATTAGCAAATCCAAACAGTACGATCATTAAGGCTGAATCAAAGATTACAGTTGAACATCCAGAAAGAATTGCTGGAAAACGCGTGTTAGTCGTAGAAGATGGTCCGACGTTAACACATGGAGAGATGAAACTCGGTGCAGGTACAGTTGCAGCTCAACGTTTGGGTGCGAAGGAAATTATTGACCCACGTCCATTTGCGGTTGGGACATTAACTGAAACATATAACAAATACCAACATATTGAAAATGTCCTTCCAGCGATGGGATACGGCGAGCAGCAATTGAAGGACCTTGAAGAAACGATTAATAATGCTGACTGTGAAGCAGTAATCATTGGTACACCAATCGATTTATCACGCGTCATTTCGATTAATAAACCGTGCACACGTGTACACTATGATTTAGACGAAATTGGGAATCCAAACCTAGTCGATATATTAAAAGACTTTATTCAAGAACATAAACTTGTGAAAAAGACAGCTTGTGTAACCCAAACAAATTAAAAAAGGACTAGCGAGCAGATACTAATCCCTAACTATTAATTAAACCCACTCCATAAAGAGTGGGTTCTTTAATGGTCATTACCAAAAACTATTCCTTAATTTTCTGCTTTATAGGCATCCAGGAATAGTTGTCCAAGATTACCTTTTCCTTTGAATCCTAAATCACGTAGGCCATTATCAATCACTGTTAATACAGTTAGAACCTTTTCAATGAAGGCATTTTCACCCATATGGCCAATACGCAGGATAACATCTTCATATTGTGCTAAAGAAGTAGCAATGAATAGATTGTATGTTTCTCTGATGTGTTCTTGTAATCGTATTGCACCTATTTCCTCTGGAATGATGATGGCAGTTACCGTATTGGAGTATCCTGATTCTAAGAATAATGTTAGTCCATATTCTTGTACAGATTTCCGTACGGCGCTCGCAATTTTCGCATGTCGTCGATAAACCACCATTTGATCTTCTTCTAAAATATTGTCCAAGGCAATATCTAAGGCTTCAATATTGAAAGCGGGCATCGTGTATGGCAGGGTTCTTTTTTCAATATATCCCTCGAAAATTTGTAGGTTTGCATAATAGGATGCAATTGGTGTATGACGGTTATTCATCGCTTTTTTAGCGTCCTCACTTATGGAAACGATTGCTAAGCCAACAGGTGCTGAGATTGCCTTTTGAGTACCTCCACAGCAAATATCAATTTGATTTTGGTCGACATCGATTGGTTCACCAACCATACCTGCTACTGAATCAACCACTGTTAGAATACCATATTCCTTTAGTAAGGGAGAGAGTTGGCTGACATCATTTAAGATGGACGTTGGTGTATCACAATGAACGAATGTTGCATATTTGAAGTCATGGTCTTTTTCTAAAAAGTCCCGTACTTCTTCAACAGGTATGGCTTTATGATAATCAAAACTTAAGACAACAGGTTCTCCTCCATACATTCTGACAAAGTCCTTGAAACCTTCACCGTATATACCGTTATCGAGTACAAGGACACGGTCGCCAGGTTCAGTTAAGCTTGCACAGGCAGCTTCCAAAGCTAGAATCCCTTCTCCAGCAAGCAGTAGTACTTCATTTGTAGTACCCATGACTCGGCCCATCTTTTGGCAGACCTCATGGTAATAGTGGATGAATTCTTGATCAAAATCAGTGTTATTTGTTTTTTTAGCTAACGCCAAGCGTACATTCTCACGTACGTCCGTTGGTCCTGGTGCATAGTTGGGTGTATATCTCATATGAATCGTTCCTTTTTATATTAGTGTATTTTTCTCATTATACATCATTTGTTATATCTGGGGTAAAATTGCCTCTTGATAAGATTACAAGAGCACAACTGAAGGTAAATCTATAATAAAAAACTCTAGATCCAGTCAAAAGGACCTAGAGTTTTTCTAATGAAAAGGGTTTATTTTATAATCCAAACTTTTCTATTATTGTTTTTGTGTGTCTGCATAAACCGCCATGGCATCGCGCATGAATGTTGCTAAGCCTTCACCGAATTGATCAATGTTTTTCGTGAAGCGATCGTCATCTACGTACATTTGCCCTAACCCTTTAAAGGCCTCAAGGGAATAGTTCCCCATTTTGTTTAAAAACTGATACCACTCATTAATTCCTTCTTGAGCTTCTTTGGAATGAGGTGGGAGATGGCGAAGTGAGGCAAGGTTACGATAGATTTCGTTGAATTTTTCCTGGTCGAATGCAGTCATGTTTTTCGCTTTTTCATTTGCTTCATCGACTGCTTGATCGCCCCATCTTTCTCTTGCTTCTTGTTCATATGGATTGTGGCTAAAATCAAAGCCTTCGAATTTCTCTTGATTAGACATTTGTATTTCCCCTTTCGAATATTGAATGGTTTTTTCGATAGTCCCAATCATCTTATCGAGCTGTTTCCTTTTTTCTAGAAGCATTTTATGCTGCAGTTTCAGCGCTTCATGTCGGTCAAATAATGGGCTATCAATAATACCTTTGATTTTCTTTAAAGGGAAGCCAAGTTCTTTAAAAAATAAGATTTGCTGTAGGGTCTCTAGATTCTTGTCAGAATATACTCGATAACCAGCCTCGGTGGTTTCCTCTGGGATCAATAATCCAATTTCATCATAATGATGCAGTGTGCGCACACTAATCCCCACTAATTCAGCAACTTCTTTTACCTTCATCTTGTTTCGCTCCCTTCACTAGTTACAATAAAGTATCACGCAACGTGAGAGTCAATATGAATGATGAAAAGTGTATTTTATAAACTGTTAGGATGTATGGGTTATTGAGTAAACTGTGGAGGATGATTGGTGAAAGCTGAATTATCTATTTTTCAATTAGTTTTACCATTCTTTTGGCTCATAGTTTAATTCTCTAAATAATTGAGTTCGCTCTTTCTTCGATAAATCTCTCCATTGTCCAGGAGGAAGGTTGTTTAAATGGATATTCATAATTCGGATTCTTTGTAATCGATAGACCTCGTATCCTAATTCAGCACACATGCGGCGAATTTGGCGATTTAACCCCTGTGTTAAAATGATTTTAAAGTCAAATTTCGATAATTGGACCGTTTCACAAGGAAGTGTTTTTGTACCTAATATTTTGACACCCTCTGACATCTTCTTCAAGAATTCAGGAGTAATGGGCTTGTCTACTGAAACAATATATTCCTTTTCATGCCTATGTTCAGAACGTAAAATTTCGTTAACAATGTCACCATCGTTTGTAAGAAGTATTAAGCCCTCTGAATCTTTATCCAGGCGCCCAATATTAAATATTCTTAATGGATGGTTGACTAAATCAACAATATTCCCCTTAACCCGTTTTTCAGTTGTACTAGTAATCCCCACAGGTTTATTTAAGGCAAGGTAAACGTTGTTCCTTGCTACTCGGATTGGATTCCCATCAACTTTGACGTCATCCCCAGGTTCGACTTGGCTACCGATCGTTGCACGTTTACCATTAATCGTGACTCTCCCATCGGTAATTAGTTTATCGGCACCACGTCTAGATGCTTTTCCGGATTCACTTATATATTTATTAATACGCATATTGACACATCCCTAATCAGAGGTTTATTTTAGTTTGATATAACTATACTTTATTTCTAAGATGAAGCACAGAAGAAGAATTCCAATTCAAAAGGAAACAGGTTATTGGATTATAGTAATCATTTTCCAAATCTTTTGCGATAACCGCATTTTCTACATAGTTCCTCGACTGCCACTCTTCGAGAAAAACCATCTACAAGGTTTTTTGCCCGATCCATCTCGATAATATCAGAAAACGAATTCTCATTAATATTTCCAAGATTGATAATTCCCTCACCATCTAGACAACAAGGAATAACCGTTCCGTTTGCTAAAATACCTGCCTGATTTCGTAGGCCATGGCAGAAGCCCCTTCCATCATCCTCTTCTTCATGTAAAGCAGGCCATTGAAACTCGTAATCCTGATTGATGAAAATACGGTCCGCAATTTTCACACCACTTCCTGGTACAACCTTCTCTTCAATTTTGTAGTCTAGGTTAAATTCCTTCTCAATCATTTCTAGTAATTCTCTATTTCGTTGTCTTTCGATATTCGTCGTATTGTCTTGTGTAAGGTTCCATAATCTCAGGGAAACAATCATTTCTGATTGACTCGTTGCTTCTTTAATAAAAGAAAGGATACTTCTCACATACCCTTCTTTATCCTTAGAATCAATATTGCCATCAAAGCTATGGAGTGAGAAATTCATTTGTCTTAGTGCAGGCTTATTTAATAATTTTTCTCTCTTTTTATTAATTAATGTCCCATTTGTTGTGATATTAACCTTAAACCCTTTTTCATGACTTACGTCTAACAATTGATCTATTTTAGGATGGAGCAGTGGCTCACCTTTTACATGTAAATAAATGTAGTCTGTGTGCGGTTTAATTTGGTCTAATCGCTTAGAAAAGTCCTCCACAGAAATGAATTGCTTCTGTCGTTCTGTTGGTGGACAAAAGCTGCATGCAAGATTACAGACACTTGTAATCTCCAAGTAAAACTTCTTAAATTTTTTCATGATTAATTCCTCACTTCTTTGACTACTTAGAACAAGATAAACTATTATTCTATCATAATTACAGCATATCTGTTCATAAAAGGAAACATGCTTATTAAAGGAAACTACCATATATTATTGAAAAATTGGATAATCAGCTTTCACTAACCAGTCTTACAGTTTATTCAATAGCCCAATTGCACCCAAAATTTACAAAGTCCTTTTTCAATGAGGCAATTGGTGATTATCTATTAAAAATGTTATGGTAGATGCATTATGCTTTAAGGAGAAAGACTAGCTATGAAAATACCAATATTGTTTGAAGATAATCATCTTCTTTTAGTAGAAAAGCCAATTAATGTTCCTGTACAAGGGGATAGCAGCGGAGACCTTGACTTGTTAACGATGTTAAAAAATGACATAAAAGTCCGTTACCAAAAGCCTGGGAATGTTTATTTGGGGCTTGTTCATCGTCTAGACCGTCCCGTTGGTGGTGCCATGGTGTTTGCTAAAACCTCTAAGGCAGCTTCTAGATTATCCGATATGCTTCGTAAACATGTAATAGAACGAAATTATCTTGCTGTTGTTCATGGAACCCCAAATAAGAAAAGGGGACAACTCGTGCATTATCTTCATAAAGATCATCGCAAAAATAAGGTGTCCGTTGTTTCTTCTAATCATCCCAATGCTAAAAAGGCAGTGCTAGATTACGAGATTATCGAATCGAAAAAAGGATTGAGTCTACTATCTGTAAATCTCCACACAGGGAGACCCCATCAAATCCGAGTTCAGTTGTCAACAATAGGAAACCCACTTTTTGGAGATCAAAAATATGGAGAACATCTTAATAAACCTGGACAACAACTTGCACTTTGGGCCCACTCAATTTATTTTGAGCATCCTGTTAAAAAGGAACCAACAGGGGCTCGTTCATTACCACCTAGTAAATATCCTTGGGATTTATGGGAGGAAGTTGCTAGTCCGTTTCAAAATGGGAGACAGGCAGAAACCGTCCAAATATCGAGGTAATCAATTGAAAGAGAAATGTGTTTGATTGAAGTGTAAAAACCTTACTTTGCTTCACCATTGAGAACCGTATCACAAATAGATACGGTTTTTTTGCAGTATAGGATTTAGTAAAAGCAGTGGTGAGGTAAAAGAAAATATGTGCAATAATTGAGCATATAGAATTTTTATTGGTTAGGAATGGGGAACAGAGACATGCATAAGAAAGTATTATTTATCAGCAGCTCCATTGGCCTTGGACATGCAGCCAGGGATTTAACAATTGCAAGAGAAATCAAAAGGCGAAATCCTGATATTGAAATATCTTGGTTAGCTGGAAATCCTGCAGCCAGAGTGATAGAAGAGGCAGGAGAAAACTTGCTGCCAGAGTATAAGTTGATGGGTGAAGATAGTTATTTAGCAGAAAAGGTATCTAATGGGTTTGGAATGAATGTAAATAAATATTTGTTCGGGGTGCTATTGGAGTGGAGAAAAAGTATTATTACCATAAATAGACTTATAAAGGAGAAAAAATACGATTTAATTATTGCTGATGAAGCCTATGAGTTGATAATAGCTTTCTTACTTTTTCCAGGTATGAAAAGGAAAGCCTCTTTCGTCATGATTTATGATTTTTTTGGCTTCGATGCGACAACAAAAAGTCCCTTTGAGAAAATGGGCGCATACTTTTGGAATTTTGCTTGGATTACAGGCAATCGTACGCCCTGGGTGGAAGACCTATCTCTGTTTGTAGGAAATGCAGAGGATATTGCGGATAAGTCCTATGGTTTTTGCCTGCCAAATGCTAGAAAACATGCGGAAAAGCATTATAAGTTTTTGGGTAATATTTTACCGTTTAATCCACAAGATTATCGTAATAGAGCAGAGGTGAAAAGCCGGCTAGGTTATGGTGAAGGCCCTCTTATTATCTGCTCAGTAGGGGGAACTGCGATAGGAGAAGATCTTTTAAATCTATGCTCTCGTACATATAGGATTTTAAAGGATAAGCTACCTGAATTACAGTTGGTTTTGATATGTGGTCCGCGAATTGATCCTGATTCCATTATGATGACGGAAGGAATTCAGATAAAGGGCTATGTACCAAAATTATATGAGCATTTTGCCGTATGTGATCTTGCGATTGTACAAGGTGGAGGAACAACGACAATGGAGCTCGCTGCGTTGAATAAGAACTTCCTATACTTTCCATTGGAGGAGCATTTTGAACAAAAACTTGTTTCTGATAAACTAGCAAGGCTTGGGTTAGGCGTTAAAATGAGCTTTTTGGAAACGGACGAACACGCTCTCTCAAAAGTTGTGCTAGAAAACTTAGGAAGGCCAGTTGATTATGGGCAGATTGAGATTGATGGAGCAGTGAAAGCTGCAGAATTTATCCAGCCATTACTGTAAGATAAACTTTAATATTGTCCTATCAATAATTGAGGTTTCTGATATTATGGAAGCCAAAAGTAATGTTTCCCTTTTATGATCCCTTATACCAATGTTGTCGAGTAAAAATAAGTTGAAGGGACTAAAGTCAGTGTTAGTTTCGGTCAGGTCCTTTGTTCCGTTTTCTAGCAAATCGACCCAAGCGAATGAGCTGTTTAAAGAAAAAATGGTTACATTCAATTTGCCTGTGAATAAGTAATTGGAAATCTAATCCGGTTCAAAATGACAAGTTCACTTTGGGCCGGATTTATTTGTTAAGGTTAGATAATTAGGTTTTAATGACTTGGAAATTTTACCACTACTCTATTAAAATTAATGGTTTACCTTTCCATTTAATTTGCTTTTACTCTTGAAGAACGGTATCAATATGTTTCTTCATTTGGACTATTGGATAAAAGAAGTTGATTGATGAACGGTTGCCTTCAAGTAAACTAATTCGCTAAAAAAGGATATCAGTCTTGCTGAATTGACCCAGCAAGCCTGATGTTTGATATGGAAGGATTATAATCCTTCACTCACGTGTTTGTTTCTCTCGCCTGGTCAATTTGAATCTGTCTTTTTAAATCGATTATATCATTATGGTTATTTGTTTTTTCTGGTACTAAATTTTCATCACCCGGCATTATTCTCCAGCCTTTATTTAAGACAAAACGTAGCCATGAGCCTGCTAACCACGATGTAACAAGGGCTAGCATAACTAGGACTCCAAAGAATTCTTGATTAATAATTCCTGCTGAAAAAGCAACGGTTGAAAGAACAATTCCCGGACCGCCTCTGGCATTCATCGCCATGGCAAAGTTGAAACTTGTTAAATGATCCTGGCGAATCAGTTTACAGGAAAGAAATACAATAATAGTTTGAGCAAGCGTAGCAAATATCAAAAATTTAAGGAAGAATAATGGTTCGAAATGTTTCGCAAGATCTAATTTAAGACCAACGATCGCAAAGTATAATGGAATAAACCAAGAAAAAGAAATGTGTAGGATAGACTGTTCCAAACGCTTAAACAACGTGCTAGGTAAGGCTAATTTTGCTCCAATTCCTGCTAAAAGGGCACCGAACATCGTATCTACATTTAGATAACCCGCAACGGCAGAAATCACGAACATGATAAATAAAAAATAACCTATATGGGAGGCTCTAAAAAGGAAATTTCCATTTCGAATGGTTAATCTTTTATACAAAAAGTAGAGAAAGAAAGTGGTCACAATAAAGAAAGTGATCGTAATACCAATATCTAAAAATACTGACCCTGCCGTAACAGGTTTACTGTGCCCAGCGGCTGAAGTAGCAATTCCAAGTGCTACCCAAAGTAAGATATCATGGATTCCAGCAATGGCTACTATCAGTTTTGCAAATCTTGAGTGCATGATTCCTAAGTCAATGAAAATTTTTGAGATAACTGGGATTGAAGTTACTGCTATAGCAATGGCAATCACAATCTTGATCGCAAAGTCATTATTAGCCGGACCAAGAAATTGGTTAAAATCAATCAAATAGGTGGCCAACCAACCAAGAGCAAATGGAAGAATGGTAGATGCTAGTACAAGCACGGTTACGATTTTTCCATCTCCATTTTTAAATTTCGTATGGAACTTTAATCCTGAACAGAACATGAGTAACATTAGACCTATTTGGTATATAAGCCCAAACATTCGATCTTGCTGCGGAAAACCAGCAAAAAGCCAAGTAAAAGCCTCTGGGAAAAAGTATCCAAGTAATGTTGGCCCTAAGACTAATCCCGCTGCGACTTCCCCTATAACCCGTGGAATGGCTAAACGTTCAGCAAAATAGCCCAATAAATGTGCAAATGCTAACAAGACAGCCATCGATATTAAAAAGTGACTAAGCTCTATAGAACTAAGATTAAACAAAACTATCCTCTCCTTTTTTATATACATTATGACGAACTTACATAATGGACAAGGCTAATAACATAGTTATAAATATTTTTTTAGGACAATTTTACAGGGGACAAATAAAGTTGAATTATTTTATACATAATTTTTGCTTGAATTTTACATACTAAGAAAAAAAAGGAGTGAAAATGTTGAAGAAAATCATTACTGTTAGTCTGCTTTTAACTTTACTTAGTCTTAATCTACTATCTGTCAACGCTCAAGGGGTCAATTCTGAGGGGATAAGCATGGAAAAGGCAAAAGAAATAGCGTTGAAGCGTGTGAAAGGGGAAATCATTAGCGCCCACCTAGAGAAGGATGACGGGATGATTTACTATGAAATGATCATCCAAACAAAGGATGGAAGGTATGAAGTAGAAATTGATAAAGCTACTGGCAAAGTGTTAGAAGTGGAGAAAGAAAACGATAATCGTGAAGATGAAAACGATGATGATGACCAAGATGAATCCTACGACGATTAATTAAGTTCATTTATTAGCACACATCTTCAAAAATTTACATTAAGAGGTCCTCTAAAAAATGATAAAAGTATTGATAATTTCCTGTTTTCTTTGTTTTAGTATTGTTTTTTCACCAGTTGTCACATCTGCTAAAGACACAGTTACTAAATCAAACGGCAAAGAAATGTATGATCCAGAAATGAATTGTACAAAAAACATAATACTGACTGTTGAACAACAAAAACAATTTGATCAAATTTATAACAGAATCCTCCAGGATTATAGTGATTTAATACAAGTTTACTCCCAGGTTGGAGCATTGACACCTGCCCAAGCAAAATTGAGACATGTAATGTTGAATAACTATATTAAAACCTTTTACAATCGCAAGTATCGCTGGTGCTCAGAGCATGAATCTGATGAATGGGAAGAAGAATGGTATAGCAATGATCAAGATTAAGCGATGGTAATTGAAAGTATAGAGAAGAATCAGAGTACAGATCTGATTCTTTTTTTTATTACCCTGCATAAACATTAAATAGCTACATAAAGAGGTGGTCCATGTATATGTATTTAGCGGTAGGTATAGGAGGAGCTATCGGTGCTTTACTAAGGTATTTCATTTTGATTTGGTTTATTAATCTAGGATACTCCTCCCCGATTGGAACGCTTTGCATAAATTTAATTGGGTGTTTTATTTTAGGATATTTACAGGGAATTGCAAAAGTTTATGAATTACCAGGATGGCTCGTAACCGGTGCTGGTACAGGAATTATCGGAGCATTTACTACCTTTTCCACCTTCAGTATAGATGTTACACAATTTATAAAAGAAGGATTAATAATCCCTGCAATTACTTATATATTGGTTTCTTCAATAGGCGGATATTTCTTAGCATACACTGGATTCTCTCTTTCTACTAATAAAAAGCGGGGAGCGTAAAAAATGGTTAATCAAATTTGGCTTGTAGGTTTAGGTGGATCCCTCGGGGCTATTTCAAGGTATTTTTTAAACCAATATTTTTTAAGTTTTAAGTTATTTCCTTTAGGGACTTTTCTAGTGAACATAACGGGTTCGTTTTTTATGGGTCTCCTCTTAGGAAGCGATTGGATCTCAGACACCATTCGCGTCTTAGTGGGTACAGGCTTTTTAGGGGCATACACTACCTTTTCAACGTTTAACTTTGAACTCTTTATGTTAAAAAAGAATAATCGGAAATTCCAATTTTTCTTCTATGTTGTCAGCAGTTATATCTTTGGAATCCTTTTGGCATACCTAGGATACTCCATAACAAATAATAGTTTGTTGTAATTGGATATGCATATTTTTACCTTACTCGAAACTGGCCAAAAGACATTTTAAATCCACTGAAAACCTCAATTTTATAATTTTCCCCATTGGGTATATTCCCCATGGTTATTTGAAAACCCTTGGTATCCTTATAATTTCCAAGGATAAGACAATGGGAATAAACTTTTCTTTTCCCCCACCAACTCGTTTTTACCAGCGAATAACAAATGGGACCTTTGTTGTCAACAACCTCTTGGACTCCATTAATGGTGATGCATTGATTGGTGACTATAAAGGGCCGGCTATAAAAGTAGCAATAGTCTACACCTAAACCCCACCTGATAAATTGTCCTCCCGTGTCTCGCACTCTTCTTCTTAAATGAATCGATCTTAACAAATAAAATAGGGCACAAGCTACAGTGATCAAAATAAAAATACCCATTTAACTGTTCTCACCCCCCTTTTTTCTAACTTTATGTTGATTTGGTTATGATCGTAACGGCGAATGGCCTCCTTTTTTAGTTAATACTATTTTCTCGTTCCGGTAAATCGGAAGGAAATAAGAAATTAGATTTTCTTTGACCTTCAAATGCTACATATGAGGATATGTCTTTTCCAAAAAGCCGATTCACCCGACAACTGAAGTCACGGATTTTTAGCTCTTTCATAAATGATAAAAGGAAAAAAGGATGCCTCAATTTATGAGACATCCTTTTCACTCTGATTAACTTGTATAGTTATCGAAGTAGCCTTGAATATAGACTATTGGTGTACCTTTGTCACCACTACCGGAAGTTAAATCAGATAATGAGCCAATTAAGTCTGTAAGTCTACGAGGTGTCGTACCTTGAGATTCCATGGCACCAACAAGTTCATCATCTTTGCTCCCGATATATTCAGAAACAGCTTGATGTAAGTCATCCCCGCGAAGATGGGAGAAGTTATTATCAGCTAAGTATTTTAATTTTACTTCATTTGGAGTACCGTTAAGTCCCTCAGTGAAGGCAGGGGATACAACTGGGTCTGCTAGCTCCCAGATTTTCCCAATTGGGTCTTTAAATGCGCCATCACCATAAACCATAACTTCAATCGTTTTTCCTGTAAGTTCTTTAATTTTTGCTTGAACTCCATCGACGATTGGCTGACAGTTATTTGGAAATAGCTTTATGCTATCTTCTGTTGCCTTATTTGCACCAAGTAATCCATACTCTTCATTAAAACCGCTTCCATTAATTGACTTTGTCAGAATATCATCAAGACCAAATACTTTCTCAGCCCCATTTTTTAATAAAATGCGTTTCGTACGGGAGCGTGTGTGAATGTCACAAGTGAGAATGTTCTTTGTATAATTTAAAATCGTTTTTGCATCATTGGAAAAAATAATTTCACAAGTTGCCCCTTCAGCTTCTACAATACCTTTATAGTATTCAATATAATCGACACCTGTAAAACGGTGTTTGTTATATCCGAACATTTCTCGGAATTCTGCTTCCGTTAATACATCTTTCCAAGGATTTACCCCTTTTTCATCCAACTCATCAATACTTACAAGGTGATTTCCAACTTCATCTGCTGGGTAACTTAGCATTAAGACAACACTCTTAACGCCTTTTGCAATACCGCTTAAACAGGTTGCAAAACGATTGCGGCTAAGAATCGGGAAGGTAACACCAATCTTTTGGTCACCGAATTTTGACTTTATATCGTAGGCAATATCGTCAACTGTCGCATAGTTTCCTTGTGCACGAGCAACTACAGATTCAGTGACAGTAACAATATCGCGATCATTAATAGTGAAATTCTCTACTTTTGCTGCATTTATAACAGCATCAACCAAGATGTCCTCGATATTATCTCCTTTATTGATAATCGGAGCACGAAGTCCACGAACTACTGTTCCAACAACTCTTTCCAATATAATCTCTCCTTAAATAGAGTGCATTTTCATGATATTAGTATGTACTAGATTAATCATTCTATTTTTACTATACTAATCAATAGGGGTATAAGTAAAATTAATATTTTTAATAATAGATATAAGGAGTACTTATATGGTAGGAAAATTGGATTTATATCGGATATTTAATGTTGTTAGCCAAAACAGTAGTATTTCTAAAGCATCAAGGGAGCTCTTTATGACACAATCAGCTGTTAGTCAGGCAATCTCAAGGCTCGAGAAGGAATTAGAAATTCAGTTATTTTATCGAACACCTAAGGGCGTTACTTTGACAGAAGAAGGGGAATTAGTAAATGAACATGTAAAATCAGCATTAGCGATTATGAATGCCGCAGAAGATAAATTATTAGAATTTAAACAGTTAAAGACGGGTGAATTACGTATCGGAGTTGGTGATACGATTTCTCGTTATTTTCTGTTACCTTATTTGGAAGAATTTCATTCAGGGTATTCCGGAATAAAATTAAATATATTAAATGGAACAACAACAGAAATTTGCTCTTTTATTAAATCGGGAAAAGCAGATTTAGGGATCTGCAATTTACCGATTCAAGATGAACACCTTCAAGTGATACCATGTAAGGAGATTCAAGATATCTTTGTTTGTGGGGAAAAATATAAAAAACTAACGAAATCCCCAATTAGTTTAGAATATTTACTGGAAATGCCACTTATTTTTTTAGAGAAAAAATCCAATTCGAGACAATATGTAGAAAATTTCCTGAAAAAGAGGGGTTTTCAAGTTTCTCCTGTATTTGAATTAGGATCTTATGATTTGGTTTTAGAATTTACAAAAATAAATTTAGGGATTTCATGTGTCATAAAGGAATTTTCAATGGATTATTTAAGAAGAGGAGATGTATATGAAGTTGTATTAGAAGAGAAGATTCCAAAGAGGAGTATTGGCATTTGCTATTTAAAAAATGTTCCCTTATCACGTGCTGCCCAGAAGTTTGTTGATAGAATCGACAAGGTTTAGGTAAGTGGAAATTTCAACAGTGGTAAAGAATGCCTTTCCTGAATATTTGTATATTTAAATAATAAAATAAGGGGAAACATGTTAATATAGATGAGACTATGTCAAAAAGTTTAAATGGAGGAGATCAAGTAATGAGCAGCCTGCCGAATTGTCCAAAGTGTCAATCCGAATACACTTATGAAGATGGACCCCTTTTGGTTTGTCCAATGTGTAGTTATGAATGGACTCCAGGATTAGAAACGGTAAATAATGATGATCAAGAATTGATCAAAGATGCAAATGGAAATGTATTGAACGATGGGGACTCTGTAACTGTAATTAAAGATCTTAAAGTAAAAGGAAGCTCGTCCACATTGAAGCAAGGTACTAAAGTGAAAAGTATACGATTGGTAGAAGGCGACCATAACATAGATTGCAAAATTGATGGATTTGGAGCCATGAAACTAAAGTCTGAGTTTGTAAAGAAGCTATAAAGATAAAAAATAAATCACGATTCGTAAAAGAATCGTGATTTATTAAAACATCTATAATGAACGTTCTTCTTATAGTTTACCTACAAGGTCAAGGCTTGGCTTAAGAGTTTCTCCGCCTTCTTCCCATTTAGCTGGGCAAACTTCACCTGGGTTTTTACGAACATATTGTGCTGCTTTAATTTTGTTGATTAGTGTGCTAGCATCACGGCCAATTCCGCCTGCGTTAATTTCAACTGCTTGGATAACGCCATCTGGGTCAATGATGAAAGTACCACGGTCAGCAACACCATCTTCTTCGATTAATACATCAAAGTTACGAGAAATAGTATGTGAAGGGTCACCAATCATTGTATAAGTAATTTTACCAATTTTTTCTGAAGTATCATGCCATGCTTTATGAACAAAGTGAGTATCTGTTGATACTGAGAATACTTCAACACCAAGTTCTTTTAAAGCTGGATATTGTTCTTGAAGATCTTCAAGCTCTGTTGGGCAAACGAAAGTGAAGTCTGCTGGGTAGAAGCAAACAATGCTCCATTGACCTTTAAGGTCTTGTTCTGAAACCTCTCTGAATTCACCGTTTTGGTATGCTTGTGCTTTAAATGCTTCTACTTCTTTTCCGATTAATGACATAATCATATTCCTCCTAAGTTTTATTAACTATTATAGATAGTTGTTCAAAAACAGTTTGTCCAATTTAGACAAAAACTTACACTTCTATAATAATTTTTACTTTATATTAATTATTATATAGGATGACTGTTTTTTGTCAACCAAAATACAATTCCCACTTATCATTATAGTGGATAGTTTGACTGAACTGCAAAAGTTAACCCTCTACTACAATGAAAATTCATACAAAAAAGAATAAAAAGTGAATGATGAGAAATGACCTACATATATTTTAGTAAATAAGTGAAGTGGAGTAACTTATATCGGAATATTGAGAAATGGGATTTAATTTATTGAACTGTAAAGGGAATATTTATTAATACTTTGGAATATAAGTGTAAGTAATATTTGCTTTATTGATAGATTGTTAGATTTTTGAAAATGGGGGAAGGAAGTATAAACGGTAGGTTATATCTCCAAAAACGCATGATTAATAAGAGTTCTCGACAAATATCTATTAAAATATTTGTATATGTTTTATAATTGTAGAAAAATATTTAAATATTTAAAAAACAATGATAAACTATGTACAGATTATATTTGAACCAGAAAAGATGTGTGACTAGGCCGCACCCTGGCTTGTTAGGTTACCTAAGTTGGGAGAGCATACATCCTTTCTGCAATCTTAGGCGATGGGGATGGGTGAAATGAGTAACAATCAAACGAGAACAGATGTTATCTTAGTTGGTGCCGGTATCATGAGTGCAACTTTAGGGACACTTTTAAAAGAATTAGCACCGGATTGGAATATTAAAGTCTTTGAAAAACTCTCGAAGGCAGGAGAGGAAAGTTCTAACGAATGGAATAATGCCGGAACTGGGCATTCAGCTTTGTGCGAGCTTAATTATACGGTGGAGAGACCAGACGGTACATTAGATATTAGCAAGGCAATCACGATCAATGAACAATTTCAGATTACTAGACAATTTTGGTCCTATCTTGTAAATAACAATTTGATTAGTGACCCTCATAATTTTATTGTGCCATTGCCACATATTAGTTTTGTCCGTGGGGAAGAAAATGTCGATTTCCTAAAAAGACGTTTTAAAGCGCTAACAGAAAATCCGCTTTTTCAAGGAATGGAATTTTCAGATGACCCTCAAAAAATGATGGAATGGATTCCACTTATGTTGAAGGACAGAACTTCAAATGAGCCGATAGCAGCAACCAAAATGGACTCTGGAACAGATGTGAATTTTGGTGCATTAACTCGTATGTTGTTTGAACATTTGAATAATAAGGACATTACAATACAATACGAACATCAAGTGGATGATCTTAAACGTACGAAAGACGGCTTATGGGAATTGAAAATTCGAAATTTAGGTAGCGGTGAAGTTGAGAATCACTATGCGAAATTTGTGTTTATCGGAGGCGGAGGAGGGAGTCTGCCATTGCTACAAAAGTCAGGTATTCCTGAAAGTAAGCATATCGGAGGATTCCCAGTAAGTGGACTGTTCCTTGTATGTAATAATCCAGAAGTTATAGCACAGCATCATTCAAAGGTATATGGCAAAGCCGCATTGGGGGCTCCACCGATGTCTGTTCCGCATCTAGATACAAGATTTATCGATAACAAAAAGACATTATTATTTGGACCGTTTGCCGGGTTCTCACCAAAATTCCTAAAAACAGGATCAAATATGGATTTATTTGGGTCTATTAAGCCGAATAATCTCTTTACAATGCTTGCAGCAGGTGCAAAAAATGCATCTTTGACAAAATATTTGATTCAGCAACTTATGTTATCAAAAGAACAACGAATAGAAGAACTTCGAGAGTTTGTACCGAATGCCAAAAATGAGGATTGGGATATCGTAGTAGCTGGTCAACGTGTACAAGTGATTAAAGATACGGCTACAGGCATGGGAACACTACAATTTGGTACAGAAGTGATTACGAGCAGTGATGGCACGATCGCGGCATTGCTAGGTGCTTCACCAGGTGCGTCTACCGCTGTTTCCGTCATGATTGATGTCATCAAAAAATGCTTCCCAGAACAGATAAACGAGTGGGAGGAGAAAATAAAGGAAATGATTCCTTCCTATGGAGTTTCTTTAGTGGAAAATCCAGAGCTATTTGAGGAAATTCATACTTCAACTGCAAAGACATTGGGATTACTGGAAAAAAAACAAATGATACCGGAATTGGTTAGATAATGAAGAGACTAATAGCAGGAAGTCAGTACTGACTTCCTGCTATTAGTCTCTTAGGTAACTTAGTAAATAACAACCGGATCGTACGTATTGAGGTTATCATATACTTGCTTCATTACACTTGGTGATACATTGACACAGCCGCCAGATCCATTACTAATATAGGCATTTTTAGACCAGTTTGATCGCCAACTAGCGTCGTGAAACCCTTGCCCGCTGTTGGTAAAAGGAACCCAATAATTCACTTCTATAGCATAAGCTGAGCTACCAGCCCTGCTTCCTTCAAGTACGTAAGGTGAGCGTTTATAGAGGACATACCAAACACCCTTTAATGTATCTTCACCAGTATTATGGTTACCTGTTACAACATCGGTTGTGAAGACTTGCTTACCGTCTCTATAAATCCAGATACGCTGTTCTGCAATGGATATTTCAGCATAATTATCGCCAATACCATTGTTCGCTAAGACTCCGTAACCGTAACCTTCGCCATTCCAGCCCTTGCCAGATATGTTTGAAGCGGAAAAAGATGTCTCACCATTTTCAAACGCTTGCCCAATCTCTGCGGTTTCTTTTTCTATGTCTAATTCCCAACCATAGCCTTCACCTTTTACAGATGTGGTAGAACCTGAATGGGTCTTAAATGTAAAGTCCTTATTTAAAGTAGACTGTGATTGGTTAATTTCAGTAATTTTTTCTTTAATCCCGTCTGTATTAATGGTTACCTTTAAGTCTTTATTCACAGATGCATTTTTAATTAGATCACTACCCTTTAATGGGAATGCTTGATCTTGGACTTTATAATCAACGGTATGTTGTAGGAGTGCTTGAAGTTTTTTCTCTTCATTTTTAACGACTTCGCTGTCTTCTTTAAGCGGTTCTAGTAATATCGGATTTAGATGGATTTCGCTAGCATGTTCTTGCTTTTCATATTCCTGTAATAGCCTAGCTACATCATATTGCTCGCCTTCCGCACTTTTGGTAACGGTAATTTTACCATTTTCTAAAATAGCCTTAGCATCTTGTGGTGGTTTTAATCCTTGGTTTAGCTCCGAAAGTTTTGTTTCGACTTGTTTTTTCAAATCTTGACTACTATTTTGATCGCTGTTACTAGGCTTTAAAGAGTAATTTTCAGTCTTAGAAGAGGGTAAAAAGGTTTGTTGTCTTTTTAATAATTTTTCAATTGCAGGCAGATCTTGATCGGAAAATCCCATCTCTGTATCTTTGCCATTTACAATTAGCTCTTGTCCCAAGTAGACATCATTTTTTAAAATAGCATTTTTTAAATTACTTAGTGCTTGATCAGACGTTAACCCACCAACCTTAATGCCATTAATCGTAATATTGGCATTAAAGTGGTTTACTTGATAGAAGCCGATTGCCCCGAATACGATTGCGAGTAAAACAATGATACTAGGTGTAATGATTTTCCAACTTTTGTACCATTTTTTATGTTTTTTGTCGTTCTCATGAACTGATTCCCTTACAGCATTTCCCATTCCAATCCCCCCATATACCTTAAAGCTACCCCTTCGATAGCCATACCATTTAATATTAGTATTTACTAATCAACATTTTATCATGTTATTAGATATCATGTTATTAGTATTTTACTAGTTTAAAGGTAATAATTCTGTCGTATTTTGTCAGATTATTCAAATATATTTAAAGTTTTTTAGGGGAAATTGAAATTTCTGTATGAAAAAGACAGTTAGGGAACCTTAAAAGCAAGGGAAATACAGGTTTTTTTGATCAGGAAAAGGGATTGGAAAATAGATTATTCAAATTATCATCTATAAAAAGGCAGGGAAAATAAAAGGTTTAAAATGGATTCGTACTATAAATAGCGGGTGCTGCCACTATGCCTGCATAGCACCTAATAACGTATGAATATCATCATCTGCTGACTTGGAGTGAGGATTACAAATCAATCTGAGCCATACTTTCGATATCGTTCGATTTCTTTCTTTATTTCCATCAACAATGAAGGTAATCGGTTTGTTTTTCAAGGCAGTGTCTTGGATAAGGGAATTTGCCCTGTCTAGTAAATAAGAGATATTTAAATGCTGGTCATATCTAAAAAGTTTCAACACGTTTAAATCATCATGAAATGATAATGATTTATGATCTTTTATCCGCATATCAACGATGATCATATTTTCCTTTTGGAATTCTTCATTAAAATAATTTTCATCAATGATTGTAATAGGTAAATTCTTTTTAACAATCTTAATGGAAATGTGACCATACCTTTTCTTAATAGAAAGTTTTAGATTTTTAATATACTTAACGGCATGGATTGTCCATTCTGTTAATAATGCTAGTAAGAGACTTGTAACTGGGATGATCATGAATGGCTTTAATATAAAATCAACCGGGTTAAAACCAATATTAAAAATTTCAATATTCAGGTAATTTAAACCAGCAAATGGGATGATCAGGCTTATAAGGATAAAAAGCGTTATTGCAAATTCTCTCCGATATTGGTTAATATTCAACAAATGAACCATCTCCTTTTTATTAGTCCGTTCAAGATTTGTCTTTATTCTAGCATATGGAAAAATAAATTCTATAAAAACTATCAATCAAATTCCTGCATATATGGAATAGAATCCCCATATAATTTACAGTTTAGCCGTAATTTTTGTCTAACAATGATTGCAATAATCGAATCTGGACTAACGAAACTAGAAGTAGATTCACAGTTTAGTAGGATTCGACAGATTCATAGACTAATATACTCTATAAAAAGGAAGAAATTCATTGTGTGATATTATGTTAAATAAAGTCGCTACAATTGAACGTTGTATTAACCGAATTCATAAGGTATATACGATGGTAAACCTACTAACTTAACAGAAATATTGCTGTTCATGGGTATCAAGCACTAGAGTTAGATATTTTAGAAGCGATTTTAGAAAAGCACATTGATGATTTTAAGGATTTTAAACAAGGTTATTTTGAAATTGGAGGAATAATCAGTGCCGTTAGTTCACGACTTTGGAATTATAGATGATATAAAGGATAAAAGTCTTTATGGTAGTTACGTTCCAGAATGAAATGATTGTATTGTAGTAGACGATGACCACATTTTGGCATATAAAATAAACCACCTAAAACAGGATTAAACCAACGTTCTAGGTAGTCCTTATTAAAAACCGCACTTACTTATGGTACGGTTCATCGTATCGGATCTGAGTGAGTTTTTTATATGTTTCTGAGAAACATATGAATAAAAATTCAATTAAAGGCTGAAATATACAATTTATATCTGTATATTTCAGCCTTTTCTATATTATCCAGATAATTATTATTAATGAAAGGATATGACTTTACTTTTCCTTCTGCTTAACAATGATATAGGCCTGCTTTGGATGATTCACTTGGTTTGGATATTTTAGTCTTATCTTTCCTTTATCCAGTAACTTTGCTAAATAGTTATTTCTTAAGCCATCAGGAGTTCGGTCTAATAAATATGCTAATTCTCTTAACATTAAAGTTTTCTGAGCACAAAGACTCACAATTATTTCTTCCATGACAGCTGGGGCTAATCGTTTTTTTCTTCTAGCAAGCTCAGATATTTCCCATAACTTTTCTTCTATTTCCTTTGGTGATAGTTGTGATAATGATTGGCTTGCTTCTCCTTCGTGATCTTCATCTTCTGAATCATTTATGATAATATCTGCCTGTTCGCTAATATCTGCCTGTTGCACGTTATTATAGGAGTTCATATTTTCAACTTCACTATTCATGGAGCTCTCTTCGTTATTATAGGAGCTATCAACGTTATTATAGGAGTTAAACTCGTTATTCATGGAGTTATCTTCGTTATTATAGGAGTTAAACTCGTTATTAATAGAGTTATCATCCTTATTATAGGAGTTCGTATTTTCAACTTCACTATTCATGGAGTCTGTTTCGTTATTATAGGAGCTCTCTATATCGTCAAAATTCGCTAGAAATAACTCGTCTTCTTTGGGAAATAATGAAAGGTTGTTTTCTGTCACTTCTTCTGGTCGTTCTTTATACAGTACGTCTTGTTTAGCATATAAAGTGAGGATTGTACGTTCTGACGTTGGATCTTGGATTAAATCGAAAGCATTCTCTCCATAACTTGCCCAGGTTATTTTGATGCCTTTTAGCCCAGAACCCGTTCTTTTACAAAGTCCAATTAAAATAAACATTTTAAAGAGATTAGGGTTACGGAGATTGCTTATATTGCCTTCTAGAGCCTGTTCTACAGGGACACGGAGAAGACCTGGATTCGAAAAACGTAATAAATCCATTTCTTTTTCAATGACAATTCCACCTTCACCGTAATAATCAGCATGAACTAATGCATTGATTAGGGATTCATGTAAGCACGATAGAGCGGCAGTCCCATCAGCTTGAGTCCAACGATCATTCGGATATAAAGCATGAAAATCATGACTTATATCCGTACTTGCTTTAAAGTAAAAGTCAAATACATTGCCCGACCACGTTCCATCCTGTGAGGTAAAGCGCTTCGACCAATCTTCAAACAGTGTTTCCTCCAGGTTTTCTCGATACTCTAGGAAGTATTGCGGCAAGACCTCTGTAATAATCCGTTCTTCACTAAACATTAATAAACCGGCAACAGTCAAACCTTCCTTATTCGTATTTCGTACCTTTCCCCACGCACCGATCTTATATAAAAACTCCTTCATTTCCAACCCGTTCCAAGGATGATTGGGTTTAAGAGCGGAAAACCTTTCCCGATACTTTTTTATTGATTCAAAGTTTAGTTCATTTATCCCGTAATTCTCTAAGATAGCATTGTCTTGTGGGACAGATGAATAGTCAGGTGGATGATGTATATTCACGTTTAACCTCCCTTTATACTCAATTTATAACTTTATATAATTCCTATTTTATCATCTTTTGCTTGATTCTTCTCTCCTCCATGTAATAGGGAATATTTCCCACTATAAACTTACCCTCGAGGAGCTCGCTTCTTAAAGATAAAATTGCACACTTTATTTTGGGTAATTATACTTTTCTGAATAATTAGAATTGTGGAATATATGTGCCATTGTATTTTTATTCATGACTACTAATATAGTGTTTTCTTTTAAGCCAACTAAGTTCAATGTTTTTAACTTTGAACTTAGTTGGGCTGCCTCAATTAATATTTTCTAATTGTAAAATTATCGTCTAGTAATGCCCAGTTTTGTGGATAGGGATAATCTAACGTCCAGTAACTAATGCCACCTAGGTTATAATCCTTTACCATTACGATACCTCCATTAATAGGTCATAAGTACTATTAAGTCAGCAATTCTGCCGTGTGCTTCATATAATAAGCCAGCCTGGGTTGCACTTGTTTTTGGGGAAACGGCAGTAGAAATGAAATATCCCTAGGGTGAAGACAATCGACGGATAACAACATGTATATACAATTTTATCACCCTCCAATAATATATATATATAATAAAAGTTGGAGATGAGCTTATAATCTAAATGAGAATGGGCACTATAATAGATAGATTGATATGAGATGATTTGTTACATAGTTGGAATATATTAAGTCGAGGTAAAGAAAATGAATCTAAATAATGATGGGTTAGAAGAAAGAGTTATAATAGCGGGAATAGAAGATATTGAAAGTATGGTTTTATTAAATGATAAAATCTATCCAAAAGAGTGGCATGTGTCTCCAGCTTATATCAGGTTAATTATGGATAGAAACCCTGAAGTCTATAAAATTATTAAAACATCTGCTGGTGTAAAGGGGATTTACGGGCTATTTCCTTTGAATAAAGACGATTATACAGCGGTTTTAGAAGGAAGGCTGGAAGAAGATGAGGTAGGGAACTATATTCTTGATTATGATAGCCCTAAAACCGTATATCTCTATTTTGTTACACTTATCGTTGATATTCATGATGTAAGAAGGAAAGAATATGCGAGCAAACTCATAAAGGATATTCCCTTGGAATTGAAACGGTTGAAAGAAAAGGGAATGGACATTAAGGAAATAGGAGAATTCGCTGTTAGTCCTGAAGGGGAAAGGATTTCACCTAAAATTGGCTTTACTTATAATGGAGAAAAAATAAACCTTAATGATTTTGAATATCCAGTGTTTAGGGCAAAACCCGAAGATCTAATAGCAAAAATTAGAATCTAATGGAAAAATAGACTCCGGGTGTTGGAGTCTGTTTTTCCGTTAGTCATATAATTAAGCAAGTCTCATCCTAAAATCTTGATAATTAGGTTGATAAACGATGCGACAATTTCCATCTTGATCTTGAACGGCAATGGTTGGTAATGGCATTCCGTTAAAAGTGGTCGTTTTTACCATTGAGTAAATAGCCATATCAGCAAATACTAATCGGTCTCCACTTTTTAAAGGTTGATCAAAGGAATAATCGCCAATGATATCACCAGTTAGACAAGTTTGCCCACCAAGTCGATATGTGTATGGTTTTTCTCCTGCTTCGCCTGACTCGAGTAATGGGGGACGATAGGGCATTTCTAACACATCAGGCATATGGCAAGTTGCAGATGTGTCAAGAATGGCAATTTCCATACAGTTTTCATGGATATCAAGTACAGATGTAACGAGATATCCAGCATTAAGAGCAACAGCCTCTCCTGGCTCAAGATAAACCTCTAAGCCGTACTTTTCCTGCATTCTTTTAATACAAGCTTCAAGACGAGGGATATCATAGTCTTCTCTCGTAATATGATGACCGCCGCCAAAGTTGATCCATTCCATTTGCGGAAGCCACTCGCCGAATTTCTCTTCAACTGCATGAAGAGTTGTCTCTAAATCATCAGAGTTTTGCTGACAAAGTGTATGGAAGTGTAGTCCTGAAACACCATCAAGTAGATCAGGACGGAAATTCTTGATCGTTTCACCAAACCGTGACCCAATCGAACATGGGTCATAAATCTCGTGTCCAACTTGGGTTGAACACTCTGGATTAATGCGCAAGCCCACTTTTTTACCAGCTTTGAGGGCCTTTTCCTTAAACTTCTCTAATTGTGAGAAGGAGTTAAAAATAATATGGTCACAAATGGAAATAATTTCATCTATTTCATCTTCGCGGTAAGCGGGGGCAAAGACATGATTCTCTTTGCCCATTTGCTCATAACCTAGTCGTGCTTCATATAAGCCACTTGCTGTTGTACCACATAAGTACTCTCCAATTAGTGGATACAGCGTGGTCATGGAAAATGCCTTTTGCGCTAAGATAATCTTACATCCTGTCCGTTTCATAACTCCGTCTAGGATTTGTAGGTTTTTTTCAATAAGACCTTCATCGACTACATAACATGGTGTTGGTAACTCTTCAAAACGCATTAACGTACAGGCTCCGGATTACTTTCTTTAATAGGCTCGTTATCAACAAGTTCAGGATTGAAGCTTTCCTTCCATGGAAGTCCCCATTTATTTAATGCTTCCATGAATGGATCTGGATCAAATTCTTCCATATTGTGAACGCCTGGTTTGTTCCATTTTCCAGTTAAAATCATCGATGCACCAATCATTGCTGGAACACCAGTTGTGTATGAAACGGCTTGAGAACCAACTTCTCTATAACATGCTTCATGGTCACAAATATTGTAAACATAATAAGTTTTATCTTTTCCGTCCTTTTTCCCTTTGAAGATACAACCAATGTTTGTTTTTCCTTTTGTACGAGGTCCAAGGGAAGATGGATCTGGTAGAACGGCCTTCAAGAATTGAAGGGGAATAATTTGCTTTCCTTCAAACTCAATCGGTTCAATAGATGTCATTCCAACATTTTCAAGACATTTAAGGTGAGTTAGATAGCTTTCACCAAATGTCATAAAGAAACGGATACGTTTAATTCCTGTGATGTTTTGGGCAAGAGATTCAAGTTCCTCATGATATAATAAATACATGTCTTTCTCGCCAATTTCAGGGAAGTCATAAACGCGTTTGATTTCCATTGGTTTTGTTTCGATCCAATTACCATTTTCCCAGTATCTTCCGTTTGCGGAAACTTCGCGAATATTGATTTCCGGGTTAAAGTTTGTTGCAAAAGGATAGCCATGATCTCCTGCGTTACAGTCAAGGATATCGATATATTCAATTTCATCAAAGTAGTGTTTAAGTGCATAAGCAGAGAATACGCTTGTTACACCTGGGTCAAATCCACTTCCTAGAAGAGCCGTAATTCCAGCTTCTTCAAAGCGCTCGCGGTATGCCCATTGCCATTTATATTCAAATTTTGCTGTATCTTCTGGCTCATAGTTTGCTGTGTCCATATAGTGTGTCTTTGTTGCAAGACAAGCGTCCATAATCGTTAAATCTTGATATGGTAAAGCTAAGTTCATGACAATATCTGGCTTTACTTCTTCGATTAACGCGATTAATTCATCTACATTATCTGCATCAACTTGTGCTGTTGTAATTTTTGTTTTTCCACCATCAAGTTTTTCCTTTAACGCATCACATTTAGATTTTGTACGGCTTGCAATACAAATCTCCTCAAATACCTCGCTGTTTTGAACACATTTGTGAGCAGCAACTGAAGCCACGCCACCAGCCCCGATAATAAGTGCTTTTCCCATTTTCACATCTCCTATCTTAATTCAAATTTTGCCGAACAAGGAGGAGCCTCATAACAGACTCACATACAGTCAATCTCTTTCTTAGGATACCTGCCTGAAAAAGATGTATTCATATCTCCTCGTTTGTTAATTATTAACACACAAAAAAGCAAGTGTAATAAACGCTTTGCCGCGCACAACACTTGCTTTAGATATAATTTCAATATTAAAAAGTCGTCAGTATGCTCATGACAAAATAGTCGTGTGCATACGAGTACGTCCAAAAAAACACCAAGGTATTATGGAAGTCGCTTTTTAATATTCAATATATCCTTTTGATCAGAGTCTATATAGCAAATAATTACTTTTACCACTCTTATTGACCGTTTCACAAGTTGTGTGCATAGGCACTGGTTGTAAAGTAACCAACTTATAAAATTTGAGCTTTTAACTCAATCAATAAGGCAACTAAAGTTGCCATTCGGCATTTGACCCGGCACACCGTTGCCCTTACCTTCTGCTTAAAAGAAGTGGTCAAAATTATCTGCTGGAAAGACTCAGGATTATTGAATATTAGCTTTCCAAATCATGCCTCTATATATTAACAATATGAAATAAAAAAAACAATAGGTCAAATAAAGAAAATTTTTCGTCTTTTATATGTAGTTTCGCAGGATTGTGAAGTGACAAATGAGGTGTAAAAGGTGCTTGGAGAGTCTTGATATGAATTCTTACTTAGAGGATACATAATCACCATTAAATCGGAAAAATTATGAAAAAGGGGGATTTAGTTTATGAAGAAGTTCTTTTTACCCATGCTCTTAGTTTTCTCTACGATGTTTTCTTTAGCGGGTTGTGGAGATGATGATGAAATGCCTGAGGAAGGGGAAGGAATTGAAGAAATCGAAGAAGAAGATGAAATTGGCGATGGCGAGATTGATGATGAATAGACACCTTTGAAAGGTAACAAACAGAGCAGTGAACAGGAACCTCCTATTCACTGCTTTGGTTGTATATTATGATTAATGCCTGAGCATGCGAAGAAATTGAAGAAATCGAAGAAGAAGATGAAATTGGTGATGGCGAGATTGATGATGAATAAACACCTTTGAAAGGTAACAAACAGAGCAGTGAACAGGAACTTCCTATTCACTGCTTTGTTTATTATTTCTAGCATAATCTGAAGACGGTGTTGAGTGCAATAGTTAATGTAACGGCTATGATTGGTAAAACCTCTACAGCCTCTTTCTGTTAGTGCATCAAACATTAATTCTCCGTCATAGCCCTTTTTAAGGTTGAAATAATGTTGCTTCTCCTTGACGGATAAAGCCATTCGAGAGTTTAAAGATCTTAGAATTTGTAACTCAATCGATTCCGTGCGAGCTTTACAGAGCATGGTTCACAACCTTTCTAATTTATTAAATACTATAGCTTCATTATATTAAGAAAATGGGACTGCATTTCTCTAAAATGTGAATACTTTGTTAAAATCTGACTTGAAAGATACCTTGTAATCAGATACATAATCTCCAAAAAATTATGAAAAAGGAGGATTTAAACCATGAAGAAGTTCTTATTACTATTTCTCCTGGTATTCTCTACGATGTTTTCTTTAGCGGGTTGTGGAGATGATGATGAAATGCCTGAGTAAGGGGAAGAAATGGAAGAAATTGAAGAAGAAGATGAAATTGATGATGGCTTAGTTTCAGATGCAGACTGCCTATGTAACAGAAACATCTGTTAATATCGATGGTGGTTTTGTAGGGACTTTGTAATCTAAATAAAGCGCTGGGATTCCAAAAATGTTTCATGTGAAACATTTTTGGAATCCTTTTCTTATTATGCACTTCAAATCCAACCAGAAACATCCTCCTCTAACGGCAAATGATGAGCACGAGCTCTTTTCGCTGCTTGGAAGAAAATTGCTACGAGAATAGCGGTTCCGATAAAGCCACCAATCCAAGAAATGTTCAAGGATAATCCAAATCCAATGGGTGCATATAAAATGTAAGTAATGACCATGAGTAGCATAAAGGTTCCAGGGATGAGGGCAATCCAGTAGTTTTTTCGTGCAAGATATAAATACATAGCACATACAAAAAGAGCAATAACAGCAGTAGATTGATTGGCCCAGTTAAAGTATCGCCAAAGAATATTGAAGTCCATTTGTGTTAAGACAGCAGATGTCACAAATAAAGGAATGGCAATCCATAAGCGGCTAGAGAACTTTCTTTGCGCAATATTTAGGTATTCAGCGATGATCATTCGGGCGCTTCGGAATGCCGTATCACCAGAAGTAATCGGTAATACAACAACACCAAGAACAGCCAATGTTCCGCCAATGGCTCCAAGAAGGGTAGTAGAGGATTCACTCACAATCGCACCAGGCCCACCGGCAGCGATAATCCCATTTAATCCATGATAACCATTAAATAAACTCATAGCAGCAGCAGCCCAGATCATAGCAATGATTCCCTCCGCAATCATCATGCCATAGAAAATTTTACGACCTTGTCTTTCATTTTTTATTGTACGGGAAATAATCGGTGTTTGTGTTGCATGAAATCCGGATAGAGCACCACAAGAAATGGTGAAAAATAAGAGAGGAAAGATGGGCATATTGTCCGGATGAAAATTGGTTAACGACAATTCAGGTATTGGAGCATCTGTTACAACTAGTCCAATTCCAACTCCGAGAGCACTAATGAGTAGCAGGGCTCCAAAGTAAGGGTAAAGTCTTCCGATTATCTTATCGATTGGTAACAGGGTTGCAAGAATATAATAGATAAAAATAGCAGCGATAATGATGCCTATCGCAATTCTACCATCCACCAAAACATGTAATAGACTTGCAGGTGTCGTGACAAAGACGGTACCGACTAATAGTAACAATAATACAGAGAATCCATTGACAACATGTTTCATTATTTTTCCTAAAAAACGGCTAGCGAGTTCTGGTAGGTGTGCACCGCGATTACGGATTGAAATCATCCCCGTTAAATAATCGTGGACTGCACCAGCAAAAATACAGCCAATGACGATCCAAATAAAAGCAACCGGACCGTATAAGGCCCCCATAATTGGACCAAAAACGGGTCCTGTACCTGCAATATTCAAAAGTTGAATTAAAGCGTTTTTTGGAACATTCATTGGCACAAAATCAACGCCATCGCTGTTCACATAAGCAGGTGTAGGGCGGTTTGGCTTAATACCAAATAGTTTTTCAATAAACTTACCATATGTAAAATAACCAATTATTAAAAGTGCAATACCAGATAAAAAAGTATACATTTTCCTTCTCTCCTTTTTGAACTATTGCTCTACTATTCAGGATAAAAATGAACGGTACTTGGACAAAATGTGCATAAGTCTTTAACAATTGTATTTTACAGGCACGATCATTATTCCAGGAGTTTGGTCTATTTATTTTTACTCTTGTTAATGGATAGTGGGAGAGTTACTTATAGCAATTTGAATATAGGCTATTGATTAAAATTTTGAATTGTGTAATTATATGAGTATAGATAATTGAATAATTCCGTAACACTAGGGGTGCTTTATTAGCTGAGAGAGGTGATTTGCCTTAACCCTTGAACCTGCACTAGGTAATGCTAGCGAAGGAAAGTGGGACAACTAAGATCGTTTTAAATTCTGTGAATAAAATAATACGATATTAAAAGCCACTTCTTTCATTTAAGAAGTGGCTTTTTTATTGATATAAGGAGGTATCTATGCAATATGGGATGGACAGTCAATTACAACGTTTATTAGATCAAATCGATAATCGCCAAGAAGAACTGATTGAATTATTGAAAGAACTGATTTCCTATAAAACACCAGCTCCTCCGGCTCGAAACACCGAAGAAGCACAAAGTTTTGTTGCTTCCTTTTTAAAAGAAAAAGGGTTTCAAATCGATAAATGGGATGTGTATCCAGGGGACCCAAACGTTGTAGGTGTTCTAAAAGGATCCCAATCTGACCATTATCGGAGTTTAATCATTAATGGTCATATGGATGTCGCAGAAATTAATGAAGATGAAGACTGGATAACAGACCCATTTAAGCCGATTGTTCAAGATGATGCAGTTATTGGTAGAGGGGCAGCTGATATGAAAGGCGGTCTAGCAGGAGCGTTATTTGCGATTCAATTATTGAATGAAGCAGGTATAGAGCTGCCAGGTGATTTAACATTTCAGTCTGTTATTGGTGAAGAAGTAGGCGAAGCTGGTACGCTGGAATGCTGCAAGCGTGGCTATAATGCCGATTTTGCACTTGTCGTCGATACGAGTGATTTACATATTCAAGGCCAAGGCGGGGTTATTACCGGTTGGATTACGATTAAAAGTAAAAAGACGTTTCACGATGGGACCCGCAGAGAAATGATTCATGCAGGTGGGAAGCTATTTGGGGCAAGTGCGATTGAAAAAATGGCCAAAGTAATTGGGGGTCTGCAGGAGCTTGAAAGACATTGGGCAGTGATGAAAAGCTATCCGGGTTTCCCGCTTGGAACTAATACGATTAATCCTGCCGTTATTGAAGGTGGAAGACATGCAGCCTTTATTGCCGATGAATGCCGATTGTGGATTACAGTTCACTTTTATCCAAATGAAACATATGAGGGCGTAGCGAAGGAAATTGAGGAACATATTCTTGCATTAGCAGCGGCCGATCCTTGGCTAAAAGAAAATCCACCCGTTTTTGAGTGGGGTGGCACTTCGATGATTGAAGACCGCGGTGAGATCTTTCCTTCATTGGAGGTTGATCCCAATCATCCAGCGGTACAACAATTGATGAGTGCCCATGAAAATATTGTAAAAGAGCAAGCAGTTGTCGATGTTTCTCCATCCGTAACAGATGGCGGTTGGTTTGGAGATGCAGGAATTCCTGCTGCAATTTATGGACCTGGGCACCTGCATCATGCCCATGCTGTGAATGAACAAGTTTCTATTCAACAGTTAGTTCAATATACGAAAGTCATTTTAACCTTTATTTATCAATGGTGTCATATCCAAAAAAGCCTAATTTAATAGAAAAGGAGATTAATAAAAAATGAAGTTTTCAGAACAGTTACTAGAAAAGTTACAACCAATTTGGCGGAAGAACCATTCCCACCCTTTCGTTAAAGGAATAGGAGCGGGAACACTGGAGCAAGAAAAGTTCCGCTTTTATATGATTCAAGATTATTTATATTTGATTGACTATTCCAAGCTCTTTGCTTTGGGGGCTGTGAAAGCCACTGATTTAGAGGATATGACTGTATTTTCAAAGCTTTTACACGCAACCATGAGTGAGGAAATGTCTCTTCACCGTCAATATGCAGCCCGTTTTGGGATTTCAGAGGCTGAGTTAGAGCAAGCAGATCCTTCTCCGATTACGTTAGCTTATACACACTATATGCTTCATTGTGGTCAAAATGGAACGCTAGCTGAGCTTGTTGCCGCTCTTCTTCCGTGCGCATGGAGCTATTGGGAAATTGGGAAAGAGCTAGCGGAAATTCCAGGTGCCAAGGATCATGAGTTATATGGGGATTGGATTAAAATGTATAGTTCAGAGGAATTTGGTCAAACTGCACAGTGGTGTATTGAATTATTAGATAAATTAGCGGAAGGCAAGTCAGAGTCTGAGCTTGTTCAATTGGAAAAAATCTTTTTAAATACGACCCGATTTGAATATATGTTCTGGGATATGGCCTATCACCAAGAGATGTGGCCGACAGATGAGTAATTCAGTTTTAGAGTTTCAAAAGGTCAACTTTCAATACGAATCTGATAAAACGCAATCAGAATCGATTCTAAAGAATATGAGTTTTCAAATCAATGATGGGGAATTTATTAGTATTATTGGACCAAGTGGATCTGGGAAAAGTACAATTTTTCGTCTCATTACTGGATTAGAGCAGCCGAATTCCGGAGACATTTTAATGAATGGTGAGATGACCTCAGACAGATTAGGTAGTGTTGGATACATGCCACAACAGGATTTGTTAATGCCTTGGCGATCGATCATGGATAATGCGACTCTGCCTTTAGAGATAAAAGGAATTGGAAAAGAAGAAGCACAGAGTAGAGTGAGCAAACTATTAGTGGATTTTGGACTAAAAGGGGTAGAAAATCTATTCCCTGGTGACCTATCAGGCGGAATGAAACAGAGGGTTTCTTTTTTACGAACAATCTTAAGTGGCTCTAATATCTTACTTTTGGATGAGCCCTTTAGTGCACTAGATGCTATTACAAGATTAACGATGCAGGAGTGGCTGTTAGAGCAGTGGACAAAGATGGAAAAAACAATTTTGTTTATTACCCATGATGTGGATGAAGCCTTATTTCTATCCGATCGTATTTTTGTCACGGGGCAAAAACCAATTACGACGATTCAAGAGGTAAAGGTTCCATTGGGTCGGCCTCGAGTTCTACGTGATTTGGGTCACCCTGAAGTAATAGAGTTAAAAGAACAATTAATCGGGCAGCTGCGGGCAGGTGTGAAAATATGAAAAAGGCAAAATCATATTTATCCCCTGGTCTTTTCATCCTTGTTATTTTGCTAGTCTGGGAGGTAGGGGCAAGGATTTATAATAAAAGCTTTGTCCTGCCCTCTCCAACCGATATAGCGCTGAAGTTATGGGAATTAAAGTCTGTACTGTTCTTAGTCCATCTCCCTGCCACACTATTAATCATGGTGATTGGACTTTTGATTTCTATTGTTGTGGGTATTGGCTTGGCGGTTTGGATGTACATGAGTAAAAGTGCTGAGAAAACCTTCTACCCGATTATCATTGCATCACAGACGATTCCAACGATTGCATTAGCGCCGATCTTTGTCGTTTGGTTTGGCTACTCGATTTGGAGTAAAGTGATTGTTACTTTTTTGATTACCTTTTTTCCGTTAACAGTTAGCACGTTTGACGGCCTGAGGTCATCCAATAAGGACTTAAAGGAATTACTGTTAACAATGGGTGCATCAAAAAAGGATATATTTTTAAAATTGGATGTACCATCTGCCTTACCATCGATTTTTTCAGGCCTAAAGGTAGCCGTAACGGTAAGTGTAATCGGAGCTGCGATTGGAGAATGGCTGGGTGCACAAGCAGGTCTTGGTTATTTTAGCCGCCGGATGATGACACAGTTTGATGGTGCTGCTGTGTTTGCTCCAATCGTTTTACTATCGGTTGTTGGGATTGTTTTGTTTTTACTTGTCATATGGCTAGAAAAAATATGTTTGAAATGGAGAAAATAATTGTGAAAAAATTAATAGGAATTAAGTATAAGTTTACTCGTACTGTTCATGTTAGCTGCGTGTGGTGGACAAGGAACAACTCAAGAGGAATCAGGCAATAAAGGTACAAATGAAGAGTCTAAAGATTTGAAAGAAGTTAGTATTATGCTAGATTGGTATCCAAATGCTGTTCATAGTTATTTATATGTGGCACAAGAAAAAGGGTATTTTGAAGAAGAAGGGGTTGCAGTAAATATTCAGTTTCCTGCCGGTCCAACAGATCCTCTAACTCTAGCGGCAGCTGGAAAGGTGACTCTTGGGGTTATATTATCAACCAGATGTGATTATGGCGAAAGCCAATGAAAATGTTCCGATTAAATCGGTTGCAGCCATTGTACAATCACCTTTAAATCATGTTGTTTTACCATCCGATTCTTCTATTCAATCACCAAAGGATTTAGAAGGTAAAAAGGTAGGATATCCAGGCATCCCTTTAAATGAAGCCATGGTTCAAACGATGGTGGAACATGATGGTGGAGATTTCAATAAAGTTGAGCTGCTTGATGTTGGCTTTGATTTGAATTCTTCTCTTGTTACTGGAAATGTTGATGGTGTGAGTGGTGCTTTTATTAACCATGAAGTACCCGTTTTAAATCATCAAGGTTTTGCAACCCGTTATTTTAACCCAGTAGATTACGGTGTTCCTGCCTATAATGAAATTTTGCTTGTGACAAGTGATGATACATGGGAAAAAGAGAAGGAAGCAATTCAATCCTTCTGGAAAGGTGCTGTAAAGGGATATGAATTTATGAGGGATAACCCAGATGAAGCCCTTACGATTTTATTAAACAATCAAGATCAAGCAAATTTCCCATTAGAGGAAGCGGTAGAAAAGGAAAGTCTCCAAGTGTTACTACCGAAAATGGAGGAAGATGGAGTCGCATTTGGTACTCAAAATGAAGAAACATGGACAGAGGTTTCCAATTGGCTGAAAGAAACGGGCTTAATTGAGGAAGTACCAGAGGTTAGCGACATGGTTGTAAATGTTGAAGAATAAAGAAGAAAAGAGCATCCCTGGATTAAAGGTGATGCTCTTTTCCTCTTTAGGATATCAATTAAATAGGCTCTTTTCTCAAACTTTGTTGCTTTTGGTGAGATAAAAAAGAGCTGATTGTCCTTGTTTTCATGTTGACATTAGCTTTATTATTTTTGAGAAAAGAGCTGCAAATTTAATTACGAATGCACAAAATAGCTCATTTCTACGTTAAAATCGGCCTTTAGATTTTAACAACAAACTTTACGAAAACAGCCTTAGGATATCAATTAAATAAGAAACATCGCAACAATAGTAGTAACGACTAGCCCAATACAAACAGGTAAGAGGTTGCGTCTCGCCAGTTCAAATGGACTTACATTACAAATCGCAGCTGCAGGAATCAGAGCCCAAGGAATAAGGGTTCCCCCACCTACCCAAATAGCAGAAATTTGGCCGAGGGCTGTCAATGTTGCAGCACCTTCACCGATCGAGTGGGAAAATAAGTTAGCGATTGAACCTGCTAGAGAAATTCCGGAAAATCCAGAGCCGTCTAAGCCCGTTATTGCTCCAACAATGGTTAAGGTGATTGCGCCAATCTCTGCTGTTAAAGGAACAACACTTGCTAATGCAATCCCGAGATCATTGACAATCCCATTTGATACTTCAGGGAGAAAATCTCCGATAATCGTGGTAAAACCAGCATCGCCTAAATAAAAGAAGGCAGCAATCGGGATAACAGGACCAAATACTTTAAATCCAAACTGGAAGCCATCAATGATCCTTCTCGTCGTTTTGGATAATCCTTTTACTTTAAACCCTGTCATATTAATAAGCAGGAAAATAAGGATTGCAGTCCCTCCTACTAAAGCTGTTGCATCGCCACCTTGAAGGTTAAAGATAAACATAGCTACAACGTCGAGAACAAAAAGAATAGGGATTAATAACGCAAACCATTTTTTCTGATTAGAAGTTAAGACATCAACCTTTTCAATGGTTTCAATATCGCCGTCAAATGCGGCAACATTTTGTAGTGTTCCCTTTTTCAAATCCCTTTTTAAGAAAAGGAAAGCAACAGTTGTCGTGACGACACCCATCACGATAACAAGGGGAATACTGGCAGAAATCACTTCATTTACAGGTAATCCGGCGGCATCAGCTGTTAGTTTCGGGGCCGCCTGGATAATAAAGTCCCCTGATAAGGCAATCCCATGACCAAATAAATTCATAGAAATTGCAACACCTAGAGCGGGAAGCCCTGCTCGAATGGCTACGGGAAGAAGAACCGCCCCAATTAGGGCAACGGCAGGAGATGGCCAGAAAAAGAAGGAAATGACCATCATTAATAGACCAATGATCCAATAAGCAAGTGTAGGGGTGCGAATCAATTTAGCAAATGGGGCAATCATCACATCGTTTATCCCTGTTTGGGTTAACGTTTTACTCATGGCAACAATCATCGAGATAATTAGAATGGTCGGTAGCAGTTCTGAAATAGCAAAGACGAAGCTTGAAAAAATACTCATTATTGATTTTGTTAATGAACCGCTCGAGACCATGGCAATGAGGAAGATGCCAATGATACATAGTATCGTGGTATCTAATCTTTTGACCATAAAACCGATAATAAGTAAAATAAACGCAAAGTAAATCCAATGGACTAATGTTAATTCAATCCCCATCATAAACACTCCTCACACTAAAGTAAAACTCGGTCGCTTCATGTAGAATATGCCTAGTGGAAGATATCGGTTCCATTACTATATAAGATATAGGGAACTATTTTATTGTTAATTTTCAATTGCATTAGGGATATAGAAAATTACCGTATAAAATAAGGCCAACTTTATTATATCTTTACAATAAATTAATAATTAAACTGTATAATTCATTATAGGAAAATAGTATTGGGTCGGAGGTATTTGTATTGAAAATAAAATCATTTCGTAAAAAAAAGCAGCAGAAGCCCAAATCTAGAAGCAAAGAGAAGGAAAAGGGGCATTTTTTTGCTAAGTGGACAGAAAAGGTAAACTTGAGCAGCCGTTTATTGATCTTATTTGTTTCCTTGATTGTTATTTCTGTTTTTATAGTGGGGAGTAGTTCGTACCTAAAGGCTAGAGATTTGACGATGGAATCCATCGAAAATAGATTACAAAGAGAAACAGAGTTAATGGGGTATATTGCAGAAAATTTAAAGTTTGTTTACGTAAGTGATGAAGACTATTTTATGCAGCAACTTGATGCCAATGTAAGACAGCAACAAGAAACGCTAGAATCAGATGGAATACTGTCCGACTTTTTCTATATTACTGACAAAAAGGTAACTCCATTCAAGGTAAGTAAAGATTCACTGCCAGATATTCCGCAAAAAACAGTTGAAAAAATAATCGAAACTAATAATGGTGTGTTCCATGAGAATATTCAGGGAAAAGACTATACGATTACATTTCAAAAAATGAGTGAAATTGGCGGCACATACGTATTGCTGATCCCTACGAATTCCTATATGGAACCTGTTAATGGAATGGCTTATTTCACCTTAGCCTTCATTATTTTGAGCATTATTGTGACGGTTATTGTAATTATTCTTTTTGTAAGAACTTTGATTAAACCAATCAATATCCTTCGAGATAATATGCGAAGTGTACGTGATGGGGATTTTCAGCATTCGATTGATATCAAAACAACCATACCTGAAATGGTTTCTTTGCATAAAAGTTATAATGCCATGATTAATCATATGAATGAAATGTTACACGAGCTTAAGGAAACAACAGAGGATTTAGAAAATAAAGGTGCAGATTTAAAACAAGCTTCAGGAAATGCGCTAACATCTAGTCAGGAATTAGTCTCAGCCATTAATGTTGTGAAACAAGGGGCAGAGCAAACAGCAAGCAGTTCAGAGGATAGTGCTACAAGCTTTAGAGAAATGAAATATAAGATTGAAGATATGATGAATAATATGGATATTGTCTTTGATCGCTCAAACAATATGAATCACTCTGCAAAACGCGGGGAGAGAAGCATGGATGGATTAATTTCTACTATTCATACATTTGAAACAGACTTTGACAATTTAACAACTACGATGAAGCAAGTAAAGGATTACTCTCTATCGATCACAAACTTAGTGGGATTAGTCAATGGCATTGCAGAACAGACAAAACTACTTGCTCTTAATGCTTCTATAGAGGCAGCCCGTGCAGGTGATGCTGGTAAAGGATTTGCAGTAGTGGCTCAGGAAGTTCGTAATCTTGCTGAACAATCAACAAAAGCTACAGAGCAAATATCCAACTCTGTTTTAAATATGGAGAACATCGCGATTGGGGCTTCGCAGGAATTTGAACAAATGCTTAGCAAAATTAAAAATAACCTACAAATGGCAAATGAATCAAAAATTTCCTTTGATGAACTGATGCAGGAAATATCTGAAGTAAGTGAAAGACTTCAAAGGATACAAGGTGAACTGAAAGACTTGAAGGGCATACTACCCAATCTTGAACAAAGTGCTGATCATTTCATATCGGTTTCTCAAGAGACATTAGCTAGTGCTGAAGATATGCTTATTTCAAGTGAAAATCAAATTACGCAAATGGAAAGTACAGATGAAATTGGCCTAAAGCTAAATCAGTTGTCCCAGTCCCTTTGGGCGATGACACAACGTTTTCAAGTTAGAGATTAAGAGTTGAATGAAGAACTATATCACAGGATATGGTTCTTTTTTTTGACAAAGGGCCCTTAATTTCTAAAATTTACAGACTTTTAAAGAAGAAGATATTTTATATTCATGTAATTGTAGGTTATTATGGATAAATAACCATAATTATTATTTAGTAGGAACATTAAAGGAAGGTAATCCATGTCTGAAGAAACAGCAAATATTACGAGATTAAATGTAGAAGGTAAAGAAATCATTTTAATTGGAACGGCACATGTCTCAAAGCAAAGTGCAGAGCAAGTAAAAGAAGTGATTGAATTAGAAAGACCTGATTCAGTTTGTATTGAGTTAGATGAACAAAGGTATCAATCCATCACAGATGGTGATAAGTGGAGAGATATGGATATTTTTAAGGTGATTAAGGAAAGGAAGGCAGCTGTTCTACTTGTGAATTTAGCTCTATCTTCTTTTCAAAAAAGAATGGCAAGCCAGTTAGGAATTAATGCTGGTCAGGAAATGATTCAAGGAATAGAATCAGCTAAGGAAGTAGGCGCCAATCTAGTATTAGCGGATCGTAATATTCAAATAACCTTCTCTAGAATCTGGCATAATGTGAGTTTCTGGGGAAAATCACAGCTGATTGCACAAATTATCTTGAGTATTTTTAGCAATGACAAAATAACAGAGGAAGAACTAGAGAAAATGAAATCCCAGGATATGTTAGATTCCATTCTTAGTGATTTCACTGAACATTTTCCAAAACTAAAAACTCCTCTTATTGATGAACGTGATCAATACTTATCACAAAAAATTAAAGAGGCGCCAGGACAAAAGGTTGTTGCTGTTTTAGGGGCAGCTCATGTTCCAGGAATCAAAAAAGAAATATATGAGGATCATGATCTTTCGGCGATTACGAAGCTTCCGCCAAAGTCAAAGGTTCCGAAAATCATTGGTTGGGTGATTCCGCTTTTCATTATTATGATGATTGCCTATACCTTTTATAACAATCCATCCGCTGGGCTTCAGCAAACCATCAGCTGGTTTTTATGGCATGGATCGCTTTCAGCCCTTGGAACGGCCATTGCATTTGGTCATCCGCTGACAATTCTGACCGCATTTGTTGCAGCACCAATTACTGCTCTTGATCCAGTAACAGCAGCTGGCTGGTTTACAGGCTTTGTCCAGGCACTTGTTCGGAAGCCACATGTTAGTGATTTTGAAAGCCTTTCAGATGATGTTCGGTCTGTAAAGGGATTTTGGAACAATAAAGTAACAAGAATTCTCCTTGTTGTTGTATTGGCCAATCTAGGAAGTTCAATTGGGACCTTTATCGGAGCAGCAGATGTATTCCGTTTATTCTTAAATAATTTCTAATATAGATAAAAACGATTGAAAGATCCTCTTTCAGTCGTTTTTTTATATAATAATAAAAATTTTATTTCGATACATGTTATATTTATTTCATAGAGCATTGAAGATGTTACTATGTTTTATACAAACATGTGAGGAGTTAAGCATAAGTGGAAAATTATATTAAGGAAGTTATTCCGAAAGTCTTTCAGTTTTTTCTAAATATAGTACTCGTCCTTTTAGCTGTTATTTTATCCTTTTTATTGATTAAGGAATTAATTTTGTTTTTACCGTTATTATTTAACTATTCTCACCAAAATTATATTGTTTTTTTGGAAAATATATTAATCTTCTTTTTATATTTTGAATTTATCACCATGATTGTGAAATATTTTGAAGAGGATTATCATTTTCCATTGCGATATTTTATTTATATTGGTATTACAGCAATGATTAGGTTGATTATTGTTGATCATTCTGACCCTTTACATACGTTATTTTATTCAATTGTCATATTACTATTAATTATTGGATATTTCATCATCAATTTAACTCCTCGTGATCGACCGCATAGCCATTGGTTTTTTAAAGGTAGGAGAGAAGATTAATAGTAAAAATCTATAAGACAGCAGACCTTCTGCTGTTTTTATTATGGATTTTTGTCTACTATTTTGATTTGAAACAGGCGCAATAGTCAGGGGATGTAGATTTCCGAATCTTTAAATATGTTATAATACTTACACAATGTTTAGTGGTAAGGGGGATTTTAGGTTGTTATGGAAGAGAAAACGATTCTATTTGAAGTGACAAAAGATCTCTTTGATTATACCTATGACGGCCTAGTGGTGATTGATAAAGATGGAATGGTTCAAATGTTAAACCGTCCTTATGCAGAATTCCTTGGCGTTGACCAAGAAAGCTCAATTGGTAAACATGTAACTGAGGTTATTGAAAATACCCGTATGCATATTGTCGCTCAAACAGGTAAAGAAGAAGTCGCACAACTACAAAAGATTAACGGGAATTATATGATTGCAACACGCGTACCTATTATTAAAGATGGAAAAATAGTTGGAGTTGTGGGAAAGGTACTTTTTAAAAATCTTGAACAGTTAAATTCACTGACGAAAAGGGTTCAATCCCTTGAAAAAGAGCTAAGTAGGTATAAAGGTGAATTTAGGGAAAGAAACAAAGCCACTTATACCTTTGATAGCTTGATAGGAAATAGTCCCACTTTTCTTGATGCGAAAGACCAAGCGAGAAAAACAGCTAAAAGTGATTCCAATGTATTGCTCCTTGGTGAGAGCGGAACGGGGAAGGAATTATTTGCACATTCGATTCATAATGACAGTAAACGTTCTATGGGTGTTTTTATCAAGGTCAATTGTGCTGCGATTCCTGCAGAGTTATTAGAATCTGAACTGTTTGGCTATGAAGAGGGCTCATTCACAGGGGCTAAAAAGGGTGGTAAAGTTGGGAAGTTTGAAGCAGCTGATGGTGGAACGATCTTTCTAGACGAAATTGGTGAATTGCCTCTGCATATGCAGGTAAAATTACTGCGCGTTTTGCAAGAAAGGGAAGTTGAACGAGTTGGCTCAACTAGGAGCATCCCCATTGATGTCAGAATCATTGCGGCAACAAACCGGAACCTCGAGGAAATGGTTGAGAAAGGTGAATTCCGGCTTGATTTATACTATCGTTTAAAGGTGATGACGATCGTAGTTCCGAAATTAAGTGAACGCTCTGAAGATATACCTAAGCTCGTTCATCATTTTCTCAGAAAATACCAGAAGTTAATGAATAAGCAAATAGAAGGAATCAGTGACAGAGCACTAAGATTGCTGAATTCCTATTCATGGCCTGGTAACATTCGTGAGCTGGAAAATTCAATCGAACGGGCTTTAAATTTGGTGGATGAAGCTGAAATGATTACCTCAGACCATCTACCTGAAGAAATTAGAGGTTATAAAAGTCCATCATCGACTCTTACTTTAAATGAAGTGATAGAGGAAACCGAACGACATACCATTATCAATTATTTAGAATTAATGAACGGTAATAAATCCGAAACAGCAAGAGTACTCGGAATAAGTCGAACGACTCTTTATGAAAAAATGAATAAATATGGTTTATAGTTTATACACAAAAGGGTATGTTCTTAACAGATATATCCTTTTTATGTTTCTAATACTAAACGACATTCTCTCCATTTTGTACTTGTAAGCAATAAGTGTACGTAAAAATGGACACTTTTTACCTTGTGAGTATTTAAGTGTAAGAAAATTCTTACACTTAAATAAGTGAAAAATTCAAAGTGTAAGTATAACTGTACAAAAAGTAGAAGTGTCCACTCGATTTTAGTGATTAATCCACTTTATTTTGTAGTAGGTACAAGGAAGTTTTGCAGCTTTTTACCTATTAAACTATGAAGCAATCGCATGAATTAAAGGGTTTTTATAAAGGAAAATCAATATAAGAAATACTATTTTTCCGTTAAAAGATAAAGTTGGCACAAAACTTGCAACAACAATTGTCGTAATCATAATGAAGAATAGTAATTCATCTTATTGGAGGTGCTCTGAAATGAGTAAGGTCATTTCAATGGAGGAAGTTTCATCCATTTTTAAGGATGGCATGATCGTAATGGCTGGTGGCTTTATGGGGATTGGTACGCCAGAAACGCTTGTAAATGCGATTGAGAAGGCTGATGTAAAGGATATTACTTTGATTGCTAATGATACCGCTTTCATTGGATCTGGAGTAGGACCGTTAGTTGTTAAAAAAAAGTGTAAAAAAGTCATTACATCGCATATTGGCACAAATCCTGAAACAGGTAGACAAATGATATCAGGTGAATTGGACGTTGAGTTAGTTCCACAAGGCACATTAGCTGAACGTGTACGTGCTGGTGGATCTGGGCTAGGTGGGATTTTAACTCCAACTGGTGTCGGTACAGTTGTTGAGGAAGGCAAAGAAAAAATTACTGTCGATGGTCGTGAGTATTTATTAGAAAAACCACTTCGTGCAGATATTGCCCTTCTAAAAGCCTATAAAGCGGATAAGGCTGGAAACTTAGTTTACCATCGATCTGCACGCAATTTTAACCCAATAATGGCAATGGCTGCGGACACAGTAATCGTTGAAGTTGAGCATATTGTTGAAGTAGGAGAAATTGACCCTGATGAAGTGATGACCCCGGGAATATTAATTGATAAGATTATTGTTCAAGGAGGTAATCATTAATGGACCCTTAATCACTCAACAAATGACTGTCAAACAAAAGATTGCAGCCCGTGTAGCGAAGGAATTGAAAGACGGGGATGTTGTTAATCTTGGTATTGGGCTTCCAACAATGGTGCCAAATTATTTACCAGAAGGTGTAAGTGTCATTCTTCAATCTGAAAACGGTTATATCGGTTTAGGTCCTGTAACGTCAGAAGATCCAGATCTAGTCAATGCTGGAGGTCAACCAGCAGGTATCATTCAAGGAGCAGCCTTCTTTGATAGTGCCTTTTCATTCGAGTTAATCCGTGGTGGTCATGTTGATGTAACAGTACTTGGTGGACTTGAAGTTGACAAACATGGAAATCTCGCCAACTGGATGGTTCCAGGCAAAATGGTTCCTGGTATGGGAGGTGCTATGGACCTTGTAACAGGTGCAAAAAAGGTCATTGTAGCCATGGAACATTGTACAAAAAAAGGTGCCTCCAAAATATTAGAGCAATGTACATTACCTTTAACCGGTAAAGGTGTTGTTGATGTAATTGTAACCGAATTAGCTGTTTTCCGTGTAACGGAAGAAGGACTCGTTCTTGAAGAACTTCAAGAAGGTGTTACTTTAGAAGAGGTTAAGGAAAAAACTGAAGCTACATTTATCGTGAGCTCACATTTAGTTTGATAAGACTCTTTTCTCAAACTTTGTTGCTTTTGGAGAGGAAAAAGGCTAATTGTTATTGGTTTCATGTTGAAATTGCCGTTTATTTTTGAAAAAGAGCTGCAAATTTAATTCGAATGCACAAAATAGCTTTTTCTACGTTAAAATCGGCCTTTAGATTTTAACAACAAACTTTACGAAAACAGCCTTTGATAAGGCTCTTTTCTCAAACTTTGTTGCTTTTGGAGAGGAAAAAAGCTAATTGTTATTGGTTTCATGTTGAAATTGCCGTTTATTTTTGAGAAAAGAGCTGCAAATTTAATTCGAATGCACAAAATAACTTTTTCTACGTTAAAAT
>CAVPUE010000008.1:0-61424 GCA_963708895.1 uncultured Bacillaceae bacterium | reverse complement strand
ATAATATTATATAAGCGAATAGTTATATACGCTGAATATTATACTATAATATTTGGTTGAGTCTCGTAGGTATTGTTGTGCAAAAACAAGAATTAGAAGAACAGGGATTACATCTCGTGTGAATAATGGAGGTTAGTATTGTGACAACAGCAATATTAGCATCAATGATTTTTTTAGTAACACTTATCTTAGTCATATGGCAGCCAAAAGGGTTAAATATCGGTTGGTCTGCTTGTGGTGGAGCTATTATAGCCTTATTAGTAGGAGTAGTCGGATTTAGTGATGTCATAGAAGTAATAGACATTACTTGGAATGCAACATTATCTTTTGTTGCAATTATTCTTATTTCATTAATTTTAGATGAAATTGGATTATTTGAATGGGCAGCATTACATATGGCAAGAGCTGCAAAAGGTAATGGGATTAAAATGTTCGTCTATGTAAGTATTTTAGGTGCAATTGTTGCTGCTTTTTTTGCAAATGATGGTGCAGCATTAATTTTGACACCGATTGTTCTTGCAATGGTTCGTAATTTAAATTTTAAAGAAAAAATGATCTTCCCATTTATTATGGCAAGTGGGTTTATTGCCGATACAACTTCACTACCATTTGTAGTTAGTAACTTAGTTAACATTGTATCAGCAGATTTCTTTGATATTGGATTTGTGGAATATGCTTCAAGAATGATTATTCCTAACATATTTTCACTGATTGCAACGATTACCGTATTATTAATTTATTTTAGAAAAAGTATCCCAAAACATATGATTTATCTAAACTAAAGGAACCAAAAGAAGCAATTAAAGATATAAAAATGTTTCGTCTTTCATGGTATGTACTTGGGATATTAGTTGTTGGTTACTTTACGAGTGAATTCATTCAATGTTCCTGTTTCCATTGTTGCTGGAATAATAGCAATTTTCTTTTTATTGATGGCAAGAAGAAGTAATGCTGTTAATACAAAAGCAGTTATTAAAGGGTGCACCGTGGAATATTGTATTTTTCTCAATTGGTATGTATGTTGTTGTTTATGGATTAGGAAATGCATGGACTAACAGCTTCATTAGCTAGGCTGTCATTCAATACGCTTGCTGAACAAGGGTTATTTGTTGCGACGATGGGAATGGGCTTCATTGCAGCTTTCCTATCATCCATAATGAATAATATGCCAACAGTCATGATTGATGCATTAGCAATTGCAGAAACAAATACTTCTGGTGTTATTAGAGAAGCACTTATTTATGCCAATGTCATTGGTTCTGACTTAGGTCCAAAAATCACACCAATTGGTTCACTTGCAACATTAGTATGGCTCCATGTCTTATCTCAAAAAGGAGTTAAAATTTCATGGGGAACTTATTTTAAAACAGGTATTGTATTAACAATTCCAATTCTATTTATTACATTATTAGGTCTATATATTACTTTAATTGTATTTTAAAAATTAATATTTCTCCTTCTTAATTTTCTGAACTGTTGAAAAATAGTCATATACAGTTATAATATAAGTAAAGTGTTATATAAGGATTTGATTATTTAAGAATGGGGATGACTCTTTTGGATAAATTAGAACTGATGGCGAAGCAGTTAAAAGCTGTAAGTGATCTAAATCGTTTAAAGTTGTTGGCATGTCTTAAAAAAGGGGAAATGTGTGCTTGTGACTTTGTTGAAGTATTACAGGTTTCTCAGCCAGCTGTTAGTCAACAATTCAAAAAGTTAAAAGAAGCAGAAATCATTGTTGAAAGACCTGCAGGAACATGGAAGCACTATCGCTTAAATGATAGTCTGCCACCTTATATTCAGTCAATTATTGATTATTTAGATGAAATTTCAATTGTTAAATGTAATTGTTAATAAATATGTTCATATGATGACATTATTGATTCTCTTTTTAGGAAACATAGCGATATTGTCTAACCATAGCATCTATATAATTGAAAAAGGAGAAATAAATATGTCTAAAAAAACGCTTTACTTCTTATGTACAGGTAATTCATGCCGTAGCCAAATGGCAGAAGGCTGGGCAAAAAAATATTTAAGTGATGAATGGGAAGTAAGAAGTGCTGGGATTGAAGCACATGGATTAAACCCAAATGCAGTAAAAGCCATGAATGAAGCTGGTATTGATATTTCAAATCATACATCAGATATTATCGACCCTGAAAATTTAAACAATGCGGATTTAGTGGTTACTTTATGTGGTGATGCTGCAGATAAATGTCCAGTTACACCACCTAAAGTTAAACGTGAACACTGGGGATTTGATGACCCAGCGAAAGCGGAAGGAACAGACGAAGAAAAGTGGGCGTTTTTTGAGCGTGTTCGTGATGAAATTGGTGAAAGAATCAAACGTTTTGCTGAAACTGGTAAGTAAATAAATATCCGAGAGAGTGATCTCTTGGTTTTCTTTAAAGTCAATAGATAAGCAAATGCTTATTTAATAATATATTGGAGGTTTTAACGATGAATAAAGTAGAAATTTTTGATCCGGCAATGTGCTGTTCCACTGGAGTATGTGGTCCAAGTATTGATCCAGAGTTAACTAGAGTAGCATCTGCTGTTTATTCCTTAGAGCAAAAAGGATTTTCGATTAAACGATACCAATTAACAAGTGATCCTGATAAATTTGCAGAAAATGATGAAATCACTCGTGTTTTACAGGAAAAAGGCCCCGATGCTTTACCAGTTGTATTACTTAATGACCAAGTTGAAAAAGTAGGAAGTTATCCAACAAATGAAGAATTCGCTCAGTGGTTTGAGGTAAAGCCTGAGGAACTAAATGAAAAACCAAAAGCTCGAGTTACATTTGATTTAGAAGACCTTAAATAAGCTAGAAAGAAGGAAAAAACATGTACCCATCATTCAGTCAGAATCATATTGGTACACAATTTTTGTTTTTAACTGGAAAAGGTGGAGTAGGAAAAACATCCACAGCATGTGCTACAGCAGTAGCATTAGCTGATAGTGGAAAAAAAGTGCTATTGATTAGCACAGATCCTGCCTCCAATCTTCAGGATGTATTTGGAATCGAGTTAACAAGCACACCAAAAGCTATACCTAGTGTTGAAAATTTATTTGCGAGCAATATTGACCCTGAGGCTTCAGCAAAAGCTTATCGTGAAAATGTTGTCGGCCCGTATCGTGATAAATTTCCAGAAGCAGTTGTCGCTACAATGGAAGAACAATTATCAGGTGCTTGTACAGTTGAAATTGCTGCATTCGATGAATTTACGGGGTTTCTTACTAATCGTGAAATCGTGAATCAATATGATCATATTATTTTTGATACAGCACCAACAGGACATACGTTACGACTTTTACAACTACCAACTGCCTGGAATGGATTTTTAGAAGAAAGTACGCACGGTGCATCCTGTTTAGGACCATTGTCTGGTCTGGAAGATAAAAAAGAGCTTTATGCAAATGCAGTATCGGCCCTTTCTGATTCAGCTAAAACAACACTAGTATTGGTTACAAGACCAGATGTCTCATCGCTTTTAGAAGCAGATCGTGCTTCAGGGGAATTGAAGGAAATTGGTATCAAGAATCAAATGCTCATTATCAATGGTCTTCTTCAGAATCATAATGAAGAGGATGAAATTTCATCAGCGTTTTATCGTCGGCAAAGAGATGCATTAAAACAGATACCAGAAAGTTTAAAAGAGACGATTACGTACTCATTACCATATGTTTCATACTCTTTAACTGGAGTGGAAAATCTTCGAAATCTGTTTAAACCATTTGAGGTTTCTAATCTTGCGTTAGATGCTAAAAATTATTCAGTAAATCTCCCAGGCTTAAAAGCGGTTATTGAGGATTTTTCAACTAACAGTACAAAATTGATTTTCACAATGGGGAAAGGTGGAGTAGGCAAAACAACCATTGCATCTGTCTTAGCAGTTGGTCTAGTAGAAAAAGGTCATCGTGTTCATTTAACGACAACCGATCCGGCAGCACACTTAGACTACCAATTTCACCGCGATCATCTCAATCAAAATTTAACGATTAGCAGCATTAATCCAAAAGTAGAAGTTGAAAAATATAAAGCTGACGTGATTGCTAAATCAGGCAAAGACTTGGATGAAGCGGGTCTCGCTTACTTAAAAGAAGATTTAGAATCACCATGTACAGAGGAAATTGCCGTTTTCCAAGCCTTTGCGGAAGTGGTAGCGAAATCAGAAAATGAGATTGTCGTTATCGATACAGCACCTACAGGGCATACCCTACTACTATTAGATGCTTCACAGTCTTATAGTAAAGAAATCGAACGATCAACAGGAGAAGTATCAGAAAGTGCAAGAAAACTGTTGCCGCAAATTAGAAATCCAAAAGATACATCTGTTGTGATTATCACACTTGCAGAAGCGACACCTATTTTAGAAGCATCAAGATTACAAGATGATTTAAGGCGAGCAAATATTAATCCAAAGTGGTGGGTGATTAACCAAAGCCTATCTGCCACAAATACGAACGATCCTATTTTAAAAGGAAAAGCGATGGCAGAAAAGGAATGGATTCAAGAAGTGAATGAAAACAAGGCTGAGAAAACAGCTATTATTCCTTGGTTCCCTGAAGAAAAGGTTGGATATGACAAGCTAAAAGATTATATCCGTTAATCTAATGCATTATAAAATAAAAAAAGGGAGAGAAACTTTATGAAAATCACCGATGGAGCAAAACAACTTTTAGAAAATTTTTTAACTAAAAAGGGTGCGGAAGGGATTCGAATTTCATCTGTTGCTGGTGGGGGCTGTGGGTCACAATTTACGATGAACTTAGTTCCACCCAAGGAGTCAGATAAGATTGAAATCATTAACGGAATACAGGTAGCATTCGATTCACAAGTTACTGGCACTGAAGAATTAACTTTAGATACAGAAGGGACACGGTTAGTTTTAATTGATGGCAGTAGCTGTTGCTAAGGTAGATAAGAAAAAGGAGTAATGTAAGAATAATTGTACCCTTTTTAAGTTCTTGTAGAACAAGTCCTAAAGTAAACCGAAGTATCTCTATAAATGAAAGTATATATTGAATCTAGTAAACACTAAATACTATGAGAATATAAAAAGAATAATGATAAACAGGAGTATTCTTAGCGGATATACTCCTGTTTATCATTATTCTTTGGAAAGGGCAATTACAACTGGTCTAGAATTGTTATATAATTAAGAAAATAAGTTGAATAAGAGGTGTTTTATGATGATGATTGGTATGACCGCTGTTATTATGATTTTCTTGATTCCGATTATTGCGATTGTAACGGAACATTCAAAACAAAAGGCAAAAATTAACCTCGATACCGTTAAGGAAGAAGTCAGACTGGAAGAATTAAAAAATCAAAACTTATTTGCTTGAAACAGAAAAAATGAAATTAGAACTTGAAAAAATGAGTTTGGAAGACGCGAAACAAGATCCGTTTATCATTAAGTAAACTTTCTTATTCATAGGAATAAACAACGTTTACGATAGCAGTAATGGTCGTTTCTCCTGTTTGAATCGGAGGCGTTTCGTCTGTTGTTAATGATGCAACCTGAGTAGAGAGAACTCGGCTCATCTTTTCTTGTGGAAGACCTTGTTCGGTTACTTTTATAGGGATTGTGTTTAATCTCGCATGAATACTGTTGGCGATCGTAGTTGCTTTTTCTAGTCCATTTTGAAGGGCTCTTTTTAAGGCTTCCTGATAAAAAAGATCTTGATTTGAAACAATGAATACAATGCCACCACTTCGATTGGCTCCGTGACCGATGGCTGTTTCATAAACGATCCCAATAATTTCAAGATTTTTGATGAGTATCTCAAGCTGATGCTCCACTTCATATCCTCTTAGAATCGACTTTCCTTCAATGTAATCATATCGAGGAAAAACCGTATAAGACGTTGTTCTTATCGATGTTTCCTCAATGCCAAGTTGTTGTAGCGCTTGTATGACTGAGTTAGAGATTGTTGCATTTTCTTGTTGAGCTGTTTGAACATCTATGTTCTCTGTAACTACTCCCAATGTAATCTTTGCTTGATCCGGTCTAACATTGATTTTCCCCTCACCCTGAACAGTCAACATATTGATTGGTACCTTTCTATTAGGTACTTGTGCTGCATGGGGGAAATCCTTATTTCGAGGATAATAGTACATAGAAATCACCTCACTTCATTATCAATCTAATCACCCCACTAATATGACATTAATGTGAACTTTATACTCAAAAATTGTATTTCAAGCATAAGTTTTATAGAATAATCTAATAAAGCGATTTTAACTAATCGATTTTTTAGTTAGATGAGGTTCAGTGATAATGAAGGAAAACTGAGGTGTGAATAAATCATGGATTTGCATCAATTATATGTTTTTACAAAAGTAGTCGAGCATAAAAGTTTTTCAAAAGCAGCAGATGATATTTATTTAAGTCAATCAACAGTAAGCTCACATATCCACTCATTAGAAAAATCCTTAAATACAACTCTTTTTGATCGTGTTGGTAGGGAAAGTATTCTCACTCCATATGGTGAGCGTTTATACGAATGGGCATTAAAATTGATCCAGTTAAAAGATGAAGCATTACTGGATTTAAGTGAAGGTTTAAAAGATATAAAAGGGAATATACGAATTGCCGCTAGTTCTGTTCCAGGCCACTTCATGATCCCAAAAATGATCAAGAGGTTTAGAAAAGAAAACCAACATGTAACGTTTGATGTAAAACAAACATCTTCCAAAATAGTCGCTGAAAAGGTATTAAATGGGACGGTCGACTTTGGGCTATTAGGGGAAAAATATCAGAATGATAAATTACACTATATTCCACTTTTAAAGGAAAAACTAGTTCTGATCACACCTTATGAGATGGAACTCACTAGTCCAATCCGTTTGGTAGATACTTTACAATATCCGTATGTTATGAGAAATGCTGACTCTGGTACCAATTCAATGGTCGAACAATATATACGAGAAAGGCATATTTCTAAAAATAGGTTAAATATTGTTGCTTTTACTGATAATAGTCAAAGCTTAATACAGTTTGTTAAAGAGGGACTTGGCATTTCAATTATTTCAGAATTCGCTGCGAAACAATATGCCGACCGACATTTAATCAACATGTACACCCTAGATGATTTCAATCTTGAACGGTATTTTTATCTTGTTTACCATATAAATCGAACTCAGTCTTTAATTACTAAGAAATTTATCGAGCATGCTGAGAGTTGGTTGGTGGTATAAATCCGAAGCATGAAGATACCAATCTTGAAATATGATAATTCTGTGGAATCGTTCCCCTTTAAAAAGTACATAAGAAAAACAGGGACGATCTTAAATTAAATCGTCCCTGTTCATTCACGATTATGCCTCTTTCTGCATCTCAATCACTAAAATATGAGAAGTCTCAACAGCTTTAATTTCAATTTCTTCTTCCACGATCTCTAGTCCGTCTCTTGCAGTTAAAGAAACGTCATTTATGTTCGAATTTCCTTCAATTTGAACTAAATAGGCTTGTCTTCCTTCTTTTACAGGGAAGCTGATTTCACCATCTTTTTCAAGTTCAAGAGAATAGAAATTAACATCTTGATTCACTTTGACTGGAGCATCGCCGCACTTTATTGGATACCATATGAAGCCATTGATTTTTACGATCGTCCCAATCAAAAAGGAAATCCCCATAATTAGGTGCATACCCTTGTTTATCAGGGAAAATCCAAATTTGCAGCATTCTTAATGGGTTTGCAGAACGATTGTGTTCGCTGTGTACCACCCCTGTACCTGCACTCATGTATTGCACATGTCCGCGTTTCACGGTTCTTTGATTTCCCATACTATCCGCGTGTGTTAATTCTCCATCTACTACATAAGAAATGATCTCCATATCACGGTGTGGGTGAGGATCAAAACCTGTACCAGGTGCAATTTGATCATCATTAATCACTCTTAAAACGCCGAAATTAATATTCTCTGGATTGTAATATTGTGAGAAAGAAAAGTGAAAAATACTTTGAAGCCAGCCGAGATTACTACTACCCATTCTAGTGTGATCTATTTTTCTTAACATCCTAATCTCTCCTTTTATCAGTTACTATATATGAAAAAAATGTCTTTTACAGATGAATATATCGATTGCTTTAAATAATGTATTTTTAATTCGAGATAAATTATACTAGCGTTTTATGAGGATTGTCAATAAAAATAGTAGAAAATTACATAGACATGATATTTACAAAATTTCAGGATACTTTCTTTTATTATGGTAAAATTTATATAAAATATTCGTGATTGAAATAGAAAAAGTGGGTGTATCTGAGATGGAAGTTATAGCTTCAAAGAAAGTACAAAAAATGGCAACTAGTATTTTTACAGAGTTAGCACAGAAAAAGCGAGAGGCAATCAATAAAGGTATCGATGTGATTGACTTAAGTGTAGGTAGCCCTGATATGCCGCCGCCAAGTTATGTAGTGGATACGCTTGTAAAGTATAGTAAAGATACAACAAAATATGGGTATACATTAAAGGGAATCGATGAATTCAATCAAGCGGTACAGTACTTTTACAAACACCGTTATCATGTTGAAATCAATTCGGAAGATGAAGTATTACAATTAATGGGTTCTCAAGATGGACTTTCCCATTTGGCAACAGCGATCATCGACCCTGGTGATTATGTACTTGTTCCAGATCCAGGTTACCCCATCTATGAACATAGTGTCACCATTGCCGGTGGGGTCATTTATCCTATGCCGTTATTAGAACAAAATGGATTTTTACCACAATTAGATGAAATTCCACAAGAAGTTTTACAAAAAACGAAAATGATGATCATCAGTTATCCAAGCAATCCGACTACTGCTTTAGCGAGTAAAACATTTTTTGAAGAAGTGGTCGCATTTGCGAAAAAGAACAGTATTCTAGTGGTCCATGATTTTGCTTACTCGGAATTAATTTGGGATGGAAATCCACAACTGAGTTTTATGTCTGTTAAAGGGGCAAAAGAAGTAGGGATTGAATTGAATTCACTTTCAAAAACATTCAATATGGCAGGATGTCGAATCGGTTATGCAGTCGGTAATAAGGATGCCCTTCGTATTCTTGCTTCATTCAAGTCTAATATTGATTATGGCGTGTTTTATCCGATTCAAATGGCGGCTGTCGCTGCACTTACATCCGATTATACGAATTCTAAAAGAACAGGTTGAAGAATACGAAAAGCGTCGTGATACGTTACTTTCTGGTTTGGAAAAGGGCGGATGGAAAGTGTCAAAATCACCAGCGACCATGTTTGTTTGGGCAAAAATCCCTGCTGGTTGGACGTCTCGCCAATTTGCTTTTGAACTCATTGAAAAAGCTGGTGTTGCTGTTGTACCAGGTGATGCCTTTGGTGGACAAGGTGAGGGGTACGTCCGAATGGCCCTCGTTCAACCTTCAGAAAAACTAGCGCAAGCTGCAGAACGAGTTCAAAAGTTTTTACAGCATAATGAACCATCAAAGTAATCGATGGTTCATGTATATAGTTAAAAAAGCTAACTATTATGACAAATAGTTGGCTTTTTTACTATAAGGCTATTTTCGTAGAGTTTGTTGTTAAAATCCAAAGGCCGATTTTAACGTAGCAATTAGCAATTTTGTGTCTTTGTATAAAATTTGCAGCTCTTTTCTCAAAAATAAAATCCAATATTAACGTGGATACAAGGAGAATCAGTTTTTTTCTATCCAAAAGCAACAAAGTTTGAGAAAAGAGCTTAATATAAACACAACGATTGTAATCTATCGAAAAGAAACTGAAATAGAGGCTTGATACAATGAAAGTAAAAATCTAAAAATATTGTATGGAAAAAGGGGATTAGGGATGGATTCATATGTTGAAAAGGCATTACATGAATGGAAAAAGGAAATATACTCGAATTTAGATGGAATCGACCAAGAATATGAAGAGACGAGAAGTGAACTACAGGTGTACAACTATAAATATAACATCACGAAGCAGGTTGTCCAATCAACGATGAATGAGGAAATGATTCGAAATATTAGAGAGCAGTATCAAAAGCCTTTTGAAAAGAAATTTAACGAATTAAAAGAATCAATAAAGGATTTAGAAGAAAAGAAAAAGGTTTATCAAATGTTTGTCGATAAGATTGATCGAGTGTTGGAGAAAGGAGAAGATAGCAGTAAAATTCCATTTTCTGAATGACTTTTAGCACCTTAAGCGGTCAAATGGTAACTAAATTTCGATAGATTCAAGAAATTTTGCCAAGATCAACCAGTAATAAAACCCAATTCTTATTTAGAAATGCTAAAATGAACATATACATATGTCCACGAAGAACGTGGAATAATCTTAAAAAAGCAAAGAAGTGAGAATTTATGGGAAAACTAGAAAATGAACATAAGTTAGAATTTCCAGAAGTCGAATTTGTAAATGTTAGTAAAACGTTTCAACAACAAGGAGAAACCCTTCAAGTGTTAAATGGGATCAGCGGGAAAGTTGAGAAGGGGTCGATCCTAACGATAATTGGACCATCTGGTTCAGGAAAAAGCACGATCATCTCGCTGTGTAATTTGCTGCAAACACCCGATGAAGGGCAGATCTACATTGCAGGCCGAGAAATCAGGGATTGGGATATTCAGGAGTTACGGCGTAAAGTAGGAATCGCTTTTCAGGCAGCACCGATGATGTCAGGAACGGCACTACAAAATCTAGCTCTTCCTGCCACATTAAAAGGGGAAAAGCTAGAAAATCCACAGAAATATATGGATTATGTAGGACTTTCAACAGAGCTACTATCAAGAGAAGCAAAAGAGCTGTCAGGGGGACAACAGCAAAGATTGTCCCTTGCTAGAACATTAGTGAATGAGCCTTCCATTTTATTACTAGATGAAGTAACGTCAGCACTTGATTCAATATCAGCACAAGAAGTAGAAGAGTTGATATTACGCATTAACAAGGAGCGAAATATAACGATTCTTTGGGTTACCCACAATCTCGACACAAGCGGAACGAGTGGGGGATCAAACATGGTTAATCATGGATGGAAGATTAATTGAAGCAGCAGAAACAAAGCTCTTTTTTACACAACCAGAAAGTGACATGACGAAAGAATTTTTAGATATGAAGAAGGTACAGTTATGAGTTTATGGGCAATTTTATTGAGCTTTATTTTTGTCATAGTAGCTTTATTTCTTTCCAATGCCTTTAAATTGGGTCTTGGTAAGGATCTAATGATTGCAAGTATCCGTGCGACAATCCAGTTATTGATTGTCGGTTACATCTTAAAAATTGTCTTTGGTTTTGATAACCCAATTGCGGTCATCCTCATGCTTCTCGTGATGATTTTCGTTGCAGCCAAAAATGCTGCCAAACGTGGTAAAGGGTTACCGCATATTTTTGTGAAAATTTTTATCACGATTACGATTGTTGAGGTTATTACGCAAGGGTTTTTATTAAGTTTGAATATTATTCCGTGGGAGCCATCTTATATTATTCCAATCAGTGGGATGATTATTGGGAACTCTATGATCATTGCCAATCTATTTTTAAATCGATCTAAAAGGCGAAGTAGAGATGAGGAAAGAGGAGATTAAGCTTGTTTTGTCGCTAGGTGGAACAGTGAAGCAGTCGATTCATCCGATCTTAAAACAATCAATCAAATCAAGTTTAATTCCGACGATTGAAGGGCAAAAAACGATCGGACTTGTGCAACTGCCTGGAATGATGTCAGGTCAAATTATTGCGGGAGCAGATCCGCTACAAGCCGTGCGTTTTCAGCTATTAATTGTTTTTCTCATCATGTCAGCAGCATCGATTACCGCCATTGTTCTTGGCTTACTTATTTACCCTTGTCTTTTTAACAAAGACCAACAACTAGATATAGGAGCTTGGAAATAGAACGCTTAGTGTTAGGTACCATAAAAGAACATTTGACTTGTTATGGTGCCTAACATTTTATTGTAATATAATTTAGGTAGAGTGGATTGAATATAGAGGGGGATTGAAGTGACTAGTATACTCGTTATTGGTGGAGGAATTACAGGGTTATCTGCTATGTATACCTTGCAAAAATGGAAAACAGAAAACGAGGCGGATGTCAGATTGATTCTTGCTGAAGCTTCATCACAACTTGGTGGAAAAATTCGCACCGTAAAAGAGGGAAGCTTTATTATGGAAACGGGTGCGGATTCCATTGTTACACGAAAAATAAAGGACATGCCCATTATTGAGGAACTAGGGATAGAAGATGAGATTGTTTATAATCAAACTGGAAAGTCTTATCTCTTTACAGATGGAGAATTGCAGTCGATTCCAAAGGATTCTGTTTTTGGTATCCCAGCAAGTATTGAATCCTTAGCAAAAAGCACGCTTGTTTCCGCTGAGGGAAAAGTGGAAGCGCTTAAAGACTTCTATACACAAAATGATACATTTACTGAAAATGACTCCATTGGTGAATTTCTTGAATATTTTTTAGGAAAGGAATTGGTTGAAAGGCAAATAGCCCCAGTTCTTTCAGGAGTATACTCTGGAAATCTTCAAGATTTAACGATTGCCTCCACTCTTCCATACCTATTAGAGTATAAAAAGAAATACGGAAGCATTATAGAAGGATTTAATAAGAATAAGGAAACATTCCGAAGTGATGGCGAGAATAAATTTTTATCATTTAAAAATGGATTGAACACGATTATTGCGGCTTATGAACGAAAGCTTGAGGATGTAGACATTAGAAAAAGTGCAAAGGTGAACAGAATTGAAAAAGTAGGTCATCAATATAAAGTGTACTTTGAAAATGGCGAATCGGTGGATGCAGAGCATATCATCCTGAGTGTTCCACATACAGTAGCACAGGAATTTTTCCAAGACGAAGAGCTTAAAGAACAATTTGCCCATTTGAAAAATAGTTCAATGAGTAGCATCTATATTGGTTATGCTGTCCCGGATACGATTCTTCCATTAGATGGAACGGGCTTCATTACACCAAAGAGCGAGGATGTTTTTTGTGATGCTTGTACATGGACAAGCCGAAAATGGAAGCATACCTCAAAAGAAGGAAATCTACTCGTTCGATTATTTTATAAAAGTAGTAATCCCTATTATGATGCCCTAAAGGGTTTATCACAAGAGGAACTACTCCAGGTCGTCCAAGTTGATTTAAAGAAGAGTCTTGGAATTGAAGAAGATCCTATTGCCTGCGCTGTGACGAATTGGTCCGATTGTATGCCGAATTACTTAATCACACATCCTGAAACGATAAATAAGCTACAAAGAAAAATGGAAAAAAGTTATCCTGGAATTTTATTAGCTGGTGCTTCTTACTATGGGGTTGGAATACCAGATTGTATTCATAATGGAGAAAGTATTGCACAAACGATTATTTCGCATATTAAATAAGAAGGCTGTCTCATCAGGTGTTTAACATCGATAGATTTTACATATATTGGATTGTGTTACTAAATAATGTAGAGATTTGTCGAACAACCTGAGTAAGAGACAGCCTATTAAAATTTTCTTAAAATATTAACTTTCTGATAAATAAAATATTATTGACGAATCTCAAAAAGATGTTATGATATAAGTGTAGTCAGAAATTACGAACGGCATTCGACTATGCCGAACGAAGAGGAGATCAGTTGTGTCAGAACGTTTTATTCAATCTGTTGAAAGAGCTGCTGATATCCTTGAACTCTTTTTACACTCTGGTCCAGAACTAAGTGTAAAAGATATAAGTGTGCAACTTGGCATGTCAAAAAGTACAGCACATGGACTTATTAAAACGCTTGACCATCGAGGATACCTTCAACAGAATTCAGAAAATCTAAAGTATAAATTAGGTTTGAGATTATTTGAACTAGGTCATCACCTTGGAGAGCAACTTGATATTGTTAATATTGCCAATCCAATTATTACGGATTTAGTGGATGAATTGAAAGAGACTGTCCATTTAGTCGTTCGTCAGCAAGATGAATTGATTTATGTGGCAAAAGAAGAGGGACCGCAAACATTAAGGATTTACTCCCAAGTGGGAAAACGAGCCCCGATTCATTGCACAGGCGTGGGTAAAGCGATTCTAGCTTACCAAACAGAAGAAGAGGTTAATAGAATACTAGACACCGTTCCATTGGAATCGTATACAGAATTTACGATTACCGATAAGGATGAAATTAAAAAACAATTAGAATCCACTAAAGTAACGGGGTATTCGATTGATGATGAAGAGATTGAAATCGGTCTCAAATGTGTAGCTGCACCGATCTTTAACTTTAAAGGCGAAGCAATCGCTTCCCTAAGTTGTGCCTCACCTAAAATGAGGGTAACTGAAGAAAGGCTTCCAATTGTAATAGAGGGAGTAAAAAAGGCTGCTGCTGAAATTTCAAGTAAATTAGGGTATAAAAATGTTCCTCATTTTTAATGAAATGGAACAGTTATGATATTAAATATAAAAACTTAGGAGGAGAATTATTTTGGCAAAATTAAAAGCTGCTATTGTTGGCTCAGGTAATATTGGTACAGACCTTATGGTCAAATTAGGAAGATCTGAATATTTAGAATTAACGGCTGTAATCGGGATTGATCCTGAATCAGATGGTTTACGTCGTGCAAAAGAAGCAGGTTATGCAGGAGTAGACACTGGAATTGATGGTTTCTTTGCAGACCCTAGTCTAGAAGCAGACATCATTTTTGATGCAACTTCAGCTAAGGCTCATATTTATAACAATAAATTGGCTCAAGAACGCGGAATCAAAATGATTGACTTAACACCAGCTGCAGTAGGTCCATACGTATCTCCAGCGGTAAATATTGATGAGCATTTAGATAAAAGCAACATTAATATGATCACTTGTGGTGGTCAAGCAACAATTCCTATGGTTCATGCGATCAACCGTGTAGCAAATGTTGAATATGCTGAAATCGTTGCAACAATCTCAAGTAAGAGTGCTGGTCCTGGTACTCGTGCTAACATCGATGAGTTTACTGAAACTACATCAAAAGCGATTGAAGTTGTTGGTGGAGCTGACAAAGGTAAAGCAATCATTATCTTAAACCCTGCTGAACCTCCAATCATGATGCGTGATACTGTTTATGCACTTGTTGAAGAAGGAAAAATGGACGAAGCAAGAATTCGTGAATCTATTGTAGAAATGGAAAAAACTGTTCAATCTTATGTTCCTGGTTATCACTTACGTACTGAACCTATTTTTGAGGGCAATAAAGTAACTGTTTTCATTGAAGTCGAAGGTGCTGGAGACTACCTACCTAAATACTCAGGTAACCTTGATATCATGACATCTGCTGCTGTTCGTGTTGCTGAAGAGTTTGCAAAAAATACATTGAAAGAAACAGTTTGAGCTGTAGAAAGGGGAATATAAGATAATGACAAACGAAAGAGATATTTTAATTACTGAGGTTGCTTTACGTGACGGAAGCCATGCGGTTAAACACCAATATACAGTTGAACAAGTAAGAAACATTGCTAAAGGCTTAGCTGATGCAAACGTTCCTTACATTGAAGTATCACACGGAGACGGTTTAGCAGGTTCATCTCTACAGTACGGATTATCATTAGTAGACGAAATGGAATTAATCGAAGCAGCAGTAGATGCTGTTGAAGGAAAATCTAAAATTGCTGCTCTATTATTACCTGGTATCGGTACATTAACTGAATTAAAACAAGCTGCAGACTTAGGTGCAAAAATGGCTCGTGTTGCTACACACGTAACAGAAGCTGACGTTGCTCCACAACATATTGCTTATGCAAAAGAATTAGGAATGGAAACAGTTGGATTCCTAATGATGTCTCATATGGCACCAGTTGAAAAATTAGTTGAACAAGCTAAATTAATGGAAAGCTATGGAGCAGACTACTGTATATGTAGTTGACTCTGCTGGTTATTTACTACCTGATCAAGTAACTGAGCGTATCCATGCACTTAAACGAATCTTTAGACGTTAACATTGGTTTCCACGGCCACAATAACTTATCATTAGCAATGGCTAACACTATTGCAGCTATTAAAGCTGGTGCTACTCGCATTGACGGTAGTGTTCGTTGCCTAGGTGCTGGTGCTGGTAATACTCAAACAGAAGTACTTATCGCTGTTTGTGAACGTATAGGAATCAAAACTGGTGTAGATTTATTTAAAATTGATGGATGTTGCAGAAGACATTGTTGCACCAATCCTTCAAGTACCACAAGAAATCACTAAAGACAGCTTAACTCTTGGTTATGCTGGAGTATACTCAAGATTCGCACTTCATGCAAAACGTGCAGCTGAAAAATTTGGCGTTGACTCTCGTGATATCTTAATCGAATTAGGTAAAACGTAAAGTAGTTGGTGGTCAAGAAGATATGATCATCGATGTTGCTGCACAATTAGCTAAAGCGAAAAATGCAGTAGCTTCAAAATAATTTCTTCAGGGATGGGGAAATTTCTAACTAGGTTTTAAAAAGAACTATTTTTACGGTTAATAAGGGGATAAATATATAGGAAGCAAGTAGATTTGACTGTTTGATCAGGCAAATTTACTTGCTTCTTCGTATTTACTCTAGAATACTAAAGGATATTTTTCATCGGTATTTTAGTTTCAGAACTTTTTTAGTATAATAGAATTTATATTCTTGATAAAGAGTAGTAATGTACTGATACATATATGAAGATAGAAGGGAGAGAATCATAATCAAAACAGTTCGCAACTGGATCTTAATATTAGTTGGACTTTTATGTGTTGGTTTAGGGATTGTTGGAATTGTATTACCTATTTTGCCAACAACACCATTATTCCTCCTAGCTGCATTTTGTTTTGTAAAAGGATCTCCAAAATTTGATATTTGGTTTAAAGGGACAAAACTATATAAGAAATATTTAGAGGACTTTGTTAGAGAGAAGGCCATGCCACTTAAACAAAAATGGACGATTTTGTTAACAGCAGATGTGATGATAGCCTTTCCTTTGTTTTTGATCGACATTTGGCTTGTTAAAATCTTTTTAATTCTTGTGATTGCCTATAAATATTACTATTTTTTCACTAAAATTAAAACATTAAAGACGAAATAAGTAATATCATCGTGAAGGGGTGTTAGACATATACTTAAACCTTAATGAAGCGGCAGAGTATTTATCGATTTCAGAAGAGAAGCTTAAGAGACTTATTGTCCAAGGTAAGATTCGTGCCATTCATGATGGAAACGAATATCTTCTGAATAAAGAACAATTCAATACCCATTTAAGGCAAATGGAAAAATATAAAGAACTGGCAGAAGAATATTATAATGAGCCCGATCCCAGAGGATCGCAACATAAAGGATGAGGATTAAAAAGGCTTAGACATTGTAGAATAATGTCTAAGCCTTATTTGTTCGTAAATAAGAAACTTTACTTTTCGTTTCTATAGTCGATTATTCCATCGAATCAGAGCGAGGAAACTTTTATTGTAGTGATTATTTTCTCTCAACATAAACGACAGATTTAGTTGAGCCTTTTTTAAGTAGGTTCATTGAATTCAACATTCGTTGTGAGGTTCTTCTTGATGATAGGAGAAGAAACTCTCGGCATGCTTTATTTGTTATGAATGGATCTATTAGTAAAAAGTAATCTTTTATCGCTTGAATATGTGCCTCCTTTGATACTGCCATACAGTATGGACAAAACCAAGTGCTATAGTTTCTTTTCATCGGAAACCTATGACAATTGGGACATTCCACACCATGAATGATTTCTGTTCTGGAAATTCCCCAAGTTTTAAGAACATTATGTTTAGGAGGATTATTCTCTTTGATAATCGTTTTGCGGATTTTTCGAATGGTTTTTTCATCAGTAATAATTGTAGAATATGATTTTTCTAATAAAAGGATTTTAGCTACCACATGCTCTGAATGACAAACGTGATTGAAAAGTTTCTCGTCGTTTGATTTTATAATGCTTTGAGGGTTGCTAATTGTTGCGAAGTATTCAATGGGGATTGCCGGAAATTTATGTTTTATAAGCCAGTTTTTGAATTGAAAGGATTGACGTTTTGCTTGTTCAGTGGGGTTGGAAAATCCATCCTCAACTTCATCTACCTTTCGAATTAGTTGTTTGGAATTTTTATCGAAAAAAAGCTTACCATAGATGTTTTTAGTTTCAAGAATCACAATTAATTGGGAAGAAAGTAAAAGGGTATCAATTTGAAAAGGAAATTGATCTGTTAGATGAAGGTCACGGACAATTGAATAACGTTTATGGGGGAGAAATGTCAGATGGTAATCCATATTTAGTTCGCCGCGGTATCCCGCCTTTCTTTTTTCAATACTAGAATGAATTTTTGGAAGCAAGGGATGGTTTTTTGATAATCTACGGGCTAATGCCTCCTCCTGAAGAAGTCGTAAAGGCGGTTTTCTTTCATTTTCCATATGTATTTCACCTCTAATGAGCATTTATATGTAATTTCTAGAATAGTTTTCTATTTCCTCCGTTATTTCAGGGTGATTTATGACTAAATTATGAATTAATTTCTGTTTTAGGTTAACGGAAATTTATATAAATCGTCCTTTAAGAATTAATTGCACCAGAATGGAGTAGAATTGCACCAAACTTGAGGTCAATTGCACCAGAATGAGAGATAATTGCACCAAAACAGAAGCTAATTGCACCTATTACCTTTTACTGGAAAAAGAGCTTATTCCTTGCGTGAAAATTACCTTTTACTGGAAAAAACTTAATTTAATAAAATCAAAAGACCTGATTCCAACGAGAATCAGGTCTAACTAACGTATTAAAGTTTAAACGAACTTTTCAATGAGACGATCATATTAAAAACAGGTTTTTCGGCTGTCGTATGTTTTGGATCGACATTGAAATATCCGTGACGGAAAAATTGAAATTTGTCTTGTGGCTTGACGTCCGCCATATTTGGTTCAACAAATCCTTGAATAATCTCTAAAGACTTGTTGTTCACATGATCAAGAAAGGTTGTTTCTTCTCCGGCTTCGGCAGCTGCGGCAAGTTCTTCATCAAGGATTAATGGCTCATACAAACGGAACTCTGTAGGAATCGCTTGAGTCGCTTCTACCCAATGAAGAGTACCTTTTACTTTTCGGCCCGTAAAACCAGAACCACTCTTTGTCTCTGGATCATACGTACAATGAATTTCAACGACATTTCCTTCGCTATCTTTAATCACTTCTTCACATTTAATAAAGTAAGCATGCTTTAAGCGTACTTCATTTCCAGGGAAGAGACGGAAATACTTTTTCGGTGGATTTTCCATAAAATCTTCTTGCTCAATATAAATTTCCCGAGAAAATGGAATTTTTCGCGAGCCCATTTCTGGATTCTCTGGATTGTTTTCGGCATCTAACATTTCGACTTGACCTTCAGGGTAATTCGTTATGACCACTTTTAGAGGACGTAAGATTCCCATTGTCCGCGGTGCTTTTAGTTTTAAATCCTCACGAACAAAATGTTCTAGCATCGCTGAATCCGCTGTACCAGAAGCCTTTGAGACACCTGTTTCTTTTACAAAGTTCACGATTGCTTCAGGTGTATAACCGCGTCTTCTTAAACCTGAAATCGTTGGCATCCGTGGATCATCCCAGCCATCGACAAAACCTTCGTCAACAAGTAATTTAAGTTTTCGTTTACTCATAACCGTATTCGTTATGTTTAAACGGCCGAATTCATATTGTCTTGGAATGCTCTCCATCTCACAATTTTCAACGACCCAATCATAAAGAGGACGATGGTCTTCAAATTCGGTCGTACAAATCGAGTGGGTAATCCCTTCGATCGCATCTTCTAATGGATGGGCAAAATCGTACATTGGATAAATACACCATTTATCACCTGTATTATGGTGAGTAGCATGTGCGATACGATAAAGAACAGGATCACGCATATTTAAATTTGCTGATGCCATATCAATTTTGGCACGGAGAACTCTGCTGCCATTCTCAAATTCTCCATTTTTCATCCGTTCAAAAAGGTCTAGGTTTTCTTCGACTGAACGATCACGGAATGGACTCATTTTTCCAGGTTCTGTTAAAGTACCACGATATTCACGAATTTGTTCAGCGGATAGATCTTCTACATAAGCAAGTCCTTTATTAATCAATAAAACAGCACGATCATACATTTCATCAAAATAATTGGAGGCAAAGAATAATCCATCCCAATCAAAGCCAAGCCATTTTACATCCTCTTTAATGGCATCAACATATTCTTGATCCTCTTTTGATGGATTTGTATCATCAAAGCGCAGATTGGTTTTTCCGTTAAAATCATCTGCGAGCCCAAAGTTAATGACGATTGATTTAGCATGACCTATGTGTAAATACCCATTTGGTTCTGGAGGAAAACGGGTAATGATTTCATTGTGTTTTCCTGCTTCTAAATCTTCTTTAATAATAGTCTTTATAAAGTTTGATGAATTATTTTCCATCCCCTAATCAGCCTTTCTATGTATGGTTCTCTTCTACTACCCACCATTATAGCAAATAAAAAAGTAATACTTAAATGAATTCACAAGATATTTCATTATTATATCCAATTATTACCTCAGTCATCCAAGTTGGTATGACAGGTTCTACTATATATCTGTTATATTATTTAGAACTTTTAAACCACCATGCTTGTCTTTGCAGAATCATTGGGCTAACTACTACTCTCAAAAAATGGTACAATTAATGTATCTAATGGTGAATAAAATGCTGTCTACTGAATTGCGAAGTAAAGGGACTTACTACCCGTTATAGATGGAACAAATTAAGCTAAATGACATGATTCGTAAATGTGATTTTACTATTATACTAAAATAAAGGGAAATGAGTATTAAGAGAAGTAATATTTACATATATATGAAAGCGTGAATTTTTCTTGGGGGACGATAATAGTGAACAATGAGAAATTAATTGAAAAAATTTACTATGAAACTTGGTTAGATGAAAACCTTGATAAGGCTCCGATTCAAGTTCTTGGAGATGCTTTTTTGGAGGAATCCAAAAAGGACATCCCAGATTTATCAGCGATTCGATTTGCCCAAGGAGAACTATATTATCAATATAAAGACTTTGAAACAGCCATCTTCAAATGGAATAGTGTTCAAGGTGAGTTAAGTGATTGGGCGAAGAAAAATGTGGGCGATGCCTATTTTGAATTAGGGATGCTGCCAACCGCAGAGGAAATGTACCATAGTGTGGATCCTGCTGATTTAACCTTGAAGACAGAAATTTGGTTGCAATTGTTTTCATTATATATAGAGCGCGAAAAACTAGACCTTGCTAGTCAGAAAATAAAACAGACAGTGGAGATGAACCCTGATTATCCAAACGTAACAATATTGGCACGAACATTTTTTGAAGAACAACAAGATTGGTCAAGTGCAATTGAGTTAGCTTTAGATGAGTCATTTCGTTTGGAATCTACAGAATGGTTTGATGTTTTAATCCGTTATGTGAAAAATGGACACACTGTCATTAAAGAACCAGGCTATTTTGCTAAAGGGCTGAATCTTCTAGTTACATTAGATAGTCAACGTTTTGAAGAATTAGCGCAAGCCTTGTGGAATAGTTATCTTGGAACAGCGAAACATATGGATTGGGTCATTGTGATTAACCAAGTGATTTCTATGATGCAACCACAAGAAGTGCAGGCATGGGGCAAGTTATCAAGATTATATGAAGAGTCTTATTTTGGCTTAATTAACGGAAACTATTTAGTAAAAGACATTGAGGGAATCATTCCTCAATTATTAAAAAATTGGTTAAAAGTTTGCGATTCCAGTAGAATCTTGGTCGTATCTGCTGCAGTGCTCTCTTGGGAGGAAATTTTTCCTCGTTCGATTGAAGCTGGTACTATTTATAAAGCAGAGAATTTGTTATTGGAATTAGAACATTCTTCTATTAGTATCGAAGATGTTATTGTGTTAGCTAAAGATATTTTAGCATGGGCAAGCAAGCAAGATTTACAAGCTTCAGAAACACTAAAGTGGTTGACAACGAATCTAACGAATCAAGACAAATATCAACTTTTACTCCTTGGAACGTATGAAAGTGGTAAATCTACCTTTATTAATACAATTTTTAATGAAGAGATTTTACCGGATAGTCAAAGCTCACTTGTCATCCTTGAATCTGATGATCATGATGAAATAAATGAAATATCGGAAACAGAAGTTTTACAGGTAGAAAGAGTGGAAGAACAACCTTCATTCCGTTATCAATGTTCCTATCATGTGAAACGAGAAAATGACTTTTTAAATAGAAATGAAATGACCTTTATTTATACACCTGATTTCACGAGCAATAATGAAGCTTTTCAACATTTGCATGTAGCTGATGGAATTCTATTTGTTTTAAATGCAAACCACTCATTAACAGAAATTGAGGAAGAGACATTAAAGAAAATCAAAGAAACGATGCCAAATACAACGATTCATTTTCTGTTAAATAAAATGGATGCTGTTTATAATGAAAGCGAGGCTAGCACTCTTATCAATAACATCGCAACTAAGGTGAGACCCTATGTAGGAAATGCGAATATATTTGCCTTTTCACCGCATTATGATAGCCATAGCCAGCTGAGAGATTTAAGTCACTTTTTAAATGATTATTACAAAAGGAGAAGTTATACATTAGGTAGAACAACGAACCTACTTTATTACATCCGTACCTTGATTTCTTATTTAATTAATAAACGAGTAGATAAGGAAAATTCATTGGTGGATTCCATTAAATGGAATGAATCGATGGTTGCAAAGGTAAGTGGAGCTGTCCATCAAGTAGGAGATCTTGAAACTGAAAAAACTCGGGTCATGACTAAATCTTATACCAATATGAAAGAAGCAATGAAAAAAGAGTTAATGAATCACATACCAACGATCCTCAAGGAAACATCAGAGTATATTAAAGAAGATAGTGATTTTGGCAATCTTTTTGATGAGTTAAATCAAGAAATGAATAATAGGGTAAGGAATTATTTAGAAGATACCGCTTTACCTCAATATTATGGCTATATTCAAAATTGGATTGAAGATTGTACAAATATATTCAATGAGGTGCAATTTACGATTAATGAAATGGCCGAAAGCTTTAATGAGTTATATGGTGAGGAAAAGTTACTACTAGAGTGTGATTTTAAAGTACTTGATGATTGGCGTCGAGATGCTGATCGTATGACAAGCGGCATGCACTGGGAAACCCATAATATGTTTTTAAAATCAACCACTGCTCAATTTTTATTTAAGAGTGCTGGGAAGTTGTTGGGCGGAATCTCGCAAAATAAAGCGAAGCTCTATAATCGATATAAGCAATTTGTGGAATCGGAGGATTATCAAGAAGTCTCAGAACTGATTGTGAATCGGTTCTTCCAACAATTTGAATTGTTTGAGAAGTCACTTGATCGTGATGTGATGATGTTCTTTAGAGATCCATTAACGATTTTGAAGCAAACAGTGGATGAAACGAACCATTCGATTGAATCAATGAAAGAAGAATTACAGATTATGAGACAAAACCCTGAATATTACCGAGATCCGCTTACTTTCTTTGAAGTAAAACTTCGTCAAAATGAATGGCTAAACCAAAGAGAAAGTAAAATACATGTATAACGAAAGTAGTGAAATACAAAAAGTGAAATACTGACTGACAAATCTTTATACAAGGCTGTTTTCGTAAAGATTGTTGTTAAAATTTAAAGGCCGATTTTAACGTAGTAAAAGTTATTTTGTGTATTCGAATAAAATTTGCAGCTCTTTTCTCAAAATAAAATAGCAATTTCAACATGAAAATAATAACAATTAGTTTTTTACCTCTTCAAAAGCAACAAAGTTTGAGAAAAGAGCCTTAATAAAAGGAGTCTTATGAATGAATATTATCGACCTTCATTGTGATGCTTTGTTCAAGCTTTCTGAAGCGAAAGGAAAGCTTTCATTTGCACATTCACCTGAGTTGAATACAAATATAGAGAAGTTAAAAATCGGTGAAGTCAAAGTTCAATGTTTTGCGATTTTTATCGAACCAGATGTACCATCAGATCAACAGTTTCAGGCTGTGCTTCAGCAAATTCATTATTTTTATGAGGAAGTACTGGGAAAAAATCCTGAAATGAAGCAAATTAAAAAGTGGAGTGATTTTCATACGTTAAAAAGTGGTGAAATCGGTGCCATGTTAACGCTTGAAGGCGTTGACGCGATTGGAAACGACATAACCAAGCTGACGATCCTTTATCAGTTGGGCGTTCGATCGATTGGCTTAACTTGGAATCAAGCTAATTTAGCGGCAGATGGAGCGGAGGAGCCTCGCGGCGGGGGACTAACTGTATTTGGCAAGGAAATTGTGCGTTGGAATAATGAGCATCATGTACTAACGGATGTATCCCATTTATGTGAGCGATCTTTCTGGGATGTGATGGAGCTAGCAAAATATCCAATCGCCAGTCATTCAAACTCACGAAAACTCTGTGACCACCCAAGAAATTTAACAGATGAACAGGCGAGGGCCATGTTTAAAAAGGGTGGAATGATTCATGTTGTCTATTACCCTACCTTTATCCGAGAAAATGGACCAGCATCAATTGATGATTTAATCGCACATATTGATCATTTTTGTTCCTTAGGTGGTAAAGAGCAAATTGGGCTAGGGTCAGATTTTGATGGAATTTCTACTTTTGTAAAGGACTTAGAAGATGCATCAAAAAATCAAAACTTAATCGAAAAGTTATTGCGCTATTATAAAGAAGAAGATGTAAAAGGGTTTGCTTATCAGAACTTCTTAAACCATCTTCCAAAGGATAAAGATGAATAATAATGGCTATTTTCGTAAAAATTGAGAAAAGAGCCATAATAATCGACAAAAACAGAAATTTTCTGTCAAAATTCTTACAATTGTCTTTTTAGAAAGAACAATTGTCCATTTTGGAGGGAAAAGGTATTGCAATTTTTAGTGAAAGAGTGGATAATAAGAAAATATAATTCTATCCAAATGAACTTATTTAGGAGTTGACGAAATGAAAGTAGCAAAATTTGGTGGAAGTTCTTTAGCATCCGGGAAACAATTAGAAAAAGTATATAATATCGTTTTGTCAGATCCTGAGCGAAAAGTGATTGTCGTATCAGCACCAGGAAAACGGTATAGTGATGATATTAAAGTAACGGATTTATTGATTACTATTGGTGAGAAATCTTTAGCTCGTGAAGATGTGGATCAAGAATTAAAGGCTGTCGTGGAACGGTATGCCCAAATAGCAGAGGAATTAAATCTCTCTACAGAGATTATCGATAAAATTAAAGAAAATATTATGAGTCTTATTAATGGGGATCAGACTAATCCTACATTATATATTGAGGCATTAAAAGCAGCAGGAGAAGATAATAACGCTAAATTAGTCGCAGCCTTCTTTAATGAACGCGGCAATGAAGCACATTATGTCAATCCAAAAGAGGCTGGACTTTATGTCACGAATGAGCCGGGAAATGCGCAAGTGCTTCCTGAGACATACGAAAATTTATATGGTCTGCGTGACCGTAGCGGAATAGTAATCGTTCCAGGATTTTTTGGCTATAGTAAGGATGGTCATGTCCTGACATTTTCTCGTAGTGGCTCGGATATTACTGGATCCATTTTAGCGAATGGAATTAAAGCAGATTTATATGAAAACTTTACAGATGTGGATGCGGTTTATTCCGTTAATCCTAGCATTGTCGAAAAACCGAAAGAAATTCGTGAATTAACGTATCGTGAAATGCGTGAATTATCATATGCAGGTTTCTCTGTATTCCATGATGAAGCATTAATTCCAGCATTTCGCGCTGGGATTCCAGTGAACGTGAAAAATACGAATAATCCATCTGCACCAGGAACAAAAATTGTAAGTCAACGAGAAAATAAAAATGGTCCTGTTATTGGAATTGCTAGTGATGATGGCTTCTGTAGTATCTATGTAAGCAAATATATGATGAATCGGGAAATGGGTTTTGGTCGAAAATTATTGCAAATTCTTGAAGATTTTGGCCTAAGCTATGAACATATTCCATCAGGGATTGATGATATGACCGTCATTTTACATGAAGATCAATTGGATGGAGATACAGAAAAAGAAGTATTACAACGAATTGAAACTGAACTTCATGCAGATGTAGTGACGATTGAACACCATCTTGCCTTAATTATGGTGGTTGGGGAAGGTATGCGTCATAATGTTGGCACTACTGCTAGAGCGTCTAAAGCCCTTGCAGAAGCAGGTATCAATATTGATATGATTAGTCAAGGATCGTCAGAAGTAAGTATGATGTTTGGTGTGAAAGCACAAGATGAAAAAAGAGCAGTGCAGGCCTTATACAATGAGTTTTTTAGTAGAGTCTTAGTTTAATCCTTGTGTATCTGTACATTTCCGGTATAATTAGATTATTTTTTTAAAAAACTATAATAAGTTTCAATACTCTTATCCAGAGTGGTGGAGGGACAGACCCTATGAAGCCCGGCAACCTACAAGTATACTTGAAAAGGTGCTAATTTCTGCAGAAACAATTCTGGAAGATAAGGGGAGGAAAACATTTATTGTTAAAGAACCTCTTCTTAATAGTAGAAGAGGTTTTTCGTATACTTAGGAATAAAAATTACGGAGAGGAAGATGGCTCATGTCAGCTATTCATATTGCATTATTGGGACTTGGAACAGTGGGAAAAGGTGTACTTGAGACCATTGAAACACATCAAGGCAAATTACAGTCTCTACTCGGGAAACCTGTGAAAATTTCAGCTATTCTTGTGAAAAATTTAGACAAGCATGTATTAGAAGATAAATCGATTTTATTAACCGATCAGTTTGAGGAAATCATTGGATTAGACCAATTGGATGTGGTGATTGATGTGATTGTCGGGAAAGAGCCTGGTTTCACCTATGCAAAAAGAGCTATTGAAAGAGGCTGCCATTTCATAACGGCAAATAAAGAAATGTTCGCACATCATGGAAAAGAATTGTTAGAACTAGCTGAGAAACATGGAGTATCGGTTGGGTTTGAGGCTACTGTTGCCGGAGGAATTCCTGTCATTCAAACATTACGTAAACTATTAAATGTGAACAACATTACAAAAGTAGAAGGAATTATTAATGGGACATCCAATTTCATTCTCACCAATATGAGAGAAAACCAACTTCCATTTGAAGAAGTGTTAGTATCAGCTCAAGAAAAAGGCTATGCAGAAGCAGATCCAACGAATGATATAGAGGGTTATGATGCTTATTTTAAGGGATTGGTATTAAGTAATGTTGTTTTTGGTGAATTACCGAAAGGAGAACATATCGTTAGAAAAGGAATCACCCATATAACAAAAGAACAAATTTTAGCGGCCTCATCTTTAGGGTTAAAATATAAGCATGTTGCAAGGTTGGAAAAGCAAGGTCATGAGATTAAATTGTTTGTGGAGCCTGTTCTTGTTACGGAGACACATCCATTCTACAGCGTAGAAGGAGTGCAAAATGCTGTCTCGATTGATGCAGATATTGTTGGGAATATTACCTTATTAGGCCCAGGGGCTGGAAAATTACCAACGGCCAGTGCTGTAGTGGAAGATCTGCTTCATTTGTTTCAGGAAAAATCGCCAAGAGTTTTTAATGGAGAATCGATCAAGCAGGAAGAAAACGAAAGTGAACATTGGCTCATTCTTAATCAAGAAGCAAATCTTACATCATTACAACCATTAGTCCAACAAGCGGAGTCATTAGGTGACCGAAATATCTATATTAAGGGAAACAGGGAAGAAATGAATACGATTCAACTTCAATATCCTGAACTTACCTTAGTTCCGATTGCAGGAGAATTTCAACCAGCAAAGGAACAAGTACTTGTTTAATAGAATAAATGAAAAAAGGCGAGGGAATTTTCCTCGCTTTTTTTCATTTAACTAGGCTTTTTTCGTAAAGTTTGTTGTTAAAATCTAACGGCCGATTTTAACGTAGAAATAGCTATTTTGTGCCTTCGTAATTAGTTTGTAGCTCTTTTCTCAAAAATAATTGCCAGTGTCAATGTGATAAAAAGGTGAATTCTCTTTTTAACTCTCCAAAAGCAACAAAGTTTGAGAAAAGAGACTTTAACTAACCTTCACTGAATGTTGGTCCTTTTTCGTTTGCCTATTAGCAGCGGTTAATAAGATGACTCCACCGATAAGAAGCAGTGCACTTGTGGTGATGAAGACAGATGAGAAACCAAAATATCCTGAAATCATTCCACCGATGGAAGGACCAATTAAATTGCCAAGGAATTGTAGACTAGTGTTATAGCCTAATACTTCGCCTTGGATCGCAAGCGGTGCTTCTTGGCGAATATAGGCAACCCGGAGTGGAATCAGACCACCCATAGAAATGCCAAGCAAGAAACGAATGAACACGAGTTGCCAATAATCTGTAATAAACGCTCCAGGAAGATAGATCAGTCCTGCCGCAAACAAAAGGATGATGAGAATTTTAACATGCCCAAACCGATCCCCAAGACTGCCCCATCTTTTAGCCATTAATAAACTACCAAGACCTGCGGCAGAAAAGGCCATTCCGGAGAAAAAGGCTAGGTTTTCATCCCCATGTAAATCATTAACGAATAATGACAGAATCGGCTGAATACTAAAATTAGCTACTTGAATAAGGGTAGATAGTAGCAGAACGGTAATCATGACAGGGTTATGAACAATCCGAAAGATTACTTCTTTGCTTGAATAACTTTTTTTCGAATCAGTCTTAGATTCTAGCTTAAATTCCTTTGTGGTAAAAACGAGAATCACAGAAATTAAGATGAGGAAGGAAGTTAATTGGAAAGTCATAGAGAATCCAACGGCATCAGCCACCATTCCTCCAAACAGTGGACCCATTAAACTCCCTGTGATATTTCCTGTTTGTAAGGTTCCGAGGGCACGACCAGCGATTTCCTTTGGAGTCTGAGTGGAAATATAGGCCTGTGAGGTGGCAATAAAGCCTGTAAAAACACCTGTAAAAAGTCTTAACGTAAATAACTGCCATACATTTGTTACAAATCCCATGAGAAAAAGGGATGAAGCTAAGCCAAGCCCTGAAAAAATGAGTATTTTTTTTCGTCCATATTTATCACCAATTTTTCCCCAAATCGGTGCAAATAAAAAGGCCGTAAAAAAGGTAATCGAAAAGGCCCAACCTGCCCATTGTTGAACATATGTATCCGAAAAGTCCCCAAAAGTAGCTATATATAATGAGATAAATGGGAGAATCATCGTCATACTAGCACCAACGAAAAAGTTAGCAAACCACATAATCCTTAGATTATACTTCGCCTTTTTATTGTCAATCATGTATAGCAACACTTCTTTCTTTTCTTAAATGAATAAGTATTTCATTTATTCATTTACATTGTTTTAGACTTACCTTAATCATAGACCAAGTAAAATGAAAAATGAAGAAAACTGCTTTGTTTCAGGCTTAAACGGGGTTTTATAATATTTGTCATTTTCAAAAAGGAGGATTTTGACTAAAAAGATAGAATATTAATACAAATTAAAATAAATTGTATATTCGTTGATTACTGCCATCTATGGCAGATCAATATTTATAAATAAATAGAAGAGAGGGTTGGTGAATGCAGTGACAGAGTTTTTAAATTGGCTAAGTGGAGTAGTCTGGGGACCTCCAACACTTATTTTAATCGTAGGAACAGGGCTTTTTTTAACGATTCGTATTGGTTTTTATCAATTTAGTAGTCTGCCTTACGCACTAAAACTAGCCTTTTCTAAGAATCAAGATTCAACCTCCAAAGGAGACATCTCCCATTTCCAATCATTAATGACGGCATTAGCTGCAACGATTGGTACTGGTAACATCGCTGGGGTTGCAACAGCTGTTGTACTTGGGGGGACCTGGTGCTGTTTTTTGGATGTGGATTACAGCCCTTGTAGGGATGGCAACAAAGTATGCAGAAGCCATACTTGCCGTTAAATATCGGGTAGAAAAAAACGGATTTATGGCTGGAGGACCGATGTATTATATTGAAAAAGGTCTAGGCTGGAAATGGCTTGCTGTTCTATTTGCCTTATTTGGTTCAATTGCTGCATTTGGTATTGGTAGTTCTGTACAATCGAACTCTGTAGCAGCTGCAGTACAGGAAAGCATGGGTGTGAATCCATGGATTACAGGTGTTATTTTAACAGTGTTTACCGCATTAGTTATTTTAGGTGGTATTAAAAGTATAGGTAAGAGTAACCTCTTATTTTGTACCAATCATGGCTGTTTTCTATGTTGTAGGTGGACTTGTCATTATTGTTATTAATTTAGATTTACTTCCACATGCATTAGGACTTATTTTTACAGATGCTTTTACAGGACAAGCTGTAGCAGGTGGTGCGATTGGTGCCGTCATTCGTTGGGGGGTAGCGCGTGGTGTATTCTCAAATGAAGCAGGTATGGGTTCTGCACCAATTGCAGCAGCAGCAGCAAAGACAGACCATCCAGGACGTCAAGCGCTTATTTCGATGACAGGTACATTCCTTGATACGATTATCGTTTGTTCGATTACGGGTATTACGTTAGTAATGGGTGGTATGTATATTGGAAATGGTGATTTAACAGGTGCGGCATTAACAACAAAAACCTTTGACTCGATGCTACCTGGTGGTGGTTGGATTGTGACAATCGGTATCATTTTATTCGCATACTCAACTGTATTAGGCTGGGCCTACTATGGTGAAAAATGTTTTGAATACTTATTTGGGAATAAGTCGATAAGTGTTTATCGTGTGATCTATACCTTAACGGTTTTACTTGGTGCGGGTATGAATTTAGGCTTAGTTTGGACAATCGCGGATATCTTTAATGCGTTAATGGCTATTCCAAACTTAATTGGTCTCTTACTCCTATCCGGTGTAGTGGTAGCAGAAACAAGATCTTTCAAAAAGCTTCGTGCAGAAGAAAAGTTGCAACAACGTAATCCGGATATTTCGGTTTAACATTTATGATTAATTATAGAAAGAGTTCTGATGGCATTTGCTTGCTATTGGGACTCTTTTTATACTGCATTGGATAATATTAAGAAATGTAAAGATGATGAAGAAATATATCTTTCATTTTAAAGGTCTTTTTGCATTGAATATAGTGGGAAATAGTGTTGATTCTATCGATTTTTGACGAAAAGTTAACAATTATGTAATAAAATATACATTTATTTATAATCTCTTAATCTATTCTGGACATTCTCTTAACATTTGTTTATTAAGATTATCAATATGATAACGTTAAAAACAAGTGGAAAGAGGGAGAAATAAATAATGGCTGATATCAATCGTCGTAAATTTTTAACATATGTGGGTACAGGGGCAGCAGCATTAACAGTAGCATCTGCTGGTCTAGGTGGACTAGCTCCAAAAGTAGAAGCAAAAGGAAGAGATGCTGCAAATAATTTATTTGGATTTAATAAAAAAGTATCTGGTTTAAACTTTAAACCAATTCAACCATCTGATGCAGATGATATTGTTCTTCCAAAAGGATATAAATATGAAGTTGTTGCTGCATATGGAGATAAAATTAATGAAGCTGGAGATACTTTCGGATTTAACTGTGACTTCACTCAATATTTTCCAATTGATGGATCTAGCAACCATGGATTACTTTGGGTAAACCATGAGTATTCAAGTGATGTTTTTGTTACAGGTGCGCCAGCTAATGGTAAAGAATACTCTAAAGAACAAATTGAAAAATTGCTTTATGTTCAAGGTGGATCGATCATCGAAGTAAAAGGTGATAAAAAAGGCGGCTGGAAGATGGTTACAGATTCTAAATATGCACGCCGTGTAAGTGGATTAACTGATATTCGAATTAACAGGTCCTGCAGTAAAGGTTCAAAAGCAATGGCTATGCAACAAATGTACAAGGAACATTTGCAAACTGTTCTGGTGGTAAAACATTATGGAACACAGTTCTTTCTGCTGAAGAAAACTATGAAGATACTATGTGAAGCAGCTGGTTTAAACGAAAATCACTATGGCTGGATCGTTGAAGTTGATCCATTTGATCCAAACTTCAAAGTTCGTAAGCATACAGCATTAGGTCGTTTCCACCATGAAAATGCTGCAATGGGTCTAACAAATGATGGACGTGTTGCTGTTTACATGGGTGATGATGTTAAAGACGCATGTGTGTATAAATTTATTAGTAAAAATAAATATGTAGAATCTAGTGGAAAAGCTAATTCTAGACTTTATTAGAAGAAGGTACTCTTTATGTTGCTAACATGAAAAAAGGTCAATGGGTAGCCATGACAATTGAAAATGTAAAGGCAGCAATTAAAGGTAAAGCAGACCTAGAAGCAAAATACCAAACTCAAGCAGATGTACTTGTTTATGCGGATGAAGCTTCTATTTTACTTGGTGGAACACCAACAGACCGTCCAGAAGACGTTGAAATCTCAGTCCATTCGATAAAACAATCTTCATTGCACATACAAACAATGACAGACATGGTAACTTCCATGGTCATATTACAAGATTTATCGAAGACAATAATGATCTTGGTTCATTAACATTTGATTTTGAAATTTTTGCAGCTGGCGGTAAACAAAGCGGCTTTAGTGCACCTGATAACTTAACGTTTGATAGCAATGCTAATCTTTGGACTGTTACTGATATTTCTTCAAGCAGCTTAAATAAAGGGATTCATAAGCACTTCAAAAATAACGGATTATTTGTTATTCCAACTGTTGCTTATAAAAATGTAAAAGAAGATGAAGTAGGAGAAGCATATCCAATTTGCTTCAGGTCCGGTTGAAGCTGAAATGACTGGTCCATGCTTTACACACAGATGAAACAACATTATTCTTAGCTGTACAACATCCAGGTGAAGGTACAAAAGATGCTAAAAAATCCTACAAGCATGTGGCCACACCGTAAAGGTGACACAATGCCAAGACCAAGTGTTGTAGCAATTACAGGATTTTAATTAAAATCCATCTTATTCTGGTGCCGTAAATGGACAAATGATAGTGAATTGTCCTTTTGCGGTGTGCACCGAAATGGAGGTATAGTATGCTAGCTAATATTGGAGTTCCAGGTTTAATCTTAATCATTGTGCTTGCCTTAATCATTTTCGGTCCAAAAAAGTTACCGGAATTAGGTAGAGCAGTTGGAAGTACGTTAAAAGAATTTAAACGTTCTGCAAAAGATTTAGTAGATGACGATGATGATGTAGCTAAATCTGAGGAAAAAGTAGACGATAAAGAAATTAAAAGAATCAAATAAACGAAGAAAGGGATCATTTAGAGATAATAATGAGATGATCCCTTTCTTTTTTTTGTATTTAATTTATAATGAAAATGAATAGTAACTAACTTTTCGAGAAACCTTATAAATACATACATAATCAACAGGAGGAACAGATATAATGGCAGAAAAGACATATACGATTACAGATGAACAAGGACTTCAGGCACAACAAGTAACACTTTTAGTAAATACAGCCAATAAATTTGCTTCAGAGGTTAGCCTTGAATATAAGGCAAAAAAGGTTAACTTAAAGTCAATTATGGGTGTCATGTCTTTAGGTGTTTCCCAAGGGTCAGAGGTGAAGGTAAGCGCAATTGGAGAAGATGCAGAGGCCGTGATTAATGCATTAACAGAAACGTTGGAAGAGAACAAGTTAATTTCAGCATAAGCGGAAATAATCGTTCAAGTTTGGATTAAGTGGATTGTAAAGCGTGTTAGGGAATCTCCCTATCGCGCTTTTTTAAGTTATAAAACAATGCTATCCGTAAACTTTTTAAAAAAAGTATAAAAGAGTATAATGAAGAGAAAAGAGCTTTTTATTATAAGGCTATTTTTGTAAAGTTTGTTGTTAAAATCCAAAGGCCGATTTTAACGTAGAAAGCTATTTTGCGTTTTATAAATTTGCAGCTCTTTTCTCAAAATTAATAACCAATGTCAACGGGAATCAATGACAATCAGCTTTTTTATCACAAAAGCAACAAATTTGAGAAAAGAGCCTATTATAAAGGAGATCGGAATGACTGAAAATCAAAAGATAATTCATGAGCTTAAGCCGTTTATTGGACAAATATGGGAAAAGGTAGGATTTCAGACACCAACAACGATTCAGTCCTATGCTATTCCTATGATTGCACAGAATAAAGATGTAATCGCTCAATCACCAACAGGAACTGGAAAAACCCTTGCTTATTTATTGCCGGTTCTAAACCAAATAGATCCAGACAAAAAATCCGTACAGGCTGTTATTTTGGCCTCTTCACAAGAACTAGTGATGCAAATTCTAGATGAATGTCAAAAGTGGTCTGAGGGTAGTGGAATCAGAGCCGCTTCTTTTATTGGCGGTGCTAATGTAAAAAGACAGCTCGAAAAGTTAAAAAAACATCCACACCTTGCCATAGGAACTCCTGGCCGGATTTTGGAGTTAATTAAACAGAAAAAATTAAAAATGCATGAAGTGAAGACGATTGTCTTGGATGAAGGCGATCAATTGCTTGTCTCTGAAAATGTTGAATATGTGAAGCAAATAGTGAAATCGACATTGAGTGATAGACAAGTGGTGCTTTTTTCAGCTACATTACCAGACCCTATTGTAAAATTAGTAAAGGGTTTTTCACAAGATGCAGAAGTGATAAAGGTTGAAAAGGACGAAACGATTGTAGGTGGTCAGAGTTGATCATATTTATTTTATGAGTGAACAACGAGACAAAATCAAGCTTATTGAAAAAATTTCTCGACTTAAAAATGTTAAGGCCCTTGTGTTTGTAAAGGATATTGGTAATTTAACCGTAATAGCTGAGAAGCTACACTTTAAGCAAATAAAGGTCAGTACCCTTCACAGTGATCTGAACAAAATGGATCGTCAAAAGTCGATTAAAGAGTTTCGTGAAGGAAAAACACCGATGTTGATTGCGACTGATGTCGCTGCAAGGGGACTTGATATCCAAGGGATTACCCATGTTGTCCACTATGATTTCTCGAAAGATAAGAATCAATATGTACATCGCTCAGGAAGAACAGGAAGATTCGGGGCAAGCGGAACGGTAATTTCTTTAGTAACGGAACGGGAAGAAAGAGAACTCAAACAATACGCAAATGAACTGGATATTTCTGTGGAGGTCAAACGATTCCATGGGGAAAATATTGTCGATATTCAAAAGAGTTATCCTAGAAAACGGTAATGATAGTTCGCAGGAATAAAGAGTAAAAGACAAGAAATACTACTTACTGTAAGACATTTTAAAGGGGTGTATGAACAGTGGGTAGAACAAAACGTGGAAATGCGAATGCACAGCGTAATAAGAATAAGAAAAGACAACCGCGAACAAGTGAAGAATTAGTAGAATTTACAACAGGAAGTAAAGAGAGACAGTCTACGGAAAACATTGATTAAAGCTCTTTTCTCAAACATTGTTGCTTTTGGATAGAAATAAGCTTTACGAAAGCAATCTTGATTAAATAAGAAGTATTGTTAGGTGCTTGGGATGTGATCCTAGGCATCTTTTTGTTGGCAAAAAATCATTAATTAAGATTACGTTAAGTAAAAATGGATATTACTGGATAAAAATTCTATTGGGAGACATGCTAAGAATGTGAGTTATTAAAAAGTGAGTAAGTGAAAGAATTGATGAGTAAAGGAGAAAATTGGAAAGGAAGAAGAAAATGGTTACAGTTGGTTTTTTTCTTGTCTTTATTTTGTTAACTAGTCTCGTCATCGGCACTAATATCTTTACCTATCATTATTCTTTCTTCGAGGCATGGGGAGTTCTGTTTTATTCAGATATATTAATTGGCAGAATCATCCTCTACTGTATATTTGCTATCGGCTTTCTATCAGCCATTATTATTGATATAAGAATCATGAAGAAAAAACGTAAAAAGCAAACCATATAATGCCACAAGTTTTACAAGTCGGAAAGTGGTGAATATCGACAAAAGTTAACAGTAGTTGTATTAAAGGGGATTAAGTTACTTATGGTGAAAGAAAATATATCTTTAACGCAATTATTTGTACTTATTTTTAACTTTTTACTGGGAAGTGCAATCGTCATTGGCATAGGAAAAGATGCCATGCAAAATGCTTGGATTGCGATTTTTTTGATGACTTTCATTGGGATTGGGTTGATGTATTTGTATTACAGCATCAACGGGTTTTTGCCAAACAAAAATCTTTTTGAAATATTGGAGTATTGCTTTACAAGACCCATTTCCATTTTGCTAAGTCTAGGGTATGTGATTTATTTTCTTTACGCAACAACAAGGGTGATTCGTACTTTTGGAGAGATGATTACTACGGCTATTCTTCCCAATACACCGATAGAGGTTATTACATTATCTATTGTGCTAGTAATGGCCTATATTCTTTATCTGGGTATAGAGGTATTGGCAAGAGTATCTGAAATATTTACCCCGTATACGGTGTTGTTTATCATTCTTCTTTTGATCTTTTTACTTCCAAATATTCAGGTTCACAATCTACAACCAATCCTAGGAGATGGAATAAAACCAATTTTAAAGTCGATGTTCCCACATATGCTCATATTTCCCTTTGGAGAATTGATTGTTTTTACCGTTCTTTTAACAAGTGTCAATAAATTGGGGAAGGGTAAGAAAATTTCCTTTATAGCTGTATTCACCGCTGGAATATTCCTTGTAATCAGTACGATATTAGTGATCATCACAGTAGGAGCGGATGTCTTCCAATACTCCAATTTTCCCATGTTAAGTGCGGCAAGACTGGTATCTATTGGGCATTTTTTAGAAAGAATCGATGTCATTGTTGTTTTTATCATGACTTTAGGAGTAATTACTAAAGTTTCTGTTTATGTCTATTGTGGGTTAAAAGGGATGGAATATATTTTCCGGCTACCTTATCGATATTTTGCTATACCAATTTCTATGCTTGTATCATGCTTTTCCATTTTGATTGCGGTTAACTATGGTGACCACTTAAAGACGTTAAAGTCACCTATTCTAATTTATTTTCAGATTATCGATGCAATTGATCATTCCAATCATGACTATCATTATTTTAAAATGGAAAACAAAAAAGAATAACTCAGCGCAAAATGGGGTGAAATATTGACTACTAAAAAACCGCTTGTGGTAATAAAGCGTAAAAAAAAGACTTTAAAAGTTCAAAAGAATGGTGGAAATATGGATCCTCTTACAGGAAAAAGAATTGAAAATAGAAGATATAAAGGCTGAGATTATGACTGCTTTGGGGCAGACGGCAGATTTAAAGATAGATGATATAAAAATAGCTGAAACAGATGGAATGTTGTTCTTTTTAGAAAGTACGATTGAAACGGCATTATTAAAAGAGACCTTTATTAATAAGAAAATGTATCAAACAAAACCGGAATTTGATTTGACAACAAAAGAGGGGTTAACGGCATTTTGTCAGCAAGAGTTTGGTGGTTCAGGTTTTCAACTTGTGACAACGGTTGATGAAGTGGTAACGGCAATGTTAAATGGAAGCATTGCGATTGCGATTAAGTCTTGTTCTTTTTTCATCACGATCGAGATGGGAAACACACAATATCGTCAAGTATCAGAGCCTACCTCACAGACAGTGATTAGAGGACCAAAGGATAGCTTTGTAGAGTCGCTTTCAACCAATCAATCTCTTATTAGAAGAAGAATCAGAAATAAAAACCTTCATTTTGAAGAGTTTATCATTGGACATGAAACGAAAACAAAGATCAACTATAGTTTATGTGAAGGGAATCGCAAATGAAGAAATTATCGAAGAAATTCGAACAAGGTTAAATAAGATAAATGTATCGGCTATTTTTGAGTCAGCAAATATTGAAGAGCTTATTGCAGATAAAACATTAACGGTGTTTCCGTTAGCACTTAACACTGAAAGACCAGATACAGTAGCAGGAAATATTATGGAAGGAAAGATAGGGATCATCGTGGATGGAACGCCCTTTGTGTTACTTCTTCCAACTGTGTTTACCGACCTCTTTGTTTCATCAGAAGATTATTATCATAATTTTTTTGTATCAAGTTTTATTAGGATCCTTCGCTATATTTCCTTTATGATTGTGTTACTTACACCAGCTGCATATGTAGGGCTTTTAACATATGACCAGGAGATGCTTCCCACTAATTTATTAATAAGCATCGCTGCCCAGCGAGAAGGGGTGCCATTTCCTGCGGTTGTCGAAGTGTTTATCATGGAATTCACTTTTGAAATTCTGAGAGAGGCAGGAATCAGGATGCCGCGAGCAGTCGGGCAAACGGTTTCTATTGTCGGTGCTCTTGTTGTTGGTCAGGCAGCTGCACAAGCTGGGCTCATATCAAACATTATGGTCATTATTGTGGCGATCACGGCTACAGCAAATTTTGTTGCACCTGTGTACAGTTTAGCGTCAGCGACAAGAATGTTACGATTTGTCCTTATTATCATTTCTGCCTTCTTTGGCCTCTATGGAATTCTACTTGGATTAATTGTAATGATCGCACATTTAGCTTCGTTACGCTCATTTGGTGTGCCTTATTTAGCTCCAGTTGCTCCGTTTAATGTAAAGGACCAAAAAGATCAGTTGATTATTTTTCCCTATTGGTCCATGAATAGGAGACCTAGCTATTTACGTTCTCCCCAACAAGAAAAGCAAAGCAAGACAGATTCTCCAAGCCCTCCAGATATGTTAAGGGGGAAATGACCAATGAAAAGAAATATGATTTTGCTTATCGGCATTTCTTTGTTTTTAACAGGGTGTTGGGATCAAAGGGAACTCTCGACGATTACAATCGTTACTGGGATGGCCATCGATAAAGGGAAAAATGGAAAATTTAAACTGACAATTGAAAGTATTAATGAAACTGAATTATATGATCAAACAGCAACGGGTAATTCTCCATCTGTTTTATTTTCTTTAGAGGGAGAAACAATTGCAGAATTGGCTTATAAAATGAACATTGGCTTTTCGAAGAATGCGATTTACTCACATATGAGAACCTTAGTGGTTAGTAAAGCCATTGCAGAAAGCGGTATGATGGAATTTTTGGATACTTTTGAACGAAGTAGAGAACTTCGTGACGACTTCGATGTTATTTTGGCAAAAGAAGGAGAAGCAGCAGACATCTTACAGGTGGTATATACGTTTCAGAAGTCCTCTTCTTTAAAAATAATGTCGCAGTTGGAATCAGCGACGAAAGGATGGGGATCTACTCCAAATGTGAAGGTCAAAGATTTGATTAGTGCCTTAACATCTCCAGGACGCCAACCCGTTATGACAGCGGTTAGAATTCAAGGGAAGCCAAAAAAAGGGGAAAGCGTTGATAATATGAAGAAGACCCATCCTGATGCGATTGTAGTCATTGATTCTATGGCATTGTTTAAAGGAGAAAAACTGGTAGGATTTCTGTCTGTGGAGGATACAAGAAACTATTTATGGACACAGAATCAGATTGAAAATACATCCATATCTGTACCATGTGGGGAGAATCAGTTTGCTGCGATAAGAATTACAGATTCTAAGACCAAAGTAAAGGGCCGCATCAAAAATGGGAAACCAAAGATTGGAGTAGATATTGTAATGGAAGGCTCTATCTATGGTAGTACTTGTAAAGGTCACATGGATGATCCAAAAACTTATAAGAAATTAGACGAATTAACGAATCAATATGTAAGAGAAAAAGTATCTAAAACGATCCAAACGGTTCAAGATGATTATGGAGTGGATATATTTGGATTTGGAGAAGTTGTATACCGTCAAGATTATAAACAATTTAAGAAAGTCGCAAGATCATTGGGATGAAGCCTTTAAAGACGCTGAAATAGATGTTTCAGTGGACACGATGATTCGCAGGGCAGGACTCCGTACAAATGGAGTATTTGATCGAATGAAATAAAGGGACGAAGGGTACGTGTCTCACGCTTTTTCAAAATTATTGACTGATTGCTTAACAGGGATATGGAATCTGATCCTTATCCATTAGATGCAATTGTTTGATTTCTAATAAATCATCAATTGCTTTTTTTATGTTAAAGGAAATCCAATTGGTCTCATCCAACCTCAGTCTTAAGTCGTACATGAAAATACACTTGCGGTTCGTTATAGAAAAACGGTGAAAAAGGTAAGATGAAATCAAGAAAGGAGGCAACAAAAAATGAAAAAGTTTGGGTTGCTTTTATTAGGAGGAATTGCAGCGATTGTGCTACTTCATAATCTTGGTCCAATGATAGGAATGGTGATTAGCTTAGCGATCTTCTACTTTGCCTTCAAAGGATTTATAAAGACAAATTCAGTGTGGGTAAAGATTGGTTGGGGAATTCTTGGGTTCATTGCCATTATGTCATTGGCTGCTAATGTTCCAGCGTTACTAGGGATTTTAGCAATCTATGTTTTATATGTTGTATATAAGAAGTGGAACGCTCCTAAAGTAAATGAAACGATTATTGAAAGTGATGATCCGTTTGTAAATTTTGAAAAACAATGGTCTCAGTTAAATAAAAATTAAGATTTTACCTATCATTCATAAAGTAATACAATTTAAAGGAGAGTAATAAAATGACAAACTTATTTGCAAGAATTAAAAATACGGTTTTAGCTGATTTGCATGAAGCATTAGATCAAAAGGAACAAAAAAATCCAATTGCCCTGCTGAACCAATATTTACGCGAATGTGAGCAAGAAACGGAAAAGGTTCGTAAGCTTTTAGAAAGACAATATCGTTTAAAAGAAGAATTTACAAGAGAATATAATCAGGCTCTTGAGTTAGCAGAAAAACGCAAGAAACAAGCGGAGATTGCTTCAAATGCTGGAGAAGCAGAACTCTATCAATTTGCCATTGCTGAGCAGCAACAATATGATGAGCGTATTTTACGACTAAAAGAGTTGATGGTGCAATCAGATAAACAATTGGTAGAGTTAGAACAAAAGTATGAAGAAATGAAGCATAAGTTAAAGGATATGAATATTCGCCGTTTAGAATTAATGGGTCGTGAAAATGTAACACGTGCGCAAAATAAAATGAACCTTGTTCTAGATAATCAATCCTACAGTAGTAAATCTTATTCAAAATTCCAAGAGATCGAATCCTACCTCGATCGCTTAGAACAACAAGTGAATAGCTCTTTTTATCGAAACACGATTGATGCTAGAATTGCTGGTTTAGAAAAACAAAATCATGAAAAAAAGGACGAAACCAGTTCAATTTCATAATGTAAACTGTTATTCTAAAAAGGCGTAGGTTGTGACTGCGCCTTTTTTTACCAAATTCCTGTTACAACAAGAAGGGAGGACTCAGGTTGTTAAATAAATTAAAAAGTGATTACGTTAGTTGGATTATTTTAATTGGAGCTTTCTTTTTGGTTATAGATGTTTTCTTTATCAACCCAGGCCTTATTTTCTCCCTTATTGTGGCAGCAGGAATGATTTATTTAGGGAAAAAACGCATGCCGAAAAAAACAGGGAAGCTCCTGTATTGGCTGGGTATATTCTTTTTAGTCATCAATGCGTTTAATATGTTATCGATTCGATTTGTTCTCTTAGCACTGCTTTGTATTTTAGTTGTACAATATGGTTCAAAAAAACAGCATGTTAACACGATTTACCCAATCATTAAAGAGCCGGAAGATGTTCATAAAGAAAACGAGACCGTCGTTAAAGAGCAGCCGCTTTTGCAAAATCGATTCTTTGGTGGACAAAAAACACCGGATCATGCCTATGAATGGAATGATGTGAATATTCAAGGCGGTATGGGGGATACGGTGATTGATTTAAGTTATACCGTGTTGCCTAAAGGTGAAACAGTCATCTTTATTCGCAATATTTTTGGAAAAGTAAAGATTTTAATTCCATATGATGTCGAGGTTAGTGTTAACCATTCTGTACTTTATGGTTCGGCAAAGATTCTTGATTTCTATGAATCTTCTTCCATGAATCGTCAAATGAAAGTGGAAACATCCCAGTATGAACAAACAGAACAAAAGGTGAAGATTTTTACTTCGATGATGATTGGTGATATTGAGGTGAAGCGAGTATGAATATTGTTTCACGCCAAATTATTTTAGGAGCCGGACTAACGGTTATTGTCGTATTATTTGTATTAGGTGGAACCTTTTTCGTCTTTCCTCTTTTTCACATAAGTGCCCTATGGGAAAAAAAGGTGTTGGATATTCCTTTTATCATTCTAGTCCCAAGTGTTAGTATTGTCATCGGAATACTATTTGGCTTTATGTCAGGTCAATTTTGGAAAAAAGAGCTTCAAGTAGTTGATGAAGGATTGCATCAAATGGAGGAAGGACGACCATTAGAATTAGAGAGTTCTTCCTTACCTGAAATCCAAACGATCTCAACAAGAATGAATAAAATTCAAAAGCAGATTATCGAACAAGCGAAGTTATCACAGCGTCTAGCAACAGAAGCAGCTTTGGATCAAGATAAACAGATGCAGGAGATTGTTTTTCAGGAACGAAACCGCCTTGCTCGTGAACTCCATGATTCCGTAAGCCAACAGTTATTTGCCGCCTCGATGATGATGTCGGCAATCAATGAAACGAAAGATTCTACAGAAAATGAAATCGAGGCAAAGCAGTTAAAGTTGGTCGAAGAAATGATTCATCAATCGCAATTAGAGATGCGGGCATTGCTTTTGCATTTACGTCCTGTAGCGTTAAAAGGCAAATCGCTGCAAGAAGGTATGGAAGAGTTATTAATGGAGCTTATGCAAAAGGTGACGATGGATATCAAATGGAAATTGGAAGACTTTCCGGTTGAAAAAGGGGTCGAGGATCACTTATTTCGAATACTACAAGAATCCGTATCCAATACGTTAAGACACTCCAAGGCTAGCCAATTTGAAGTTCTATTGATTAAAAGGGATGGATTTATTATTTTAAGAGTGACAGATGATGGGGTAGGTTTTGATGTGGATGAACAGAAAGCTGGATCATATGGGTTGCAAAACATGTACGAACGAGCAGTTGAAATCGGAGGCAATTTAAAAATCGTGTCTCTAAAATCAAAAGGCACACGTCTTGAAGTTAAAATTCCAGTAGTAAGTGAAGGTGAGATGGATGATTAGAGTATTATTTGTAGATGATCATGAAATGGTTCGAATCGGTGTTTCTTCCTACCTTTCAGCACAGCCTGATATTGAGGTTGTTGGAGAAGCGGATAATGGAAAAACGGCAATTGAATTAGCTTTATCGCTTAGACCAGATATTATTTTGATGGATTTGGTCATGAAAGAAATGGATGGAATTGAAGCAACAAGACAGATTATGCAGCAATGGCCAGAAGCGAAAATCATTATTGTTACGAGTTTTTTAGATGATGACAAGGTTTATCCAGCACTTGAAGCTGGGGCAACTAGTTACATACTAAAAACATCCAAGGCTAGTGTGATTGCAGAAGGGGTTCGAGCAACTTACAAGGGGCAAACGGTTTTGGAACCTGAAGTAACAGGCAAGATGATGACGAAAATGAGACAAAAAAACCAGCATGAATTGCATGAGGAATTAACGGCACGGGAAATGGAGATTCTTCTCCTGATGGCACAAGGAAAAAGCAATCAAGAAATTGCGGATGAACTATTTATTTCGTTAAAAACAGTGAAAACACATGTCAGTAATATTCTAAGTAAGCTACAAGTACAGGATCGAACACAAGCAGTGATTTATGCGTTTAAGCATTCACTAACACAATAGGATCTTTTCTCAAAATTTGTTGCTTTTGGAGAGGTAAAAAGCTGATAGATTTGTACTTTAATTTTGAGAAAAGAGCTGCAAATTTTATAAGAATGCACAAAGTAGCTTATTTCTACGTTAAAATCGGCCTTTAGATTTTAACAACAAACTTTATGAAACAGCGATTCAATAAGGTGTCAGGTACTACAAAGGGACAGAATGGAATCAAATGTCTTTTTGTAGTGTCTGACACCTCTTTTTGTGAAATAATTCACTAATTTTGTCTTTTTTATGACAGGATTTTGGCAGCTTTATGAAAACGCCTCCAAGTGTGAAGAAGTTCACACTATAAAAGGGGATGAGAATTTACTATATAGATATAAAGAGAACACATAATGGATAGTAAACACAAGAGGAGGCTTTCAAATGGGCAAAAGAAAGTTAGTGATGATTGGTAATGGCATGGCTGGAATTAGAACGTTAGAAGAGCTATTAAAATTAACACCAGAACTGTATGACATCACTGTTTTTGGAAATGAGCCATATCCGAATTATAATCGTATTCAATTATCAACTGTTCTTCAGGGAGATACAACGGTCCAAGACATTATTATGAATGATTGGCAATGGTATAAAGATAATAATATCGAGCTTTTTACTGGTGAGGAAATTATTAAAATTGATACGGAAAAGAAACAAGTCCTCTCAGATAATGGCAGAGTAACAGACTATGATGAATGTATTGTCGCAACGGGATCACGTTCCTTTATCATCCCATTTAAAGGTCATGATAAAGAAGGGGTTACAGGCTTCCGTAATATCGAAGACTGTGAATATATGATTGAATCTTCAAAGGATTACAAAAAGGCTGTTGTAATTGGTGGCGGACTTCTTGGACTTGAAGCCGCACGTGGACTATTAAATCTAGGAATGGAAGTCAAGGTTGTTCATTTAACACCTTATTTAATGGAAAAACAACTAGATCCAGTTGGTTCTAAAATGCTTCAACAAGAACTAGAAGCACAAGGCATGGAATTTTTAATGGAAAAAGATACGGAAGAAATTCTTGGTGATGATCATGTAACAGGTATTCGTTTCAAAGATGGAACAGAAGTTGAAACAGATCTAGTCGTCATGGCAGTAGGGGTTAGAGCCAATATTGGTGTGGCAAAAGATAGCGGTATTGAAGTGAATCGTGCGATTGTCGTAAATGACTTTTTAGAAACAAGTGTCCCTAATATTTATGCTGTTGGAGAATGTGCAGAGCATCGTGGTAACGTGTACGGATTAGTAGCTCCATTGTATGAACAAGGCAAAGTATTAGCTGACTTTTTAGCTGGAAAAATGCCTCAGCCATATGAAGGGTCTATTGTAGGGACTGGATTAAAGGTTTCTGGTGTTGATCTGTATTCTGCGGGTACGATCATGGATGATCCATCTATGAAGGCGATTAAAGTTCATAATGAATTTGATGGTGTTTATAAAAAAGTATTAATTCGTGATAACAAAGTAGCAGGTGTCGTTTTATTTGGAGATACATCAGATAGTACAAGATTATTTGGCATGATGAGGAAAAATGAAGATGTAAGCGGAATGACAAGTGTTTCCATTCTATCTTCAGGTTGTGAGGCAGGTGCAGAAGGTGATGTTGCCTCAATGGCTGATGATGATCTTGTCTGTGGCTGTAACGGAGTATCAAAAGGCACAATCGTCAATGCGATTAAAGAGAACGGACTGACAACGGTCGATGAAGTAGGAGGTTGTACAAATGCCGGACGTTCATGTGGCCGTTGTAAATCAATGATTTCAAACATCTTATCTTATACACTTGGTGCTGAGTATGATCAATCCTCACAAAAAGAATCGATCTGTGGTTGTACAACGTTAAGCCGCGATGAAGTAGTAGCTGAAATCAAAGAAAAAGGCTTAACAACGGTTAAAGAAGTGATGAACGTTTTAGAATGGAAAAATGAAGAAGGCTGCTCAAAATGTCGTCCTGCTTTAAACTACTATCTTGGCATGATCTACATGGATCAATATAAGGATGATCGTGATTCTCGTCTTGTTAATGAAAAAATGCATGCGAATATCCAAAAGGATGGCTCGTATACCGTTATTCCAAGAATGTATGGTGGCGTCACTACTGCACAAGACTTAAAAACAATTGCAGAAGTAGCTGAAAAATATGAAGTACCACTCGTTAAATTAACAGGTGGACAGCGTATCGGACTATTTGGCGTGAAAAAGTGCGATTTACCAGCGATTTGGGAAGAACTTGATATGCCATCAGGCTATGCGTACGGTAAAACATTAAGAACGGTAAAAACCTGTGTTGGTTCACAATTTTGTCGTTATGGCACCCAAGATTCAATGGGACTTGGGATTAAGCTAGAGCAAAAATTTGAACGTCTAGATACCCCACATAAAGTGAAAATGAGTGCTTCAGGCTGCCCAAGAAACTGTTCTGAATCTGGAATCAAAGACATTGGTTTCGTTGGCGTTGATGACGGTTATGAAGTGTATGTAGGTGGTAATGGCGGAACAGATCTTCGTGCTGGTGATTTGTTAGGCAAGGTGAGAAATGATGAAGAAGCGCTTGAATTAACTAGTGCTTATCTTCAGTATTATCGTGAAACAGCTCAGTATTTAGAACGTACATCTAAGTGGCTTGAACGTGTGGGTCTCGATCATATTAAGGAAGTTTTAGCTAGTGAAGAAACAAGAAAGTCATTAAATCAACGTCTGGATGCAACGCTTTCTCGTTATCGTGATCCATGGAAAGAAGCTCTTCAAAATGATGAGATTAAAGAAAAATATTATACAGTCCGTAAACTGGAAGCTGTTGTTAAGTAATTCCGTTTTCTTTTTCCACAGTACAAGAAAATAAAGAGGGGGAATAAGATAATATGACAAAACAAATTGAGCTTGCAAATGTTTCTGAGATACCTGAGAAAATAGGACAAGTCTTTAAAGTTGATGACAAGGAAATTGCTGTTTTTCGCTTAAGTAATGGTGACGTCAGAGCAGTAGAAAATCGTAGTCCACATCCAAAAGGTGGAACATTAGTAGATGGACTTGTGAGTGGAGAATACATTTTCTGCCCTGTCTATGATTGGAAAATTTCACTTGTAGATGGCAAAGTACAAGCACCTGATGAAGGGCAAGTAAACGTATATCCAATACGAAGTAGCGAATGATAAAATATATATTCAATTATAATATGAAAAGAGCTGTTCTCGGTAACAGCTCTTTTCTGGTACTATAAAGGGACAAGGGGACAGGTTCTTTGTCCCAATTTTGTCTTGAATAAGCAAGAAATAAGAGATATATGGGACAAGGAACCTGTCCCTTTGTCCCGGGAAGGAAGGCATTATGGAGAAAGGCAAGGTATTTTTAGTAGGTGCAGGTCCAGGGGATATCGGACTGATTACGGTAAAAGGTTTAGAAGCAATTAAAAAGGCAGATGTGATTTTATACGATCGTTTAGCAAATCCGAAATTACTCGATTTTGCTCCACCACATTGTGAATTTATTTACGGTGGGAAACTACCTTTTAAACATACATTGCGACAAGAGAAAATTAATGAGCTACTAGTTGAAAAGGCAAAGGAAGGGAAACAGGTGGTTCGGTCTGAAAGGCGGTGATCCGGGTGTGTTTGGTCGGGTCGGCGAAGAAGCGGAGGAATTAGCCAAAGAGGAAATACCTTTTGAAATGATTCCAGGGATTACTTCTGGGATTGCGGCACCTCTTTATGCAGGAATACCCGTTACGCATCGTGAATTTGGTGAGACATTTGCGGTTGTAACCGCCCATAATAAATCAAAGGATGGCAAACCAATCCTGGATTGGAAATCACTTGCTAACGGAATTGATACGATAGCTTTTTATATGGGAGTAGCCAATCTACCTTATATTTGTGAAAACCTAATTGAGAACGGAAAGTCAAAAGACACGCCTGTTGCTTTAATCCAATGGGGAACTTTTGGAAGACAAAAAACGTTAGAAGGTACTCTTTCCACGATTGCGGATTTAGTCGTAGCAAACGGATTTAGTAACCCAGCAATCACATTAGTGGGGGAGATTGTTTCACTGCGTAAGAAGATTCAATGGTTTGAGAAAAAGCCATTGTTTGGCAAACAGATTTTATTGGCTCGAACAGGCATCTATCCAAGTGGGCTTGCGCAAGCCTTAACGGAGCAGGGAGCCGATGTGATTGAATTTCCAAAATGGAAAAGCGAAGAAGTGCCGGTTGATTATTCGGTTTTGAATAACCTTTCCAATTATGAAGATATCTTGTTTACTTCTGCAGAAAGTGTTGAGGACTTCTTTCAAATACTAGTTCAGTGAAGAAATCGATATTCGAGGGCTGACTGGTGATGTCTATGGTTTATCCACTAAAACCCTTCATGCTTTAGCAAAAAGAGGGATAATCGGCGAAGTGGCCGGCCATCTTGAACATCGGGATAAACTTCTTGTGATTGGTGATAGTAGAATCGGTGAGCAGCAATATGAATTCTGTCATACGTTTATTACTCGTGTAAATAAAATTGACACTGAAATGTTGCCAATGATAGAACGGGTTTTAGCGGATGCAAATCCGGGTTATATGGTTTTTCCGAGTTCTCAAAGTGTCAAGATGTTCTTTGAAGAAGAGCAAATAGAAGAGTTATTTTCGCCCGATTATCTTAAAAGTGTAAACGTCATTACTATGGGCGATCAAACTGAAAGAGCATTAAAATTTTATGGAGTCAAACCAGATGGAAAACCAGAAACTCCATCAAAGCAAGCATTGATCGATACGATTCTTAAGTTTGAATCAAAAATATAGTAAAAACTGAAGCGTAGGTGAAAACATGGACTACTATCCGATTCAGCTCAATCTAAAAGGAAAACAAGTGATTATTATTGGCGGTGGGAAAGTTGCTCAGCGAAAGTTAGCTGGACTACTTCGATACGGGTGCTCAAATTACGGTAGTCAGTCCAGAAATCACCGATAGAATACGAGAATACTGTCAAAGTGGAAAAGTCATTTGGAAACAAAAATCCTTTACAAGAGATGATCTTGAAAAGATGTTTCTCGTTATCGCTGCTACGAATGATCCTGAAACGAATAAAGATGTTAAACGATTTGTATCCACTCATCAACTCTTATTAATGGTTGATGATCCTGAAGAGTCTGACTTCATTTTACCCGCTGTCATGAATCGTGGAAGGTTAACGTTGACCGTTTCAACATCAGGTGCAAGTCCAACCTTAACAAAAAAAATCAAACAAGATCTAGCCCAAGCAATATGGTCCAGAATATCAAGAATATGTTGATTTCTTATACCAATGTCGGAAGTGGATTCTTGATGAAGTAAAGGATGTCAAAACGAAACAACAATTATTAACAAAAATTACAGAGCCACCATTTTTAATGATTGAAAACAGAAAAGAAGCATTCATGAAGTTAGTTCAGCAACTAATCGAAGAAAAGTAAAAAGGCTTCCATAAGAGTCGGTGTCTGACAATCAAAAGGACTTTGGTCTTTTTCAATGTCAGGCACCGATTTTTTCATAAATATTTTCCAGACTTGTCTCATATGTTGTATTATCAAGATTTTATTATGGATCGGACTCAAGTCGTCTTCTTAGGAAGATCAAAAGGAGAAATTTATGAATACATTTTTTAGAGGAACCTTGTTGTTGGTTGTAGCAGCCTTTATTGGAGAGATCGTAGAATTTATTACGAATATGGTTTTGGCAAGGGAACTTGGCGAAAAGGGACTTGGCATGTATATGTCAATTTTGCCGACAGTCTTTTTAATTGTTCTTCTTGCTAGCTTTGAAATGCCGGTCTCGATTTCAAAATTTATTGCCGAAAAAGACAAAAGAATTCATCAAAGTATGTTAAGCCATGTTCTAAAGTGGACAATCATTATGACCTGTATCCTTTTAGTGGTCGTTTCGATTATTATTCCATTTGTTCCTGTGTTTAATGATTATCACCCGATTTTTAGATGGCTCGTACTCATCCTTATTCCGATTATCTCCTTTACCTCTATCGCAAGGGGCTATTTTATGGGTAGGTCACAAATGGGGAAAATTGCTACAGCTAACTTCCTACGAAAAATCGTTCAATTACTGCTATTAGTTTATATCTATAGTTTATTTGACTTTGCATTGGATGCAGCTGTGTTAGTAGCCTTTTGTACCCTGATTGGTAGTGATCTCATTGTTTTTATCTATTTGTTTTACGTATTCATGATCCAATATCAATATATGAAAAACCAACCGTCGAAAAGATTACATGGAAAAGCGGTAATGAAAAATTTAATGCAAGTCTCGGTTCCGACCACTGCCTTACGTGCATTTAATGCGTTTACCTCTGCACTAGAGCCCTTTCTTATTACGGGGGCCTTGATGTATGCGGGAGTTTCAAAAGACTTAGCGACCGAACAATTTGGGATGGTATCAGGAATTGCCATGACGATCGGAATGTTCCCTGCCTTTATCGCTCACTCCTTTATGATGATGCTCATTCCAACGATCTCAAAAGCAGCAGCCGATCGAGATACGAACCAATTGCGAAAGTTATTAAAGCAAGTTATGTTGATCACGCTTGGCTATGGGATTCCAGCTGTAATCATTTGTTACTTTTTGGCCGAGCCATTAACAACGACCTTTTTCCATTCCCCAGATGCCGCCCGTTTCTTACAATTATTGTGGCCATGCTTTTTATTTCGTTTATTCATCTATCCATTACAAGCCTATTTAATCGGACTTGGACTGATGAAAGAAGCGTTTATTCATGGAGTTTGGTCAACAATCGTTGCATTTTCGATTATTTACTTTCTTGGTTCAAAAGGTAGTTTTCAAATGGACGGGGTCATAATTGGCGTAAATGCAGAGGCTATTTTATTAATGCTGATGCACTATGTAACCGTCTGTAAGAAAATTGGGGTAAATATGTGGATGCACCCGTTAAAACAAGTAAAGGCCTAAACGAGATTCTTATGTTCTAAACTTTGTTATCTAACTTTTCATTTGCTATGATAAAAGTACATATATAATAATGGTCTAAAAGGAGTTTACTATGGAAAATGCAAAATATTGCAAGGAATCATTAGCAGTCAAAACAAGTCTGGTACTCCCACCTGATACAAATTCCTTTGGAACGATGTTCGGGGGAAAGTTAATGGCCTATATAGATGATATCGCTGCGATTTCAGCGATGAGACATTCAAGAAGTTTGGTTGTTACCGCATCGAGTGATTCCGTTGATTTTATTTCACCTATTAAAGAAGGAAACTCGGTTTGTTTAGAAGCATTCGTGACATCGACAGGGAGAACTTCAATGGAGGTTTTTGTAAAAGTAGTAGCCGAAGATATGGTGAAAGGGGAGCGAAAAATCTGTGCAATTTCCTTTTTAACTTTTGTTGCACTTGATGAAAACGGCCATCCGACTGAAGTTCCTAAAGTCATCCCACAATCGGATGAAGAAATCCACTTACATGAAACGGCAAAAGAAAGATTAGCAGTTCGGAAAAATCGAAGAAAAGCCAGTGAGGAGCAGGTTAAGAAAATTGGAACGGCCTATCCTTGGTAATACAAAAGTAAGCCTTCATATAAAAGAGAGACACTCTAAATAATGAAGTGTCTCCTTTTTGGAAAATGATTATTCACCTTGATGTTCTTGAGAACCTTTAAGTGCTTGTGGATTTTCTCTTAATAAATCGCGAATTTCTGATAATAACTCTTCTTTTTTATCCACTTCCAGAACAACTTCTGCTTCTTCTTCTTTTTTCTTAAAGCGATTTAAGAAACGAATCACCATAAAAATAGAGAAGGCAATAATGAAAAAGTCCACGACGCTTTGAATAAAGAGACCGTATTTAATGACGTCATCTCCAACAGGAAAAGAAAGACCGGAAAAATTAATCCCCCCTAGAAGTAATCCAACAAGCGGCATAATGATATCAGCCACAAGGGAAGAAACAATTTTACCGAAAGCTCCCCCAATGACAACCCCAACAGCTAAGTCGATTACATTTCCTTTCATGGCAAACTTCTTGAATTCAGACCACATAGAATGATGACTCCTTTTACGATAAGATATGATGACAAAACAAAACCCTGTGAGGATATGTTTCCCCACAGGACTAATTTCATTTGTAATAATAATTTATATTTGTTTTAAAGACAACTGACCTTTTTCCTAATATTTAATTGTAAAGGAGCGAAAGTCCTCGGTTTTTTCATTTTCTGTAATTTCGATATTATCGATGGTTGAAAATGGATTTCCAATCCGAAGGTCTTCAATAAACGGTTCAAGTTGGTCTCTAGTTCCTAAAGCAACAATTTCAACAGAGTCATTTGACAAATTCTTTGCCCATCCGGTTACCCCATATTGAACTGCCTTCATTTGTGAAAAGTAACGAAAGCCTACGCCCTGTACTTTTCCAGATACAATTAAATGCAACTGGATCATTCCATACCCTCCGGTCAAAACTTCAATTCAATTCTTCCTTTATCCTCCCATAAATTACCTTGTGATGCAATATACAAACTTCCTATTTTGTTATAAATAATTTATGATGTAATATTTGGAAGAAATGACTCCTTTTATTAGAAATTTAACTATGTTCAACTCCTTTTCTATTCTCACTATATTCTTATTTTAGCTTTCTTAGATTAGAAAAGGAAGTAAATAGATATCCTATCTTACCGTAGCGATTCTGTAATTTGTGGAATAATATGCTATATTTAGTGTTAGTGGCTGTTTTTGAAAGGATGTTTTATTAAAATGAAAAAAAGTATTGTATTAGCTGAAAAACCTTCAGTTGCCCGTGATATTGCCCGAGTATTAAAGTGTAATAAAAAAGGGAATGGCTTCTTAGAAGGGGAAAAATATATAGTGACATGGGCATTAGGACATCTGGTGACACTTGCAGATCCTGAAGTTTATGATGATAAGTATAAAACATGGAAATTAGAAGATTTACCGATGCTACCTGATCGTTTGAAAACGATGGTAATCAAAAAGACAGGAAAACAGTACAACGCAGTTAGAAGTCAATTAATTAGAAATGATGTCAATGAAATCATTGTGGCAACAGATGCTGGGAGAGAAGGCGAATTAGTCGCACGTTGGATTATTGATAAAGTCAGAAGTAATAAACCAATTAAACGGTTATGGATCTCTTCTGTTACAGATAAAGCAATTAAAGAAGGCTTTGCAAACTTAAAGCCTGGTAAAGCCTATGAAAACTTATATGATTCTGCGATTGCTCGTTCTGAAGCCGACTGGTATATCGGTCTTAATGCGACAAGAGCCCTAACGACAAAGTTCAATGCTCAATTAAATTGTGGGCGAGTGCAAACACCGGTCGTTGCGATCGTTGCCTCACGTGAAGAGGAAATTAAACAGTTCAAACCGCAAACATACTATGGAATTGAAGCAAAAGCAGCAGATGGATTAACCCTAACTTGGCAGGATGCCGGGGGCAATGGACGAAGCTTTGATAAGGAAAAGATCGATAGAATTGTGGGAAAACTAGGTAAGAAGAATGCGATTGTAACGGAAATTGAGAAAAAGCCTAAGAAAACATTTTCTCCTGGACTTTATGATTTAACAGAACTACAACGTGATGCGAATAAAAAATTTGGCTACTCAGCGAAAGAAACGCTCAATATTATGCAAAAATTGTACGAACAGCATAAAGTGTTAACATACCCTCGTACAGATTCACGCTATATTTCAGCAGATATCGTTCCAACGCTTCCAGAACGACTTAAAGCCTGTTCGATTGGTGAATACCGACCATTGGTGCATAAAGTTTTAAATAAGCCCATTAAGGCAAATAAATCATTTGTCGATGATAGCAAAGTGAGTGATCACCATGCGATTATTCCAACGGAAGGCTATGTCAACTACTCGGCTTTCTCTGATAAAGAACGCAAAATCTATGATTTAGTAATCAAACGGTTTTTAGCGGTATTATTCCCGGCATTTGAGTATGAACAATTAACGCTACGTGCAAGAATTGAAGATGAACATTTTGTTGCACGTGGAAAAACCATTCTCAATGCTGGATGGAAGGAAGTATACGAAAATCGCTATGAGGATGACGATGCAGCAGACGATATAAAAGAACAAATTTTACCTCGTATTGAAAAAGGCGATGCGTTAACTATCACATTAATCGCGCAAACATCTGGTCAAACAAAACCACCAGCACGTTTTACGGAAGCAACGATTTTATCAGCAATGGAAAACCCTGTAAAATATATGGGAAATCGAGATAAACAGCTTGCAGATACATTGAAATCGACTGGTGGTCTTGGAACGGTTGCGACACGTGCTGATATTATTGATAAACTATTTAATTCGTTCTTAATTGAAAAACGAGGAAAAGATATTCATATTACCTCTAAAGGGCGTCAACTGCTGGATTTAGTTCCAGATGAACTGAAATCTCCGGAAACCACGGCAGTTTGGGAACAAAAGTTGGAGCAAATTGCTAAAGGAAAACTGAAAAAGGAAACATTCATCAATGAGATGAAGCAGCATACAAAAGAAATCGTTAGTGAAATTAAAGCCAGTAATAAAAAGTATAAGCATGATAATATTTCAACAAAATCATGTCCAGACTGTGGAAAACCAATGCTTGAGGTAAATGGTAAAAAGGGCAAAATGCTCGTTTGTCAGGATCGTGAATGTGGTCATCGCAAAAACGTATCACGGATTACCAATGCTCGCTGTCCACAATGCCGGAAAAAGCTTGAACTACGTGGTGAGGGTGAGGGTCAAATCTTTGCCTGTCAATGTGGATATCGTGAAAAACTTTCTGCATTCGAAGCACGACGGAAAAAAGAGTCTCGTGGAAGAGTATCAAAAGGTGATGTACAAAAGTATATGAAGCAGCAGAATAAACAAGAAGAGCCGATCAATACCGCCTTGGCCGATGCTCTTAAAAAGTTAAATTTAAAATAAGTGAAAAAGCCGATTCAACTGAGAATCGGCTTTTTCAGATGCAGCTATTCGTTTTCTTCAACACGATTTTTAAATGCTTCCTGTGTGACAAGTAGTTCTTCATCTTCTTGTGCTTCAGTTGTATGTCTTTCCACAAGTGTGTGGTTAGGAAACTCTCCTGGATGATTTTTTTTCTTATGATCGAAATGTTTACCTCGTCCCATAACTTCACTCCTTTCTTATATGTATTTAGTTTTTGCATGGATTCCTCAATTATTCGAGAATAATCGCAGTAAATATTAATAAAATGTGAAATAGTTCACGAAATGTTCATGGATTTAATTGAGAAAACATACTATAATAAAGTTGTTAAAACATTCACAAGATGTTTTAAGAGCCCTCCCCTAATTAATATAAATAAGATTTAACCGTAATGCTCTTCCCCCAGAGAGCATTACTTTTTTTTGCCTTCGTATAAAATTTGCAGCTCTTTTCTCAAAAATAATGTCTAATGTCAACGTGAATACAAGGAAAATCCCCTTTTTTCTTTACAAAAGCAACAAAGTTTAAGAAAAGAGCCTTAAAGGATTAGAAAAGTTACCGAAATCCTTAAAAAGGGCTAAATATAATCCAAATTATGTCGAAATATATAATGACGAATAAAAAGTAAATATGTCTTTTTGAAAGGTAATATAGGTGATATAGATGGATTTAGCTACAGTTATTGGTGTCATAATGGGTTTAATCGCAATCGGAGTTGGGATGGTTTTAAAAGGGGTAGATATTTCCGTACTAGCTAATCCTGCTGCTATACTAATCATTATCATTGGAACGGTTGCTGCTGTGACGATTGCGTTTCCAATGTCAGAGTTAAAAAAGGTACCACAGTTGTTTAAAATTCTATTTACAAACCAGAAAATGACTAGTCATAAAGAGCTCATCAAATTATTTTCGGATTTAGCACAACTAGCTCGTAAAGAAGGTTTGTTAGCTTTAGAAGTGCGCATTAATGATATTGAGGATCGCATTTTTGAAAAGCGGGTTGACGTTAGCTGTTGATGGGCAAAATGCTGATTATATTCGCGATGTTCTATCAGAAGAAATTGAAGCAATGGAAGAAAGACATCTAGCCGGTGCACAAATATTTACACAGGCTGGTACATATGCTCCAACTCTTGGGGTACTGGGTGCTGTTATTGGATTAATTGCAGCTCTTGGGGATATGACTGATACTGTAGCATTAGGACATGCGATTAGTGCCGCGTTCGTAGCGACATTGCTGGGGATCTTTACTGGTTATGTATTATGGCATCCATTTGCTAACAAACTAAAGCGAAAATCTCAAATTGAAGTACAATATAAATATATGATTATTGAAGGGATCTTATCGATTTTAGAGGGAGAGGCACCAAGAGTTATCGAACAAAAGTTAGCATCCTATCTTCCTGCTGGCGAAAGAGTGAAGCTCCTTGAAGGCGGTGTAGAAAATCATGAGTAAGCGGCGTAAAAAGTCGAAACGTCATGAGGAACATGTAGATGAATCATGGTTACTTCCATACTCAGATTTATTAACGTTGCTAGTTGCATTATTTATCGTTCTTTTTGCTAGTAGCTCCATTGATATGCAAAAGTTTCAATCGATATCGAATGCTTTTAATGCTGAGCTAACAGGTGGCACTGGGATGTTTGACTATCCAAGCCCGATTCCAGAAGGAAGTAGGGGTTCAAGTGATGAGCAGGATAAAGAAGATGAGACACAAGAAGAACATTATAAAAATAAACAGAATATAACGGGTTTAGGAGAGAAAGAGCAGGAAAGGCTAGCAGAAATTCAAAAAAATATTAATGCCTATGTTCAAGAAAATGGTTTATCAGATCAATTAACCACCTCCCTCACCTATGAAGGGTTATCCTTAACGATTCGGGACAATATTCTATTTGAGATAGGAAGTGCAGATGTGCATCCTGATAATAGGATCGTGGCACAAGAGCTTTCAAAGTTGCTTGAAATGGATGTCCCGAGAAGTATAGTTGTTACTGGTCACACAGACAATATTCCGATTCATAACGCAGAATATGCCTCTAATTGGGAATTAAGCGTGATGCGGGCGATTAATTTTATGAAAGTATTACTAGAAAATCCAAAGTTTACAGCCTGAATTATTTACAGCGAAAGGCTACGGTGAGTTTCAACCGGTTGCAACAAATGAAACAAGAGAAGGAAGAGCGAAGAATCGACGTGTTGAAGTATTAATTCAACCTAAAACAGATGAAAAGCCACAAGATGGAGAATAAGAAAGAGTTCTGTGTCCTGACATGGAACTCTTTTTTTTATTATTTAAATCACACAAAATAATGCGTAAATGGTAGAAAAATAAAGAACATCCACTAAAAATGTTCTTTATATAGAAAATATTGACTATTTCCATGCTTTTTAAAATACACCTTTTGTACTATGATTAGTTTAAATGTTCTATTTTAAGAACAAATATTGTACTTTAAAAACATTAAATCAATTTTGGAGGTATAAATGTTTAGGAAGCATTGTGGGAATTGTAATCGGCCTAGTTTTAGTAGCTGTGAAAATGGCGTTTGGATTTGTCCGGTATGTAATCATGATTTAACAAATTATCCTATATTTGATGCAGGTACATTTGAAAGAATTGAACAGAAAAATAGTCAATTAAAACGAAAGGCTTATGATCATATAGTCGGGAAGAGGTAAATAGTAATCAGTTAATCTGGTTTGAAAAGTCAGATTCTTATAAATTTTAATAATATGACAAAAAGTGACAATTTTTTTGAAATAAATAGGCTAAAATTATTGTCATAATTAAAATAGAAAATACATATGTAAAAAGAATCATTAAAAAAGATGGAGGCCAATAAAGTGGATGATACTAATGAAAATAGTCATAGTGTTGACTGTGAATGGGTTAGACTTTTAGCAGAGGTAAAAGAGTTAGGCATTACAAAAGAGGAAATTCGGGAATTTTTACAAATAAATAAAAGCGAAGTAGAGACGATTATAGAATAAAAAATCCTGCATAATCTCAGGAAATCATTGAAATTAAACAGGAATTTTTTCATTTTATTGATTAGCGATGATTGATTTAGGTTCTTTTCCCAAATTTTGTTGCTTTTAAAGGGAGAAAAAGCTAATTGTCATTGTTTTTATGTTGAAATTACTTAATACTTTTGAGAAAAGGGCTGCAAACTTAATACGAATGCGCAAAATAGCTATTACTACGTTAAAATCAGCTTTGATTTTTAAAAACATCCATTTTAATCAATTAGAATTATTTTGTTGATTGCCCTTCCATTTATTATATTCGAGAAATTCTTTGAACTGTTCTTTGGAAACTCCTGATTCCATTGCTTCTTGTACAAGCTTCATCCATTCTGAATCTAAGTCCTCTTTGTTCGGGTGTTCAAGGATGATCGTATCGACAGGGACACCAAGAACAGTTGCAATTTTTTCTAAAAATTGTATAGATGGATTTGTTTGCAAATTTCTCTCAAGGGAACTTAAGTATGACTTTGCCACTCCTGCTTTAAGGGCAAGTTCAGATAATGATAGTTTTCTTTCTAAACGTAATTTTTTTACACGATCACCAATCATTTATTCCACCACTCTTTAAAATTTATATATACTAATGTGCCCTAGTATACTTATGTTCTCTATTAAGAACGAATACTAAAAATATATATTATTTAGTGTCTTTTACATTATAACAGAAATAGCTGTTATATAGGAGAGTCATTTTAAATTAATCTTGAAAAAAGAAAAGCTAACTTTTTTCCTCTTAACAGGAATTTAGGTTCTCCAAGTTTAGATTATCAGAACGAGGAGATTAATTATATCGTTTTTTCACTAGCTTATCCAATAAAGTGGAAAACTAACACTGAGATCTAGATATCACATTGCAAGCATACTCAAAAAAACATACAATGAATATGATAAAGTAATTAGTTAAAGTTTAGAAGAGAGGCTATTACGATGATTGTTTTAAAGTCAACGAGAGAAATTGAGCAAATGAAAGAGGCAGGTAAGATTTTAGCCTCTGTTCATAAGCAGTTAAAGAAAAAGATCAAACCAGGTATTACAACATGGGAAATTGATGAATTTGTTGAAGCTTACCTGAAGAAAATGGGAGCAACACCTGAGCAAAAGGGATATAGAGGTTATGAATATGCCACCTGTGCCAGTGTTAACGATGAAATTTGTCATGGCTTTCCTAGAAAAGAAGCATTGAAAACAGGGGATATTGTTACCATTGATATGGTTGTTAATTATAATGGGGCATTAGCGGATTCGGCTTGGTCTTATTCTGTGGGACAAATATCTGAAACTGCACAAAAGTTATTAGATGTTACGAAGAAATCTTTATATATCGGAATTGAACAAGCAAAAGTAGGAAATCGAATTGGGGATATTGGTCATGCCATCCAAACCTATGTTGAGGGAGAAGATTTCTCTGTTGTTCGTGACTTTATTGGTCATGGTATCGGTGCAGCGATTCATGAAAAGCCAGATGTTCCACATTATGGGCTCCCTGGTAAAGGTCCGCGAATTAAAGAAGGCATGGTCTTTACGATCGAACCTATGGTAAATGTTGGAACATTCAGGATGAAAATGGATAATAATGGTTGGACTTCTAGAACCGAAGATGGAAAATTATCTGCTCAATATGAACACACCATCGCAATTACAAAAAACGGTCCGATTATTTTAACAGATCAAGAAGATATCTAAAAACCAAGACGGGACGGTTATCCGATAACCGTCCCGTCTTATTTACTTTCTTAAACTTCCAAGTTCCTCTACAAGTGCTTGCATTTCGTTTGGACTAAAGGTGTCTTTTTTCATGACGAGATCATAAATTTCCTTTAATTCCTCATACATATTTTCATCAAAATGAGAGGGTTTAATTGCCCCCAAGTTCATTACTTTTAACTTGTCTTTGACTTTTTCAATCATGTATTCTACATTTTCCACTGATTTCTTTTCTAAATTCATCGTCCTCACCCTTTGTCACAATCTATTATTATTTTTGCAGTATTCACATAATCAAGCTTGTTTCTTTTCATCTTTTCACGTTCGCCATCAAAAGTCAATGTATTAAATTTTTGTTTTCACACCTGTTTTTCGATATGATTATGGCAGTAGGTTTAAAAGAGATAATGAGGAGGAAAAAGGATGATATCTGTAATATTTGTCTGTTTAGGAAATATTTGTAGGTCCCCAATGGCTGAAGCAATATTTCGTGATCTTGTTAAAAGGGAAGGATTACAAGATCAGATTACAATAGATTCGGCTGGAACAGGAGACTGGCATATAGGGCACCCGCCACATGAAGGAACAAGAGAAATTTTGAAAAAGAATCAGGTTACGGACGAAGGGATTTTTGCCCGTCAAATTGCTACTGACGATTTAAATCAATTTGATTATATTATCGCGATGGATAGTCAAAATATCGATAATATTAGGAAAGTCGGCAAGATCGCAGAACATGTTAAAATCAACAAATTACTTGATTATGTTGAGAATGCGAAAGGAAAAGACGTTCCAGATCCTTATTATACAGGGAATTTTGATGAAGTATATGAACTCGTTCAAGCTGGCTGTACTCGCCTTCTAGAAGAGATTAAGAAGGAATTAAGTCTAAAGGAGAAAACGGATGAGTAAATCAAAATTTTGGAAAGGTGTATTATTCGGTGCCATTGCTGGTGGTGCGCTTAGTATGTTGGACCGTGATACAAGAAAAACGGTTGTCGCAGGCTGTCAAAAGACAACTGGCAAAATCACCTATTATGTGAAACATCCACAAGAAGCCGTGGATAGTCTAAAAGAGTCGACAATGAGGATTCGAAATACAATTGAGGAGGTAGGGGAAGAGGTTTCTTTTATTGCTGAAAAAATAGATGAATTAAAAGAAGCCACTCCACAAGTATCCCATTTTGTAAAAGAAACAAAAGACTCATTTATTGAAAAACCAGAAGAAGCAGAGAACATTAGGACAAGATTATAAATAATTTTTGAGAAATTTAAGTAGGATATAAGCGGTAGTGTTACAAAAGGAGGGAAAACGATAGGATGGGATTTGTAAAGCATCTATTGAAAAGATTTAAGGAAGATGATTATGTTGGAATTCCAGCCCAGTTGGCTTATTTTTTCTTATTATCATTGTTTCCGCTCCTGATTGTTTTGGTATCTTTATTCCCTTACCTACCGATTACACAAGACGATTTACTTGGTACTGTTCGTGGTTTCGCTCCAGAAGGTGCAATACAATTGATTGAACAGAATCTGGAGGGAATGATGCAAAAAAACGGAACCCTTTTATCTTTGGGAGTTATCGGTACCTTATGGTCTGCTTCAAATGGGATTAATGCAATCGTTAAAGTCATTAACCGTTCTTATAATGTTGAAGAAGAACGAGCTTTTGTTACAAAACGATTGATGGCGATTTTGTTAACACTTGCCATGATGGTGGTTATTATTGTCGCCTTAATTCTGCCTGTATTTGGAAAACAGATTGGTGTTTTTCTCTTTTCACAATTTCAATTATCAGATGAGTTTGTCTCAATCTGGAACGCATTGAGGTTTTTGGTTAGCTCATTGATTATTTTTGTGATTTTTATCGGCCTGTATTGGTTGGCACCGAGTAAACGTTTTTCTTGTCGGACTGCGATTCCGGGAGCTGCCTTTGCGACGATCGGCTGGATTATGACATCATATGCCTTTTCTTATTACGTAGATAACTTTTCGAATTATTCAACCACCTACGGAAGTATCGGAGCCATCATTATTTTAATGATTTGGTTCTATATTTCAGGAATCATCATCATTATTGGCGGGGATGTCAATGCTTATTTTACCGTTTATAAGAAAAAGGACTGCTAG
>CAVPUE010000007.1:0-125804 GCA_963708895.1 uncultured Bacillaceae bacterium | reverse complement strand
ACTTTTGGAGCGGGTGAAGGGAATCGAACCCTCATCAACAGCTTGGAAGGCTGTGGTTTTACCACTAAACTACACCCGCAATATAATAAGTAAGTAATTCTATTGTTGTTTCTACATTTCACATCAGGTATACATGGCGCGCCCGATAGGAGTCGAACCCATAACCTTCTGATCCGTAGTCAGACACTCTATCCAATTGAGCTACGGGCACATGTTTTATTAGCGACAACTTTTATATAATACCATACGCATTTTTGGATGTCAACATCTTTATTATCTTTTTTTGGTGCGGCCGAGAAGAGTCGAACTTCCACGGGGTTACCCCCACTAGGCCCTCAACCTAGCGCGTCTGCCATTCCGCCACGACCGCAATTTGAAACATAATATAGTATGAAAAAAGTTAAAGATGGTGAGTCATGCAGGATTCGAACCTGCGACCCTCTGATTAAAAGTCAGATGCTCTACCAACTGAGCTAATGACTCAATATTAAATTACTTTCCTAAACTTCGATAGCGTTCTTGTGCTGCAAAAGCCTATGGCTTTTGTTGCAAAACGAATCCCCTGCGGGACGATTCGTTTCTCTACCAACTGAGCTAATGACTCAATATTAAATCCACTACATTTGTCCTGAAAATAAAAAAATGGCTGGGCTAGCAGGATTCGAACCTACGAATGACGGAGTCAAAGTCCGTTGCCTTACCACTTGGCTATAGCCCAATATTTATATGGCGGTCCGGACGGGACTCGAACCCGCGACCTCCTGCGTGACAGGCAGGCATTCTAACCAACTGAACTACCGGACCATATAATATGAAGAATAAAAGTGACCCGTACGGGATTCGAACCCGTGTTACCGCCGTGAAAGGGCGGTGTCTTAACCGCTTGACCAACGGGCCTTTATTTAAAATGGCGGAGAAGGAGGGATTCGAACCCTCGCGCCGCTTACGCGACCCGTACGGGATTCGAACCCGTGTTACCGCCGTGAAAGGGCGGCGTCTTAACCGCTTGACTAACGTGCCTTTATTTAAATGGCGCAGCAGGAGGGATTCGAACCCTCGACCGATCGCTTAACGCCGACCTACACCCTTAGCAGGGGCGCCTATTGAGCCTCTTGAGTACTTCCCCTTATGGCTCCGCAGGCCTAGGATTTCGAACCTACGACCGATCGGTTAACAGACGATAGCTCTACCACTGAGCTACTGCGGAATAATTTGATTGTTTCCTAAATGTTTAACTAATACATCTTGTCCTAACCAAGTGAAAAATCTTTTTTCTTGATTCGACTCTTTATATTATATTTATCGTTTAATATAATGTCAATAAAAAATCTTATTTTTTCAAAAAGAAATAACTGTTTCAGTCAAGGATTAAATAATAACATTATATTTTTGAATCGTCAATAGATTTTAACTGAAGCTTTCCATGGCAACGACCACATACATATCTGTTTGTATCAATTCTTCTCTTTCTATTAAAAACAGAATCACAACCAGAGCATATGTAGGTTAGAATCCTTCTTGGCTTTCTAGTTACTTTATTAGCCGGAAGAGACGAACAAAACCTTGGAGCATCCACTTTTTGTAACAATTGCTTAAAATCCCGATCACGGTGTTGATAACCTTTTCCTTCTATATGAAGATGATAATGACATAATTCATGTTTAATAATCCCGATTAATTCCTCCATACCAAACTCATCTAAATACTTTTTATTTACTTCAAGATTATGCGATTGCAATAAGTAGCGACCACCCGTTGTCCTAAGTCTGGAATTAAAAGTTGCTTGATGCCGAAAGGGTTTATTGAAATAATCTCTAGAGATCTTCTCTACTAGCGTTTGTAATTCTTGATTATCCACTTCAACTCAAACTCCTTTATGATTATGGCTCTTTTCTCAAACCTTGTTGCTTTTGATGAGATAAAAAAGAGGGTTGACGTTGTTATCACGTTAACACTGCCCATTAATTTTGAGAAAAGAGCTACAAACTAATTACGAATGTGCAAAGTAGCTATTTCTACGTTAAAATCGGCCTTTAGATTTTAACAACAAACTTTACGAACACAGCCATGATTAATACTTAGGTCACTTGACAACCATATCATGCATAAACTATTGATACTTACTGAGAATGTATGTCAGGGAGGTAAAAAGATGCCTACTTGGTTACAGAGCCAAATGCAAAAAGCATTTTACGAAAAAGACCGTTATCAAATTAAATTGTTAAATCAATGTTGGTTTTTCTACAGAAAAATTTCTATTGGAAAATAATAACACCTTATAAAGGATTGATTATTGTCCTATCGAAAGGATTCAATAGGACAACGATCTAATAAAATTACTCCTACTCACGAGGAGACAACATCGTTAAAGCGACTCTGCCTTTGTTTAAATCTATAGAATCAACCCAAACTGTCACAATATCGCCAACAGAAACGACATCTAGAGGGTGCTTCACAAACCTGTTGCTTAGTTTCGATATATGAACGAGCCCATCTTGTTTTACTCCAATATCAACAAAAGCACCAAAATCAACAACGTTTCGGACAGTACCTTGTAACTCCATTCCTGCTTTTAAATCCTCTAATTTAAGGACATCTTTCTTCAAAAGTGGGGCTGGTAAATCATCACGCGGATCCCGCTCTGGTCTTGTTAGGGCATCAATAATATCTTGTAATGTAATTTCACCAATATTTAACTCCTGAGCCGTTTGTTCTGATATCAAGTTTTGCTAGTGCCATTTTCAGCGCATCTGTCCCAAGATCAGCAGATGTAAATCCAAGCGATTTTAATAGTGTTTTCACTTCATCATAGTTTTCGGGATGGATACCCGTACGGTCTAATGGTTCCTTTCCATCAATCACTCTTAAGAAACCGACAGCTTGCTCATATGTTTTTGCTCCTAAGCGAGGAATTTTCTTTAGTTGAGCTCTTGATGTAAATTTCCCTTCCTCTTCTCTTTTCTTCACGACATTATTAGCTACCGTTTTTGATAGACCTGCAACGTATTGCAATAATGAAGGAGATGCTGTATTAACATTTACTCCTACTTTGTTAACAACTGTTTCCACAACAAATGTAAGTGACTCTGATAATTTTTTTTGTGTGACATCGTGTTGATATTGTCCAACTCCTACTGATTTTGGATCAATTTTAACGAGTTCAGCTAATGGATCTTGAAGTCGACGGGCAATTGATACGGCACTTCTCTCTTCAACCTGGTAATCAGGGAACTCTTCTCTAGCGATATCAGATGCTGAGTAAACACTTGCCCCCGCTTCATTCACAATTAAATAATAAATATCTTCTTGTAATTCCTTAAGAATTTCCGCTACAAATTGTTCGGTTTCTCTTGAAGCCGTCCCATTTCCAATCGCGACCATTTCCACTTTGTACTTGTGAATCATATCAATGAACTTTTTCTTTGCTTCTTCCTTTTTCGACACGGGTGGATGCGGGTAAATCACACCAATGGCCAATACTTTTCCAGTCTCATCAATTGCCGCTAATTTACAACCCGTCCGGTAAGCAGGATCGACCCCCAAAACCACTTTTCCTTTTAATGGCGGCTGTAATAATAGATTTCGTAAATTTTCCGAGAAAATATGAATCGCCTGTACTTCACCTTTATCCGTTAATTCATTACGAATATCTCGTTCTACTGAAGGTTGAATTAAGCGTTTATATCCGTCTTCAATCGCTTCCTTCACGATACTTGCAGCCACCCCGCTTGTGTCTTTTATCCATTTTTTGTATAAATAGTTAAGGATAGAATCTACATCTGGCTTAATGCTTACGCGAAGAATATCTTCTTTTTCTCCACGGTTTAATGCAAGAACACGATGGGGCAGAATTTTACTCACAGGCTCTTCATAGGCATAATACATTTCGTACACTTTCTTTTCATCTTTTTCAGCATCTTTAACTACTGTCTCAATAATCCCTTTATTATGTGTTTCTCTACGGATCCATTTGCGGCCCTCAGCTTCGTCAGAAACCATTTCCGCAATGATATCTTTTGCACCAGCAATGACATCTTCAGTGCTCATCACTTCTTTTTCTTCTGAAAAATACCTACTTGCCTCTTCTTCCAATGAACCTTGTTTTGGGAATGTTAGCAACCACTGCGCAAAGGGTTCTAAGCCCTTTTCTTTGGCAACAGTTGCTTTCGTACGCCTTTTTTGTTTATAGGGGCGGTATAAATCTTCAACTTCTTGTAGCTTAGTAGCTTTTACAATGCTTTGCTGTAACTCGGGGGTTAATTTCCCTTGTTCCTCAATAAGACGAACAACTTCTTCTTTTCTGTGTTCTAAGTTTTGTATGTATTGTGATCGTTCCATAATATCGCGAATTTGCACTTCATCTAAAGAACCTGTTTGTTCTTTACGATAACGAGCAATAAACGGGACCGTATTGCCTTCATCAAGCATAGAAATCACATTTTTAACTTGTTTAACTGTAATCGATTGTTCCGAAGCAATTAAGCGAAACATCGAATCTTGTTTATCAATCGTTTTTTCCAATGAAACAGCCTCCAATGGTAATTTGTAATTTTATTATTATTTTATCAAATTCATGGCCCCGATAGCTAATAGCCTAAAAGAAAATCAGATTTTTACGAAAAAAATTAAAAACGCCCCTTCTACTAATTAGAGGGCGTTTCGTAATCAATATTTTAAAATTCAATAAGGCCTAGGCTTATCTGGAGTGCTTCATGCACTTTTTCCATCATTTCATCATCAAGATGAGTGATTTTGTCTGTTAAGCGTTGCTTATCTATGGTTCGAATTTGTTCTAATAAAATGACCGAATCTCTTTCAAAACCATAACGTTTCGCATCAATTTCAACATGAGTAGGCAGCTTAGCTTTTTGTATCTGCGCTGTGATCGCTGCTATAATTACTGTGGGACTAAAGCGATTCCCAATATCGTTCTGAATGACGAGTACAGGGCGCACCCCGCCTTGCTCTGAACCGACTACCGGGGATAGGTCCGCAAAATAAACGTCTCCACGCTTGACAATCAAAGGATTATCCCCCGCTTACTTGACGTTCAACAGTATGTTCTGCCTCATATTCTGCTTGAAATGCTTCAGATGCAATCGTCAAATTTATTTTGGCCATTTCCATATAGCCCCGTCTCATAGATTCGCGAATTTGTCTTTTTTTCCGTTCACGTAGGTAAGCTTTTGTAGCTTGATAAATAAATTCACTACGATTCACATTTTCTTGTTTTACAAATCCGTCTAATTCACTTAATAGATGTTGCGGTAATTTTACCATTATCTCTGTCGTCATACTTGATTCAGACACAATTGCACACCTCCACCATCAGTACACACCAATTCACACTCTACCAATTTTTATAATATCACTAATTTTCTTCCATGCAAAGATAATTTACTCAATCTTTACTAGTATCGTCCAAAAAAATTATCTTTTATGCATTTTACGCAAAAATTAAGATGAAAATGTTGAGATTTATGATTTCAATTCGTATTTTTAATTTCCATTCATTACTTTATACAAAATCGCTCATGAAATCAACCCATTAAAAATTTCTACGATTTCGCCACCTTGTATATATACGCGCGGAACACGATTTGAGACCATACAAATAACCTCGTAATTGATTGTTTCTAATTTATTAGCAATCTCATTGACTGAAATAAATTCCGATCCTTGTTCACCTATCAGCGTTACTTCTGTTCCAATCGGTAAGGAAGAAGATAATTTAACGGTTGTTTGATCCATACAAATCCTTCCTACAATAGGCGTTCGTTTTCCTTCTACAAGAACCTCTTGACCTTGTAGTCTACGGATCCACCCATCTGCATAACCAATTGGCAACGTACCTATCCATTCGGCATCACTTGCCACATAAGTCGATCCGTAGCCTATTTTTTCTCCCTTTTGAATTTGTTTGACATGCGTTAATTTGGTTTTTAGCGATAATGCTTCTTTTAATTGAAATGGTAGTTCAGCTTGAATTTCTAAAGATGGAGTTAATCCATACATTGAGATGCCAAATCTTACTGCATTACAATAACTTTCAGGATAACGCAGTGATGCAGCAGAGTTGCTACAATGAACGATTTCAGGGCGTTCCTCAAAGCTTTCTAATAACGTTTTGAATGTAGATAATTGTTTTTCATAATAAGTTCGGTCTAATGAATCTGCGGATGCAAAATGAGTAAATGTCCCTTCTAAATAAAATGCCGAATGTTCTCTAATATATCCCTCCATTTCCTTGATTTCTTGTGTTGTCTTTACTCCAATTCTTCCCATTCCTGTATCAATTTTCATATGGACGCGTATGGTCCTGCCTTCTGTCAATAATTCATTCGCCTGTTTCAACCATTCGAGTTGAAACACAGTTAATGTCAGTTCAAGCTCAGCTGCTAAAACCACATCACTCGGACGGGTTGCCCCTAATACTAGGATTGGCATGTTTTTATTGATTCCTTTTTGACGTAATCTAACTGCCTCATCCAATGTAGCAACAGCTAAACAATCTGCACCTGCACTAAGTGCTGCACGCGCCACTTGAATGTCTCCATGTCCATATGCATTTGCTTTAACAACCGCAAAAATTTTCACATCTTCTGGTAATATTTTTTTTAAAGATTGAACATTTGAAGTAATATGATCTAAGTTCACTTCTGCCCATGTGTCTCTATAAAATGGTTGTATTTCCAATTTCTAGAAGTCCCCCTTAGGTTGACAAAATCCTATTAATTCGATTATCGAACGATATTGAATACTTGTCAATTCACTTCTAGAAATGTTTTACAAAGGAGGAAAAAAACAGACCCTTAAATGAGAGCCTGTTTATATTTTTTACCTTATTTTACTGGACTTGCTTGAACAGAGCGTGCAATATCAATCATTTCTTCTGGTTCTAAGTCATTGGAGGCGATCATAAATTCCACTCCATTTAGTGTCCATGTTAAACTATTGTTCGTTTGGGCACCTAATGTGAAACCAAGATCCACAATTTCTCCAGAGATATTTGTAGACCCAGCTGTGGCAGGCATGACAGTCGCTCTCTCTTGTACAAGCGTAAATGACTTTTCTCCTTCATACGTTAACACCACTGATTTACCATCTTTTGTTTTTACTTCTTTCTCGCCAACTAAAGTGGCACCTTGAATTTCTTCCGGATACATAACAGAGAACTCTTGATCTTTAACATCAGCCATTACCGTTGTATCAAGTTGTGCACCTGTCATATTTTTTTGCATATTAAAGTCATTTTTGTCAAAAGTTGCTTTAAAATCCATTTGTGAAAATTCAACGGTTACAAGTGGATTTCGATCTGAATCCATGACTTTAACAGAAACAGGGGATAAGTCTTTCTTATTCAAGGTAATTTCCTGATAAGGAAGCATTTTATTGTTTTGATAGCGTGTTTGTGTTTCAAATACATAATGTTCTTTTGACTCTTTGAATTTAGCCTCTTTATCTTCCGTGATATCTTTGATGAGTGATTCATATAAATAGGCTTGACTGCTATTTTGCGGCCAATCACTTTGGAATTTAAAGCTCTTATTTAAAGCAGGTGTTAAAACAAAGACACCTTCTTCATTTCGAAGAATCATTTGATTTTGGTCCTTCGTTGCATTTTGCAAATTCACTCGGTAAAACTCTGGATCTTTGTGCCAGATTTCAACTTGATACTCGTGTGGATCTGTACCCATTTGAAGGGTCATCGTTGCCTTTACTTTATAACCTGATAATTCCTCTTGCTTTTTATTAAGTGCGCTAACCACATCTTCTTGTGATTTTGCCCCGCAGGCAGAAAGCACAAGAATTGTCACGAGCCCGATCATCAATATGAATAACCTTTTCTTCATTTCTTCAACCCCTTTGTCTCATTGTTGGCGAATTTTAAAGAGTCCGCAAAAATCGCTTGTCTCTCCTATGCACTATGAAATATATGAGACAACCCACTAGAATATGACGGGGTGAAAAGGTAATTCATATTGACATTCAGTTTATTCTTCGATAATCACTTGAGCTACTGCGTACTGTGCACTGTGTGTAATGGAAAGGTGGACTCCCTTCATCACTGGTTTTGTAATGAACGGTTTCCCATTTTCATCACTTTCGATTTCGATATCAAGGAAGGATAGTTTTTTTCCAATTCCCGTTCCTCTTGCTTTAGAAAAAGCTTCCTTTGCCGCGTATCTTCCTGCTAAAAATTCAATCTGCCTATGTCCAGCCAAAGAATTAAATCTTTGCTTTTCCTGAACAGTCAGGATGCGGTCTACAAATTTTTGTTGCCTTGTCACGATATGTTGAATCCGCTGAATTTCAACAATATCAAGGCCAATTCCAACGATCATTACTATCACCCTTTCTTTGTTGTATCGTGCCAGGTAGCGATTTTTTATCGTCAACTCTTTTCAGTGGTTGATCGGAAAATAGCTGTGATATGATGGTTTTAGTCTTCAAGGTGAAATTCGGAGGTATATATGTTTATTAGAACGGAAAGTTTTCGAGAATTTATTCGATATTATCCTGTCGTCTCTTCTATAATTGCGATTCAAATCATTCTCTATTTGTTAACAGAATTACCGTTCTTCCCAAATGCACTCTTATTTGAAAAATTATCTGGAATCAATTTATACATTTGGGGTGGAGAATGGTGGCGACTCATTACACCGATATTTATGCATAGTGGTTTCACACACGTCCTATTTAACAGTTTTTCCTTAATTTTATTTGGCCCTGGTTTAGAAAGAATACTAGGTAAATTTAAATTTATAGCGATTTACCTAATTACAGGAGTCTCAGCCAATATCGCAACCTTATTGATTGAACCCGTAACCTATATTCATGTCGGTGCTAGTGGATCAATCTTCGGATTATTTGGTATGTATATTAGTATTACCCTATACCGTAAACACCTACTTTCAAGTGATAACCGACAACTCATCATCACCATTGCAGTGCTCAGTATCATCATGACTTTCCTTCAGTCTAATATAAACATCATTGCCCATCTTTTCGGTTTTCTATCTGGCTTTCTTATCGGCGTCCTTACCTTACGAAAAAGAGGCTAGAATTAGCCTCTTTTGTACCAATTATAAATCTGTATGATATCACGATTTTCTAAATCCTCTACCGTTCCACCAGAGCCACCAAGCCCTGAAATAATCGAAGCTTCAATCGATGCAAGCGATTTTTTATCTTGAAATAAACTGCTCCACATTGTGAGTGATTGAATCTTACTCTTTTTCATAAAGATCGTGTTTTTCACCAATCCGCGGAATGTAAGTGTTAATTGTTGCTCATGCAAACTCCATCCTGCATCTTTATAGCATAAATATGCCCAAAAAGCAGAGATCGGTATTAATAATAGCGTTAAATAACCCCATGGTCTAAAAAAGATAAGCGCTATCACGATGATCAGAACAGGGAAAATCAAACTTCTAAACATATATCTCCTTAAAGCTCGTTTAGGAGCTGGAACGATATTGGGTGTAAATAGATAGTCTTCAAAATATCGTGATAAAATAAGGGCTACTTCTTTTTTCTTTATGATTGGAAGTATTAGGGCTTTTGAAGAATCATTTTTTTCTAAAGAACCACTAGCACTTTCTAAAAAAACAGAGCATAAACCAAAGGGTTGCCTTATGATATTTTCTTTGATCATAATACCTTGAACACGACTTAACGGAACCGTCAATTGGCGTTTTTCGAGTAAACCTCTCGAAATGATTAAATCATCTTCTACCTTTTTAACGGTAAAATCAGCATACTTAATCATCGTTCCGACAACCGACACTGCCCAAGCTAGTAATAAAACAAGGAAAATCACCAAACTTACAAACATAACTCCATTGGCGACCAAACCTTTGAATTGCTTTACCACTAAATCATATGGAATCAATTCATCAAATTGCAAGAAAAACGCAAAAGCACCCGAAATAACCACTCCCGCACCACCAGATGTTGATGCTAGTAATAGGAGCTGGGTAGGAGTCATTTTATAGATGACTTCATCGACTGGTTGTTTTGGCTGGAGTCCCTCAAGTTTCTCCGAATGTTTATTAGAAGTTAACAACTCTTGTATGGCTAGAGCTTCAGACTTTTTAATTGCAGTTAATACCACTTCTGCTTCGCTAGAACTTGAACTAGCTGTCTCCACTTTTACTTTTACAAGTCCAAAAGGTCGTTGTAAAACCCCTTCAGAAAAATCAAGACTTTGAATTCGTTCAAAAGGAATGTATCGTTTCTTTTTCACAAACAAGCCAGACTCAATTCTTAATTCGCCTTCCTCGACACGATATGTATAACGCAGCCATCTTAAAATCCCACTCAGTAAAGAAACGAGAATAAAAATAGAAGAAAATAGCAAACTGCCAAAGACCAAAGCCAGAATCTCCTCGTCCAACAAACAGAAGAAGAATGAGCGGTAATATCGATTCTTTCAAACCCTTCAGGAAACTAATAACAGCGGCAATCGGGTGAAGTCTTTTCGCTTCAGACATCTTCATCTGCCACCCTTGCTAGTCTTGAAATCGCATGACGCATTTCTTCCGCTTCCTCGACATCTAATGCGGGGATTCCATGTACGGTTGCCGCTGTTGAAATTGTAACGGTCGCCAAGTTATACTTTCGTAAAAGAGGGCCTTGTTCTGTATCAACATGTTGAACACGAACCATTGGCACAAGCGTACTTTTAATGACAAAAATGCCGCGTTGAATCTCAATTTCCTGTTCACGAACTTCATATCGCCAATGTCTCCAGCGTAAATGAGGAACTAGAAAGATAGCGATATAGGCAGTAAGTAAGAAAAGAATAATGGCTACTACGCTGATCCATACTGGCCAGTCAAAAAGAACAATCAGTGTCATAACGCCACCTAAAATAAATAGTAAAAATAATGTAATAATGACTCCCGTAATTCTCCATACGGTTAAGGCTCTCTCGGAAATCCTTTTATGTGGTTGAGATAACATGCCGTCCTCCTTTGTCCATTTTTGTAAAGTTATGTAACTTATTTACGTACGATTCCTCATTTAGTTTCACAAATATTACGATTGTAGGGACAATCTATACAAAAGCAACAAGGTTTGAGAAAAGAGCCCATACAAAAAGAGTATACCACTTTAAATTGTGATATACTCTACCGTTCTTATTCCATGTGCAATTGGTACAAATTTGAAACGTTCAGCTTATCTATAGCTGTTTGATTTTGATTTATATTGAGAACTATTAGATCTCTTATTGTTGTTACTATGTCCTTGGCGTGATTTATATGGTGCACTTTTGCCTTTAGAGGAGCCATATCCGCGCTTACGATCATCAAATTTACGATCGCGTTTAGATGGCATCGGCTTCTCTTCTGTTAGTTTAACTGGTGTGGTGTCCGGCTCTTTCGTTAATAATTTTAATACAGCCGCAACAATCGATGTTGCATCATGATTTTCTAACATTTCATTAGCTGCTTGTTTATAAAATTGGAGGTTATTGGATTCAATCGTTTGCGTGATTTTCTCGATTGCTGCCTTCTGTTGGCCTTCTAATGCTTCATCTAGAGTTGGCGCCTCCATACGTTCCATTTTCTTTCTTGTTGTTCTTTCCACTACATGTAAATAAGATTTTTCACGAGGTGTGATTAATGTTATCGCTACACCTGCATTTCCAGCACGACCTGTACGTCCAATTCGGTGAACATAACTTTCAGGATCCTGTGGGATATCAAAATTATATACATGTGTAACGCCTGAAATATCAAGTCCACGTGCCGCTACATCTGTTGCTACTAAAACATCGAGATTGCCTTCTTTAAATTTTCTTAAAACCGACATTCTCTTCGCCTGACTTAAATCGCCATGAATTCCTTCTGCATTATAGCCGCGTAAATTTAATGCTTCTGCTAGCTCATCCACTCTTCTTTTTGTCCGTCCAAAGATAATTGCGAGTTCTGGGGATTGGATATCAAGCAATCTTGTCAGCACATCGAATTTATTTCTTTCCTGGGTTTCAATGTAATATTGATCAATTAAAGATACCGTCATTTCTTTCGCTTTCACACGAATCACTTGAGGTTCATGCATAAATCGTTCTGCAATACGTTGAATCGGTGCTGGCATCGTTGCTGAGAAAAGTAAAGTTTGATGTTCTTCTGGAACTTGTGCCAGAATCGATTCGATATCTTCAATAAATCCCATATTTAACATTTCATCTGCTTCATCTAAAACGACCATTTGTACATGATCAAGGCGAAGTGTTTTACGGTTGATATGGTCAAGTAGTCGTCCAGGTGTCCCAACAATAATATGAGGAGGTCGTTTTAACGCACGAATTTGGCGATTGATATCCTGTCCTCCATAAATTGATAGCACTCTTGCTCTTTTACCATAACCGATTTTGTATAGTTCTTCTGATACTTGGATGGCCAATTCTCTTGTTGGCGCAATAATAATCCCTTGAATAATATCCTTACTATAATCAATTTTATCGATCATCGGAACACCAAATGCTGTTGTTTTTCCCGTACCTGTTTGTGCCTGACCGATTACATCCTTATTTCCCAGTCCTAATGGAATCGTTTCTGCCTGAATAGGTGTTGCTTCTTCAAAACCCATTCGCTGTAATGACTTTAATGTGGCTGGACTTATACCTAGTTCTTCAAACTTCTTCAAATTATCCAATCTCCTTTAGTTGTTACAATATAAAGTGACTAGAACCATTTCTCCCGAGCCTATATAAAAAGCGCACGCGCTCTAAGCAAGACAATGTTGTATGAAATCTCAAACTATCTTTAAAATCTCTGAAAAAAATTTACCAAAAACGCAGGAGCTAATATGCAAAAAGTGAAAAAGACATTCTCCAATAGGAGTATGTCTGGATCGAAAGAAATTCTCATTGGCACTTTGAGGTTTATTTTAACAGTAATTGAAATGATTTGCAACAAAGCTGATTTTTGACATATTCGGTTTGGGTTCTATTTATCATATCATTCCATTGAAAATAAACTTCAACTCCAATAATAAAAAAACAAACACCTTAGCACATATGCATAAGATGTCTGTTGACTCTTTCCTATTTTTGTAACTCTGTCACTACTTCTTCAAGCTTCATTCCTCTTGAAGCTTTGACGAGTATTAACGTTTCTTTATTGGTTCGTTTTACTAATTGGTCCATTAAGGATTGTTTATCCAAAAAGGAAAAGACTCTGTCTGAAGGGAAGGCTGTCATTGCCCCTTGTGCAATCTGTTCCGCTAACGGTCCAAAGGTAAACACATAATTGATTTTTTGTGGATCCAAGCTTTTTCCCATTTCATAGTGAAATTCTTTTTCTTTTTCTCCTAATTCGAGCATATCGCCAAGTACGACAATTTTTCGCTCATAATCCGGAAGATTAGAAATAAGATCGATTGCCGCTCTCATGGATGTCGGACTTGCATTATAGGCGTCATTGATAATTCTTTCACCTTTGACTCCTTCAACTAATTCCATTCTCATCTGTGTTAATTTTAAATGAACAAAACCGTCATTCATTTTTTCATATGGAATGTTAAAATAGTGTGCCGTTAACATCGCACTTAGCGCATTCAAAACATTATGAGCACCTAATACTGGTAAGTGAAATTCAAAATCAACCTTATTCACTTTAAATCTACTGCCATTTTGTTTTGTTTCGATTTCAACTGGATACAGATCATTTTGGTGGCTGCGTCCGAATGTTTGCGTATTTATATTTCTATTGGCACTCGCTAGCCCATCCTTTAAAATCGTTTCGTCTCCCATATAGATGAGAAGACCATCATCCTGTAAACCTTGAACAATCTCTAACTTCGCCTCCGCTATCGCCTCTCTAGATCCTAAATCCTGCAAATGAGCTTCACCGATATTTGTAATAATCGCTACATTTGGGCGTGCAAGCTTTGTCAGAAATTCAATCTCACCTTTTCCGCTCATTCCCATTTCCAAGACAGCTATTTCTGTGTCTTCATCAAGGGCAAGAATCGTTAATGGCATACCGAGATGATTATTATAATTTCCTTCCGTCTTTTTCACTCTATACTGTAAAGACAATAAATTAGCAGTCATATCCTTTACGGTTGTTTTGCCGTTACTCCCTGTGATTCCCACTACCTTTACATGGAGCTCATTCCGGTAACTTCTTGCAAGTTCTTGTATTGCTTCTAATGTATCTTCCACAATCAAGATTGGTAAGTTTGCAGGTGGATTTGGAACATCCTTTTGCCAAAGTGCCGCCGCTGCCCCACTTTTCAAGGCTGCTTCTACATATTTGTGTCCATCAGAATGTTCACCTTTGAATGGGATAAATAGATTCCCAGGTTGGATTTTTCGCGAATCAATCGTTACACCTTGAATCGTAACATCTTGAAAGGAGCTAATATTATTTTTGATTTCAATCATATTCTGAATCTGTTGTAACGTTCTTTTAATCACTTATTTCCACCTCGCTATGATCCAAGTTAAAATGTATATTTAATACTTTGCTTTTCCTCATGTCTTTCAATGGCTAATTGTACAAGTCGCTCAATTAGTTTTGGATATTCCAATCCACTATGCTTCCAAAGGAGCGGGAACATACTAATAGGTGTAAATCCAGGCATTGTATTTACTTCATTGATTAGAGCTTTCCCATCCTTTGTTAAAAAGAAATCTGCGCGAACAAGTCCTGAACAATCAAGTGATTTAAAAGCTGTAATCGCCATTTCACTTAATTGAGCATATTCTGCCTCCGTTACTTGGGCAGGAATAATCAAGTCGGTATTATCATCCTCATACTTCGCTTTATAATCATAGAAGTCTTTCTTCGGTACAATTTCTCCTGGAATAGAGCATTTCGGATCATCGTTTCCGAGTACGGCAATCTCGACTTCTCGAGCTACAACGCCTTCTTCAATAATAATTTTGCGATCAAAAAGATACGCTTCTTGGAATGCTTGATCGAGTTCAGTACGGTTTGTACATTTACTAATTCCGACGCTTGAACCCAAGTTAGCAGGTTTAACAAAACAAGGATATCCTAATTCTTTTTCTACCTCATCGTATACGGATTGTTGGTTTTGCTTCCACTCACTTTTAATATAGGAAACATAGTTCACTTGAGCAAGGCCTGCATGAGCAAAGATATTCTTCATAATCACTTTATCCATACCTGCAGAAGAAGCTAATACACCATTCCCCACATAAGGTAGATTTAATAACTCAAGAAATCCTTGAACCGTTCCATCTTCCCCATTTGGACCATGTAAAAGTGGAAAAATAACATCAAGTGACGCTTTTCCATCGTCTATTTGGAATAAGGCAGAAGATAGCTGTTGTGACTCTGTTGAAGAATCAGCTTGAGAAAATCTCAAATCCTCTACCGATTGTACTTCCCCTTCTAATTGTGGCCCTCTAATCCATTCTCCTGTTTCCTTTATATAGATTGGATATATGTCAAACTTTTCATGATCTAACGCTCCAATAACAGCTAATGCCGTGCGTAAAGATACTTGATGTTCAGCCGATTTACCACCATATAATAAGCCCAATTTTGTTTTCATTATTGTTCCTCCATTTGTCTGTCTTCACAAGCCTTTTAAAAGTGCCATAGCTTGTAAAAGATCCAAATTAATAAATGCAACTAACCATCAATCACATTATTCATTTATACATTTTACCATTTAATGAAACAAGATAGGGAGTACTGATTATATGTTATTTAATGTTTTTTATTAAGGCTCTATTCGTAAACTTTGTTGTTAAAATTCAAAGGCCAATTTTAACGTAGAAATAAGCTATTTTGCACCTTCGAATAAAGTTTGTAGTTCTTTTCTCAAAAATAAAGGCCAATGTCAAGCTAGGTACAAGTACAATCAGCTTTTATCTATCCAAAAGCAACGAAGTTTGAGAAAAGAAACTTTATTTACATCTATAATATATCCACTTGGGCATGACTCATATCGCCTTCAAGCGTTAATTTCATTTCCTCTTCATCGATTTTAACAATCGATAAACTAGTTCCTTCGACGGTTGGTTCTGTCCAGAAATCCTTTATTTCGATTCCTTTAATCGTTAAAAACAATGCTTTAATAAACAAACCATGTGTAATAATTAATAGATTACCAGTTTGCTTGCTACTTTTTAACTCATGTAGAAAATCCTCTGCCCGCTTATAAATATCTATGAAGGATTCAGCATCCTCATTCTGATAAAGTTGAGGTGAATTCATAAAGCATTCATAAGCATCAGGATATTGCTCTCTAATTTCACTCTTCATTAACCCTTGCCATGGACCCATATCCATTTCCATGATCAATTCATTCTTTTGCACCAACACATCTCTGTCCTTAACTATCAGCTCCGTTGTCTCGATTGTTCTGCCGCTTGGACTTGTTATCACCTTAGCAAAGTCAATATCCTTTAAACGTTCTCCCAAAACGTGAGCATTATGTCTTCCCTTTTCTGTTAAATGGGAATTTAGTCTTCCTTGGATGCGATCTTCTTTATTCCAGTCCGTTTCCCCGTGGCGAACAATATATAATGTTAGCATTCTCCTATTCCTCCTCGCCAGATCTCTCTATAAAAGATTTAATCATACTTCGGATCAGGTTAACAATTTGTAATATTTAACACATGCTAACAGAATGATAGAGATGCCCACATTTTTCTTGTATAACGGGTTCAAGATCCGATTTAAATGCGATTAATACACAGGTTGCAGGTCCTGCCGTCTTACTAACATCTACATCACAGATTAAGCTATCACCAACAATTGAAGGATCATCAAGCATGTTTTTTAACTCATAAAGAATTCCTTTTGAGCCAACAGGCACAATCACGACGTCTTCCAACTGGCATAATTCCTGAAAAAGGGAAAGTGGTATCACATCATTTTCTTGCTCTAACACTTCATTTCCTACTAATGGGGAACCAATGACAGCCACTTTCCTATTTTCAAAAGATACTTCATCAACGTAGGTGCTCTCTCTTTTCCCCAAAACAATCATCCCTAACGCCGACTGTAACATCGTAAAATTACTCTCTGTACTTCCCGTTACCGAAACAGCACCTTTTAGTCCAAGTTCCTCTAAGCCTTTTTCAATTCCAGCTAAAAGCAAATCCCAGGCATGATCGTCACAAAAATTATGAAGTACAATCGAAATCGGTTTACCACCTGCTGCCATACATTCCATCACAGCAACTCGAAACCCGTAATAAGAGACCACCTCATAAGAAGTTTTCACATGATCCTGCTCTTTTAAGCCAATTCCCCCACTATTATCAGCTGCAATCACTAGAGCCTCTTTTTCATTCAACGAAATAATCGAGACATCCCGTTTCATTTAACCGCTTCCTTATGAAAACGACCTTCATAAAATCGAATCAAACGTGGTGCTAAAAGCAAGTGCGATCACTGTATTGATTAGTGCTCCAATGAATAAAGACGGAAGCATTCCGAGATAAAATCCCATTCCCATTAAAAACAAAAATGGAAGTGGAGCAACCAACGTGTTGCCAGCGACAAACAGAATACTTGCTAGCCATCTCATACCTTTTTTATAAAAAATCGCAAACAACCAAACAAGCACGGCCATCTCTAAACCAATCAACAAGTGGAATGGACCTAAAGGCATTCCACCAAGAAGAGCAGATAATAAATGGGCAACAAACGCAATAATCGCACCAGGTATGCTCCCAAACATGACACCACCTAACAAAGCGGGAACCATATCTAACGCTACACTGGAGACAATTGCTGGTATTTTAATTGAAGCACCTGCTACAGATAAAGCAATAAACAAACTAATTAGACTAATTTTCTTTATGCTCATTTTCCTTCATATCCTCTCTTTTTCCACCACGAAATACGTGAGCGCTACGAATATACTCAACATCCTTCACTTGTTGGCGAAAATTAACAACTCTTGCCACAGCAAAGAAATAATCAGATAATCGATTTAAGTATTGCAATGGAAGTGGTGATAACTCCCTGTCCTCTTTCATTAACGTGACGACTAATCTTTCTGCTCTTCTCGTTACCGTGCGTGCAATATGGAGCGTTGCAGCTGCAGCCGTTCCCCCAGGTAAGATAAATCGTTCTAACTCTGGAGCCTCCTCAGTCAAAGCGTCAATTCGTGTTTCTAAATAAGTAATGTTTTCCTCTGTTAATTTAGGGGTATGTTTTTTGGTTACATTCGCAAGATCTCCGCCACAGTCAAATAATTCATGTTGGATTTTTTCCAAATCCTCTAAAACATCACGGAAAAGACCTGGTTGTAGTTGCGTTACTGCTTGACCAACGAAACCATTGACTTCATCTACTGTTCCATAAGCGTCAACGCGAACATCATCTTTATCCACTCTACCACCGATAATACTTGTTTGTCCTTTGTCCCCAGTACGCGTATAAATTTTCATTTTCTTAGCCCCTTTAAAATTATTTTAATTTCCTGTTCATTCCATACCAAATCAACTCTACTTCATCACATTGTGAAGCTGTATCTTGAAACACTCTGCCACACACATCCCGCCAAGTGCGATCTTCAGAATGTATCGGCACAATTCCTTTTGTGATGTCTGTTCCAATCAAAATCACTTTTCTCTTATCATCATCGCTTTCCCAACTTTGCAACTCATTTAGGAGATTCCGCCATTTTTCTTGAACCATTTTATCACTAAGTTCCTTCAACCATTCCCTTATCCACCCGTCGATTCCTTCTAAAACAATAAAATCTTTCATTTCCTGGCTAAAACTTTGCGGAAATGGATCAAGTTGATAAGCTGAAAACCAACTACAATTATCGGATGTTATTTGATGATAGGCCTTTACCCATTTTGATTTTCCGTTAAAAGCACCTCCCGTAACAAAGTACATCGGTCACCCCTCCTAAATGCAGCTCTACTAGCCCAAACAAGCTCAAAACCATTCCCATGTGAAACCTTCCATTCCCAAAATTCCTTTTCAATGGATCCATATGTTGATAATAAATAACGAATCACACCACCATGAGTGACAATCGCCATTTTATCAATATCCTTTGATGAGACTATTTCTGAGACCTTTTTCCAACCAGCTTCAATCCGATTTGAGAAATCAGAAAAACTCTCAACCCCAGGTACTTTAATATTCATATAGTCCCCAGTCCAATTCTCAAACTGTGGATCGCCTGCTAAGTCGGCATACGTTTTTCCTTCCCAAGGTCCAAAATTCATTTCACGAAATTCTCGCATAGAAATCGGCTCATGCGCTGGAAACAATAGATTTGCTGTTTGTAAACAGCGTTTTAAGTCACTTGTCACCACCATCTCATAGGGTGATGAATCGAATGAAATGTTCGTTAAATCAATTCTTGCCTCTTCACAAATGGGTGCATCTGTCCAACCCATATAGGATTTTTGCTTATTCAATTCTGTTAACCCATGGCGAAATAATGCCACAACCACACCGTCATCCATAGTAAAATTTCCACTCCTTCCACCGATGCCCCTAACACATCACCGGTTATTCCGCCAAACCAATTCATGATTTTTCTAGAAGCCACCAAAATAAACAGAAATGCAACGATTACTAATAATAAAACTCCCAACACTGCTTTTGGCCATAGGAATAAAATCAATAGGAGTATCAGCAAAAGATAGATTGGATAAATCCATAATGTCCTACTAGATGCAGCTTGCTTAAACAACGTCCCAAGTCCATCTTCTTTTGCACTTTTCACACTCATTAACAATACGCCCATCACCATCTTTCCAATAAAAGGGATAAGCACAATGAATATGTATGATACATCAACAGCCATAACGACAATTTCATATATAAATAGAAATCGTGCACTGAGGATGACAATCACAGATAGAACCCCAAAGGCTCCCATTCTTGGATCCTTCATAATTTCCAAACGTTTCGCTCTGTCGCGATAAGAAAAAAAGGCATCACTACAATCCATCCAACCATCAAGATGAATCCCACCGGTTATCACTACTTGCGATAACCAAATGATAAAAGCAGTCGCAAGCGCTGATAATGGCGTCCACCCAATCAATGCATACGCAAGTATTCCATATAGAAATCCTTGCAATAAACCTAATACGGGAAACATTTTGATTGCCATATTGATATGGCGACGATCCATCGGTACTTCATAAGGAATCGGAATACTCGTAAAAAACTGGATACACATGATGAGCCCTTTCATCATCTTCATGTTATTTGGACTCCCACTCTAAAATGATCACTTTGATTTTTTCCCAATCTAAGTGGTCTCCCATTTCCAAAGCCAGCGCATCATACCGAGATTGTAGTAAACTTTCCGCATCAACCTTTTCCTTTTCTGACAAACCTACATTTTGATGTGCCTGATTTAACTTGGAAATCGGAATGTCAGTGGAATCCTCACGTTCAATCATATGATTATGTATATAAGGTAATACTCCAAGAACAGGGATTCCTGTTTTGTCTTCAATCCACTTTACTCCATCCTGAAACAAGGAAGGATCTCCACGGAATTTATTGATGATAATACCTTTCACTCTACTTCTTTCTTCTTTTGTTAAAAGCTCCAATGTGCCAATCAAACTGGCAAAAATTCCACCCCGATCAATATCCGACACTAAAAAAACAGGAACATCCGCCATTTGCGCCACTTTCATATTCACTAATTCCCGATCTTTTAAATTCATCTCAACAGGACTTCCAGCACCTTCTAAAATCAAAACCTCATAGTCTTTTCTAAGTTGCCCGAGCGCCTTTTCAATAACCCCTATTCCTGTTTCATAAAACGATTCTCTGTAACCGCTACCGGATAAGGTTTCAACGGGTTTCCCTAATAAAATGATTTCTGAATTCATACTAGACTGGGGCTTTAAAAGAATTGGATTCATCCAAACCGTTGCATCTGTTCGAGCCGCTTCTGCTTGAATCCCCTGTGCAAGACCTATTTCTAACCCGTCCAGTGTTATATAGGAATTATTAGCCATATTCTGCGATTTAAATGGAGCAACTTTCACTCCTTCATTTGAAAAAAGTCTACATAAAGCAGTCGCAATTAAACTTTTTCCTACATCCGAAGCCGTTCCTTGTATCATGACTCCTTTCATCCCACATCACCTTTCATTGTAATCGGAATCCCCGCTTCTACTAAATAGGCTTCCTGAGCCTCTCGGACGATTCTTTGATGCAAGTTTCCTAGCAAGTAACGATAAGTAAACACTAGATCACGATTAGAGATTGGCTCATTTAATACTTCATTACTGACAATAATGAAAGTCTTCACTCTTTGACTTACTTCCATCATATTGCTCCACATTTTTTCAAAGAGTTGACGGATAAAGGCTTGATCCTGCCATCCATCTTCTTGATAAAACAGTTCATTATTTAGCCATGTTGTTAAACAATCTAACAAAACCACATCCTGACTACTGAAATTCCGGGCAAGATCACCAATTGAAGTCGGCTTCTCCCATGTATTCCATTGAAGTCCAGAATCCAGACGCCCCTCTTGATGAACATGAATTCTTTGCTTCATTTCCTCATCTGAGGGCTGCATGGATGCAAGATAATGAAGTTTTCCAGATTCGTTTGTTTTCCAGCTAGTCTCCGCCATTTTTTCAGCAAAGGTACTTTTCCCACTGCGAACTCCACCTGTTATGAAAATGATCGATGAATTCTGCGCCATTCTAACATCACCTCCATAAGCAACCGATTTTCCTGTGATGTTCGAACTGCAAACCTTAACCAACGTCCTTTCAGACCTGGAAAATTAAACGTATGCCTTGGAACGATTCCGTTTTCCAGTAAGTATTGGAACAATGGATATTGGTCTTCTAAAAATGGATCTCGTAACAAATAAAAGTTTACCTTTGAGTTTGTTACTTCAAACTGATTACTTCGATAAAACTCATATAATTGTTCACGCTCGGTTCCAATAAATTGAACCGTATGTTGAACGTACTCATCTTCCTCTAAACAGAGCTCTCCTACCTTCATGGCGATACTATTTACACTCCAATGTGGCTGGTAGTTTGAAAGTCTTTCAATGACTTCAGCACTTGCCATCACATACCCTAAACGCAATCCGGGAATCGCATATATTTTCGTCATGGAACGAAGTAGCAGTAAATTCGAATAGGAACTTAAATAAGGAACAAGTGATTCGTACTCTGGAACAAAATCATAAAAGGCCTCATCGACAATCAGATAACAATTATGTTCTTTGCATAGCGTTAACAGGTTCTCAATCGTCTGTTTGTTAAAGTATAAACCCGTTGGATTATTAGGATTACAGAAAAATAAGGCATCCACATTCGTAAGCTTTTTTGTTAATAACTCGATATCCACTTTCCAATCCTCTGAGAGCTGGAAATAAGAGATTTCACAGCTATTGACCTTACATGCTTGTTCATACTCAGAAAAGGCTGGCTCCACAATCATGACATGTTTGCCAGCTAATAACCTACCAATCAAACTAATGATTTCAGCTCCACCATTTCCAATTAATATTTGGTTTTCTTCTATTCCTTCACGCTGAGCGAGTTTCTTCTTCAATAAAGTCGTTTTCGGGTCAGGATATTTTTCAATCCCATTAAGTAAATTGCCCCATTGCTCCTGAAGTTTAGGAGGTGGACCGAATGGATTAATATTTGCACTGAAATCAATGATTTCATCTGGTTGTTTCAGTCCTGCTGCTTCATATAAATATTGGGGGTTAGATCCATGTGCTGGCCAATTCAATCAACACACCTCCAATCCATAAAAATAGTAAAAATAAAAGTACTGTCCGCGTTAATATTCTATTTACTTCCATAATATGATTTCGTTTAAGTGGATAAATAAGGTCCCCCATTAAAGCTCGATTCGATATGATCCCTTTGTATGTATTGGTGCCACCGAGTTGCACACCTAAAAGAGCCGCAGCCCCCGCCTCACACCAGCCGCTGTTCGGACTAGGATGTCTCTTGGCATCCCGTAATAAAATTTGAAAAGCCGCCTTCGTACTACATGGAATAGGACGATTAGCCAGCAGCATCGCCACTCCCGTCAACCGACTTGGTATCAGATTCACCACATCATCGATTTTTGCAGAGGCCCAGCCAAAGTCAGAATAGCGCTCATTCTTATACCCAACCATTGAATCACATGTATTAATGGCGCGATAAACAAGTGCGAGCGGTGCCCCTCCAATCCATGCCCAGAAACATGGAGCTGTAACCCCATCACTACTATTTTCAGCGACTGTTTCTACGGTTCCACGGACGATTTCACTTTCGTTTAAATGCTCTGTGTCCCTTCCAACAATGTAAGAAAGCTTATGACGGGCATTCTGTAAATCTTCATTTTTCAACGGAGTATATACATCCATTGCCGCTTCTTTTAAGCTTTTATGAGCTATCGTTGTCGATATCAAAAGACTCTCTACTGCGAGACCGATTAAAAAGTGAAGATGATAAGCAAACAGACAAATCAACCAAGTTAAGATAAAGACAGTTATTAAAACGACAAGAACCATCAAAGTCCCTTTCCATTTACGAAAAGGGCCGTGATTCCACTTTTTATCGAGAAATCCTGATAAGAGATCCGATCCATCTAACCGGATGCGGCCATGTAGGAGGATCTCCTATCAAATGATCGATAAGTAATGCTATCGTGACTGCTAATACATGACCAATCATACTAAACCTTCTTTACGGATCTTACTTTTTGCAATCGCTTCTTTCGTACATTGGTATACACCTTTTCCAATCAACTTTCCGAGAGGAGTAATCGTACCAGCAAACTCAAAATGTTCACCCTTTTGAGTCGCTGCAATGAGAATACTATCTGTTGACGTTCCCGTTGCGATCGTTCCTGTATTTGGATCCTTCACCTCTAAATCCTGTAATACCTTTACCTTCGCCTCAGTGGCAGTCATAATACATTGAATAAATGCCTCTTCTGTCAATTTTCCATTTACAAACACCCAAGTGTTGATTGTTCCAGGCTGGAAAGTCCAAATTCTGTTGATAGCTTTTGGCTATATCGACCGCATTTCCTACCCCTGCAGTCACAACCACCAATAAAGAGAAGGAACTTTCTTCATACACTTTTAACACGACATCCTCTGTATGAACCGCAGTCATCATTCCAACTGTTTCAGACGGATCAAAGCCATTTTTCTTTAAAAAGTCCGCCATTTCCTCACGATGATTACTAATATCATAATTTTTATCAACATGTCTGTTTACAAAACTATGATGCCAGCCTGTTCCTGAACCAATGACACCTGAGGACATGGTTCGGAGTGGTGATGGAGATTTCAAAAAGATATATTCAGGTGTTACAGATAAATGGGAATCTGTAATCTTTTCATCTTCTCCTAAAAAGTAAGATTCCGGAAGAAGAACCATTTGTGGAGCCGGGACCTTTGGATGAGGATACTTTTCTATTTTTGTTTTATACACATCTTCAATCACTTCATGTTTCAATACTTCATTTGGCTTATCATATCGCTTGATTTTTCCCTTTTCCAGAAGTAATAAAGTATCACAATATAATCCAGCCAAATTTAGATCGTGAAAAATAGACACAACCGTCAATGACCTTTCCCGAGTCCATTTTTTTAACAAATCCAGTAATTCCTTTTGATAAGACAAATCGAGATGATTGGTTGGCTCATCAAGGAGAAGAATTTCTGGTTCCTGTGCTAATGCCTGGGCAAGAAAAACCCGCTGTCTTTCTCCACCGGAAAGCAGCTGGATCGGTTGATCCTGAAAGGTAGAAACTCCAGTCCAATCCATAACCTCTTGAACGATTGCCTCATCTTCCTTACTCCATTCTTTGAAAAACCCCTTTTGATGGGCATACCGTCCTAACGAAACCGTCTCTTTGACACTATAGGAAAAGGATTCAGAGCTATGCTGAGAAAGAACCGCAATGACCTTTGCAAGCTGTTTGGATGAATACTGTTTTAAAGGCTCTCCTTTTACAAAAATACTCCCTTTCGTAAAAGGCTGAACGCCACTCATCATTTTTAAGTAGAGTCGTTTTTCCGCTTCCATTTGGGCCAATAATACCGAAAAGTTCACCTTTATGTACTTGAAAAGAAACATCATTAATTACTGGTTCATTTCCATAGCCACCACTAAGGTTTTGAACATTTAATATCGTCATCTCCTCCTTTCCGCACGTTTTCGTCCAAGTAATATAGCTGCAAATACCGGAGCACCAATAAGCGAGGTAATCACACCAATTGGCAGCTCTATTGGTGAAATAATCGTTCTAGAGACCAAATCGGTCAACATTAAGAAACCGCTTCCTATTAACAGAGATAGAGGTAATAAATGCTTATGATCAGGTCCCCACAATAATCTCGTTAAATGAGGGATTACCAAACCAACAAAGCCAATTGTTCCTGAAACAGCAACAGAGGCACCTGTTAAAATAGAACCCGCTATCAATACCATCATTTTTCTTCTTTGTACATTTACACCTAAATGCTGTGCCCGTTCCTCCCCGAAAGACATCGCATTTAATTCATTCACATTCACTAATAAGAGAATCGATCCAATGAGAAAGAACGGCATAATAATTTTGATATAATCCCACCCTCTCATGGAAACACTCCCGAGAAGCCAGATGATAATTTGGTGAAGCTGTTCACCAGTTAAAGCGATCATTAAGGAGATGAAGGCACCTAAAAAGGAACTAAAGATAACACCCGTTAAGATAATCGTTTCGACTTTCATCGAACGTTCAATTTTTTGTGCAAATAAGAGAACTAGGAGAATCGTCAAAAATGAAAATAGGATGCTTAAAAAAGGGAGTGTAAATTCTCCAATAAAAGGGATAGAAATATTAAAAAAGATGGTTAACACCGCACCAACAGAAGCACCTGATGAAATACCTAAAGTATAAGGATCTGCCAGTGGATTTCTTAATAAACCTTGAAAGGCGGCTCCTGCAATTGCAAGAGACGCCCCTACTAAACCGGCCAATATGACACGTGGTAAACGAATATTCGTTACAATATTGGTATACATCGGATCAATATCGTTTAAAGGTAGGCGAAAAAGTTGTCCCACCAAAATTTGAATCGTATCTAAAATAGGTACTTGGACAGTACCAACTGAAATAGCGATCAACATCGATCCTAGGAAAAAAACAATCGCTATCGAATAAGCAATTATTTTATTACTTAAAAATATCTGGGTAAACCGCTTTTGCAAGTTCCTCTACTCCTTCAACAAGACGAGGGCCTGAACGTGTCACTTTGTCTGAATTGTACATCAACCACTTGTTTATTTTTGATGGCATTAATGTCTTGCCATCCTTCACGACCTAATACTTGTTCGACCGCATTTTCTGTATAAAATCCATATGTGGTAATAATAACATCTGGATTGGCCTGCAATAATTGCTTCCTGGTTAAGTTGTGGCCAACCTTCCTCTTTTACAATATTTTCAGCCTTAATCATTGTTAGCATTTCATCCATAAAGGTATTTTTACCTACTGTATACAGAGAAGGATCTACTTCAACATAAACCTTCTTCATATCTTCTTCCTTAATGGCTGCTGCTTTTTCTTGAATCTCTTCAACCTTTGATTTCATATCATTAACAAGCTTTTCTGCTTCTTCAACAGTTCCCTGTTGCTTTACCAATCATTTCAATTGAATCATAAACATCAGCAAACGTTTTTGCATCATTCACAACAAGTACAGTAATTCCAGCATCCTTAAGTTGCCCGAAACCTTCAGATGACATCCCCATTGAACCGCCATGTGCAAGAACAAGATCTGGTTTTAAAGAAATGATTTTTTCTACATTAAATTCCATATCCACCGACTTTTTCTTTTTCTAAAGCTTCTTCTGGATACGTATCATTGTCTGTAACTCCGATGATTTCATCACCCAGACCTAATTCAAAGGCAATTTCAGTATTACTTGGCATAAGTGAAACCATTCTTTCAGGCTTCTTTTCAATCACAACATCTTCATCAGTAGCATCTTTGATCGTGACAGGAAAATCTGACTTTTCCGTTTGTTCTGTTTCCGCACCTTTTTCACTTTGTTCCGTTTGAGCCTCTTGATTATTTTCTGGTTCTTCTCCTGATGCGCAGCCGACTAAAAGGCCGATTGAAAGTAATAGTGCAAAAATATAAGCATAAATCTTTTTCAATTAAAACTCCCCTTTTTTAATAAATTATTTACACGCTTTTTTACTGTCTGAAAAATAAAAAAGCATCGCCTTGGGATAAGGAGATGCAGACAGACTAGTTACGTTTATATAATAGCCGTTCGTACACCTTCCTATCCTCGTAGGTTTGTGTTGGTGTAAAGAAATTAGGCAGGTTTCCTGGCTTATGGTCATCGTTTCCTGCTCCTTCCCATACAGAATGTACAGTGGATATGCAGGTTACTCCCATTTACAGTGGCGGGACCGCGTTGGATTTGAACCAACTTCCCTATTAAGTCTGTTACCTCAGAATAGCTTTCACCCATTGGTGGGAGAAGCTAAACTAAAAGACACCTAATTCTTCCTTATGAAATTTTCCATTTTTCACATTATAACATGATTTGGTAGAATTGATAGTTCTTTTAAAAAATAAATAGAATTTTGTCGAATGATGTCTTCACCACTCCACTAACTCACGAATTCTAGTTTGAGCGAATTTTCCATTCCTGGGCCTTTTTATCAAAAATCAGTTTTACATCACAAGATCTCTTCCTAGCCTTTTCATACTCCTCGTGCATTTCATCTATATTTGAATAATCCCCAATGACCCACATGGGAATTTCAATACGAAGGCGGTTTTGGATCATTTCCCTCATCGAGATTACCATCCCCTCACTCATATATCCTTTTAAGGATAGCAAAAGATGCTGATCAACAGCAGGATAGAATTTTCTCCTTTTTATGCCAAGAATACTCTTTTCAGGTTTTATCAATCCTAATTTCATCGGGACTAGCTCACTAAGAAGATGATAAAAATCATTTATATCTCGGTAATAGGTCATATTCAACCAACCATCTTCAACCGCTAAATAAGTATAGCGATTTCCTAAGTAACTATAAAAGGGAGCACGCAAAGGTTCTTTCCTGTGACCAAGGTAAAGCAATTCTGCCAAAACCTGTCCAGGAATTTCATCAAGTCCTTCCATCTCCTCAAAATCAATCCAGCAAAAGTCACCGTATTGGGTAACGTCCTCTCCTGCTAGCTTCATCACCCTTTTGTGCGGGACATAATCAAGCAAAGTATGCATATTAAAATCAGCATCATCAAAGCGATGTTTCAGCAAGAGTAAATGATTAATGTAGTCATACAATGCATGTATAAACTCATTAAATCCAATCCCGGATGATAAAACATACCGATCTTTTTCATTTAAATGGACATAAATAACATCTTGTTTCCGATTCCTTTTCAACAACAAGACCCCCGAATACGTTATAAATAATATAATTTTCTAAAAATCTAGATTTACCAATATCTTGCTTATATAATAGCAGATTAAAGAGAAAATATCTTACATATGGACAGAATCTCATCTAAACGTAATGAACCTGTAAAAATTGACTTTTAGTTTGCTCGACTTTGTCGATATTACTTCCCGTTTGTTACAAATATGCTTTTTATAGTAACTAAAAATACATAATCTTAGCTTATTCACAAAACTTTAGAAAGTTTCAATTTCAAACGAAGTGTTTTTTCATTATAATGAACATGTTCAAAGAAAAGCAAAAGCACGATACCAATATTAAATAATATCTTATACTAGATAAATAATGACTTTTCCGGTGGAAGGAGAGTGAGAAGTATGATTCATAACATGACGGAAGATCAAATCACACTTCAAATTATTAAAGCATTAAAAGAGAATAAACAAAAAGAGTTAGATGCCATTTTGGATGAGTTACATCCATATGACATTGCTCAAATTTATGAAGATTTGCCGGAAAAGCACCGAACGCGATTTTTAGTTCATTTAAAAATTGATATCCTCGCTGACTTAATTCAAGAATTAAGTAGAGAGGAACAGCTTGACGTTCTAGGTCGCCTTGGGATTGAGAGAAAAAATAAAGTACTAGATGAAATGGATAACGATGACTTAGCATCACTATTAGATGAGTTGTCTCCGGAAAAAATGAAATCTTTGTTATCCGGTATGAAAAAAGAAGAATCTGAAATTGTTCAAGATATCATCAACTATCCGCCAGAAACCGCTGGGCGTTTGATGACAAACCGATTTGTTTGGATTCGTGATTACTATACGGTTCGAGATGCTGTACACAAGTTAAAGAGCTTTGCTGAATATGCCGAAATGATTAGTTATTTATATGTAGTTGATCAACATCGTAGGCTTGTCGGTGTTGTCTCTTATCGTGACTTATTACTTGCTGATTCACAAGATCGAGTTCACGATATTATGTTTGAAAGGGTCATTTCCGTTCCAGATACAGAAGACCAAGAAGAAGTAGCACGAGTGATCCAACGCTATGACTTCCTTGCGATTCCCGTTGTAGATGAAGAGAAAATACTAGTCGGAATTGTGACAGTCGATGATATTATCGACGTTTTCATCCAAGAAGCAAACGAGGATATTGAAAAGCTATCCGCTTCCGGTAAAGCGATTGACTTTGATACAAAAGCCATTGTCGCTGCATACCGACGACTCCCTTGGCTTATTTTACTTTTATTTATTGGACTTATTTCAGGTAGTATTATTAGTGGCTATGAAAACACCTTACAAAAGGTCGTTGCACTCACCTATTTTATGCCGATGATTTCGGGTATGACAGGGAATACAGGTACACAATCGTTAGCAGTTGTCGTTCGTGGCCTCGCTACAAATGATGATTTAGATAAAAAGGCTATATTTCGCGTCATTATGAGGGAGTTTGCTGTTGGTCTGATTATTGGTTTGATTTGCGGAGTCTTGATTTCGATTATTGCCTATGTGTGGCAAGGAAATCCGATTCTCGGCTTAGTTGTTGGATCATCTCTATTCTTTACACTGATTATTGGGACACTAGCAGGTACGATTATCCCTTTATGTCTTTACAAAATGAAGGTCGACCCTGCGATTGCATCAGGTCCATTAATTACAACGCTAAATGATATTTTCTCTTTATTTATTTACTTTGGAATCGCCTCAGCCTTTATTAACTATTTAATGTAAACCCCAATAACCCAAAAGCACAAAATGATTTTATGCTTTTGGGTTATTTTTACTTTTATAAGATGAATTAAGACAGCATATTATTGTCGAAATTGTAAATCTTTGCTAGTCTGATAATAGAGCTTTTTTTACTTGGTATTATGTAATCTAAACCTTGAATGAGGCAGAAACTAGGTGTAATTCTATGGAATTAAAAAAGAAAAGAGCAGAAAGAATAGATTGGGCTTTAACCCTTATCTTATTCTTATTTTTTCTAGTAAGTTGCGTATCAATCTATAGCGGACAAGCCTCAGGGCAATATGGTGATACCAATTTCTTACTGCAACAAATCTTTTGGTATATGGTTGGGGCCGTCATCATTGGGGTCGTCATGTATTTTGATAGTGACCAATTGAAAAAACTCACTTGGTTCTTGTATGGATTTGGAATACTATTATTACTCATTTTAGCGGTTGCTCCTGAAACGGCACTAACACCAAAAATAAATGGTGCACAAAGCTGGTTTCAGTTACCAATCGGTTCCATACAACCATCAGAATTTATGAAAGTCTTCCTTATATTAGCCTTGAGTCGAACAGTCCAAGATCATAATGAAAAGGTTTTAAATAAAACGATCAAAACAGACTATAGATTATTGTTCAAGATTGGGCTTGTAACAGGCCTACCAATTGGTCTCGTTATGTTGCAGCCGGATTTAGGAACTTCACTTGTCATGTTAGCGATTATGACTGGGGTTATTTTTGTATCAGGGATTTCATGGAAAATTATTTTAGCTATTTATGGCCTAGGCGTCACTCTTGCCAGTGTTATTCTGTATTTTGTCATTTGGGCACCACAAATTCTTGAAAAATATTTACACGTAAAATCTTATCAGTTTGATCGAATTTACGCCTGGCTTGATCCTGAAAATAACGCCGCTGGATATCATCTTTCAAATTCCTTAAAAGCAATCGGCTCAGGTCAAATATCAGGAAAAGGCTTTGGTGAGCGGAAAGTTTATATACCTGAAAGCCATACCGATTTTATTTTTAGCGTCATTGGGGAAGAATACGGATTTTTGGGCGGTAGTATTGTGATTGGCTTATTTTTCCTTCTTATTTATCACCTGACCAAAACCGCTTTAGAAACAACGGATCCATTCAATACCTATATTTGTGTCGGTATCATTAGCTTGATTACCTTTCACGTTTTCCAAAATATCGGCATGACGATTCAAGTTCTCCCGATTACAGGAATCCCTTTGCCGTTTATCAGTTACGGGGGAAGTTCATTAATGGGAAATATGTTTGCGATGGGACTTGTTTACAGTATTCATTATCACCATCGAAATTACATGTTCTCATCCAATAGATCTTATTCAGATACAAAGGTACAAGAACGAAATTTTTAACTACATATGTGATTACAGCAAGAGTCTGGTTCAATCAAAGGATATATCCTTTACATTTGAGCCAGACTCTTTTTAATTATAATAATAACTAAATTAAAATTATTATAATTTAGTATTGACTTTAATATAAGTTTTGTTATAATAAGTATATAAGTTACTAAGGAGGAATTAAATCATGACTGTTCAAACAAATACAATTCAATCTCAATTAAATTTACAAATTTCAAACTGGAGTGTTCTTTATACAAAATTACATCGTTTCCACTGGTATGTAAAAGGTCCTTCATTCTTTACCCTACATGCTAAATTTGAAGAACTTTATAATGAAGCTGCATTAGTGGTAGACGAAGCTGCAGAACGTTTACTTGCTATCGGTGGACAACCAGTAGCTACAATGAAGGAATACTTAGAAAGTGCAACTCTTGAAGAAACAGCTACTGAAACAAAAGCAACCGAAATGGTAGCAACGTTAGTGAAGGATTATACTGCCATCAATGACAGTCTAAAAGAATTAGCAAAACTGGCTGAAGCTGAAAATGATACAATCACAAACGATTTTGCTGTCGGTCTGATTGAAAAAATTGATACACATCTATGGATGCTTGGTGCTTATTTAGAAGCATAAATTGGTAAGTGTTTCCATCAATGTAACAAATAAAAGGAAAAGATTCTGTGATTTACCTCACAATTTCTTTTCCTTTTTTATTATGGCTCTTTTCTCAAACTTTATTGCTTTTGGAGAGATAAAAAAAGATTGACCTTGTAATCACCTTGACAATGGCCATTAATTTTTGAGAAAAGGGCTACAAACTAATTACGTAGGTACAAAATAGCTTATTACTACGTTAAAATCGGCCTTTAGATTTTAACAACAAACTTTACGAAAACAACCTTTATTGGTTTAATCAGGATTTTTAGGCAATGTGTTGTTGAGTATTTCAGCACCTGGTACTAGTGTAGATAACGGAACAATCTCCGCATACTTTTGATATTGGGGTATATGTTTTTTTAGAGCATCAACTACGATATCACCCGTAATTCCAACATGACCAATCGCAATTAATTGTTCGCTATCCAACCAATTCATCTACAACTTTCAAGGCCTGTTTAGAAATATGTTGTTCCGTATACAGATGATCAAAAAATAGATTATTTTCTAAATAAGGGACACCTAATTCTTCTGCTAGTTTTGGAACCACACTATTTCCTGTTGTTTTACTATCGAGGTAATATAGACCCTTTTCTTTACAAACCTCAAGTACAACCCGCATAACTCTTTCATCTTCTGTTACTTTAGAGCCCATGTGATGATTCATTCCGACTGCATGTGGAACATTTGCTATCGCATTTTCCACTCTTTTTCTAATTTCTTCATTACTTAAGTCAGTGGTAATGGCACCCGGTCCAAGCCAACTTTTCTTCCCTTTCTTCGGTTCCATTGGCAAATGGACAATCACTTCATGGCCTTTCTCATTGGCTAATTGGGCATCCCTTTCTGTTGTTGATAAAAAGGGCATGATCGCTGCTGTAATAGGAATGGGAAGATCAAGCATCTCCTCTGTTGCTTTCATATTATTACCAAAATCATCAATTACAATCGCCAATTCCTTTTTCTTAATTTCCGATTCTTGGGCTAAAGTCAAATTGGGAAGCATTGAAAATACAAAGAAAATCGTAATGATAAAGACTCTCATGGTGTCACTCCTCTTTTCTTTTTAAGATGTGTCAAAGTGAACCAAATTAGTCGATATTTTTTGGAGAGTATAGAAGAAATAAATATGATTGAAAAGACAAATGAGAGGAGTTATTCACTCCTCTCATTTCAATTCTTATTCATCTTAAATTCCAAATATAAATCATTATAGTAACTTAACATTTCTTTACCGAGGTCTTCGTAGACTTCCAGCTTCTCAGTTAACGCTTCATCAGGATAGAACCGCTCATCACTGACAACCTCTTCATCCAAAAACTTTAGAGCTTCTTTATTAGGTGTTGAGTAGCTGACATAATCGGTATTTTGCGCTGCGTTTTCCGGATCTAGCATAAAGTTTATAAATAGAGTGTGCTCCTTCTACATTCCTTGCTGTTTTGGGAATGACCATATTATCGAACCAAAGATTAGAGCCTTCTTCTGGTACAACATAGTCTAGCTTTTCATTTTCCCACATCATATCAGCAGCGTCCCCTGACCAAACAACCCCAATGGCTGCTTCTTCATTGGCCATGAGGATTTTCATTTCATCCCCGACAATCGCTTTTAAATTTGGAGTTAATGTATCTAACTTTGCCTTTGCCTCCTGTAAATGTTCTTTATTCGTATCATTTAAAGAATAGTAAAGACTATTTAACCCGATGCCAATGACTTCTCTAGCCCCATCGACCATCAATATTTCATTTTTCAACCTTGGATCCCATAAATCATTCCAACTAGTCAGTTCGATATCATCATCAATCTCTTGTAGTAATTCTGGATGATACACAATCCCTACCGTACCCCAGAAATATGGAATTGAATATTTATTCCCAGGATCAAAAGGTAGATCGATAAATCGAGGATCAATATATTTTAAATTGGGAAGTTTTGCATGATCAAGAGGGATCAACAAACCCTCTTTTTTCATCTTTTCTATCGTATATTCAGATGGAACCGCCACATCATAAGACGTCCCACCTTGTTGTATTTTCGTTAACATCGCTTCATTAGAATCAAAGGTTTCGTAAACAACCTTAATTCCGGTTTCTTCCTCAAACTTCTCAATTAAGGTTTCATCAATATAATCTCCCCAATTAAAAATAGTGAGCGTATTGCCTGATGAATATCCTTCTGCGGAGTTTAACTGAGAAATCCAAAAGATCAAACCAAATGATACGATGATGATCGCAATGAAAGCTTGCACAAGTTTTTTCACTTTCGTACCCCCATTCTAGACGACTTCTTGTATCGTTGGGTGATAAAGTAATAACCAATGACAAGCAGTAATGTAAATAAGAATAGCAAGGTTGATAAGGCATTAATGTCTAATGAAACTCCCCTTCTTGCCATTGAATAGATTTCAACAGATAGAGTTGTAAATCCATTTCCAGTTACAAAGAATGTAACAGCAAAGTCATCGAGAGAATAAGTTAATGCCATAAAGAATCCAGCAAATATTCCAGGAGTAATGTATGGAATCGATCACTTTTGTTAGTACATCCCACCAGCTTGCCCCTAAATCCCGAGCGGCATCGATTAAGCTAGAGCTCATCTCTTGAATCTTTGGTAGCACCATGATCACTACGATTGGAACACTGAATGCAATATGAGATAGTAGTACAGAGGTAAAACCTAATTTAATTCCAATCAATGTAAAGGTAATTAAAAAGGAAGCACCTATAATAACATCAGGACTAACGATTAAAACATTATTTAGAGATAATAACGTATTTTTCATTTGTCTTCTTTTTACATAGGAGATTCCAAGTGCCCCAATCACACCAATGATCGTTGAAATCACCGCAGACAAAAGCGCAATTACAATCGTATTGAGGACAATAATCAACATTCTTGTATCTCCAAGTAATTGCTTATACCAGTCAAGTGTAAATCCTTCAAAATCATACATCGTTCCGCCACTATTAAATGAGTAAACAATTAAATAGATAATTGGAGCATAAAGAATGAAAAAGACAATAAATAAATAAATCATCGATAGTTTATTTTTCATCTTATACTCCTCCTTTTGTTTCCTGTTAGCATCATAATAATGAACATAGCAATAATAAGGAAAACGGCTATCGTTGAGCCCATCCCCCAATTTTGCGTCACTAGAAAATGTTGTTCAATCGCTGTTCCTAAAGTAATGACTTTATTCCCTGCAATTAATCTTGTTAACATGAACAAGGATAACGCTGGAATAAAGACAATTTGACAGCCAGATTTAACTCCATCAATCGTCAATGGAAAAATAACTCGTCGAAATGTTGTCCATTTTGATGCGCCTAAATCATTGGAAGCATCGATCAATGATGGGTTTAATTTATCCAATGAATTAAAGATTGGTAGTATCATAAACGGTATAAAAATGTACACAGATACAAACACAAAGCTAAAGTCATTGAATAAAAGCTGCTTTGAACCAATCCCAATGAATTCAAGAAATTCATTTGTAACCCCATGAGTACCAAAAATCCCCAAAAATGCGTAAGCCTTTAAAAGGAGATTAATCCATGATGGTAAAATGATGAGCAATAACCACAATTGCTTATGTTTCATTTTCGTTAAAAGATAGGCAGTTGGATAACCAACTAAAAGAGAAAATCCAGTAATTAAAAATGCATACCAAAATGAACTAAGCGTCATTTTCAAATAAACAGGTGTAAAAAAGTTACCGTAATTGGCCAAGGTAAAGTTGCCCTCAATATCTAAAAATGAGTAATAAAAAACAAGAATAATCGGGGCAACGACAAATAAGACAATCCAAAGGATATAAGGAACTAAATATAGATTACGTGTCTGCCCGTTATTCATTTGGGTCATCACCATATGATTCAAGTCGTTTATCAAATTCCTCTTCTGTCTCACCTAGTCGCATAACATGGATCGCCTCAGGTTCAAAATCTAGTCCTATTTTGTCACCTACATTCCCCTTTTTTGTAGAATGTACAAGCCATTCGTTACCATCCTTATCATAACAACAAATTTCATAATGGACTCCACGAAATAGGATTGAATCAATATCCACTAATAACTTTCCTTTTTCAGCACTGGTTATTTCTAAATCCTCTGGACGGATAACCACTTCTACTTTTTCATTTTCACGTAGACCTTTATCGACACACTGGAATTGTTTCCCGACAAATTCAACAAGATAATCCTTTTTCATAACTCCTTTAATGATATTGGATTCCCCAATGAAATCTGCTACAAAACGGTTAATCGGTTCATCATAAATATCATTTGGTGTTCCACTTTGCTCGATTTCCCCATTATTAATGACAAAAATTTCATCTGACATCGCAAGTGCCTCTTCTTGATCATGTGTAACAAAAATAAACGTAATCCCAAGGCGTTGCTGAAGTTCCTTTAATTCATATTGCATTTCGGTACGTAGCTTTAAATCAAGCGCTGACAGCGGTTCGTCAAGAAGAATGACTTCAGGCTCGTTTACAATTGCTCGAGCAATCGCTACTCTTTGTTTCTGTCCACCTGACATCTCCGTTATTTCTCTGCTCTCAAATCCAACAAGATTAACAAACTTTAGAGCCTCTTTAACCTTTTCAGTAATTAATGAATGATTCATTTTTTTGATTCTCAAGCCAAATGCAACATTTTCAAACACGTTTAAATGTGGAAATAAGGCATAATCCTGAAATACCGTATTCACTTGACGTTTATTGGCTGGTATATTGTTGACGATTTTATCGTTTATGAGGATTTCCCCTTCAGTCGGTTCTATAAACCCTGCAATAAGTCGCAATATCGTTGTTTTTCCACAACCAGATGGACCCAGTAAAGTATAAAATTTTCCACGTTCTATTTCAAAACTTACATTATTAAGAATGGCTGGATTTTGATCAAATTGTTTTGTTACATGATTAAAACGAATGATTGTTTGTGCCCCCATTTTTCCACCTCCTATGTATTACAAAAACAAACTTCCTTATAAATAGGAATCTGTAACGACTAACAAGACTGTAGCTGCTTTATTACCATCATTTATGATTTGATGTTCTTCAGATGCATGAAACTTCAAGCAAATTGATTATATCTATATTTATTAAAAATTCAATAGTAATTTGAGAAAAATATTACAGAACATTTTTTAAGAATTCAATGTATGTTTTTTAATAAATCGTCCATACTATGTTGGAAAACAAAATTCTATATTCCAATAGTTAAAAATAAAAAGATAGAAATATTTGTCAAAAAAGTTTGACAATTTTGTGAACATTTAGAATAATATAAATATAAGAACCATTTAAAAGGAGGTCGTTTAGATGAACTCACATGAAAAAATCATAAGTTTCACTAAATTAATAGCCATCTTTTTATTCTTTACTGGTACGTTGACACTGGTTTATGGGATTATCGGAAATTTTGGCTCGATTATTGGAATTGGAGTTGGAGTTGAAGTCGGAGCCATGTTTATCGTTCTAATAAGTATGTTTTTTGTTGCTACCGAGGAAATGGTTGAAACCACTATTAAAGGGATTGAAATTACTCCTGTTAAGAACGAACAACTTACATCTACACGTAGTGAAAAGATCATAAACTATCATAAGGGTGTCTTTATTAAATAGCTAGGTTCTTGAATCATTTTCAACAATCACTAAAATTTTTGACAATTTTGTGAACTTTTTTGAATATCCTATATTATAAGGAGGATGATTACAATGAATCCATTCTTAAAAATGATAAATGCAACAAGAATTGTTGGAGCTATCATTCTTGCTCTTGGAATTGCCATTTTTATATACGGGATGTTTGTAAGCGATTACGTTATATTACTGGAATTGGTGTTGGAACCGTTATGGGTGCAGTATTTATCTTTTTAATAGGAATGTTTCTAATAGCTACTGAAGAAATGTTAAACAAAAATCATAATAGATAACTGCAAAAAAAGAGAGCGTCTAAATTAATAGACGCTCTCTTCATAATTATTACATATCCCAAAGGAAGAATAATAATGTTCCTAAAATTGTTACGATTGCTGCAAACATCATAAATACAACTTTTCCATAGATAAATGCTTTATCTTCTGATTCTCCAGCATGCATAAATACAACAAATTGAAGAAGGGCTTGAATAAATGCCGTAATGAGTAAGATTGCCATCCCAGCATTAAAAGACAAGTCAAAGAAATATACTGATAAGGCAATAACAGTTAGAAGGATCGAAGCAACAAAACCATTTATTTGTTTGGCTGGAAATAATTCCTTCATTTTACATCATTCCTTTCAAATAGATGAAGCTGAAGATAAAGATCCAAACTACATCTAGGAAGTGCCAGTAAAGTGAGAAAATGAATGATTTATTTGCTGTTCTAGCATTTAGACCATGCTTTTTCAATTGAATCATGATCGCAAGGCCCCAGAACAATCCAAATGTAACGTGGGCACCATGTGTTCCTAATGTTGATAACAAAATAGCAGTAAAAGCACTAGTTTGAAGTCCAGCTCCAACATGAACATAATGAACAAATTCATAAATCTCAACACTTAAGAACGCTAAGCCTAGTAAAAGAGTAATTCCGAAGAATACCATCATCGCCTTTTGTCTTCCAAGACGCATTGCATGAATAGCAAGGCCAATAACAAAACTACTTGTTAATAGAATAAATGTTTCAATTAATATTGGAGTAATTTCAAAGATCTCTGCTCCAGATGGTCCTGATCCAACTCTATGTTCTAGAGTAAAATAAGATGTAAATAGTGTTGCGAACAACATAATTTCACATGCAAGGAATACCCAAAATCCAAAAATATTAAGATCATTTTGTTTTGTACTATATTCTAGTGGAAGCGCCTGATTCATTTTCATTAGTTAGCACCTCGCAATTTCGTTTCAGTTTCTTCAATTTCTTTAACAGAAATATGTCTTCCATCATCCTTTTCAAATGAACGGAACGCCATGACTGCAAAGAATCCGATTGTGCTGATAATCAGCAGTGGCCAAATGGCAAATACAAACGAGAATCCCCATACAAAGAAGATAGCACCAAAGATAAATGGAGCACCACTATTATTTGGCATATGAATCTCTTTATATTCTCCTGGGAATAATTTATGTCCTTTTTTCTTCGCATCCCATAGTGGTGAATCTGAAGCACCAACCACTGGTTGAATGGCAAAGTTATACTCTGGAACTGGTGTATGTGTAGCCCATTCAAGTGTACGAGCATCCCATGGATCAGCACTAATATTTCTTGGTGAGTAACGAATACTATAATAAACATTGTATACGATTAAAGCAAAGGCAATCGCCATGATACCTGCTCCAACAAATGAAAGCATATTCAATGGTCCAAATCCAGTTGCTTCAGAGTATGTGTACATACGACGCGCTTGGCCGTCTAATCCAGTAATATACATTGGGAAGAATGCTAACACGAAACCGATTGATAATAACCAGAATGTCCATTTCCCAATTCTTTCATTAAGCATAAATCCGAACATTTTTGGCCAATAATACGTTAAACCAGCTAGCATTGCGAATACAACACCAGGAATAATTGTATTATGGAAGTGAGCTACTAAGAACATTGTGTTATGGTATTGATAATCCGCTGCAGACATCGCTAGCATAACTCCAGTTGCCCCACCGATTGTAAATAACGGAATAAATCCAACTGAATATAGCATTGGTACCGTCATGCGGATTTTACCTTTCCACATTGTAAGCAACCAGTTGAATATCTTAACCCCTGTTGGAACAGCAATTGCCATTGTTGTAATGGAGAAGAAGCTGTTTGCCAATGCCCCTTGACCCATTGTAAAGAAATGGTGCGCCCAAACAAGAAGTGAAAGAACAGAAATAATAACAATTGATCCAACCATTGATTTGTAACCATATAAGTTACGTCCTGAGAAGGTTTGGATAATTTCACTATAAAGACCGAACGCTGGTAAAATTAAGATATATACTTCAGGATGTCCCCATACCCAGAAAAGGTTGGCCCAAAGCATATCCATACCGCCGTTTGCTGATGTAAAGAAGTTTGTTCCAAATAGACGGTCCATTGTTCCCATTCCTAAAGCAATCGCAAAGATTGGGAACACTGTAACAATAATCAAGTTAGCTACGAAACTAGTCCAAGTAAACATTGGCATTTTCATTAATGTCATACCAGGTGCTCTCATTTTAACAATCGTTGTAATCATATTAATACCTGTCATTAAAGTACCTAGACCTGAAATCTGTAGAGCCAACATATAGTAGTTAGTTCCAACGGATGTACTAAAATCAGTACCTGCAAGTGGGAAATAAGAAGTCCAACCTGCATCAGGTGATCCACCGACAACGAATGAAATGTTAAATAACATCGCACCCATAAAGAATAACCAGAAACTAATCGCATTTAAACGTGGGAACGCTACGTCACGTGCCCCGATTTGTAATGGAATTAGATAGTTCATAAAAGCAAAGATAAATGGCATAGCCATGAACATAATCATGACAACCCCGTGTGTTGTAAAAATCTCGTTATAGTGCTGGGCATCCAACAATTTAGTGTCTGGTGCAGAAAGCTGAGCACGCAGCATAATTGCGTCAACACCACCACGGAATAACATTAATAAAGCAGATAGTAAATACATAATACCGATACGTTTATGGTCTACGTTGTTAACCATTCACGCCATAAGTAACCCCATTTTTTAAAATAGGTTAAACCTGCAATAATCGCAATCATAGTAAGACCAATGGCAACCATTGATGCATAAATCGCAGGACTTGGATGTGGTACGGCAAATCGTTCAAAGAATTCCATCCTTTAAAGACTCCTTTCAAGGAAAATTATCATCTATTTTTGACTTATTTCAAACTTAGTTTTAATAGCCTTTAATTCTTAATGATTACTATGATCTGTAGGATCATCTGTAAAATGGTCTTCATCTTCTTTAGCAGAAGGAGCGTGTTCATGTTCTGGTGCTGGTGAGAATTCTAAGTGTGTACCAGTAAATGTCATTTGACCTAAATGTCCTGGTTCTAATAGTTCATTGAATTTCTCTTCTGTTATAGGATCAGCAGTTTCATGTACTTCTTTTACCCATTCATCAAAATCAGCTTGTGTCATTGCTGTAACATTAAATGTATTTTCAGCAAAGCCTTTACCACTAAAGTTTGCATTACGACCTACCAATTCACCTGGATTATCAGCTGCTAAATGCAAAGTTGTAATCATGTCTGCCATCGCATATTTTTGTCCACCGAGTTGTGGAATCCAGAAACTTGTAATTGGCCCAAATGAATATAATTTAAATTCAATTGGACGATCTGCTGGGATATAAAGATAGTTCACTGTTTCAACATCTTCTTCTGGATAGCTAAAATGCCATTTCCAGTTAGAAGATGAAGCATAAATGACTAGTGGTTCTTGATCTTCATATTCTGCAGGTGTTGCCTCAACAATGTAGTTACTTTGTACAGAAACAAATGATAAATAAGCAACTATTAGAACTGGAATACCAACCAAAATCGTTTCAACCCAAGGATTTCCCTCAATGTGAGGTGGTTCATAATCTGGGCTTTGTTTTGAAGCACGATACTTAAATAAAATAATGAATAGAGCGATTGTAACACCAATGATAATGACCGACATAATTCCAATGGAAAGCATAATGTCGCTAGCTTGCCTTTCAGCTTGTGGACCTTTTGGATCTAGCACCATTAACGGTTCACATCCTGATAGAATGGTGGCTATGGTAACCATTACCATTATTAAAGCCCCTTTTAACTTCATAGTGTAATACCCCTTTCTCTAAGAATATTAGAATAATATATTGATTATTTCAAAAGCTAAATCTGGATGAATGAGTGTCAATTTTTTGTCACTTCATAAGAAAGTTCACAATTTGTTCAAATATTATTCGAATATTGTTCATTTTTCGTTAAAAGTGCACTTTTTGTCTCATCGCCACTTCATATTAACATTATTAACACGTTGTTAACATAGGTTTTTTCGTGGTAATTGTTACAAATTTGTGAAGAAATGACTAACAACAAATATTTATTAACTTTTCCGCAAATTATATTTGAATTCTATTAAACACCTTCACTCCCCTTTTGTAAACCCTTTCAATTTCTATTCAATAATAAAACGATTCATATATTAATATATGAATCATACTAATTAAAACAGAAAGTTTTAAAAAATGGAAATAAAAAAACTTCACAATTTTTCAACAATTTTCAAGAAAATTTTTATCAGTAAAAAAAGAAGATGAAACTTCACATGTGAAGTTTCATCCTCTTTTTTTACATGTTCGACTATTATAAAGCAGAAAAATGGATTGTGACAAATATCATTGACTACTATTTAATATTAAGATTTAAAACCTCTTTTTAGCAACTGACGATGGCGTAATAACATTCTTATATAATAAACAAGACTAATAATGACAATACCGATACTCGCATAGAAAAGATAGGTTTGATTAAGATAATAACTTACATATGTAAAAACTAGACTTAGTAGAAACAGTAGAAATGCATCTCTTTTTCTAGAAACAACCATTTCGTGTTTCATGGTCATGATTTGACTTACCTTTTCCCACTCACGATACTTTTTCGGTTCCTCTAAGATTTTCTCAAGCTGATTTGGCAATGATAGTAACGGCTTAAGTGTAGACTTTGCAAAATTTATGACCGTATCCTTTGCCCCTTGCGAATTCTCCTTTAACCAATTCTTAATGATTGGGCTACTCATTTTGATTAAATCCATTTTAGGGTCTAATGTGTACAAGTTACCGATAAACGTTGAAATCGCACGTCCTAAAAAGGCATATTCACTTGGAAGCTGAATGGGCTGTTCATTGACTAGCTTCTCAATATCCGTCATGATTTCTTCCACCGCTCTAGTATCATGTACCTTAAATCCGCTATCACTGTATGTATCGACTAGGATCTTAATAATTTGCGCAATTTGTTCTTTGTCGGCATGAGGAAGTAAAAACCTCATCCCTTCAAGTGCATGAACCACTTTATCGTAGTCTTTCAGCATGATCCCAACAACAATATCACGAATATGCATAGCATCCTTTTTCTTTATGACCCCAACCATTCCAAAGTCAATTAAGACAATCGTTCCATCCGCTTTAACCATAATATTACCTGGGTGTGGATCTGCATGAAATTTACCTTCCTGAAGAAGCTGGCCTAGAAACACTTCTAACAATACATTCGATATTTTATAAACATCTATATGATTTTTTTCTAAAAACTCTAAATCCGTTACACGTTTTCCTTCCATCCATTGCATGATTAAGACCTTTTTTGTTGAATACTCGGGGTAGTAGAATGGAATTTCAATTCCTGGAAAATTCTCATACTTTTCTCTAAAGTACAAGCCATTTTCAAGTTCTAATTCAAAATTAAGTTCATCTCCAATGGTCTTGACAAATTCCCGATAAAAGAGCGACAGATCCATTGATTCTTCTAATTTTGTGAAACGTTTTAACATCGACAATACAATTCTAACGGCCCTAAAATCACTGTAAATAATTTTTCCGATCTTTGGCCGCTGGATTTTAATAGCCACTACTTCTCCGTTATGTAAAACCCCTTTGTATACTTCACCAATGGAAGCCGATGCAACAGGATCCTGACTAATATCTTTTAAGACATCACTATAAGGCTTACCCCATTCTTCTTCCAACACGACTTTTGCTTTATCCCATGAAACGGCAGGAACTTGATCAAGTAAATCGGATAATTCCACTATATAAACGTCAGGCATAATATCTTTACGTGTACTTAAATATTGTCCGAGCTTAATTAAGACTCCTTCTAAATAAAGAGCTTTCTCTCTATATCTTTTAGCTTGCTTTCGAAGCAATGCTTCCCACTGCTTGTCTGTTTGATCTGTCCAATTTCGACGGTGTTTTTTTCGAAAAAGGATTATTTCTATAAATATTCTAACGGCCATCCACACAATGGTAAATATCCGATAGAGCGAAAAGTACTTCATCCATATGCCCCTTCCTTAATGATATTACCTTTATTGTATATCATTATAACCGCAATCGCATTTTTCAATATTGCCTTTGTTATAGTTTTTCTACATATTATATCGAAAAAAGTCATAATTTTGTAACGTTTGTCTAATTTAAACAAAAGCTTTGACAAAACAATAAATCGATAGTAAATTCAATTAGTATGATATTTAAATAATCAAATATACAAATATTAATAAAGGAGATCGTGAACACATGAAACGTAACATTCTATTGGATGAACGGTTTCTAAATTATGGCTGGAAGTCACTACAAAAGGATTTAATCTCAGGAATCATTGTTGGGATTATTGCAATTCCATTAGGTATGGCATTCGCGATTGCCTCTGGCGTGAAACCCGAATATGGAATTTATACAACCATTATTGCCGGAATTCTTATTTCTTTATTTGGAGGTTCCAAATTTCAAATAGGCGGACCAACTGGTGCATTTATCCCCATCCTCTTTGGTATTGTCATCACATATGGGTACGAGAACCTTCTCGTTGCCGGACTAATGGCTGGTATCATTTTAGTATTAATGGGGATTTTCAAACTAGGTTCATTGATTAAATATATTCCTCGTCCTGTCACGATTGGATTTACAACTGGAATTGCCATAACTATTTTCACTGGGCAATTGGCTAATTTTCTTGGATTAACAGGACTTGAACAAAAAGAAAGTTTCATAGAAAATATGGCTGAGATTTTTATACATCTAAATACATTTAATTTTTATAGCATTATAACAGCCATTATTTGCTTAATTACGATTTTGGTTTCACCAAAGCTGTTTCCTAAAGTTCCAGGACCATTAATTGGTTTGTTGCTTTCTACAGTTATAGCCGCTTTATTTTATCCAGGTGAGGTAGCGACCATTGGAACTGCGTACGGTGAAATTCCCAATTCGCTTCCAAGTATTTCATTCCCACAGATCGATCTAGCCACAATTGGTCAGTTGATCGGACCTGCCTTAGTCATTGCCTTACTAGGTGGGATTGAATCACTGCTATCGGCGGTGGTCGCTGATGGAATGACAAACAGTCGTCATAATAGTAACAAAGAGCTTATTGGGCAAGGGATTGCCAATATCATTACGCCTCTTTTCGGTGGGATTCCAGCTACAGGAGCGATCGCTAGAACGGCTACTAATATCAAAAGCGGAGCGGTTTCTCCTTTATCAGGGGTCATTCACGGTATCGTTGTTCTATTTATACTGCTGGTATTTGCTCCATACGCATCCCATATCCCGATTGCTAGCCTGGCACCGATCCTTATGATTGTCGCTTGGAATATGAGTGAGAGACATGTATTCTCTTATATTTTAAAAACAAAAACGTCAGACTCACTTGTACTCGCTGTTACGTTTCTATTAACCGTGTTCGTTGACTTAACCACTGCGGTGGTAACTGGCCTTCTATTAGCAGTCGTTCTTTTTACAAAGAGAATGGTAGATACACAAGTTGTTGCACAAGCATTACCAAACTTGAATAAAGCGAATAAGAAAGTGGAAACACATGTGGTTTCTGAAGGGCATGATTGTCCGCAAATTACTATTTATAATATTGAGGGACCGCTATTCTTTGGTGTTGCACAAACGTTCCAACAAACCGTTATGAATACCATTAATGATAAACCAAAGGTACTACTGTTACGAATGGGGAAAGTTCCATCTATTGATATAACCGGGGAAGCCCATCTAGCAAGTATCGTTCAAAACTTTTCAAAGCATGGGATTGTGCTCATCTCAGGCCTAAATAATCAGCCTGAAGAAATCTTAAAGAAAACAGGATTATACGAAAAAATTGGTGAAGAACACTTCTTCAAACATACGGGTCAGGCCATCCAATACGCCTTACAACAACTAGACCGAAACAAATGTCTAGGTTGTAAACATTTTGCTTTTAGTGAGTGTTCTGACTTCTCTTGTTCAAAAGAGTTGGTACTTGACCGTAAAAAAGTATATACTTCAATTAGTCAATAATGGGACGTTTCTAAATGATAAGCGTCCATCTCTTAAGGAGTTGGATATATTGGATCTCGAATTACAACAATTTAAAGCGGAGTTTTTTAAGGCCCTTGCCCATCCTCTACGAATTAAAATTTTAGAGGTTCTTGCACAAGGAGACTTCGGAGTTAATGAAATTCAGAGCGCGGTCGGCAGCGAAGGCTCAACTGTTTCTCAACAACTCATGGTATTACGTAATAAGAATATTGTCGTCGGCACAAAAAATGGGAATCGTGTGATTTATTCACTACGTGACCCATTAATTATTGATTTACTCGAAGTGGCAAAACAAATTTTTAATAATCATCTCGTTGACACACTGAACATCCTTGATAAATTTCAAGATGGTGAAGCAAAGGAAGCAGAAGAGCAAAGAGAACAATATAAAAAAGGATGAGCGGATTTCCCGTTCATCCTTTTTTATTACGATAAGATTATTTATCAGAAAACATATCAAAGAATCCGCCAATTCCACCTTCGCCTTTGGAGCTTCCGCCAGCTTGTGGAGCAGCAGCAAAGACACGGCTTGCTAAACGGCTAAATGGGAGCGATTGAATCCAAACGGACCCTGGACCTCTTAATGTCGCAAAAAACAGTCCTTCTCCGCCAAATAAAGCTGTTTTGACGCCTTTTACCATTTCGATATTATAATCAACATTTCTAGTCATCGCCACTAAACATCCTGTATCAACACGGAGAACTTCTCCAGGTGCAAGTTCCTTCTTCATAATCGTTCCACCTGCATGAACAAACGCTAACCCATCACCTTCAAGCTTTTGCATAATAAAGCCTTCACCACCGAAGAAGCCAGCACCGATTTTGCGTTGGAATTCAACCCCAACCGTCACCCCTTTTGCCGCTGCTAGAAAGGCATCCTTTTGACAAATGATTTTCCCATCTAGTTCACTTAAGTCCATTGGAATAATTTTGCCAGGATAGGGTGAAGCAAACGATACATGTCTTTTACCACTGCGATCTTCATTTGTAAAAGTAGTCATAAACAAGCTTTCACCTGTAATGACCCGTTTACCTGCACTTAGTAATTTTCCCATGAGGCCTCCACCACCGTTTGAACCATCACCAAAGATGGTCTCCATGTGAATGCCTTCTTCCATCATCATCAAGCCGCCTGCTTCTGCTACAACTGTTTCACCTGGATCTAACTCTACTTCCACGAACTGCATGTCATCGCCATGAATTTTATAATCAATTTCATGATTATTCATATGTATTCCCCCATTTCGATTCTACCTTTATTTAAAGGTTACGAATAGCCTACTACCATTTTACGGAAGCCATTCCAGAGTTTCAATCATCTTATTAGACCAATAATGTATTTTTTGTTAATTTTCCGTAAATATTTCTATTCCATTTTAAACTATTCCTTTGATAAGGCCTTTCAAACTTTGTTGCTTTTAGAAAGGAAATGGCTAATAGTCATTGCATTGTATTCATGTTGACATAGCTTTATATGTTTGAGAAAAGGCTACAAGCTTAATACAGATGCACAAAATAGCTCTTCTACGTAAATCGCCTTTGATTTTAACAACAAACTTTACAAACCTTTGAATCATTACTTATCTCAGTCTTAAGTCTGATTTTAAAATACTCTTTGAGTTCATTACGAATCATCCATGAGTAAAGATAGAATGAACTAAGAAAGGGGGAAACATTTTCCAATCACGTCATAGCGCATTGTTTTTTATATTTAACTATTTGAATCTACTGACATTTGTCAATTTAATTTTCTTAAAATTTATATTAAGCCAAATATTTACAAAATTTACTAAAAATATATGCTATGATTTTAAACGGTGTTGAATTCATACGTTTCTATCAAAGGAGGAGAATTACACGTGTCATTTATTACAAAATGGTCTTTTGGCAATAAAGCTGCAGTCTCATTAATGACGATTTTGGTTCTAATCATTGGGATTGTCAGCTACTTTAGACTCCCAATGGAATTTTTACCCAGCGCAGATAACCCACAAGTAACCATCATTTCAATGGGCCAAGGAACAGACTCAAAAACAATGGAAACTGAGGTTACCGAACCCATAGAAAGAGCCCTTACAGGAGTTAACGGAAAGACCTCTGTTATCTCGACAACAGGAGATGGCTTTTCAAAAGTAGATTTATTCTTTGAAGCTGGCTCCGATATGAAACAAGCCAAATTAGATGTACAAGAAAAATTAAGCAACATCACTTTACCGCAATATATATCCAAACCTATCATTTCTCAACTTAATACCTCTATGATCCCAATCGTCAACATTGCGGTAACCTTCTCAGACGGATTAACAACAGAAAATATCGAGTTTGCCCAAGAAACACTTAAGCCATTATACGAAGATATCGAAGGCGTTTCAGCTGTTGACTTGTATGGTATTACCAATTCAGTTGTAACTGTAAAAATTGATAATGATAAAATAGCGGAAAAACAAGTACCGCTTCAATCGGTTATGGGCGTTTTACAAGGTCAAAACACGGCCTTAGCCCTTGGTGAAAAAGTCATTGACGGAAAAACAAGTAACATCAAAGTCATTGGCGATATGACTAGTATCGATGCTTTAAAAACCCTAACCGTTGCCCCTGATGTGACTCTCGGAGATATAGCCTCCATAGAAGAAACAAAGGACGCTAATTTTATTAGCCGTTTTAATGGAAAAGAAAGTTTAGACATCAGCATTACAAAAGACAGTAATTCAAATGCTGTTGAAGTGAGTAAAGAAGTCGAAAAAATAACCAATGAAATCAATGAAAAATATGACCAACAAGACTCAACAATCTATGTTTCTTCTGCTGATTTAGTTGAAACGTCAGTACAAACCATGATTAAAGAAGTTCTACTTGGCGCGTTCTTTGCAACAATCGTCATTATGGTATTTTTAAGAAATTTACGTTCTACTTTTATTACCATTGTTTCGATTCCACTTTCACTTTGTTTAACACTATTCTTGTTATCTTGGTCAGGGGTCACCTTAAACATTTTAACCCTTGGTGGAGTCGCAGTAGCTGTTGGTCGATTGGTGGATGACTCAATCGTCGTAATTGAGAACATTTTCCGTAAAATGCAAACAGAGAAGTTTTCCGTACAATTGGTGATTGATGCCACCAAACAAGTAGGGGTTGCGATTACAGCCTCAACATTAACAACAGTTGCCGTCTTTTTACCAATGAGTTTATTAAACGGTGGATTGCAGGAATTCCTTTTACCGTTTGCCTTAACCGTAACGTATTCTTTGCTTGCTTCCTTGCTTGTTGCACTCACCGTTGTTCCGTTAATGAGTGCCGGATTATTGAAAAATACAAAGCTGCGTGAACCGAAACCAGCTGTTCGCTTTCCAAAAATGGTTACATGGTCTTTAAACCATAAGTGGATTGTCTTTACGATTTCTATTCTTCTATTTGCAGGTTCGATTGCTACTTACTTTGCGATTCCAAAAGGTGCAGTCGATAATTCATCTGCAGACTATGTGGTAGCTACTCTTAGTTATCCAAACGAAACACCTATTGAAACAGTAAAAGAAAAAGCAATTGAACTGGAATCAACGATAGATGAAATGGATGAAGTAAAAGATCTATTCATGCAAGTAGGGTCTCCTTCTGAAGCTGCCCAGTATGGTTGGGTTGGGTCACCAACAGAAGCAAGCTTTAGCATTTTATTAAACGACAAAAAAGATACTGATAAAGTTGTTGAGGAAATAGAAAAGAAAAAGGATCAATATTCTGATGCTACATTAGAAGTAATGGCCGCTTCCTTTATGATGGGCTCTGCTAGTACGAATATGACAATAGACGTTATTGGAGAAGATCTTGCCCAGCTTGAAAAAGTAGCGAATACGATTAAAGATAAGGTTGAAGATATTGATGGTGTTGAGAAGGTAACAACGAATCAGGATGAAAAGAAGGCTGTTTATTCTTTAGTTGTTGACCCATCAAAAGGAAATACTGAACAAATCGCCGGGCAATTAGGTGTGATGTTAAACAAAACGCCAATTGGCACAATCAATCTGAATGATCGACAAACACCAGTCATCCTTGAACCTGTTCTCGATGATACAAAAACGCCAGATGATATTAAGAATATACCTGTTATGACAGAAACAGGATTGGTTCCAGTTTCACAGGTTGCTACATTAGAAAGTGAAAACCGTCCTACAACACAATTCCATAAAGATGGAGAACCTTATTTGCAGGTGACTGCCGCAGTTGACCCTGCAAAGCTTTCTGAAATTGCTTCGAAAGTGAATGTAGAAATATTCGGTGATCAAGCTGGTAATGATGGAATCGATATTCCTGAAAATGTAGAAGTAGCAGTGGGTGGTGCGAGTGCACAACAGGCTGATGACTTTACCGATTTATTCTTAATCATGCTTGTTTCGATCGGAATTGTCTTTTTAATCATGGTGATTACGTTTAAATCAATTAAAGCACCGATTGCGATTCTTTGCTCCCTTCCACTTGCAGCTATCGGAGCAATCCTAGGAATTGTCGTTAGTGGCATTTCAGTTGATATTACAGCACTTCTTGGTGCCTTAATGCTGATTGGAGTCGTCGTAACCAATGCGATTGTGCTATTAGACCGAGTCAGACAAAATGAACAAAAAATGATTATTCGCGATGCGATTGTCGAAGCTTCAGCAACAAGAATGCGACCAATCTTTATGACTGCTGTTGCGACGATTTGTGCGATGTTGCCGCTGTTGTTTAAACAAGCAGAATCCGGAAGCCTTGTATCGCAAAGTTTAGCTATCGTCGTCATTGGTGGATTGGCCATGGCTACCTTATTAACTTTAATTGTGATTCCATGTGTCTATGAGTTGCTATATTTTAGAAAGTCAAAGAAACAAAGAATGACTGAGCAAGTTACGGAAGAGATCACGATGTAAGTTTCAAAAAACGGGCCTTTGTAGCCCGTTTTTTGCTTTAGGAATTTACTGCTGTTATTATGTAAGTACTAATTTTTTAGGAGTGTATTTAATGCAACCAATGCCAGCTGACTTTTTTCAAAAACCAACAATTGAACTTGCTAAAGCTTTGCTTGGGTGTCTTCTGGTAAAAGAAACGGAAGAAGGAACCGCATCAGGCTATATCGTAGAAACAGAGGCCTATCTGGGGCCGAAGATCGTGCTGCACATAGTTTTAGCAATCGCAGAACGAAACGTACAGAGATTATGTTTGGAGAAGCGGGTTCTGTTTATACCCACCAAATGCATACACATACACTTGTTAATGTAGTAAGTGGCCCCAATGGAAACCCACAATCTGTCTTAATTCGGGCGGTTGAACCACATACTGGCCTTGACCTAATGCATCAACGCCGTGGAACAGATAATCTTACTAATCTTACCAACGGTCCTGGAAAACTAACAAAAGCATTTAGGAATTACAATGGAAGATTACGGTCATTCCTTTTCAAAGCCTCCATTATTTATTGCCCTTGGCAAGACGCCAACTGACATTTCAGTTGGACCGAGAATAGGAATTGAAAATACCGGAGAGGCAAAAGACTATCCTTTGCGGTTTTACATTACTGGTAATCCCTTTGTCTCTCGTATGCGAAAAACAAAAGCTTCTAAAAAATAAAGGCCTTTAGAGAAAGATGATTTCTCTGAAAGCCTTTTCTCTTTTCTTATGTACCCGTCTAAATAGCTGTATAACCGCCATCCACTGGAAGAATGACTCCATTTACATAGGCAGAAGCATCGGAAGAAAGATACACGACCGTTGAATCAAGTTCCCCTGTTTTTCCATAACGACCAACTGGAACATGGGCTTGCATATATTGGGTAAAGGTTTCTGTGTTTAACGTATCGCCTGTTAATTCTGTTTCAAAATAACCAGGACAAATCGAGTTAACCGTAATATTATGTTGGCCCCATTCAGATGCTAACGCTCTTGTGAAGTTTACAACGGCACCTTTAGCGGTATGATAAGCAGCACTAGGCAAAGCCATATTTCCAACCATTCCATAAATAGAGGCAATATTAATAATTCGACCATATTTCTTTTCAAGCATAACCTTACCGAACTCTCTTGCGACCTTAAATACACCACTTACGTCAACAGATAAAGTATGCTCCAAGTTTTCATCCGTCGTTTCTTCTGTTGGTCCTGTTCCACCTGTTCCCGCATTATTAACAACAATATCAACTGTTCCAAGCTCAGAAACAACCTCATTTACTGCTGCTTTTACAGATTCAGTATCTGTTACATCGCACTTAACTGCTATACATTTTACACCCATGCTCTTTATTTCTTCTGATACTTGGTCTAGTTTTTCCTTTCTACGAGCCAAAACGGCAATATCTGCTCCGTGTAAAGCAAGCGCTTTTGCCATTTGAACACCTAATCCGGATGAAGCTCCAGTTACTACAGCTACTCTTCCCGATAAATCAAATAAACTTTTTGTTGTCATGACTTACCCTCCAATTTGATCATTGTTTGTTAGGACTAAGTTCACTTTGCCTTTATGTATTGTACCTAATAAACAATAATTTATTAGTTCTCTCTATTATTATAGCGTTTATAATAGCGAAATCATCATGTTAACAATAGATGTCATAAAATTGTCGAAAATTGTATTATTTTAAATTATTTGACCCCATTTTATTTGATTTTCGGCTCAACATTTCAACTAAAAATGTAAACCACCACCATCTACCAATCAAAAACCCTACCAAATTTCGATTACTAGTGCTAAAATAATTAAAAGTTAAAAAATTTACTAAGAGTTGTTTTTTTAATAGAAAGCGAGGGAATTTGATTGGCAGAATTACGTAGTAATATGATTAAACAAGGTGTCGACCGTGCCCCGCATCGTAGTTTGTTGCGTGCAGCCGGCGTTAAAGATGAGGATTTCGGGAAACCGTTTATTGCGGTATGTAATTCATATATCGATATAGTTCCTGGACATGTACATTTACAGGAATTTGGTAAAATTGTAAAAGAAGCGATTCGTGAAGCAGGCGGTGTACCTTTCGAATTTAATACGATTGGTGTAGATGATGGAATTGCCATGGGTCATATCGGAATGCGTTACTCATTACCAAGCCGCGAAATCATCGCGGATTCAATTGAAACAGTTGTTTCAGCACACTGGTTTGATGGAATGGTTTGTATTCCAAACTGTGATAAGATTACACCTGGAATGATGATGGCGGCTCTTCGCGTGAACATTCCTACAATCTTTGTCAGCGGCGGCCCGATGATGGCAGGTACTGATTCTGCAGGAAACGCACTTGACTTAACATCAGTTTTTGAAGGGGTAGGAGCCTATCAAGCTGGTAACATTTCAGCTGAAAGATTACAAGAAATCGAACAGGTTGCCTGTCCTACTTGTGGTTCTTGTTCAGGTATGTTTACAGCAAACTCTATGAACTGTTTAGCAGAGGGTTTAGGTCTTGCCTTACCAGGTAACGGTACAATTTTAGCTGTTGCTCCAGAACGTCGCGAATTTGTGAAAAAGTCTGCGAAACAGTTAATGGAGCTAATTAAAACAGATATTAAACCGCGCGATATCGTAACAGTAGAAACCATTGACAATGCATTTGCTCTAGATATGGCAATGGGTGGATCAACAAATACAGTTCTTCACACATTAGCATTAGCAAATGAAGCTGAAATTGATTACCCTATCGAACGTATCAATGAGGTGGCAGAACGTGTACCACATCTTGCCAAAATTGCTCCTGCTTCTAACTATCACATTGAAGATGTTCATAAAGCCGGCGGTGTAAGTGCCATTATTAATGAGATTCTTAAAAAGCCAGGTGCTTTTAATGGTGATTGTTTAACTGTATCAGGAAAAACGATACGTGAAAATGTAGAAGGTGCCGAAATTTTAGATAAGGATGTTATTCGTCCACTAGATAACCCACATTCAGAGCGTGGAGGTCTTGCTGTTCTATTTGGTAACTTAGCTCCTCAAGGTTCGATTGTAAAAGTAGGTGCTGTTGATCCTGAAGTTGGCGGATACCATAGAGGACCTGCCATCTGCTTTGATTCTCAAGAAGATGCTCTTTCTGGAATCATTACAGGTAAAGTCGAAGAAGGACATGTTGTCGTTATCCGTTATGAAGGCCCTAAAGGCGGTCCAGGAATGCCGGAAATGCTTGCACCAACTTCACAAATCGTTGGTCGTGGATTAGGAGCAAAAGTTGGTTTAATCACTGACGGTCGCTTCTCAGGTGCTTCCCGCGGAATTTCAATCGGACATATCTCTCCAGAAGCTGCTGAAGGCGGTCCGATCGCATTCGTTGAAGACGGTGATATCATTGAACTTGATATGAACAACCGTACAATTACACTTGAAGTTTCTGATGAAGAAATGGAAAAACGTAAAGCTAACTGGAAAGACTTTGAACCAAAAGTGAAAAAAGGCTATCTTGCTCGCTATTCTAAGCTTGTTACAAACGCAAGCTCAGGCGGAGTTATGAAAATATAATTTTAACATCGGTGGAATCTCCTTATTGGAGGTTCCACTTTTTTGTACAAGTGCTCATTCGTTTTTGTTACAATCATTTCAACCCACTTAGAATTTTATCCTTTAATCCCTCCCAATTCCTTCAAAAGTTTTATGATAAAATAATTAAAAAGGTCTAATCTTTCCTGATAATAGAAATAATTGATTGAGATGATATGAATGTATTCAAGTATGAAGGAGTTGATTTTTTGAAAAATGCTACACTTCGAATTTCCACCATCGTTGCCGTTTTACTCACCTTACTTTGGATTTTTGGATTAGCTTGGACGATTCAAGATTCTACATTTGGGAAGGCAGAGGAAATAAAGGAAAACACAGCACCAGCTGAAATGAAACAGACAACAGATATAACCGTGTTAGCCCTCGGAGATTCCTTAACACGAGGTACTGGTGATGAAACAGGGCAAGGTTACGTTGGGATCGTAACGGAGCAATTAAAAGAGGAACTAGATCCTAGGGAAGTCACAGTCTATAATCTTGGGATTAATGGGCAAGACTCCTCTCAGCTTCTACAACAATTAGGTCAGAAGAATATCATCAGACAGGTAAAAGAAGCGGATGTCATCCTTATGACCATCGGAGGGAATGATCTTTTCCAAGGTGGAGATGCACTACTTGACTTTAACCTCGAAAATATCATAAAGACGCAAAAACAATATGTAACAAATCTCGAACAAATTTTTACAACTCTCCGTGAACAAAATATTGAAGCGACGATCTTCATTCTTGGACTTTATAATCCCTTTATCGATCTAGAACATAATGATGTTACCAATAACATTGTTCGCGAATGGAATTACAGTACAGAGAATGTAGCAGGAAAATTTGAAAAGGTTGTTTTCGTTCCAACCTTTGATTTATTTCAGTTATCTGTTAACGATTATTTGTACTCCGATCATTTCCATCCAAATCAAGCAGGTTATGGTCTAATCTCAAATCGATTAGCTCCATTAATTAACTGGGAAAAGGAGGCTGAAGCTCATGAGTGATGTCACTTTATCTGTTCGTCATTTACGAAAAACGATCGGACGTAAGGAAATCATTAAGGGGTTGAATTTTGAGTTAAAAAAAGGTGAGGTTTTTGGCTTTCTTGGACCAAACGGGGCCGGAAAAACAACAACCATCCGAATGCTGACCGGACTGATAAAACCGACAGATGGGACGATTTCCATTTGTGGCTATGATGTTAGAAAAGAGTTTACGAAAGCGATGCAGTATTTAGGCTGTATTGTTGAAAATCCGGAGCTATACCCCTTTTTGTCAGGCTGGGATAATCTAGTCCATTTTGCTAATATGCTCCCTTCTGTTACGGAGAAAAAGATTAAAGAAACAGTTGCCTTTGTTGGTTTAGATAAACGGATTCACGATAAAGTAAAGACGTATTCGCTTGGAATGCGACAAAGGCTTGGGATTGCCCAAGCATTACTCAATTCGCCTAAGGTGTTAATTTTGGACGAGCCAACGAACGGACTTGATCCTGCAGGAATTCGAGAGATGCGAGAATTTATTCGTAACTTAGCTGAAAAAGAAGGATTAAGTGTCCTCGTGTCAAGTCACTTACTAGGAGAAATTCAGCAATTATGTGACCGAGTTGCGATTATGTTAGATGGAGAAATTATTAGAGTGGATTCAGTGGAAAACTTGCTCACCAAACAAGAAAAACTGGTTTGGAAAGTGGATCCCCTTTTAGAAGGAAAAGCTGTTTTAGAAAGAACAACTGAGGTTGTGGTCGATGGAGACTACTTGATTACTCCATTTGAAGAGGAAAAGGCGGCACAGTGGAGTAAAGCTTTGATAGAAGAAGGAGTCTCTATTATAGAAATGAATCGTAAAGTTCCAGTCTTAGAGGAACTATTTTTACAACTGACAGGGAGTGAGCATAAGTGAGCCTATTGATTCAAAATGAGATGATGAAGCTTTTAGCTCGGAAACGGCTTATAGTCATTGCGATCATTGTTGCTATTTTAGTTGTTTTATTTACTTATGCACAGCTTAAAGAAACGAAGGAACAGCAGGAAAAGCTTGGATCCACTGATTGGCGGGTTGCGCTTCAGACTCAAATTATCGACATCACCAATCGACTTAGTTCCAATCGAATGTCAGATGACCAACGGGAACGATTTCAAATTACGTTAAAACAGCAACAATACTATCTCGACCATGATATCAATCCATCTGAGCCAGGAGCACCCACCTTTGTCAGGGTGTTTATTGAAAATGCCGGTCCAATGCTTATCCCACTTCTGGTGATGGTCATTGCCAGTGACTTAGTATCCTCTGAACACTCATTAGGCTCAATAAAATTATTGCTTACTCGGCCAGTTAAACGTTGGAAAATTCTCCTGAGTAAATATATGACGCTTCTATTTTCAATTTCGATAATCTTAGCGATTGTTGGAATACTCTCGTTTATCATTTCGGGATTTGTGTTCGGTTTTAAAGGAATCAATGCACCCATCATCACTGGATTTACTGCAGAGAATGGTGTTCTCGATACAACGAATGTAAGAATGATGAGCCAATGGAAATTGATCTTAATGGACTTTGGTCTCGTCTGGTTTGTAGCCGTTGTTGTCGGAACACTTTCATTTATGATTTCTGTTTTAATCCGAAGTACAGCAGCAGGAATGGGGATTATGTTGGCAGCTCTTATTTCAGGGTCTATTTTGAGTGCAATGGTTTCCTCATGGGAATCCGCTAAATACTTATTTATGGTTAACCTCAATTTAACGGGGTACTTAAATGGTGTGGCCCCACCTGTTGAAGGGATGACCTTGCTATTCTCCATAGGTATTTTACTCCTTTGGTGGCTGATCGCAATTATAATCTCTTTCCTAGTGTTTATCAGACAGGATGTTTACTAAAGAGTGTTTTATTCAAAATTCAAATTAAAAGAGCCAAACACTACTTTCAAGTGTTTGGCTCTTTTTTAATTCATCCGTTATCTTTATTATAGGTTGCTATTTTCATTATTTGTTAGTCAAATTATGAATAAATGGTTAACTTGTCATTTTACTGATAATGAATTAAGTTTTTCTTAACATTTTATTAAGTTGTAGTTTTTTTATGTTATTTAGTCTATTATTTTGTATATCAGCTTATCTCTTTTATGGGCAATTTCATCTATTTATGATAATCTTTCTGCATGGCTTATCATTTTGTCATATAATGGATTAGGACAAACTTCTTTTAAGTTGAAACAATTAAGGTATTTCAAAAGTTGATAAAAAGTATTTACATATATAATGGAGGTTTGTAATGGAAAACTGGATTACACAATTTATGGAGCAATATGGCTATCTTGGCGTATTCCTCATGATTGCTTTAGAAAACGTCTTCCCTCCTATTCCATCGGAGATTATTCTTCCTTTTGGCGGGTTCATGACAACGTACACAAGCATGACGGTTCCTGGAGTCGTCATTGCATCAACAGCCGGTTCTGTGGTGGGAGCCGTGATTTTATACGGAATTGGATTATTGCTTGATGTAGAACGATTAGAAAAGATCATTGACCGCTTTGGGAATATTTTAAGGGTTACAAAAGAAGATGTTCATAAAGCAGATGCCTGGTTTGATAAATATGGGATTTGGACCGTACTATTTTGCCGAATGGTCCCCTTAATCCGCAGCTTAATATCGATTCCTGCAGGTATGTCAAACATGAAATTCTGGCTATTTATCGTCTTTACAACGGTCGGTACATTAATTTGGAATATCATACTTGTTTCTGTTGGGGCTGCTTTAGGAGATAATTGGGATAGAATCACAGAATTTATGGATGTCTACTCCAATATTGCCTATGCTATTATTGGAATCGGGATCATCATCTTCCTTGTTTACTTTTTCAATAAAAAAAGAAAGAAATCTTAAATAATTAGTTGGGAGAGCTTAATCTTATGGATTTTATCGAAATACTAAAAGCTATTATCCTCGGTTTAGTAGAAGGGTTAACGGAATTTGCTCCGGTTTCTTCTACAGGCCATATGATTATCGTGGATGATTTGTGGCTTCAATCTGAAGAGTTTTTAGGATCAAAATATGTAGCGAATACTTTCAAAGTTATGATTCAGCTTGGATCAATTTTAGCATCTGTAATTGTATTTAGAGATCGTTTTATCGATATTCTTGGATTAAATCGCTTGTTTCATAAAGAAACCAAACGTGAACCAGGAACAGGTCATTTTAATCTACTTCATGTGATTGTTGGGATCATTCCAGCTGGAATAATTGGTGTCTTGTTTGAAAATTTTATTGATGAATATTTATTTTCTACTGAAACCGTTGCGATCGGACTAATATTGGGTTCAATTTTAATGATTTATGCTGATCTTCATACAAGAAAGAATCAACCGACGATTGTCTCCCTTGATCAACTAACCTATAAGCATGCCTTTACTGTTGGTCTCATTCAATGTTTCTCATTATGGCCAGGGTTTTCCCGTTCGGGTGCAACGATTTCAGGTGGTGTATTAACCGGCTTAAATCACCGGGTTGCCTCTGATTTTACATTTATTATGGCGGTTCCGATCATGGCAGGTGCAAGTTTAATCTCACTTGTAAAAAACCTTGAATACTTTACAATCGATGCCTTACCGTTTTTCATCGCAGGATTTATTAGTGCATTTATTTTCGCTCTTATTTCCATTCGTTTCTTCTTGAAGCTAATTAACAAGATTAAATTAATCCCATTTGCCATCTACCGGATTATCGTTGCACTACTGATTTTTGCTTTATATTTCTAGTATTTGATAAAGACCTCCTTTTTCGAAAGGAGGTCTTTTTTAATTATAAATGTAAATTATTGAGATTTTTCGGAGGCTAATTCCATATATAGGTAATAGGTGCAATTCCTAAAACAGGTTGCTTCAACACAATTTTCATGGGTTTTTTCCATTAAAAAAGACCTCGGTTTCTTAAACCGAGGTCTACCATTATTATAGGAATGGACTTTCGTGTTTTGCTTTAAGTTGGTTCCAACGACGTTCAATTTCGTTTTCGAACTCTTGTAACATCTCTTTGTTTTCTTCTTTTAACATATGCTTTGTTTTACCCATAGTTTTTAACCATTCGCTCACTTCAATACGTTTCTTTCTAGCTTCTGGGTTATAAGTGATGTTTGTAACTCCTCTTTCTACTTCATAAAGAGGGAAGAAACATGAGCTAACCGCAGCGTCAACAATCTCTTGTCCTAGTGTTTCATTTGATTTCCAGTTCAACGGACAAGCAATTAAGATTTTTCCATAAACCATACCTACATTATTTGCATACCATTGCGCTTTCGCAGCTTTTTTCACAAGGTCTTGTGGGTATGCCTCAGAACCTGTAAATACGTATGAAATATTGGTTGCAGCCATGATTTGAGCTGTATCTTTATGGTGGAACGCTTTACCTGCTTGGTATGGTCCAACACCAGAAGTACTTGTCATATGTCCTAGTGGAGTTGAATAAGACAAGTTGGCTTCCTGTATTCATGTAACCTTCATTATCATACTCAACGATAATCATTTTGTGGTTACGTAAAGCTGTACCAATTGCAGGACCCATACCAATATCCATACCACCGTCACCAGTGATCATAACAAATGTGAATTCATCGCTTAATCCAAGCGCTTCAAACTCACCACGACGTTTTCTTTCATGGAACATTTCAACAAGTCCAGATAAAGTTGCAGCACCGTTTTGGAACAGGTTATGAATATAAGTTTGTTTATGTGAACTATATGGATATCCTGTTGTAACGATCATTCCACAACCTGTATGGAATAAGACAACAATATCGCCTTCAATTCCTTTAAAGAATGTTTCTAAACCAGAGAAAATACCACAGCCTGGGCATGCGCCATGTCCTGAAGAAATACGTTTTGGTTTTTTCGTTAAGGCTCTTAGTGGTGGAATCTTAACTTTTAATTCACCCGTTTCTTCATTAGGAGTAACTGTAATAAGACCTGTATTTAAATCTTCTTTTTTCAATGGTTCTACACGACGTTTTGGTGCTAATTCAGGATTACCAGGTGTATGGCCAAAGTAATCAAATGGAACTTCTACTTTACCTGCTTCAACAGCATCTACTGCTAATTGGAAGAATTGTTCTGCTTCATCAGCATAGAAGTCTTTTCCACCTAAACCATAGATACGGTTAACTACTTTTATTTCAGTGTTTCCATAAGTTTGTAGTGCTGCTCTTACTTCAAGAGCCATGTTACCGCCATGTGCACCGTAAGAATCTCCACGGTCCCCAATTGTAATAGCTTTTACATTTTTCAATGCTTCAGCAATTTGTTTTTGTGGGAAAGGACGAAGAATGTTAGGAGAAATAACCCCTGCTTTAATGCCTTTTGCACGTAATGTATCAACAACATCCTTACAAACTTCTGTAGCTGAGTTTAACATAAATACAGCAACTTCAGCGTCTTCCATTTTATATAAGTCAAGGATCGGATATTCACGTCCAGTTAACTCTGCATATTCTTTTGAAATTCTTTCAAATACTTTTTCAGCATTATACATCGCTTCTGATTGTTGGTAACGGTTATTAATCGTATCAGGCTCATTCATATAAGCACCAACTGAAACTGGATTGTCACGATCTAAAGCATGTGGGAAGTTTGTTGGTAATTCACCAACGAACTTTTGAACTTCTTGATTATCCTTAATCACTTGTACACGTCTCTTTTGGTGAGAAGTGAAATAACCATCAAATGAAACAATAACAGGTAAGCGAACTTCAGGATCTTCCGCTAATTTAAGCGCCATGATATTCATATCATAAACAACTTGTGGATCACGAGCCATTAAAATCGGCCAACCTAGTATTTAATGCAAAATATAAGTCAGAGTGGTCACCATGAATATTTAATGGTCCTGAAACTGAACGGTTGATTAGGTTCAATACCATAGGCATACGAGTTCCAGATTGAACAGGCAGTTGCTCAAGCATGTATAAGAAACCATTTGCACTTGTTGCGTTGAATACACGTCCACCACCTGTAGCGGCACCGTAACAAATCCCTGCAGAACCGTGCTCACCGTCAGCAGCAATTAATTTAATATCATGTTGTCCTCTTGTTTTCATTCCATCAAGGAACTGAGCAACCTCTGTTGATGGAGAAATTGGGTAATAACCCATAATATGATAATTAATTTGATGGGCTGCATATGCTGCCATTTCATTTCCTGATTCAAATACAATTGCTTGATCAACAGATCCTTCTGATAGACCTGCCTTTTCTTTGTCAATTATGATTTCTTTAGACATGAACGTTCATTCACCCTTCGCTATAAATTATTTTACAAGTTCAAATAAATGTGGTACACGGTTGGCTTCAGCATATCCGTCATTTGTTTCAACAGCACTTGACAATGCGTCTACTGGACAGGCATGTACACATTTTAAGCAACCTTTACAATATTGGTAGTCAATTCCTTGAAGGAACATTTGTGGACGACCTTTTTTGTCTGCTTTTTCTTCCCAAACAAAGCAAAAGTCTGGACAAGCTGTATCACAAGCTGCACAATGGATACATTTTTCCTCATGATAATGTGGAAGTGTTCCAGAACGTGAAATACTCAAATCTTTGAAAATACTATTACCTGGATCGATAACAAGACCACCGATTGGTTGTGTTTCATAACCAAGTGTCGGTTCAGGACGAGTAAATGGCTTAGCAGCAGCATCTGGATCCATTTCAAATGTTTTAAATTCAACTTCATTATACCCTCTATCAAATGTACGAATATTTGATTCTACTAAATGAGGATATTTCTTTTCAAATGTACGACGAATCGTATCTCTCATCGAGTCTGCATCTAAGAAATCAAGAATACGGAAAATTGCTCCCAGCATAGCTGTATTTACCTTAGTCTTTTCTTCTAAGGCAATTTGTGTTGCATCAATAACAGCTACAGTACCGCCTTCAATTTTCATTAAATCTTTTAACTCGTCAGTCGTATTCTTTGAGTTAACTAGAACTGTACTATCTGGATAAATACCGCTTGTACAATCAACAGTCTTATATAATGCATCGTGAAAAACAGCTACTAAGTGCGGACGCTCAACAGGCGTAGTATCACGAATATTAGTATAAGGTTCGCAGAAACGAATATGTCCTTTTACTGGTGAACCTTTTTTCTCTGAGCCATATGATGAAAAGCTTAAACCATTAAGTCCGTTTCCAACCACACCAGCTTCAGAAAGTAATTTACCGGCTAAGTTTGCTCCCAGACCGCCGATTGATTCAAGACGAATTTCAAAAAAACCTAATTCATTTACTTTGGGTAATCTTGACAAAGTAGTTCCTCCGTTCAAACAGAATATTTTGCGATAAAGTAGAAAATCTTAGTACAAACATCTAAAATTTAGAATATTCATCAAATAACTATTTTCATTGTAACAGGATATAAAAAATTGAACAACAGTTTTTTTAAATAAGAAAATCTGTTTTCGATTACAATAAATATATTTTTGATATTGGTGGTTGAATCTAAGATAAAATCAATTACATTAAGGATTCGCACCTTTTTTCACTATCTCCAAATAGCAATATTTGGCAATAATAAAGAAAAACACCTCGTACGACAGCTTAAAGACCTTCATAGTACAGTTTTCTGTTTCATTATAACCATTCCTTCTCAGATATTCATATGTATTACACAGAAAAACCCCTTTTGATAAGGGGTTTTTCATCATCTTAATCTGCTAAAATACGTTTTTGACCTTCTAATTCACGAATAGCTGCAACATTTTGTGAGAATTCAAGTGTCCCCATATAGGTTCCCTCTTCATCTCTAATAGCAAAATACCGGATATACACAAATTTATCTTTTACAGGGATCCAGAAATCCTCAACATCTTTTGCTCCAGATTTAAAATCTTGTAGTAACTTTTCAACAACATGTACGCTTTGTGGTGGATGGCAATTTTGAACAGTACGTCCAATGACAGCTTTTGTACGAGCAAAGATTCTTTCTCCGTGTGAAAAATAACGAACGACATCATTTTCATCAATAAAAGTAAGATCCACTGGTAAATGATTTAGAATCATTTCTAATTGTTTCACCGATAAAATACCTGTTTCAAACCGGACAAATCCATCTTCAGGTTTAATTTCTTCCTTTTCTTCCTCAATCTCTAGAGGATGACGTTCAGGTTTCCAAACTTCTGTTGGAGCAGTTAAGCAATAACCAATTTCTTCACTTTCATCTGCAATTTTAACCCATTCATCTTCAGTCAAGGTTTCTAATGCCATTGGGAAGAGAATATTCTCCTCCTTAAAAATCATTTCAGTTACCTCTTTAATAACGTGATTTAGAACCGCTACAACGTCTTCTTTATTCCCTTGGTAATGTGTTAACTTACTTTTTGCTTCTTTGATCGCAAGGCGAATCGCGTCATCGACACCCCACATAACTTTAGTTGGGCCATCAATACCGTATTTTTCAAGGAATGGGAAAAGTAAATTTTCCTTTCTTGAATAATGCTTATCTAAATCTAATAGTAGATTCAGATCCTCTAATAGTTTAAAGCGATTGTCATCAGAGTCTTCTTTTTCAAATCGCTCTGTATGAAGTTGAAGTTTGAAGTTAACGAGCAAATCGACTTCTTTATTTTCCATCTTCCACGTATGAATCGGATGTCCTGGTTCGTCTTCTGGCTTTTCGGAACGGTGGATTTCCTCAATGGAGCCTTTAAAAACTGCTGCATGGACAGAACATAGTCGCTGTACTTCTTCAACTGGGATTCCTTCCTCAACCATTAAATCATGTTCCATTTGAGAAATCTCAGCAACGGTTACATCGCCTACCGCTTCCTCAAATTTTGCCTTTACTTCATCGACATCTTTTCCCGCATGAAGTTCTTTGATAATTTCCTTTAACATTTCTTGACGTTCACTTTTAGTTTCCACGAATTTTTCACGATTATTAATTAGTTCACTCATTTATTATTCCTCCCCTTTGTTCAATACGTTCTTACCTGCGTGACCAACTTTTCTATGAATCTATTGTTTAACGGCGTAACCGTGTTTCTCAAAAGTTTGGATAATGTCAGTGATCTCTATACTTCTCATACGTGCACCTTTTGGAATCGTCATAACCCTGCCTGCTGTTTGTAGCATGCCTTGTTTAGTAATTTGTTCAAATCCTAGTTCTTTCATAATCTCGATAATAAATGGATCTTCTGTACATAATTCATAAACGGTTTTATTAAAATCAACTATTTTTTTCATTTATACACCCACCTCATTTAGTGAGATTGTCATTGTTGTTTTTTTACTGAGAACTATTCTCACACTTGAAGTATAGTCGTTTTACAGACTGGATATTGTGATGTTCATCACTTTAACGATTGGTAATTATAGATATTTTGTGAAGACGTTTCTATAGTTCTATCTAAATATGGACATGCATAAACATATTAAGGAACATGCTTGACTTTTGAAAAAGTTGAAACTACCATTTCAAAGGAGTAGAAAATCGTGAAAAAATTACTGCCTATCATTGGAATAATGGTGACTATGGTTGTCTTAATTTATTTAGACTCTCCCTATTCTTTAATCAATAAAGACTATGTTGGGGTTACAAGTATACCAAATGAAGTTTTACAAGCAGAAGCAACAGCGGAAGAAGCGGAAGCTGTTACGTCCGATTCAGATATGGTTGAAGGCGAAACGAACACCGGTGAAAATGAAAACGAAGAATTTATATCTGACTATACATTAGAAATGATTTTTGAGGAAAGAATGATTGAGGGAGACTATATAATAGAAGAATATCGTGAATATGAAGTGTTTCGAGATGAAAACGGAGGCATATTAAAGTCTATTCCAACTTCAAACTATGATTATATCCGCTACTATAAGGAACAATAAAAAGAGAAATGCCTGACATAGATTTAGGTCAGGCATTTCTCTTTTATTGTTGATACAGAATCGTTTGAGCGATGCCAACAAAATATTCTGATTCTCGAATAATATGATCGAGTACTACTTTAGCAGTTGGATTTGCACTTACAGCTGCACTCTCATTTTTGATTTGTTCACATAGTTTAATGAATTCCACGCTTTGTTGTAAACAAAAGGAAACTAACTGAAGCACTTGTTGGTATAGAGAATTCGAGAGATGGTCCTTGGATCGAATCACTGTCTCTATAAATCGGATAACTTGTTTGTGTGTCTCTCCTAATGCCTTTTCCCATTCATGCATTGCTTTCACATACTCTTCCTCAAGATTCGCCACTAATTCGCGAATAACAACTGTATGCTCTTCTTCCTGGTGTTTCCAAAACTCCGCTTCGTCTAATACCCTTAAAGGCATCTGGTTACCATAATAAAATTGCAAATCCTATCCCTCCTTGTACAATCTTCAGAACATTATATGGAAGGAACTCGGTAATTATGAGTAACAATCTATCAGTAGAGGAATCTTTATAAATGACCTCATACGCCCGAAAGTTTAATTCCAACTTCATGTTTATGGTATTATGTTTAAGATATCATTTTATGTATTTCGACATCGTTGGAGGTTTTTTTATGGAAAAGGTTACAGAAAAATGGTCGTCTAAACTAGGTTTTATCCTGTCTTCAGCAGGTGCCGCTATTGGACTTGGGGCAATTTGGAAATTTCCTTACGTAACTGGAATGAGCGGTGGTGGAGCCTTTTTCCTTTTATTTGTCGCTTTTACGATTTTAATCGGACTACCTATGCTCATTTCGGAGTTTATCATTGGTAGAGGAGCTGGAAAGGAAGCGATCAGTGCCTATAAAAAATTAGTACCAAATACTTTATGGGTGAATATTGGCCGCTTTGGTGTCATAGGTTGTTTTCTACTACTATCTTTCTATTGTGTAGTTGGTGGTTGGGTCTTTCTTTATACCCTTTTGTCTATAGTCGGAAAAGTCATAGGCACAGGAGCCAATTATGCTGAACTATTTGGTACAGTTACAGGAAGTCCAATCTATACCATTCTGGGCGTAGCGATTTTTCTACTAGTGAACATCATTGTCATTGCGCTCGGAGTTCAAAACGGAATTGAAAAAGCAAATAAGTATATGATGCCGCTTCTATTTATCTTTTTTATTATCTTAGTCTTTCGAGCATTGACCTTAGATGGCGCCATGGAAGGGGTAAAATTTTTCCTTCAACCTGATTTTTCAAAAATCACAAGTGAAGCTGTGCTATATGCGCTAGGTCAGTCCTTCTTCGCCTTAGCCGTTGGATTTTCTTGTATGGTTACATATAGTTCATATTTAGATCGTAATGTGAGTATTCCTGCATCCGCCAGTTGGGTTGTCATCATGAACATTTTTGTCTCTTTACTTGCAGGGCTTGCTATCTTTCCTGCCGTTTTTTCCTTTGGACTAGAGCCAGCAGAAGGGCCTGGACTTCTATTTATTGTCTTACCTACTGTGTTTGGTCAATTGCCTTTTGGCGAACTATTCCTGAGTTTATTTTTAATTCTGTTTCTCTTTGCAACGTTAACCTCTTCTTTTAGCTTGCTGGAAATCATTGTGGCTGCGTTTACGGCTAACGGGAAGCGTTCGCGAACCAAAGTATCATGGATTTCAGGACTTATCGTCTTTATCGCAGCTATTCCTGCTGCCCTATCATCAAGTTTCTTAAAGGATTTCAAATGGTTTGACCGCACTGTTTTTGATTTGACCGATTTTCTTGTCAGTAACATCATGCTGCCACTTGGTAATCTCTTTATTGCATTTTTTATCATCTATAAAATGAATCAAACACTCGTTAAAAAGGAATTCTTCCAAGCCAATGACCTTCAAGACTACATGTTTATTACTTGGAGAATCCTTATGAAATGGGTCGTTCCGATTCTGATTCTATTAGTATTTCTGAGTACTTCTGGGATTTTGTAGCAGTGTAGGCACCGAAAAAGGACAGTAAGGGATAAAAGTCGATTCGGTGCCTACACTTCTTTTAGAAAATGGCTAGAATAAAATAGTATCCTTTTTAGGTACTAAAACATTTAAATCAATAAACTCAAGTTTACTTTGAAAATCATCTTTACGACCCATCATATAAAAACCCCCATTAAAAAAACCTATATAGAATAAATTCTACACAGGTTTTAAGAATTCCTATTAGATTGTTAACAGCCCCAATTAGGCGCTTTTATTTTCGTTTAATTGAATCGTCGTGATACATGTGTCATCATCGGCAAAAGTGGAGAACTCTGCCTCGGCCGCTTTTCCTTCATATTCAATCGTTGCTTTATACGTTTTATCTCGTGGTAGCCATAAATCAATAAATCCATTAGCTTGAGATGTCAACATTTGGTTTACTACGACATTTCCTTCTTTATCCTCTATATATACGTTAAACTCTTTTTCTGTTAATTCTCCTTGGCACCCTGTTAGACTATGGATTGCGCATGGATGTGTGTTTTCAATATATGGTGCAATAGAAACAAAGAATTCATCTTGCGGTAAAGGATAGGTTGTCTCACTACCACTACTATCAGTCACAATGAGTTGCTCTGATGTAATAGAAGCAGACTCATTTTTTGTCTGACTTGCACTGTATTCTTGTACCAATTGTTTAACATTTTCAGGTTCTGTTTCTTGAGGATGATTTGATTCATTGTTTAAAACAAATAGATATACGGCAAGGGCAAGTACTACGATTCCAATAACTACACCTAGTTTTCTTTTCACCTTGTGCAAACCTCCAATTTAAATTCTACTCCATATTTTGTATGAAATGTTTTTATAGAACGATTATATAACTTTTTTATCGATATTTTATGCAGTTTTGATAAAAATAATATGTCATCCTTGTTTCTCTGCTTATTTTTATGGACTAAAATATAAACATATATTACTATAAATATATCATTCCATAAGGCTCTTTTCTCAGACTTTATAGCTTTTGGAGAGATAAAAAAGGATTGACCTTATTTCACATTATCTTAGGACTTTATTTTTGAGAAAAGAGCTGCAAATTTTATACGAATGCACAAAATCGCTATTTCTACGTTAAAATCGGCCTTTGGATTTTAACAACGAACTTTGCAATTATAACATTCCATATTACTATTTTAGGTGGTTTAACAGATGTATATTGAACTGAATAAAAAAGATAAACGTCCTCTGTGGTTACAAATTGTTGATCAAGTGATTGAGTATATTACAAATGGACAACTTTCACCTGGGGATACATTAGTCCCAACTAGACAGCTCTCCCAGGAGTTATCAATCTCGAGATCGAGTGTCCAAATTGCTTATGAAGAACTGCAATCACGAGGATATGTAACCACTTCTAGGAGGGGTGGAACAAGAGTCTGTAATATCTTAGCGGATGAAGAATTCACGCAAACGACATCATCTACTCCGATTATACCAGCGAAACCCTTGCTAGAAGAAGAAACGAAACGAGTGGATCACTGGCCTGACTTGAAAAAAGAGGAAAAAGCGGAAATTGATTTTCGTCTTCATCTGCCTTATATTGACTCTACTTTCCAAAAGGCGTGGAGGCATGCCTCAAATACTGCGATGAAAGAAGTCGATTTATTTGATTGGGGTTACAGCTCATCATATGGACTCTATTCAGTACGCGAACAAATCAGCCGTTACCTTGCCATTGAAAGAGGAATCCATGTTCCTCCCAGTCAAATTCTCCTTACATTAGGTGCTAGACAAACGATGGATATCATTGCACAGGCATTGCTCCAGGAAGGGGATTTAGTGGCTGTTGAAGATCCTGGTTTTCCGGTCGCTTGGTCGTCTATGCGTTATCGCAATATGAAAATTGAACCGATTCCTGTCGATCAACAAGGAATTTGCGTTGATAAAATTCCATCGCAAACGAAAATGATTTTTACGACGCCTTCACACCAATTCCCTAGTGGTGTGTTAATGACAGCGAATCGAAGGCAGGAATTGATTCAGTTTGCTCGTCAAAACCAAACATGGATCATTGAGGATGATTACGATGGAGAATTCCGTTATCGTGGCGGTCCTATGCCTAGCCTATATTCACAAATGCCGACAAACATCTTATATTTGCTAAGTTTCACAAAAATTCTTGCTCCAGGAATTCGTTTAGCAGCCGTTATCGGACCTGAAGAAGCGATTGAAAGATTAGCAAAGGTTCAAGAATTTGTCTGTCGTCATCTTCCAATTATGGAACAGCTCACCCTTGGTCAATTCTTTGAAACAGGTGACCTATTAAAGCATGTGAGACGTATGCGGTCCATTTACCATAAACGGCACCGTGTCATTATTCAAACATTAAACACATCTGGACTCGCAAACCATTTTCATATACAAGGAACTGATTCAGGTCTCCATGTATTATTGGAAAGCAACGAAAGCTTTAATGAGTACCAAGCTGTGCAAGATGCTCTAAAGGCTGGTGTTGGAGTATTCCCACTTAGTCCATACTGTTTAGAAAGTCAACGTAAAGGATTGTTACTTGGATTTGCCCACCTTGAAACAGAACAAATTATTGATGGGATTCATCGTCTGGCTAACGTTTTGAATTAGCGGTACTTCCAAAAAAGAAAAAGTCTCCCAAATCTGGCTGGGAGACTTTAATAATGAATCTTATTATTGATTTTCAGTGGGCGAATCCTATATTCTTCCACTTTATTATATTGTTCCTGTAGCCAGTCAACGACATTAGGAGAGTCTAAAGCAATTCTTAAAAGCTGATCGGTCATTTCTGATTTGCTCATCCCGCATGAGTTCGATAACAACGTAAGCTTTCGGTCATATTCATTATTAATGGAAATACTTAAACGAACACTACGCTTGTTCCCTACTAAAGCTCTACTTTCCGCACCATCATAACGACTTTTAAATAGCTTCATTGAAAAATTCCCTCCTAATTGAATCTATGAATATTTTTAAATGCTAGTTTAATATAAACTATGCTTGTCCCACTATAATCAGAACTCTTTTTCATAGAATAAATTTTTCAAAATGAGAAACTATCATTTTATTCTTTAGTAAAAAGTTATTTACTAGTTTTAATGTTTATACTTTTTTAAAGATCCAACCCTACCCCTTTTGCTAAAAAATGGAATCTGTCGAAAAAATGGGTATGAAAACCATTGAGTATGTAAACGTTTCCAAATATAATACAAGTAGAAGGATGGCATGCATGGCCAATACAGTTTGATGGCGAAGGTGAACCGAACTTCCTGAGAAAAAGGATTTTCACAAGTATTTAATTAAGGAGGAAATTTAGTGGCTAAAGAAAATAAATTGACGTTAACTGATTTTATCTGTAACGACCGATTTGAACTTAACTCTTATCTTTCCTATTTATTTTATCAATTAGGAAAAAGTAATCCCGATCAAACAGAATATAAAATGAAGCCGTCAACGCTTTTATAAACGTTGACGGCCTCATTTTATAGTCATATATTTTAGTTAAACCACAACAGATTCTCTTACCATGTTAACAAATAACTCTGTCAATCGATGATCATCTGTTAATTCCGGGTGAAAGGAACATCCAAGGAATTGTCCTTCTCCCTTACCAGCCGCGGTCTTGCATACGATTTTCGGGAGCTAAAGTAGCAATTTCAATTCCCTTCATTGGCTCCCCAAGACCTTTAGATAGTTCAGCAATTAATTTGTAATCTTGATAATGTGTCGTCGCTTCGACAATCGCTTTGGCGAATTTAGCAGGATTTTCTGATTTAAAAATACCAGATCCTACAAATACACCGTCAGCCCCTAATTGCATCATTAGTGCAGCATCTGCAGGAGTTGCAACACCGCCTGCAGCAAAGTTTACAACTGGAAGCTTACCGTACTCTTTAATTTGTAGTAGTACTTCATAAGGAGCACCTAATAACTTTGCTTCCGTCATAAGCTCATCTTCGCTCATATGCACGATTTTGCGAACTTGCCCATTCACTTTACGCATATGTCTAACGGCTTCCACAATATTTCCTGTCCCAGGCTCACCCTTCGTACGTAACATAGATGCCCCTTCGCCGATACGACGAGCAGCTTCACCTAAATCACGACAACCACATACAAACGGAACTGTAAATTCCTTTTTATTTAAATGAAACTCTTCATCTGCAGGTGTTAATACTTCAGATTCATCAATGTAGTCCACACCAAGAGCTTCTAATACTCTAGCCTCAACGATATGACCAATTCTAGCCTTTGCCATAACGGGAATACTAACAGCCTTCATGACTTCTTCCACGATTGAAATATCCGCCATTCTTGCCACTCCGCCGGCTTTACGAATATCAGATGGCACTCGTTCTAAGGCCATAACAGCAACTGCGCCAGCTTCCTCCGCAATTTTTGCTTGTTCTGCATTTACGACGTCCATAATTACGCCGCCTTTTTGCATTTCTGCCATTCCACGTTTAACTCTGTCTGTACCTGTTTTCATAATGAAAAAATCCCCCTTCAATTACTGTGTTACTTTGATGTGCTAAATAGACTATATCAAGATTATGGATTTTTTAAAATATCCATATTTATCAGAAAAAACAGTCCATATATTTTCATAGGTAAGGGCTTTTCTTATACAAAAAAACCTCTCCGACCAAATGATCGAAAGAGGCATTTCATTTTTAGGAACATATTTTTTTGCCAGTTTCCTTAAGAACCTTGATTCATTAATGTTTCATTTTTCAATTGTTGGTCTATATCTTTATCTAATGACAATTTCATACTTGGTACAGCAAGCTGTACATCCTCAGTTTCAAGAAGTTCCATGATTTGAAAGTTAACTTCTTCCTTAATTCTTAAATATTCTCCTAAAACCGTTGTTTTTGTAAAGAAAGTCACAGAAATTCCATATCCGTTTTGATCAAATAGATCAAATTTGACTTGTACCGAATCATCGTGGATATCTGGATGATGAAGGAGCAAATCATTAATATTTTTCACGATTTTATCAAGAGTTTGCTTCGAGGTATCAAAAGTTACCTTAATATAAAACGTTACTTGTCTTTTCGACATTTTACTCCAGTTTGTAATTTCTGAATTAGACAGTATTGCATTGGGTACCGTAACAACGGCATCCTTAAACGTTCTAATTCTTGTACTACGGAAGGTTATTTCTTCAACCGTTCCTTCGACTGTAGATGTCATAATCCAATCGCCTATTGTAAATGGTCTTTCTGTGATAATGACAAATCCTCCAAATAAATTCGCTATTGCATCCTTAGCCGCAAGTGAAATCGCTAAACCACCGATCCCTAATCCAGCAACAAAGCTACTGACATTAAAACCAAATTCTTGTGCAACCACACTGATCGCAATAATTACAATGATAACCCTTAATATTCTCGATAAAAAAGGAACCAATATAGCATCAATTTCAAAGCTGTACTTATCATTGAGTTTATCAAAAATATGTGAACTTGAAGCAGTCAAATTATATAAACCCCAACTAATAGATAATAACGATACCTGATCGTAAAATATCCCAAAACACAGGATTACTTTGATTAAATAAAGGATAGTATCGAACCGTAACATAAAAGCCGATTATGATAAATAACCATTGAAGTGGTTTTTCAAAAGCTGTAAAAATCGAGGTTAATAAAGAAGTTTTAACCTTTTTACTTAACTTTAATAACAAATTAAACACATATTTGGAAAAAATCTTTCTTAGTAATAAAAACAAAAGAAAAATTCCTAGCGCAATACCTGTCTCATCTAAATAATTATGAATGAAAACCTCAAATGTCATAAAACCTACACCTCACCATAAAAAGCTATTTTTAATATACCATAAGAATTTGAAATGAATTATTAGTCGGATTATTTTTACACTTTACGCAATTACTGGAATTCATTACATTCACCGTCCAATTTACGCCCGATTTTTCCAAGAGATTTTCAAACAGCCATATGACAATGCTATAATAATGAATAATGAGGTGAAAAAAATGGCACGTGAGCGTAAATTTTCGAAACAGGAATTATTCCAACTTACGAAAGAACTCCTTCTGCAGCATCATTACGAAGGGTTTACTTTTAGTTTGCTTGCGCAACAATTACACGTTTCGAGAGGGACATTGTATAAATACTATGAAAACAAGGAAGAACTGATTACTGACTTTATGCTAGACGAAATGGATCAATTCCTTATTAGTCTTAAAGACATCAAACACCACAATGGATTTGATGCTCAGTTCGACTTCCTCCTAAATTTAATTTTGCATAGAACAGATATACACCAACTAATTGGAATGGGCCAACAAATTCCAATCAATATAAATGAAAAGGTCCATACAAACAAAAAAAAGTTAGAGGCCATGCACTTGGATATGTACCAGCATTTGCAAAACTTTATTGAATTAGGAAGAAATGAAGGAAAACTTAAGCCCCATTTAGCTGATGGATTAATACTAGGTTTTATTTTTCAAACCGTTTCTATACCTAATCATTTTGGTATTCCACAACAAGAATGGATATCATCCATTAAAGAAGTTCTCCGTGATGGATTGTTGGCAATAAATTAATTGACACTAGTGTTACTTTAAAAGATAATATAAGGTGGCAGTAGTGTCATTTTTTATATTCAAAGTGACACTACTGTCACCTTAATGGTTTTACCTAAATAAAATAAACAGATCCGACAAAAGGATGTGGAGGAAAACTTTATGAAGACCATGATTCAATTTATTACTGATCGTGTAACAACAAAGAAAGGAATGTGGACGACTCTTGCTATTTGGTTAGTGGCAACTTTATTATTAGCCCTTTTTGCCCCTTCCGCTAAGGATTATCAAGTTTCGAGCATTCAATCATTACCTGATGAAGCTCAATCTATTATTGCCAATGAAAAGGTCGATCATTACTTTTCAGAACAGGATGGGACCCCAGGCATCCTTGTGTTTCAAGCCCATCAAGATGATCTCACATTTGAAGGGCTTGTCTCCTTTTTTGAAAAGTTAGAAGCCGAAGAAATCAATGGATTAGAGCAAACAATTCCGCTATCGAGTCTCCCCCCTCAAGCAGCAATGGGGTTCTTTTCAGAGGATCAATCAACGGCAGTGATTCCGGTATCCTTTGATTCTAATTTAGAAACGAAAGAATTAAAAGACAGGGTCGAACAAATACAAGAACTAGCCAAGGAATTTGATGATTTCAGCTTGAGTGTTACTGGACCCGCTGGAATTGCCGTGGATACTTTAAATCTGTTTTCTAGAGCCGATATTGTATTGTTACTATCTACTGTCGGAATTGTTCTTATTTTATTAATTGTGATTTACCGTTCGCCATTATTAGCTTTAATTCCACTACTAGCAACAGCTTTTGTTTATGAAGTGGTTAATCAGACTCTTGGCTTAATGGGAAAAGCTGGTTTGGTTATGAGTAATCAAACTTTATCCATTATGACCATCCTTTTATTTGCTGCCGTTATTGATTACTCGTTATTTGTTTTCTCGCGATTCCGAGAAGAATTAAAACATTATGAAAGTAAATATGAAGCGATGAAAATGGCGATGCGTGAAACAGGTACACCGGTGTTTTTCGCAGGTGGTACCGTACTTGCCGCCATGCTTGTGTTATTCTTTGCTCAATTTGGAGAATATCGAAACTTTGCACCAACCTTTGGGACAACGATGGTCATCATTATGCTTGCATCGATTACATTGATCCCTGCCCTATTTACATTATTCGGCAGAAAATCGTTTTGGCCTAAAATTCCTCTTGTTGGGGATGAAACTGTTCAGAAGCATTCCATCTGGAGTAAAATTGGCCGTTTCGTTACGAGAAAACCAGGCTTATCTGCAAGTGTAATCGGGATTTTCCTTCTTATCTGTGCAAGTAATATGCTTAATATGACCTTTGAATTTGATACAATGAAATCCTTCCCTGACGATATGGAATCAAGACAAGGTTATGAGATTATCGAGGAAAATTTCCATAAAGGTGATTTAGCACCAACGACCGTTTTATTTGAAAGCGAGAATGCTCTAACAGCCCAAGACCAAGAAAATCTAATATCTGCACTTTCAGAACAGGACCTCGTCTATAATGTTCGAGCAAACGGAATGACCGATGATGAAAAGGTAATCAATTTAAGTCTTACCTTTGAGGAAAGTCCATATGCCGCTGAAACAATGGATGCTCTTGAAAAAATGCGGGAGGATTCATCAACGATTTTGGCCGATAGTCAGCTTGAAGGTGAACTTCATTTTGCTGGTGAAACAGCAACAAAAGTCGATGACCGCTCTGTAAATAACCGTGACCTTGTCGTCATTGTGATATTAGAAACGTTATTAATTTTTATTCTATTAATTGCTCTAACGAAGTCATTTAAAATGCCAATTTACATGATGGGAACTATTTTACTTTCATTCCTTGCCGCTTTAGGATTAGGAATGTTCTTAAGTAGTCTATTCTTTGATATCAGCACAATTAGTAACCGTGTTCCCTTGTACTCCTTTGTTTTCTTAGTCGCACTTGGAATTGACTATAACATCATATTAATTTCGCGATACCAAGAGGAACGAAAGAAACACTCTGTTCGAGAGGCTGTCGAAATTGCGGTTGCCAATACAGGTGGTGTGATTTCTTCTGCGGGACTCATTCTTGCTGCCACCTTCTCTGTCCTTATGACACAACCGATTGAATTACTTTTTGTCTTTGGATTTATTGTTGCTGTGGGGATTCTATTAGATACTTTCTTAATAAGAGGAATTCTGTTACCAGCATTGATTGTCATGTTGGAAAAGGATAAACCAGCAAAGGAAACGGAAACGGTTTGATTTTCAGTTAAAACCAATTCCCACATACACATAAAAGCGAGTGATTAGATTAACAAGAGTTAACATAGCCATATAAAAAAAGCTCATTCTAACGGGATAAGTAAAACCAGTTAGAATGAGCTTTTTTAACATATGAACCAATCCTTGATTATTATTTTACTTTCTCAAGTTCTGCAAGGAAGTTGTTGTTTAGGATTTTGATGAAGGTTCCTTTCATTCCTAGTGAACGAGATTCAATAACACTTGCACTTTCTAATTTTCTTAATGCGTTGACAATCACAGAGCGAGTGATTCCTACTCGGTCAGCTATTTTTGAAGCTACAAGTAATCCTTCGTTTCCATTTAATTCTTCAAAAATATGTTCAACAGCTTCTAATTCACTATAAGAAAGTGAGCTAATCGCCATTTGTACAATTGCCTTACTTCTTGCTTCTTTTTCTGCCACTTCTGAGCGTTCACGCATAATTTCAACCGCAATAACGGTTGCACTATATTCCGTTAATAATAAATCATCATCATCAAATGCTTTATCTAAACGCGATAATAATAACGTTCCTAATCGATCCCCACCACCTATAATCGGTACAAGCGTGGTTAACCCTGTTTTAAATAGATCTTTATTTTCAGCAGGAAATGCACTGTATTCACTGTCTATATCAACGTTCGCCAGGGTTTCACTCACTTCTGGTAAGACTTTATTATATTCTGTAGGGATATGACCATCCTCTAAGATTTTTTTCATACTATCACTTTGGACTTGTTGGGCAAATGCGTGACCATGTATTCTACCATCTATGCTTAGGATGAAAACATTTGTATCTATTACATCAGACAATGATTTGGCCATCTCCATGTAGTTTACGGTAGTTCCTCTTGTATTTTGTAACATTTCGTTAATTTTTCTAAAACTCGTTAATAGTTCCATAGTGCCTCCTAGTATATATCCGTCATTCTTTCACTTGTATACAACATCTTAAGTCTATAAAATTTTCTTAATTTATTATATTAACTTTCAAAATGTGGGATTATTCAAACAGTTATATTCTTATCATATACGATTTTCTACAAATTTCAACATTTTTCTACAAATTTTTATAAATGTTTACCAAATTCATTCAAAATTTTGTAACATTTCGTAAATTTCTTTACCCTTTTATTCAAAATTATCCAGACTTCTCCATTGGTACCTTTTATATTTTACTCTAAATATTTACTTCCTATTATGACATTTATCACTAGCTCTTGTATATAACAGTATATTTAAAAAATAACTTTAAATAAACAATTAAGCATTTAAAAAACCGTTCATCGAATGGAACGGTTTTTTTCACAAAATTTTGGAAAAAGAGTCATCTCATTTCACTACTTGTCCTACAGCCTTCATCACATCAATTCTGTTCATTTTCTCTTTGCCCTCCATTAGAGCTTTAAGTGTTCCATGAGCTAGAACCAATGGAATTTTACAAAATGTAACAATTTCTTTAGTCTGAAGATCCTTAATATAAAGATCAGCTAATTCTAGATTTCGACGAGCATATGCGAACATATCCTCTAATTTCCATCCCTCAGGAAAGAAACTAACTCCTCGAGTCTCATCTTCTTTATAGTTACGAAGAATATTTACCGCTTGTAAACCGCGCCCAAATCCGATGGCTAAATGTTCGTCTGTTTCTGTACCATCATGCCATTTCCAAATATCACTAAGCATGACTCCTACTAAACCAGCTACATAGTATGTATAATCATCTAAATCTTCCTCTGAATTAATGACCCAATCCTTTTGAGCCCATTTTGCCATTCCTTTCGCCATTGTAGCAGTGGCATCCAGAACCCTATCGACAATTCCAGGTGGACAAACTTTAAACCAATCGCTTAGCTTTAATGTAACTTTTGGAAGAGTTGATTGATAGGGTTGCAATAAATCTATTAAAGTATCCTCATTAAAAGGTTTTTGCAGGATTTGGTGAATGGAGAGTAATAAATGGCTTTTATCTTTTGCTGGAAGCTCGGGGTGATCTTCAATTTCATCTATGGCCCTCATACATAAATAAGCAGACGCAACTGCTTCTTGTAATCCTTTTGATAAATACGTAATGGGAATATAGAAAGTTCGACTTGTCTCTTTCAAAAATTGCCGAGCCTCTTTATTTATAAATTTTGCTTCACTCACCATATTTGCCTCCTAAATATCCTTTTCTTACTCGTTTTGACTATTATTTCTTTGAAAAAGGTCTTTTATTTTGTCTCTTTTCTCGAACTTTGCGGCTTTTAGATTTTAACAACAAACTTTACGAGAACAGCCTTTATTTCATTTTATAGGAAAGAATACTTTTTGTCATATTATAACCAGTTTGTCCTTATTACACGCTTAATTATGAATAATCACCCAATTTACGAGTATAAAAGTTCTTAAAATGTTCATTGACTTAAAAAAGGCAAATCCATATAATAAATCGGTTAAATCAACTATTTTTACAGGAGGAAAGCTATGGGATTTGCTACACTAATGTACCATGAAATAAGAAAAAAAGAAGAGTTTAATCCAGAACACCCGTCAACGATTGATGTTAAACAAGATTATCATGATACCCTTCCCTCACCGCTTTTTGTTACTTTAGAGCATTTCGAGGAACAAATGGATTACTTACATAAAGAAAACTATCATACGTTAACATTAGATGAAGTAAAGGATTACTATTATCAGGGAAAGGAGCTCCCTGATAAATCCATTTTAATCACTTTCGATGATTGTTTTCAATCTGTAAAAATATATGCCTATCCTATCTTAAAGAAATATGGATTCCATGCTACCGCTTTTGTTGTCACAAGTTGGTTACATGACGAACCGAAGGAATTCAATCCAGACCAATCCGTTACTTTAACTAAATCTGATTTTGAGGAGATGACAGACGTATTTCAATATGCCAACCATACGAATGCTTTTCATCAAAGAACAGATGAAAAAACGAGTATGATGATGGCGACAAGTGATGAGGAATTTTCAAAGGACTTAGACAAATGTAATGAATATGTACAAGCCAAGGATGTATTTGCGTTTCCATTTGGTTTATACAACGAGAGAAATGTAAATCTATTAAAAGAAAAAGGTTTTACATTAGCATTTACAACAATAACCGGAAAAAATGATCGGGATACAGATCCAATGTATTTAAAAAGAAATGCCATTCCATATTTTATTGAACTTGATGCATTTAAAAAAATAGTAGGCTAACGAGGAGATTTAGTATGAAAAAAAGACTATTGTCATTGGTAATGTTAGTAGCAATGCTGTTACTAGCAGCTTGTGGAAATACAGATGAAAAGAATAATGAAGCAACCGATACTGAAAAAGATCCTAATAAACAAAATGAAAATACAGCATTGGAAGTTTCTGGTGAAGAGTTTACGATTGGCATTCTTGCAGCCGAATCAGGAATTCCAATTATCCTTGCAAAAGAAAAAGGATTTTTTAAAGAAGAAGGTGTAAATGTTTCGATTAAATCATTCTCATCACCTATGGACCGTAACGTAGCGGTACAAGCAAAAGAACTGGATGCAACCATTGGTGACGTTATGACAGAAGCTTCTTTTAAAGAAAATGGAATTAATATGAAAATTACATCTGATATTAGTGAGGACTTTAAAATTCTTTCCTCTCCTAAATCAGGCATTACGGAAATGGCACAATTAGATGGTAAAAAGGTTTCCCTTGTACCAAATTTTATTTTGGAATACATTATGGATGAATTTGCAAAGAAAGACGATTTTACGTATGAAATTGTTGAAATTCAATCATTCTCAGGAAGAGCTGAAGCGTTACTTCAAGATCAAATTGATGGAGTTGTGTTTACAGAACCACAAGCTAGTATGTTAGTACAACAAGGTGCACATTTATTAGGCGGTTCAAGAGAGGCCGGAATTAAAGGCGGTACCATCCAATTTATGGACGAAATGATTCAATCCAAACCGGGGGATATTAAAGCCTTCTACCGTGCTTATAATAAAGCAGTCGATTATATGAATGAAACAGACCCAACTGAGTATAGCGATATTTTATCGCACTATCAATTTCCAGAACAAATGAGCGGTTATCTATCAAGTATAGAGCAGGATTTCCAACATGCCGCACCCATTGCTCAGGACCAATTCGATAGCATCATCACATGGACAAAGGAAAAGGGTCAAATCAAAAATAACTATACGTATAAAGATTTAACAGATTTCTCTTTTATTGAGTAAAATACAAAATGAGGTTGCCCTATAAGGACAGCCTCATTTTTCACTTTCGATTCCATGGTGTGTAACGGGCTTCTAATACATCTAATAATTTAAAGAAAAGAAGTCCGATAAACCCTAGAACAACAATCCCCGAAAACATTTCTGGATAATTCATTTTTGACCAAGCACTCATAATAAAATAGCCAAGACCATATGTAGTCGCATAATTTTCGGCAAAAAATAATGTTGCTAATGAAATCCCGATACTGATTCGTAAAGCTGAAAATACATTAGGTAAGATTGCAGGCATAATTAAATACCGATACTGTTGTCTATTTGATGCTGAAAAACTATTCATTACTTTAAAGTAGGTAGTTGGAATTTGCCGAACTCCATCACGTACAGATAGGATCATTTGAAACACGATAATAAAGATAATTAAAATGATTTTTGACACATTACCAAGTCCGAATAAAAGCATAAATACTGGCAAAAAAGCAACTTTAGGTATGGGGTACATATAATAAAGAAATGGAGAAAAGGCTGCATTAAAACGTTTATTAACTCCTAATAAAATACCAATTGGAATCCCGATTACTAATGAAATCATGATCGAAACCAGCACCCTTAGTAAACTCCCAATCGAATGGAGAACGATATCACCTAGTACAGTAAATAAATAGGCAAATGTTTCAATAGGCGATGGAATCGTATGGGTGGGTATGACAAGATGGATGATTTCCCAAAACAGTACAAAACTTATAAATCCAATGATAACTTGACTATTAACTATTTTCTTAAAAACGTTCATCTAGCAATCTCCATATTCATTAATTTTCTAATATGAATACAAGCTTCATAAAATCCAAGCTCTTCTTTTGCATGATCTTTAGCAAAAAATTGACTTTCAACCTGTTGAATCGTCCCGTCTTCTTTTAAAATTAAAACCACTTCACCTAAAAAGATCGCTTCCTCGATATCATGGGTAACAAATACAGTCGTCATTTGTAGCTTTTGCTGCTGCTTGAGGATTAAATGTTGAACATATTCCTTTGTCATTGCATCTAAAGCAGACGTCGGTTCATCCATTAATAATAACCCCGGTTTCCCAATTAATGTCCGCGCAATTCCGACCCGTTGCTTTTGTCCCCCACTTAATTCATGGGGATATTTATCCTTTAGATGGTCCAATTCCATTTCCTTTAACAGATTTAAAGCCTCTTTTTCAATATATTTCGCGTTCTGCTCACCTTTTAGTTTCAGGGGCATTGAAACGGATTCCAGTACCGTTTGCCATGGAAACAGGCCAAGATCTTGAAATAAAAAAGCAATATGTTGACTTGTCTTGCTTACCGATTGCCCATCAATTGTGACTGTACCACTATTTGGTTGGAGAAAGCCTGAAATGAGATTTAATAAAGTACTTTTTCCGACCCCCGATTTTCCAATAAGAGCATAGGCGGTTCCCTTTTTTATCGAGAGATTCACATGATTTAATACCGACTGTTCTTTAAACATAAAAGAGACATCATTTAATCTTACAAAAGTATCATTATGCTCCATTTGTCCCATCCTTTTATTTCAATGGGTAAATCATATCACAAAAATGAATACCAATTAAATAGGAATCTAACTGCTGTTACAGTGAAGACAGCCTTTGGTCTATCAATATTTTTTTAAAACATCATAAAAATGTTGACAATTGTAACAATCCATTATAATATTACCTTATATTCAAGATGTTTTAATTAAGGATAAAAACTTTAGGAGGTGAAGATTTATGGAAAAACAATGTAAGACTGAGCCTTTTAAAATTTTAATGCAAACATCAAAAAACATTCAAGATCAAATCAAGGTAGAAATCAGCAAGAGTGATTTAAATATAACTGAGTTCTCTGTTTTAGAAACACTTTATCATAAGGGGCAACAAACGATTCATCAAATTGGAAATAGCATTTTAATATCAAGTGGTTCAATGACCTATGTTATTGATAAATTGGAGAAAAAAGATTTATTGAAACGAACAGACTGCCCGAATGACAGACGAGCTATTTTTATCGTATTAACACCAAAAGGTGAAGATTTAATGGATAAAATAATGCCAGAGTATCAAGAGTTTATCAATCATATGTTTGATTCTTTAAATACAGAAGAAGCAGGAATGTTGGTCAAACTTTTACAAACAATTAAAACGTCGGATTAAAGATAAAATGATTTATTTATAGTGCAAAATTTGAGATTCATATTACTATGAATCATTCTTTTTTCAGGTATTATATCTCGATTTAAAGATACTTGAATTATAAATATAGATCCTTTTTACTTGCTTTTCTTTTAAAGGAAAAATACATTAATAAAGTTTAGTTTCGTATAGTCTTTTGTTAAAATCCAAAGGACGATTTTAACGTAGAAAACGCTATTTTGTGCATTCGTATTAAATTTGCAGCTCTTTTCTCAAAAGTAAAGGTCTGTGGCATCATAAAAAAAGTAAATCAGCTTTCTTCTCTCCGAAATTAAAATAGTTTGAGAAAAGAGCTATAATAAAAGGAGTGTTATTACAATGAATAAACAAACAATGGGAATTCATCATATTACTGCTATTGTCGGTCATCCACAGGAGAATGTTGATTTTTATGCAGGTGTTTTAGGGTTACGTTTAGTTAAAAAGACGGTCAATTTCGATGACCCAGAAACCTATCATCTTTATTTCGGAAATGAAGGCGGAAAACCAGGAACAATCATTACGTTTTTCCCTTGGCCTAATGCCTACAAAGGAAAAAATGGCGGCGGTCAAGTCGGCATCACTTCTTATGTCGTTCCTGTTGGAGCTCTGTCCTTCTGGGAAAACAGACTTGAAACATTCAAAATTCCATTCACAAAAACAGAGCGTTTCGGTGAACAGTATCTATCTTTTGATGATCCTCATGGCCTTCATTTGGAATTGGTTGCAAGAGAGTCTGGTGAAACTAATACATGGAGTATCGGTGAAGTTTCACCAGAAGTTGCTATTAAAGGTTTCGGTGGAGCGGTTTTACACTCAACACGTCCAACCCAAACAGCAGAAACATTAGAAAACGTAATGGGACTTGAAAAAATCGGTGAAGAAGGTAATATTGCCCGCTTCCGCTCTAGTGCAGAGATCGGAAATATCATTGATCTGGACTTAACTCCCCTTCCACGTGGGGAAATGGGCGTTGGAATTGTCCACCATATTGCATGGAGAGCCATTGATGATAACGATCATTTAGAGTGGAGAGATTATGTGAAAAAACAAGGTTATGGCGTGACACCTGTAAAGGATCGCAATTATTTCAACGCCATTTATTTTAGAGAGCATGGCGAGATTTTATTTGAAATTGCTACAGATCCTCCTGGCTTTGCACATGATGAATCACAAGAAACGATGGGTGAAAAATTGATGTTACCATCACAATATGAACCACATCGTGAAAAAATTGAAAGAATTGTCATTCCAGTAGAGGTAAGAAATTTAGATAGAAAGGACTGATTCCAATGCTATCGATAGATCCTACGAAAAATACTGAAAGAGAAAATTATAAATTATTAATTGGAAGTATTATTCCTAGACCGATTGCTTTTGTTACTAGTATCTCGCAAGATGGCGTTTTAAATGGTGCACCTTTTAGCTATTTCAATATTGTTTCCTCCAATCCTCCGTTGGTATCGGTATCGATCCAACGATCAGGTGGAAAGCAAAAAGATACTGCACGAAATATCTTAGAAACGAAAGAGTTTGTTATTCACGTTGTTGACGAGCTAAATGTAGACCAAATTAATCAAACCGCCGCAAGTCTACCTCCAGATCAAAGTGAAATAAGCTTAGCAAACTTAACACCGATTGAAAGCACGCTAGTTTCTGTGCCAGGGGTCAAGGAGGCAAAGGTACGGTTTGAATGTAAATTGGAGCACTCCGTAGAATTAGGAGGAGTCGATACTCCTGGAACTGATTTAATTATCGGAAAAATAGTTCAAGTTCATATAGACGAAAAAATTTACGAAAACGGCCGAATAGACCCTATTGGTTTAGGAGCTGTAAGCCGGCTTGCAGGAACGAATTATGCCAAAGTTGGCGAGATTTTTTCGATTGAGAGACCTAAATGACTTTCTAAAATACTAACAGAATCAAGAGTTCAGTCCTTCATTGTTTGATGAAGGATTTTTTCTTCTTTTGAAATCTAGATTTTCAGTCCTTTTTACTATAAACAAAGTGTATTTATTTACATTACTTTCATTTTACCTTATACTACTTTTATGATTTTAATAGAATATTATAAAAATTAACCAAGGGGGTAAAGACCATTGTATTTTGAAGAATTTAAAGTTGGCGACATCTTTATTTGTGAGCCTATTTTAATCACCGCTGAAGAAATACATCAATTTGCGATGAAATATGATCCTGCTCCCATTCATGTTGATCCTGAGTATGCTGAAAATGAGTCTATCTTTAATGGGATTATCAGTTCAGGCTTTCTAACGATTAGTGCTATGTGGGGACAATGGATACGCTCAGAAGTATTTGGCAATGAGTTTATTGTAGGTACGAATTTTGATTATGTTAATTTTACACACCCAGTAAGAGCAAACGATTTGTTAACTACAGAAGTTGAGATTGTCGGTTTAAGAGCTAGTTCTAATCCTAATCGCGGGGAAGTAACTAAAAAATTCACTGTCAAGAATCAAAATGGTGAAGTTGTCGTGTTAGTCCAATCAAAATCATTAATAAAAACAAAAGCTTCTATTTCAGCTCAAAAATCAGCCATTTCTTAATGGACTGATTTTTGTCATTATCATTTTTTCTATCAAAAAAGCACTACTCCTCAAATAAGAAGTAATGCTTAAATAAACATTTAATTACTCATTAACAGAGCGGAATTCATGTACCCATACTTTCATTTCTGGTAGCCATGGCATTCCTGGGTGAAACGAAAGAATCGATTGTTTGTAATCCTCAACGGAATCGTAACCTTCTTGGCGCGCATGTTCATCCGTTAATTCACCTAATGATTGTGAATACACCTTTTCTACAACAAACTGCTTCCCTTTTAACTCCATGATCTCGCCTACATCTGCATATCTGCCATTTCGTCTTGTTGCTGTCTTCTTGCCAGCAAGAACCTTTTCTACATCCTTTTCTACCGTGACTAAGCGTTCAATCGAACAAGTTTTAGGCGGCAACGTAAGATTTTCTTCATGACTGTTCATACAATGAACTCCCTTCCACATGGGTCTAATCCCTATTTAAGGGTTGTATTCGCATGTTCTTAACTATTTTATATTTCCCTAAGGTATTATAGATGATTTCATTTGTGAAGTCTATTTTAGACCTATTTTAAAAATTCCTTCTTAATTGTTCCCTTTTCCTATCGCTCAACATGAAAACAATAACAATTAGCCTTTTTCTAGCTTACCTTTTTACCTATTTTATTCTACTTTGTTGAATGTTTATAATAAAGTAACCTCATCTTTAACTTGCACCGATCCCCATCCCATACATAGTAAAAGCCCAACAAAAAATGTTGGGCTTTTCCATTGATTAGTTTTCTGCTATATCTTTACGGTTCTTCTTAAGAAGCTTCGATAATGCTTCATATACGACCGGTACGACAATTAAAGTTAATATAGTTGAACTGATTAAACCACCGATTACGGTAATACCAAGGCCTTTTGAAATAAGTCCGCCCCCACCAGAACCGTATGCCAATGGAATCAATGCACCAATTGTCGCGATGGCTGTCATTAAAATTGGACGTAAACGTGTCATACCTGCTTCTAATATCGCTTCACGCATCGTCATTCCATCTCGTTCCATATGAATGATTCGGTCCACGAGTACAATGGCATTTGTGACAACAATCCCAATTAACATTAATAGACCCATCATAACTTGTACAGATATCGTTTCACCCGCTATTAACAATCCAACAAATGATCCGATTATCGCAAATGGTAATGAGAATAGGATGGCAAATGGTGCAAGACCTTCACCAAATGTTACAACTAGAATGAAGTATACAATCGCAACCGCTGCAATCATGGCAATACCAAGCTGTGTAAATGTTTCCTCCATATCAGCTGCAACACCCGCTACACCAACCGTTACACCTTTTGGTAAATCAAGCTCTTCAATCGCCTCATCTATTTCAGATGTAGCTTTAGAAATATCTTGATCTAAGATGGTACCTGAAACCGTAGCATAGTATTCACCAGCACTACGAGACAATGTATTTAAAGTCGTTCCTTCTTCTACTGATACCAGTTCAGAAAGCGGCATTGGACCTTGTGCCGTTGGAACTTGCTTTTCTAACATTTCATCAATCGATTTAGGTTGCTCGTTTGTTTGTTCCTTTTGAACAATAACTTCTAACACTTCTCCATCTTTTTCAATCGTTGTTAAAACTTCTTTCGATTGATCTGTGCTTAACATCATCACAATTTGACCTGCTGTTAAACCATACTGCAGTAATTTATCCTGTTCAACATTAAAGGTATACTCCACATAAGCATCCTCTGTTGTGGACTCTACATCCTCCAACCTGTCATTTTCTGACATAACGTCTTCTACCATTCCTACAGCTTCATTAAGTCTATCTAAATTTTCACTATAGAAGGTATAGCTGACTTCATTTGAAGAGAAAGATGTTGTAGAGAAGTTCTGATTTGTCCATTCACCAGATTGTCCAATACTGAAGACATACTCTTCAATTTCCTCACGAACTTCCGGGAAGTTTTCCATTTCATCATCAAAAATTAGATACATTAAGGCGCCACCTGAGCCGCCACCCATCATTGCTGCCATCGGATCACTACTATCAGTAATCGATACTTGAAGGATGTCAATGTCATCTCGTTTTAATAACTCTTCTTCTACAGCCGCAACATTTTTTAATGTTTCATCCTCAAGCTCACCAGCAGAAGGAGTGTATGTTAAATACATAACCTTTTCTTCATCACTACCTAAAAAGCTAAAACCGATTAATGGGGTTAACGCAATACTCCCACCTAATAAAGCAATTGCAATTAAGGAAGTGATCCATTTATGATTAAGCGACCATTGTAAGACCTTTTTATACCATTTCGCTAATTTACCAGCTTCTTTATGCTTAATCTCCGTCTTCTCACTGTATAATTTTTTCCTAAATAAGAAGTGTGAGAGTGCTGGTACAATCGTGATTGCAACTAAAAGTGAAGCACCTAATGCAAATGTCATCGTTAATGCGAATGGCATGAACAGCTCGCCGACCATTCCACCTACAAAGATAAGCGGAGCAAATACCGCTACCGTTACTAATGTTGACGATAGAATTGGTTTAAACATTTCTATTGTCGCTTCACGAATCAGGGCACGACCTGTTAGTTTTTCCTCTTTTAAATGTAAGCGCCGGTAAATATTTTCCACTACGACGATTGAGTCATCAATTACACGTCCAATCGCAACCGTAATCGCACCGAGTGTCATAATATTTAATGTAATATCCAGCCAGTGTAACAGCAACAATGCCATAAAGATCGACACTGGAATCGATATAATAGAAATAATCGTAGATTTAAAATCACGTAAAAATAGAAGAATAATTAAAACCGCAATTAAACCACCAAAAACGGCCTTTTCTACCATCGTAAAGACAGATTCCTTAATTGGGTCTCCTTGGTCTAGCGAAATATCAACAACTAATCCTTCTATTCTTTCTTTCTTCTTCAGCAATTAAATCCTTGACATCATCAACGACATCAACGGTGTTTGCTTGCTGTTCCTTGACAATTTGAATCGCAATTGCATCTTCGCCATTTGTTCTTGCTAATGATTCAACTTTACCAACTAATTCAATTTCAGCAATATCACTAAGTTTAACAAAAGGAACTGGGTTTGTTTCAGATGGTGTGACAGGAATAAGCATTTCCTTTAATTCATTCTCTGTCATGAATTTTCCATCAACGGATACTGCCTGTTCACCTTCTTCAAATTCATAGAGTCCTAATGAAATTCCTAGGTTACTAGCTTGAATAAGGTCCTTCACATCATCTTCTGTTAAACCAAGATCACTCATTTTAGCTTCATCATACTGAAGCACTACTTCTTCGATATGCTGACCTGTCGTCGTGACAGATCCTACCCCGTCCAATTTTTCAATTTTCGGAAGCAAAACTTCTTCAACGGTTGACGTTAGTTCAACAATATCTTCAGTCTCACTACTAACACTCAAAGCGACAACCGGCATCATGTTCATACTGAGAGCTGTAATCGTTGGCTCCGCTGCAGATTCAGGTAGATTTACCATATCTAGAGCAGATTGTAAGGCACGTTTCGCCTCGTCCATATCAATTCCATATTCATACTCAATTTGAATATTGGACATATTAGAATATGAATTAGAATAGACAGCTTTTACATCTTCAAGACCTTCTACCGCTTTCTCTATCGGAATCGATACATCTTCCATGACTCGTTCTGGCGTTGCCCCTGGATAGATGTCCATAACCATTAAATATGGAATCGAAATATCAGGAATTGTCTCCATCTTCATTCGTGTTCCTGAGTAGATTCCAGATACTGTAATGATGATCGTTAGCAACCAAACGGCTAACTTGTTCTTTAAAACAAAATTTACTAGTCCTTTCACTATATACACCTACCCTTATTGACTCTTTTCATTCCCTTCCTTATACTAATGACTAGTTGGTCATTTGTCAATGAAATGCATGGGAGAGATGGATATGACTAAAAAACAATTAATCATGGAAAAGGCAGCAGAGCTTTTTGCAAAGCAAGGATTTGAGGCAACATCCGTTCAACAAATCACGGATTATTGCGGCATTTCGAAAGGTGCCTTTTATTTATCTTTCAAATCGAAGGACGAATTGGTCATTACCCTGATTGACCAATTCATGAGACACTTCATTTCTGACATTGACCATATAGTCAATTATTCAGAAAATGAAGATGTGATTTTATTTGAATTTTACTATAAAACCTATCACTATTTTCAAAAGCATTCTGATTTCGCTAAGATCTTTATTAAGGAACAAATGCAGTCCTTTAATGAAGATTTGATATTAAAATTTCGCGATTACAATGACATCATGGAACAAATCATCTTCTCTATGATTGAACGAATCTATGGCGACCATGTTAGTGATACTAAATTTGATTTAATGTATTGCATCAAGGGTTTTATGAGTATTTTCGGGGAATTATTTATTTACTATAATACCCCTGTTGATTTAAATCTGTTGTGTCAATCACTTGTAGAGAAAACCAATATCCTAGCAAAATACACCAACATCCCCTTTATTACAGAAGGGATGGTACTTTGTCAGCAACCTCTCCATGAAGAGATAACAAGCGAACACCTTATTGAAATCATTGAAAAAATATTGGATGAAATCGATGAATCAATTGAAAAAGAATCATTGATACTGTTAAAAGAACAGTTAAAAGAACCTTCATTTAGTCGTGCTATTATAAAAGGCTTGATTGAAAATATTAGACATCATTCCCATTGTAAATGGATTTCTTACCTGCTTCTGCACTATTTTAAGTTTTAACACACACAAAGGTGAATACTGTATATTCGATCATGTTTACAGAATTTTAACGTAAGGAAATCCACCCTTTTATTTGAAAAATAAAAGGGTGGAGAATATAATAGAACTATCATATATTTTGACAAGTTGTCAAAGGGGAGTAACTATTAGAACATGAATTCCGTTCTAAAATAAAGTCGTCAATCCGTGATTTTTTAATCATCGGCTTTATTGGCAGAAATGCTAAGCGAGACCTTTGCCTTATAGGCAGAGGTCTCGCTTTTTTTGTGATAACACTCAAATCTCTAAGAGCACTCCCTATAATGATCATACTATGTTTAGAAAGGAGAATTACATTTGGACTTTTATCAAAAGAGCACAGAAGATGTTTTACAATCCATACAAGCCACCGAGAATGGATTAACACAAGAAGAAGTAAAACTTCGTCTTGAGAGAGATGGTTACAACGAAATTAAAGATAAAGAGAAGGTTCCAGTATGGAAGCTCTTTTTAGAAACATTTAAAGATCCAATGGTCATCGTCCTCTTAATTGCAGCAGGAGTTCAAGTCATTCTTGGAGAAGTCGTCGAGTCTCTCATTATTTTACTCGTATTAATTCTCAACTCGATTATCAGTGTCGTTCAGACGAAGAAGGCTGAAAGTTCGTTGGATGCTTTACGAAATATGTCAGCCCCTGAAGCAAAAGTTATCCGAAACGGAACCAAGCAAACCATCCCAGCAAGAGAGCTCGTTCAAGGGGATATTGTTTCACTGGAGGCAGGAGATTTCATTCCAGCTGACGGTCGTCTTCTTGAAAGTGCCTCCCTGAAAGTAAATGAAGGAATGCTCACAGGTGAGTCAGAAGCTGTTGAGAAAAATATCGATACGATTCCAAATGAAGCAGCCTTAGGCGATCGTATTAATATGGTCTTTAGTGGATCACTTGCCGTTTATGGACATGGTACATTTGTCGTTACCGGTACAGCTGAAAAAACGGAAATCGGTAAAATCGCCGATCTTTTAAATTCCGCAGAATCGAAACAAACACCACTTCAACGTAAATTAGAGGCATTTAGTAAAAAGTTAGGAATTGGAATTCTCCTCCTTTCACTCTTTATCTTTGCCTTAGAAGCTGGACGAATTTGGTTAGGCGATTCAAACGTCGATACTGCCACAGCCATTTTAAACGCATTAATGTTTGCTGTAGCGGTCGCCGTGGCTGCAATACCTGAAGCCTTATCAGCAATCGTTACAATTGTTCTTTCAGTCGGTACAAATAAAATGGCCAAGCAGAATGCGATTATCCGCAGACTTTATGCCGTTGAAACATTAGGTTCTACTAGTATCATTGCAACCGATAAAACAGGTACGTTAACTCAAAATAAAATGACGGTTACCGATTACTTCATCCCAGGCACGGCAGATAAGTCACTCGATCCAAATCCAGAGAAGTGGAACCAATCTCAACAAATGCTCGTTAATATAGCCGCGCTTTGTAATGATTCTTACATAAACGATGAAGGAAAAGAAATTGGCGATCCAACAGAAGTAGCCTTAATTCAATTCGCAAATAAAAACAACCGGGATTACCAAGAAATCCGCCGTACATTCCAACGTGAAATTGAATTACCATTTGACTCAGATCGTAAACTCATGTCAACCGTTCATACTATTAACGGCCGAAGATTGATTTTGACAAAAGGCGGTCCTGATATCATGTTTGGGCGCTCTAAGTCTGTGTTAATAGATGGAAAAGAAGAGCCTTTATCAGATGCTCATCTGAAGATGTTTGAGCAAGCAAATGAAGATTTTTCTAACCAAGCGCTTCGTGTCTTGGCTTATGGCTATCGAGAGTTACCAGAAGGACAAGCTTCTATTGATGAAAGTGATGAATATGAGCTTACCTTAGTAGGACTAACAGCGATGATCGACCCGCCAAGAGAAGAAGTTTATGAAGCTGTTAAAAATGCAAAAAGTGCTGGTATTAAAACCGTCATGATCACGGGTGACCATAAAACGACTGCCCAAGCAATCGGTCGCGATATCGGCATCATGGATGAACATGATATTGCCTTATCTGGACAGGAATTAGATGCACTAACCGATGAGCAACTGGATGAAAAGCTAGAAAGCATTTCGGTGTATGCTCGTGTATCTCCTGAAAATAAAATCCGGATTGTCCGTGCATGGCAACGAAAAGATAAAGTAACAGCCATGACAGGTGATGGGGTCAATGATGCACCTGCATTAAAACAGGCAGATATTGGCGTAGCCATGGGCTCAGGTACAGATGTCGCTAAAGATTCCGCTGCCATGATTTTAACAGATGACAATTTCGCTTCTATTGTAAAAGCGGTTGGAGTCGGAAGAACCGTATATGGAAATATTAAAAAGGCGATTGCTTATTTATTCGCAGGAAACTTAGGGGCGATTATTGCAATCCTTTACGCAGTATTGTTGGGCTTACCAAATCCCTTTACAGCGATCCAATTATTGTTTATTAACTTGGTCAATGATTCCCTACCAGCGATTGCCCTTGGAGTGGAAAAGCAAGAACCTAATATTATGAAACGGAAACCACGTGATCCAAAAGAAGGTCTCTTCGCTGGTGGAACGTTACAATCCGTTCTTGTTCGTGGAGCTTTAATTGGGGTTGCGGTTATTATTTCATTTTATATCGGTTTAGATCACTCGACCCAAATGGGTGTAGCGATGGCCTTCACAACGCTTATCCTATCGAGAACGCTACAAACCTTTGCAGCACGTTCTAATACACAAACCTCGATTGGCGCTGGCTTTTTCAGAAATAAGGCCGTAATTGGAGCGGTATTATTAGGATTCATTCTTTACGGAATCACCGTGCTTCCATTTGCACGCGATATCTTTGGAATACCAGCAGAATTTGGCTTCAATGATTGGCTCATTGCAACGGGACTATCCGTAGCAGCCGTCATTTTAATGGAAGTCTTTAAAATTATACGTAATGCAGCAGCCAAGTCTTGATGACATTGCATAACAAAACACCATCCTAAATATTTGGATGGTGTTTTGTTGATTTATACGAATCTAAATATTATCTTCTTAGTTTTTTCCATGGTCCTAATTGTGTTACCGAACACATTCCTGTTTTCACCACGGAAACACCCCCACTCTCTTATTAAGCCATATTTCTGTAAGATTGCTCTGATATTTTGCATTGTCACAATAAAAGGATTCTTGCAGGTATTTGTAGAATTACTTATTTTGGAGGAAATATAGAAGGAAGGGCTGAGATGAATAATTATTATGCTTTATTCTTTTGTTTAGCCATCACACTACATAATTTAGAAGAAGCATTATGGCTCCCTCAATGGTCTCAAATAGGTTCAGCATTCCAAAGGCCTGTATCATCAAATGAATTCCATTTTGCTGTCCTCATTATTACTGCACTTGCCTATTTAATTTCCTTTCTCCACTTAAGTTTCCCTAAAACAAAGGTCATGAAATGGGCATTTATCGGATTTTTAGGTTCGATGATTTTTAATGCCTTTTTTCCACATTTAATTTCTACGATTTTAATGAAGACATACGCTCCTGGTCTTTTGACAGCCTTATTATTGAACATACCTATCAATCTCGTAATTCTTAACCGATTATATAAGGCAAATAGCGTAACTATAAAAGAAACTACTCATTTCAACCGTTGTGGTAGGCATTTTACTGTTAACTATGATTCCTTTTCTGTTTACTCTTGGAGGTCATCTCATTCATTATTAGTTTTTGCCGATAGAAAGAAAGAGCGTATTCAAAATAAGTTGAATACGCCCTTTCTTCTGCTCTTAGAAGAATATTAAAAGTAATGCACCTACGATAAAACAATAATATGTAAAATAACCCAATTTCCCATTTTTCATTATTCCCATAAACCACTTCATTGCAAAATAAGTCATTAAAAGGGTTGCTATAAATGCTGATAAATATGGAATGGCTAAGTCTGATTTATTCGGTTCATTCATAAAGTCAGAAAAACCAAGTATCACACCTCCAAGGCTTACTGGAATATACAGCAAAAATGAAAATCGAAGTGCTGTATCCTGTTTCATTCCGACAGCAATGGCAGAAATAATCGTTGCACCTGAACGGCTAATTCCTGGAACTAATGCGACAGACTGACCTAAACCAACAATGAATGCATCTTTAATAGAAATATCTCGTTCTCCTTTAGTTCCCTTCATATTTCGAATTAACCATAGAGCAATTCCTGTTATGAAGAGCATGATCGCAATGGTTGCCATACTGACATTTTCCGCGATATAGTCATTTAATAATATCCCCAGAACACCTGCGGGAATAGTACCAATGATTAAAAGCAAACAAAGCGAAAGTCACTTTTATAAGATGTTTCTTTTGTTTTCAAATAATAAATCGAGTTGCTTATAAGTCTAACAATATCTTGCCTGTAAATATAAAGGATCGCCAAGAGTGAGGCAGTATTTGTAAGTATGGCAAAAGTAAATCCTTGTTCTCCAAGTCCTAAAATTTCACTAGCAATCATTACATGCGCACTCGATGACACAGGGATAGGTTCTGTAAAACCTTGAACTAACCCAATAATAATCATTTTTATGATATAAATAATTTCTAATTCTCCCATTTTATTCTCCCTTTAAAAATACCGATTTCATTTTATAATAACAAAGCAATAAGTCTATGATACCTACAGATCCAAACGTTATCAACTCGAATTTTGCTGAATTCACTCTAAAAAAGATACTTTTATAAGAAGTAAGTGTAAATAATCCCCACCATTCTAGATGGGGATTGTTTACACTTATGAATAAAAAGCAAGGCCCGACTCTATAAAAATGAGTTGGGCCTTGCTTGTAACTTTATTCACTTGCTTTGAAATATAATAGTAATCGTTTACATCTAAAGTTATTCTATATTATGAAATATAACCAGCTGCAGTTAAGATTTCTTGTGCTTTGTCAGCTTCATCATCAGAAATGAGAACGATAGGACCTGTACAACCCATACCGCTTTCTGCGTAAACGCCTTTTTTCCACAGTTCTTGTACTGCATCTTCAAGTTCAAGAATATCAATACCAGCGATATCGTGTGTTACTACTTTCTTCGGAGGAGCAACAACTTCTTCTGAACTCGCTTCTTTCTTTTCACTTGCTTGCGTTAGTTTTGAAAGAACATCCTTAAATCCAGCCTTTTCAAGCTTAGCAAATTCTTTCTTTGAAATCTCAACGATATTATTTTGAGCACATGTTGCACAGTATCTTAATGCTTCACAAATAACTGGCGCACCTGAAGCTCTTGAAATAATATTAATTAGTCTTTCATATCCTTCGCCAACTCCTGGACCATATCCATAGCCTGAAGCTTCATAGCTTCCTCCTGTATTATAGGAAGAGAACATCTTCATAAGAATATTTCCTGTTAAGGAGTCAGTAATCATAACATCAGGTGTTCCTGTAAGAAGGTCATTTCCTCTCATTACCGCTCCACCATCTGCTCTAACTGATTCAGTAAAGTTTACTTCATATCCTTTTGATGCAAGGTCTTTAAGTGCTCTTTCAACTTGTCTTGCTCCATCAACATTCAGAATACCAACTGTTGGTTTTTCAATTCCACAAGCTTTTGCCGTAATGATTCCATAAATGGCATTCTTAACCATACCTTCAACTCTATGAGTAGATGAAGTTCCTGTAGTTGTAGCAAGGATCATCTCCTTGCCTTTTGCTGGAGTTACAACTCTACCTACTGTTGAAACACCAATTGGGAAGTTATAGTGTAATGTAACGCATCCTTGAATTTCATTTGAATCAAGAAGCTTTTCCATTACCTTTTGAGCATCGGCTTCACAGTCTACTTCATAAACAGTAAGCTTTGTATCAACCTTAGGCCCAATTAATACTACTTCAAAGTCGCTATATTTTCTTGATGCCATTTCAGCAGCCTTTACAAGCTCCTCAACTCCAAGCTCACTACCAAGAGTTGTTAAACCTACTTTAACTCTATTACCAAAGCTTCCGCTTTCCATAGCATCTGCTATTTCATTAAATACTTGACCTATAAGATTTTTAACGTTGTCATTTGACATGCTATCACTCCTTACTTCACCAGGTAGGAAGCAAAATCCTTCAGAGCCTCTGCAACCAAGCTCTTTACTTCTTCTTTGGAAACTGCACCGGTCTCTTCTACTAATCCAGGATTCTTTTCAACTATAATTGAGCAACCATCAAACAGGTTTGTCATTCTTCCAAGGAATAAGCTTCCTTTTCCGATAACCATTAATCGACTAATGTCACCTGCAAGAATTTCCTCTCTTGCAAATCCTATTGATGGAACACCTGAAGGAATATGTCCTTGTGTTGGTGCAAATCCAATGTATCCAGCTTGCTTAAAGAATTCAGGAAGTTTTGCCTTTTCTAATTGTCCCTTCTTAACTGCAAGAGCACCGATCATCTTATAGTTAGCTGTTGGAACATCTCCAGCACCAGCTGGTTCTGTTGCTTCAGGGTTTTGCATTTCTGAAGAATAGACATCAATATCTGTAAATCCAAGTCCAGCTGCAGCAAGTGGTTTAGCAACAAGCGCTTCCATAACAGCTTGTGGTGATGCACCTGCACTTACTGTATGTCTTCCCACTGCATCTGTTCTTATGATTGGGTTAATTCCATCATTTTCAGAAATAAGAACTGCGAATCCACCAACTACGTCTTCGATGATTGGCATGTCTTTCTTTACATGGTCCTTACCGTTCATGGCAAGTTTAGCTGTAGCTCCACCTGCTACAACAAGAACATTCTTGTAGATACCAGACTTAACAAGTCCAGCAGCACTAATAAGAGCATGTGATGGGGCAGCACAGAAACTTCTAATATCTGAACCAGTAGCATTTTTTAATCCAAGTACTTCTCCGATTGCTTTTGCGAAGTTTCCTCCACCTCTTTGGTTCATATCTCCACAAGCTTCTTCTGAACACTCGATGATATAATCGATATCTTCTAGGTTGATATCATCATACTTATCGATTAAGTGTAATCCTGCTAAGATACCTGAAGCCTTAACAACAAGGTTTTCTGTCATGATATGTGAAGTTAAGTTTTTATCGTGTTCATGAGCTCTCTTCACACATCCTACTAGCTCGTTATTCATATAAAGCGGCTCAGCATGTTGTGTATTTACTGCTTTCTCAATATCAGCCATTTCATAACCTTCACCAAGTTTTGGTGTCAAGTCCTTTTAATAGCGGGTGCTCTTCAAATGAAGTCTTAATACTAGCCATTAATCCCTTTTCAATTAAAACAAGGTCAAATGCATCTGATACTTTTAACAGGCCATAAAACTCATCTTGTGGCATGATTTCTCCGTACTTTCGCAAATCTTGATGCATTTTCAACTTTCTTTTCAAACCATGGTCTTGGCATTGCAGCAAGCTCTTTAGGAGTGATTCCTCCAATATAAGCTTGGTTCGCTGGATAAGCTACACTATCTTCAAATGAACGAATATGTTCTGGTAATTTCTTAAGATATTCTGAATCTGGGTGTGTCTCTCTTTCAAGCGTTTGAGTTGTTCCATTATGAATGATCATATCAGGAGTATTAACAAGTACATAACTTGCTCCTTTAATTACTGGAAACATAAAAGCACCTCCATAAACTTCTCTATCATTATTAAAGGGGGTGGAGTTTTCCACCCCCCTGTATTTTGGGTTAAACTATTTTACTTCAAATACAGTTTGTTCTTCTACCGGTGTTTCAAGGGCTTTAAGAGCAGTTTCAGTCATCTTTCTTCTTAATGCCTTTTCATCTTCCGGTGAAAGACTTGGGTTACCAAGCGGATGTGGAATAGCTATTGTAGGAACAATTCTGTTTGCTCCAACTGTCATTGAAATAGGAACGATTGTACACATGTGAACGATTGGAAGTCCTGCACGTTCGATTTCTTTTAACATAGATGCACCGCATCTTGTACAAGTTCCTCAGGTCGAGGTCATAATTACAGCTTGAACTCCGTCTTCAATTAATCTCTTGGCAATTTCTTGACCATACTTCTTAGAGCTTAAAACAGCTGTTCCGTTACCAGTAGTTGAATAGAAATATCTATGAAGACTTCCGATCTTGCCTTCCTTTTCCATATCTCTTAATACGTCAACAGGAATGACTCTATCTGGGTCTTCGTTAGCATATACTGGGTCATGGCCACCATGAGCTGTTTGATGTGTTTCACCAGTAAGGTCCATTAAACCTTCGATATCATATTCACCGAATTTTTGAGCGTTTGAAGCTTCGATATGATCAGGGTTACCTTTTGGAACGATCCCGCCTGATGTAACGATAGCAATTTTAGCCTTTGTAATATCAGCAACTGGTGCTGCTGGCTCAACATTATCGAAGAAAGGCATTTTGAATTCTGTTACGAACTCTTCGCCCTTAAGCTTCTTAACAAGCAAATCAACGGCTCTCTTAGATCCTCTTTCAGTTGCAAAGAAGTTCTTTCTGATACCTCTTTCAATGTAGCCTTCTTCTTCTGGTGATCCAATTTCTTCACCCTTAGCAAGCTTTAAAGCAAGAGCTGCCATCTTTGGTGCTGCATCTCTAATACCGGCTGCATTGTTCTTTGTTGAAATTAGATAAATGTCTTTCTTGAACATATCTGAGCCTGGATTTTCAATGTACATTCCTGATACTACTGGAATGTTAAGATGTTCTTGAACTAATTTACCCATAGCACCACAAGCTGTACCGTATCTTCCTGCGTTGAATGCTGGTCCTGCAATAAATACGTCTGGGTTAAATGATTTAACCATATCAAGAATTTCTTGTTCGGCTTGTTCTTGGTTTTCAGCAAAGTATGAGTCACCACAAATAATCGTACCAACGATTTCTGCTTCACCTTTGAAGCCCTTTTTTATTGCTGCTCCTGGTCCTACAAGACCATCTCTTTTTTCAGGAGCAATGTGAGCCATATCTTCACCACCAATTTGGCCGAAGAACTGATTTATATAATGTACCACACGTAGCATAGGTTCTTACCTCCTTCTCTGGTGGATTAGTCGTTAAACTTTGTATATTCTTTTCTAATGTTTCCTACTTCTTCTTTTATGGCGTCTACCTCAAGAACCATTTCCATCATTCCACACTGTTCCTCATAAATAGCTTCATCATATTCAGCCTTAAGTTCATCTTCAATAACATGGTACACTCTAAGGCCAAGTTCAACACTTGCTAAAGGTCCCGCATAAGTTGGGTCACCTGCTGTTACAGTTTCAGCTGAAAGTCCTGATGCTTCAGCTTCTCCTCCACCAAGTACAACAACTACATTTTCCGCACCCAATTTTTCAACTGTATCAATAACTCTTTGTTGGATCTCCAGATCCATCGCACCTGCAGCCGTTCAAACGAAACATTCTGTTGAAGCAAATACAATATGTGCTCCTGCACTCTTTACACATTCCTCGATAGCTGGTCCTGGAATTCCATCTCTATCTCCGATAGCGATAACATGTTTATCCTTTAATATCATGATATGTTCCTCCTATTTCCTATTAAATATATAAAATTAGTATCCTTTAGCTGTTAAATAGTTAAAACCAACTTCACTTGTAGCACCAGTGATAACTTGGATTTCAGCTTCTATTGATCCATCTTCTCTTAATGAACCGTCGAATCCACCTGAAAGGATATCAACAACTTCTGGGTGTCCAATTACTTTCTTCATTGGTTGAAGTACAATAATTTCGTTTGCATTTCCTCCAGTAACTACACAATCACCCTTTGGAGTTGAGTCAGCAAGTGATTGAGATGCTCCATCTCTTCCTGCGTACTCATCTGTTAAAAGAACAGTCTTGATTCCTTTGTCAGTAATCTTGTTACAGTTCATAACAAGGTCAGCATCTGGATTACCAAATCCTTCTTCTGAAATAATAACTGCATCTGCACCAAGATACTCAACAAGCTTAGCTGTCATGTTTGATGATCTTTCTTTATCTGCAAGGTATACGTTTTCATTAGTAATAACAACTCCAAGGAAGTTGTAATCCTTACCATGTCTTTCGTATAAGTCAGTTATGATTGGGTGGTTCATATGAACATATGATGGGTTCTTATCGCAAGCTGAAACGCAGTTTCCACTAACAATTGCTCCATCAAATGCTTCAGTTGGGTAAATAAATGTTGGTATGATTTTCTTAGCATCTACACCATATACATATGTGTCATGTAGAAGACCTTGAGTTTGAAGCATGTATACATAAATAACTTTTGGTAGATCTGGGTATTCATTAACTTGTTCCAGTAATGGCTTAGTTTCATAAGTTTTTACTTCATCTGGTTCAACGCTTGCTCCAGCTTTTCCAAGGTAAGTAGCTGTTTTGAATCCAATCATTCTTACTGCTTCTTCATGTTCGTGTTGATGAATTCCTTCAACTGGTTCACAAATCATAACTACGTTGTGATTCTTTGAGAATGGAGTGTATTTTGCTCCTTCACCAGACATGTCTACGATACCTTCTTGGAAACCAACGATTTTACCAGTTGTAATAACAGCAGCACCCTTTAATACATGAGTTCTACCTGATCCAACTGTATCAACGTTTGAAATAAATCCAGGGAAGACTCCACCTTTTCCTTCAACCTTAACTCTTGGCTCGATAACATCCTTAACAGGGATAATTCTTACTTCATCACCTGGATGAACGATATCAATATCGATTGAAGCTAATCTTTCGTCTCCACCAACTTCTTTTAGAAGCTCTTCTTTGTTAACGTAAAGGACACCGTTTTCTACTTTCGTTTCGGGTCCAAACTGTACATCCTTAATAAAAATATTTCCTAATTCAAGGCGCAATGCCTTCACCTCCCAGGGTGTATTTATATAAAGGCTATGCCGATTATAACTTAATATAAAGGCAAGCCATTATTAACAATAAGTTGTTTTCGGTGATTATTTATAGAATCTTTTAATCATTTCTTCAACATCAGCTACTGTATCAATTTTATCTGGAGTTAGAACTTCAGCCTTTTCTCCATTTACATACATAATCATTGTTGGAAGACCAAGTACCTTTTGAGCAATTGCAAGTCTTCTATTTCCAGTTGTATTTAAACTTGTAAACTTAATCTTATCTCCATAAGTTTCTTCCAATTTATGAACATCTGGCATCATTTCGATACAAGTAGTACACTTGTCTCCCCAATAGTCAACAAATACAGGTTTTTCAGTATAATTAGTAACTTCTGCTTCGAAATTTTCTTTAGTTAACTCTAACATTTTGTTACCTCCTGATAATTTAAATTTATTTTATTAAGCTTAAACTAGATGATGGTTCTTTTGATTCAATATATTTTTCTGCAGATATTGAAGCAAGTGCTCCATCAGCAGCAGCTGTAATAACTTGTCTTAAAGGCGTAACTCTTACGTCCCCTGCTGCGAAAACTCCTGGTACATTCGTTGCCATATTTACATCAGTTGGAATGTAACCGCCTTCAAGTTCAACCTGTCCTTCGAAAGCCTCTGTAATTGGGTCTAGTCCAACGAATACGAATACACCATTTACTTCAAGGTTTGAAACTTCTCCAGTTTTAACATTTTTGATTTCAAGACCTTCAAGAATTTCATCACCATGAGCAGTTACAGGAACTGAATCCCAAATAAATTTAATCTTTGGATTGTTAAATGCTTTTTCTTGAAGTGACTTAGCAGCTCTTAATGTATCTCTTCTATGAATAATTGTTACTGTTTCAGCAAACTTAGTTAAATAAATCGCTTCATCAATAGCTGAGTCTCCACCACCGATAACGGCAACATCTAATCCTTCAAAGAAGTCAGCGTCGCATGTTGCACAGTATGAAACTCCTTTTGCTCTTAATTCCATTTCATTACCAAAACCAGCAAGTCTTGGTTCTGCACCTGTTGCGATAATTACAGATCTTCCTTGATATTGAGCACCTTTACCGTTAACGAATTTGATGTCTCCTGAAAAATCAACTGAAACGATATCATCTTTCACAAACTCTGTTCCAAACTCTTCTGCCTGTTGATGCATTCTTTGTGAAAGAGCTGGGCCTGTACAATCAGGAATTGAACCTGGGTAATTTTCAAGTTCAGCAGTTGTTGTTGTTTGTCCACCAAACTTCGCTTTTTCAATTACAAGTACATCTAGTTTTGCTCTTGAACCATATAGTCCTGCTGAAAGCCCCGCAGGACCCCCGCCTACGATTACTATGTCGTAAATCTTTGACATTTTGTTACCTCCTCGTATAGTACGTTTTGATTCCTCTTTCAAGGTTACTTCTACGAGTGTGTTAAAAACTGAACATAGAAGAAAACCTTTGTTTATCAAGCTATCTACAAATAGATTCTATCATTAAATCTATTCGATTGACCATAACTTCACAAATAATTCACTTTTACACTAACCTGCTTTTTCACAAATAGTTCATTTTTACATTTAGCTTGGATTTTTTAGTGTAATAAAACAGAATCAAATCGATAAACCGCTTACATTTTGTTCCGGACATATTACCGCAGAACTTCTTAAATATTGAAAGCATTGTAAATCAAATCAAAATCTATCACTCTATAATCCTCATAAACCTTTTCCAAAATGTCTTTAGGCCAGTCTCTTGGAGGTCTATTATGTAATAATTTTTCTGAGGTCTCAATGCTATTTTCCATTAAGCTTAAGGAATCAAAGTTAACTACGCTATCTGGTTTATAGGAAATAGCGATCGTCTTAAAGGGTGTTTCATTTGGCTTAATACTACCCATAAGAGGATGTGTTAGAAGTCTATGCCCTTTGTGGACATAATCTCTAGCTGTTTTCATTACATCCATTAATGAACCCTCTACAAATAACACATCAGCCGTTTTTTCAAAACCTTCTTTTGAAAGTACATTATTCGTAATTATGATTGCTTTTTCCCTCAATTTATACACCTCTTATGTTTGTAAAGGCCTTACTCACTTAATTCATCTGAGCTGCGGGTTAAAAATAGGTCCTTCTTCTTTCTTAACATAACAAGCCCTTATTCCATAAAAACCTTACCTTGCAAAGAATATTATACACAAATATTAAAAGCGCTTACATTCAATTGTAAAAAAATATTCTTTTGAATGGAAGTTTTTATGAAACACTAAATTCCATCTTCTAACTTCGTGTTCAACTCCTTTATCAAAGATACTAGTATATTAATATACTAACGTTATAAGTTAATTATATAGCTTACTAATTAAGCTGTCAACGGTTCTATTTGAAGTATAATCATTCAGAATATCAGATTATTTGACTATTATCAAAATTACTGCTCAGTTAATTTTTAAAAACTTAGATTCGCTTATTACGACACTGGAGGACTACGGGACTACATTTCAAATCAAAATGTAGTCTACATCCGTATATCTAAAGGAACAAAACGACTTAACTTTTTGTAAAAGTATTGTTTTATTCTATAGATGCTAAAACCTTAATTATGATTTCTTCTTCTTCGATCGTCACTGTTCTTAAATCCAGCAGGATCTCATTCCTTTGGATTCGGACAATAATGGCAGGAGTGTCATTCATTCTTAAAGTCTTTGCCACATTTTCTGCGGACATAACTTGATGCTTTAAGACAACCACAAATGTAGGTAACAATACTTCAGGCATTGTTCCGCCCCCAACCTGGCTTGTTGCTTCCATTATGTCTACATGATATGAAGTACAGGCTTTATTAAGTTTTTCCTTGAATCCCTCTGATCGTAGTTTCAATTCTTCTTTACTTATTAACAAATCTCTAATAACTGGAACTTTTTTAAGTTCATCTTTTCCTTTTAGATAATGCATCAATGTTCCCTCTAATGCAGCAAGAGTCATTTTATCTACCCTTAAAACACGAGCTAGCTGATGTTTTTTTAGTTTATCAATTAAGTCTTTGTTTCCGGCAATAATTCCCGCCTGAGGCCCTCCTAAAAGTTTGTCACCACTAAAAGAAACAATATCCGCACCCATCTTCAAAACTTCTCCAACAACTGGCTCATCGCCAATACCATGCTGACGAAAATCATATAAAACACCACTGCCTAAATCTTCATAAAAAATAACTTGTTCATGTTGATTAGCTAAGTCCACTAATTCCTTTGTTTCAACAGATGCAGTAAATCCATTTATTTTAAAATTACTCGTATGTACTTTTAATATCATACGTGTTTCTTCATTTATTGCATTTTCATAATCATATAGATGTGTTTTATTAGTAGTACCAATCTCAATAAGCTTTGCTCCGCTCTCTTCCATTATAGATGAAATGCGGAATGAACCACCTATTTCAACCAATTGTCCTCTGGAAACAATCACTTCTTTATCTAATGCAAAGGCACGAAGAATGAAATATACTGCTGCAGCATTGTTATTAACGACCATTGCTGCTTCTGCACCTGTAATCCTTTTAATTAGTTCTTCCACATGAGTATGTCTGGAACCGCGCTCCCCTTCTTCTAATTTGTATTCTAAATTGGAATATTGAGAGGCAATTTTCACGACATGATCTACCGTCTGTTCACTTAATCGTGCTCTTCCTAAATTTGTATGCAAAATGGTACCAGTCGCATTAATGACATTTTTTAACGTGTACTGAAATTGCTGTTTAATCACTTTTTCCGAACGATTAAAAATTTCTGCAATAAATAATTCATTTCCAGGTTCTATTCCAGTCCATTCGATTTTGTAAAAGCATTTGCCTTATATCACTTAATTCATTCGTCAAAATGGCAGTCATGTTTGTATGATCAATCCCATATTGATTCATGATCATGGAAAACTTTTCATTCTTCTGTAGTTCATGAATGGGAGGCAAATATTTCAATAATTGTTTCATCAAGTTCCCTCCAAAATAAGATAAATACCCATCTAATCTATTCTATCATTTGTCATATTTTAAAATCTCATGTATACCGAAACTTGTAAACCATACTATTTTAAAATATCCTTGGTTTCATTGCCAACTTTAATTCAGAAATCGCCGAAAAAAAGCAAAGATTGTATACAACTTATGAACATTTCATGACGAAAGATAACATTTAGAAGTTTTGGTGATAATATATAAATAAGGGTTTAAATAGATATTGCAGAATAATTATTTATCCATATCAAAATTCTACATAGATTTATAATACGTTTTACGGAGGTATTAGAAAAATGGTTCAAAGAATTAGAGTAAATCTTGAAGAAATCGAATCCATGCTATATTTTTGGCAAGCTACAAATGATAAGGAAAAGGTTGCAGAATCCTATCTTAACGAAATAGGCTCCATGCCAGGTTTAGCAGCTTCATTCGATGATGAGTTTAATGCAGAATCAGTTCGTAAGGTTTTAAGTGCTATTACCAATAGAGAAATACTATCGCAAAAGACAAAGAAAGAAGCTCGTTTTTGGAATAATAATATGTGGATGATGGAAGATTTAAGCCATACAGATAATATGGTAAAGCCGCTTAAAAAGCTAAATATAGATGATATGGTTGAAGAGCTAAAGAGATGCTGAAGGAAGTTCAAAGCATGAAGAACTAGAAGTAAGATTTTCCCCACTTCATATGGATGAATATTTAATAAAGGGGAATATGCTTATCATAAACTTTTTCAAAGTTACGCCATCATTTGAGGACGAAGGAATTACAACGATTGATGGAAAGCAATTAAAAGATTATATAAAAGAAAAACTTGAAGAATTATTACAAAAATAGATTTATAACATCGGTGTTGTACCTTGCTATAGAGGATAACGCCGATTTTTTTAAAAAGAGTTTGGATTGGCGTTGAAAAATATAAAAAGGACGAAATCCGATTGGATCCGCCCTGAATCTTGATTATTTTTTGATTGAAAATTTAGTTAAATAGATGACTAACTATTAAGCATGATAAGATTTGTCAGCTTCCGATAACATGTTATAGGTGCCTGCATAGGTTTCACATACATCTCCAGGGATGGTGTAGTGATCTGTGATTTTACGTAATCTAGTAAATTCTTCATCCAAGTTTGGCTTGTCTGTGCCCGCTTCATTTATTTTTGCATTCATTGCTTCGTATAGTTCACGTACTTCAAAAGCCTCTGGGTGATGCTTACCATGGGCACGTGTGATTGCCGTTGTGAATAAATCCAATTTTGAAGAATACTCCTCTACAACTTCATTAAATGTTCTTATTTGTTCTGACATCATTCATTCCTCCCTTGATTAAATTTAGTTATCTATCTTAGACTGACTTTACCTTTGATTTGATGACAGGATATCCTAAATCTTCAATGGCTTTTTCGATCTCACCAATTGCCAACGCCTCTGAATCAAAATCTACTTTTACTTTACTTGAGTTGAATAATACTTTTAAACTTTCTTTATTGATTCCATTTAAACCTTTTACTGCATTCTCAATCTTTTGCATACATGATGGACAAGCTAACGTTTCTAATTGAATGGTTGCGTTTTGCATGATTCATTTCCCCTTTACTTTTTAATATTGAGGAAGAGATTTTGTTCCACCTCTTCCTCTTGTTAATTCTAGTATAGCTCGATTTTGAATAATAAAAATTGACCCACATCAAGTTTTATCATTTATTAATTTTCATTTTAGTAGGTCTTATTTTTACTTTTGTATTAGATTAGTTACCTCTCAATCGATAGCTCAGTAATCTCATACCATTAAAGATAACCACTAAGATACTTCCTTCGTGAACCAACATTCCAATTGACATGTTCATCCAATCACTAAAGAACACGCTGGCAAGAAGGACTAATACTACACCAACTGCAATAATGATATTTTGCTTCATGTTTCTTGCGGTTGCTTTTGTTAAACCTAAGGCATGTGGCAGACGACTGAAGTCTGAATTCATCAAGACCACATCGGATGTTTCAATTGCCACATCTGTTCCGCTTCCCATGGCAATCCCGATATCCGCTAAGGCTAATGAAGGACTGTCGTTAACCCCGTCTCCAACAAATGCGACGATTCGCCCTTCTTCTTGTACTTTTTTGATATAAGCCGATTTATCTTCTGGCAACATATGTCCGTGTGCTTCTGTCAATCCAAGTTCAGTAGCAACTAAATCAACCGTACCTTGGTTGTCTCCGGAAAGGACCACGAGGTTTTTCACGCCTAATTTCTTTAATTTTTGAAGATCCCTTTTCACACCAGGACGAATTTGGTCACGAATGCCCATTAGTACTTTCAATTCACCATCGACAGCTGTTAAAACAAGGGAATTTCCACTTTCTTCAAATCGTTTCACATCCTCTTTGGCCTTTTGGCTCAACGCAACGTTTTCTTTTTCCATCAAAGCGACATTTCCAACTGCTACGCGATGACCGTTTACTACTGCGACAATTCCGCCGCCTTTTACAACTTCTGTTTCTTCTACTGTAGAAAAGATAGTTTCACCAATGTCTTTTAATACTGCTTTTGCAAGAGGGTGATCCGATTCGCGCTCTACGCTTGCCAAGTAGCCAAGAACTTCCTCTTTGTTCTCTCCATAGAATTCACTTTCTGCAACTTCAGGGTTTCCTACCGTTAATGTTCCTGTTTTGTCAAAGACAACTGTATCGACATTACTAAAGTCATTGATGACTTCACTACCTTTAAGGAGTACACCATTACGTGCACCATTTCCGATACCCGCAACGTTTGAAACCGGTACACCAATAACCAACGCCCCTGGGCAACCTAAGACTAAAATCGTGATTGCTAATTCAATATCTCGTGAGAATATCCAAACGATGAAAGCAAGAACTAAAACAGCTGGTGTGTAGTATTTAGAGAAACGGTCAATGAAGCGTTCTGCTTCTGACTTAGAATCTTGTGCTTCTTCTACCAATTCAATGATTTTACCAAATGTTGTATCTTCCCCCACTCGGTCTGCCCGTATTTGAATCGTTCCATTTTCCAAAATCGTTCCGGCAAAGACTCCAGAATCGATGACTTTATTCACAGGTACAGCTTCACCGGTGATACTTGCTTCATTGATATGACCTTCTCCTGTTATAACGGTGCCATCTACTGGAATCTTTGCGCCCGTTTTAACAAGCAAGATATCTCCTTCGTCCACATCATCAACATCTACTTCTTCAAATTCACCATTTTCCATTTGTTTCCATGCACTTTCCGGTGCCAATTCTGTTAATTCTTTGATAGCCGAACTTGTTTTGTTCAATGTGCGTTGTTCCAAGTAAGAACCGAATAGGAATAAGAACGTTACTATCGCTGATTCTTCGTAGTTTTGAATTAAGAACGCTCCGATTACGGCAATGGTAACTAACACATCAATACTGACCACTTTTACTTTTAAGGCTTGATACGCCTGAATCGCAATGGGTGCCGCTCCAAGAATGGAAGCGATAATGAATGACACATTGAAAAGAGTCGTGTTCTTTAAAACAAAATGACTAAAAAATCCGAGTACAATTAAAATTGCACTAATCAATGCAATCTGATTCTTCTTACCTAATATAAATCTTTGCATCTTTGTTCCCTCCATATTTTATTTTTCCTGTATCTTGTTTATGACTTAATTATAGGACGTTAATGGATATTAAAAATTGACGTGGGTCAATTTCCAATATATTTTGTATACGTCTTGAACTTCTTACTTAAACAAAGGCTGTTTTCTTAAAGTTTGTTGTTAAAATCTAAAGGCCGATTTTAACGTAGAAATAGCTATTTTGCGCATTCGCAATTAGTTTGTAGCTCTTTTCTCAAAAATAATGGCCAGTGTCAACGTGATAACAACGTCAATCCTCTTTTTATCTCACCAAAAGCAACAAAGTTTGAGAAAAGAGCCTAAACAAAAAAAGACTGAATCCACAATTGGATCCAGCCTGAATTTGTATTCTTAAAGGCTGTTTACGTAAATTTTCTTATTAAACAAACGTTTGATTGAACGGATAAGCCCTACACACTAACGTTGACTGGCCCGAAATCCTGCTTTCTCTGCCTCTTGTGCGCTACAGAAAAACTTTTCTCCTTTGGATTCATCTATCTTTGTAACCTCATAATATTGCTGACCAGGCATGTGATAGATCTTATCGCCACTGGAAGAGATATTTCCTTTAATATTACACTCTCCCGATGGAACAGCAGAAGATTGACCGTCTCCGTTTTCGTTGGCATTAGACTTTAAGGATTCTTGATTCCCTTCTACTACTTCCTCATGAAATCCGTCTTCTTGGGCGTAATTTTCAATACTCCAAATTCCAACGCCTTTCTTCTGAGCTTCTTTTTGAATTTCATAATAACGGTCTACATATTTCGTATTTGGTACATACACATAGGCAACCCTTGCCAATCCATTTCGCAGCAATTCTTCCTGTACACTCTTTCCATCTACATAGAGGTAATACAGAAGGCGATTATACTTATCCCGATCACTAACATCCTTTTCAAGTTGAACCGTCTTCCCTTCTAACATTTGCTTCGTAAAGGCTTTGGCTTCTTGTCCAAAGGGCTGTTCCCCAAGACGGGGATGCTTCGTTTCAGGTGTATCAACCAGTAAAAATCTAACCGCTTCGACTCTATCATTTATTCTGACCTTAATGGTATCCCCATCAGTAACAGACACCACTTCTGCATCAAACGTATTTATGTCCCGCTGTTCTGTTACTGTTGTTACTTCTTCCTCTTCAACTGCTTCCGTTTCGGTCGTATCCGTCATCGTTTCCTCTTGTTGCACAACTTCCTTACTTGTTTCTTCTTTTTGTACGGTGTTTAAGTCTTCACTCCCACATCCAAACAGAACCGTTATGGACATCAAAAAGAATACTATTAATCTACTATTTTTCAATCAAGTTCTCTCCTTTAGATCATTCACGTTCTACAAGAGTAGAACAAAAATCAGCCACCTTTGAATAAATCTGGTGGCCGCTGTTGATGTTTCCACACTATTCATATTTTACCTTATTTCTATTATTCAGTCATCTCCCATATACATTATCTCCTTTTAGAAACAAAAAACACGAGGAGACTGGAAATAAGTCCAGTTCCCACTCGTGCTCTGATATATATCATATCTACTTTCCCATTTACCATTTATGCTTGTCGGGAACAACAAGAAAAGTAAAAATAAAATAATTAAAAAATCCAAAACAGTACAAAAAAAGTTGAATCAAAAAATATATACATTTTATTTTATTTAAAATTTAACAATTTAAGAATTTGAAAAATAAAAAGAACGCATATTACGTCCATCTGATGTGCACCCATTGTTTTACTACTATTTCATTAAAATAACCATTTATTCATTTCTTCAACAGTAAATCAAATTTCAATTTCAACTTAAAGTTTTTCAAATAAAAAAACTATCACTCTTACAAAAATTACTTATAATCTTCCACAAAAGCCCGTATAAATTTATAATTCTATTTTTTATACATCTTCTTTATAATTTTTTTCTATCTTCTACCTTATAACATTTATTTTTTTATTTATTACATAAAATTTATATTTACTTTTTTATTTTCTATCTCAAAGCCTTTTTTTTTTTTCTTTTTATTTTTAAAAAAATATTTAATTTATTTTATTATAATATTCAATTATTATAATTTAATAAAAATTTTTATCATAATATAATTACTTTTAAATATTTTTCCAATTCCAAAACTACTTCATCAACTCTATACACACCCATTTTCTTCTACTTTAAACTTCTTGTACCTGTATACAACTCCATAATGATGAAATCCTTATTTCATATTAATCCTTTTAAAAATTAGTTCTCAATAAAGTTTGTTTCTTTTGTTCATATCTTTTAAAAAGTTAATGTTTTAAAATTGCTCATGAGAATTTCTATCCCTCATATATTAGCATATTACTTTCTGATATATTCTACTGCCAAATAACCTTTTCCTTCTTAGATCTAAATCATATCATCATCATGCCAAATATACTTAAATCCAATTTCAAAATACTTCATCATTTCTTCAAAACCAGTATCAACTGCTAACCAAAGTAAATCCATATTTTCCCATCAAATAATTGTAAAACTTTCTCTGTATCAATTAATTCAGAAAATAAATAAGCTGAAACAACTGTTCTTCAGTAGTTTCTAATCTTTCCAATCTATAAATTCCTCTCTGTTATATTAAAATCATTATTTTTGATATATTTCCAAATATTCTGTTCTGATACACATCATTGAAAAAAAAATTTTTATTTCCCCACTTTTATTTTCATCCCAATTGTTTTTTTAAATCCTACTGCTTCTATCCAAAATACATTATTTTACTGTCTCTAAATTCCATAAATTCGTACAGTAAATGTATGATCAATAATATTCCTATAACTTCTCATCGGTTTCCATAATAGTAAACAGAGTTAATTTTAAATATGTAAATAATATATTATCCAAAGCAGTAAACTGTTTCAGTCTCTTTCCATTTACTTCTCTTAATATTTTTCTGCTTTTTTTCATTATATTAATTCAACTGTAATTTTCTTCAAAAACTCTATATTTCTAGTTTTTCTAATTCTTTTTCAATTCTTCTAATTCACTAATAATCTCTTTTTCATATTTCTGTTTTCTTTTAAAATCATTGTTCATTTTTTCACCTTTTCTATCTCCTCCCAATAATAATACTTTAAAATCATTCTTATGTTCATCACTTGTGCTGCTTCATCTTGATAATCCATAAAATCATGTAAAAGTACTGCATATTTATTTTTTCTGCAAGTCTTTAACATGTTCATAATTTCTTGAACCTCTTCTTGAATACAATCATATCTACCGTAATTTCTTTTTATCTAAAAAATAAGAAAAACTTTTCTTTAATTATGTTCTTTTATTTTACGATAATATCAATAAACCATATGCGCTACTGTAAATAACCATTTTTACTTTTTCCGTTGTAATTCTCTATATATAATAACCTAAAAATTTCTTACTAATCCTCAGCTAAATTTCATACAAATAAAAGAAAGCATATATATCATAAAATATATATTATAAATTCATCAAATTTTTTATTTCCTCTTTCACTATAAAACGATTAAATAAAATAACAATATATTTAAATTTATAAATTATTATATAAATTAAATAAATAATTTTTTTTTTATTTTTTTTTTCATGACCAAGCAGACTCTGATCACTTCAAGTCGCACCGTTATTAATCATATGTGTAGCATAGCTGTGTCGTAATTGATGAGATGAATACTCTTTTTTATCCCAGCACATTTGATATGCGTTTGATAATATATCTCAGATTATCAATACTCATACGCCTGTTTGGCCTTCTTTCCGTAATAAACAAACAGGGATCCTTATCATCTCGCTCATCTAGATACCTTTTTATCCAAATGGAGCAACGAGTATTAAAGTACACTTCCCTTTCTTTACCACCTTTCCCATGTACAATGACTGAATTCGTTGAGAAATTAATATCATCACAATTTAATTTTACAACTTCCCCAATACGGCAGCCGGTCGAATACATAAACTCAAACAGCGCATTCTCCATCGTTGTATGACAAGCCTCTCTTAGATGTTCTATCTCTAGTTCTGAAAGGAACTTTGGAATTCTTTTACCTAATTTCGGCTCTTTTAATTTAGCAGCAGATTTTTAGGGATATAGCCTTCTTCATGTGTCCATTTGAATAGTGATTTAATGCAACGAACCCTGTGCCCTAAACTAGATGGCTTTAAATGTTCTCCTACCTGTATTAAATATTCTTTTAGTTTCTCAGTAGTAATTTCACTCATGTCAATATCACCAAAAAATCGTAACAAGAGATTATATTGAAAACAATATGTTTTTAATGTAAGTGGTGAGTATCCCTCAATTTTTTTATCTTGTTGATACTTTTTCCATGCTTCTGATAATAACATTACTCTTTCACTCTCCTACTATTTAAATCCATTAATCTAGATTCTATTATGTTCAAAGAGAGTCATTTTCATACGCAAGTTATTCAACAATCGCAGACAATAACTAATTACCAAACTATGAGAACCTTGAAACACAAGAAAAGGACACATTCTTTGCTCAGGAAAAGCGCCCGATTGCTGAAGATCATTTCTTAAATTTTTTTAGTTATCCCCCTATACTCTAATAATGTTCTTTTGACTATCAATTTCCGATAGTTGGTGTACGAGTTCTGAGATATTGATACAATTAAATAAAGAGCTTATATCATCAAGGAGGATATTTTGCGAAAAAGAAATGGTTGTCTTATTTTCGTACTATTGATATTAATCGGTTTTTGTTTGTTATTCTACTTTATCTTTGGACAAGAGCACAGATACGCTAAAAACCATGCAAACCAGCTTTTCGATTACCCACTTCCTCCAAAAACAGAAGTTATTGACAAGGATTTTGATCATGATGTTCTATACGGTGGAGGACCTTGGGGAAGTGGGGGACATCCAACTGTCGCAGCATACATGAAATTGTCATCTGAACTAAGCGAGAAAGAAATATTTAAACATTATAATGAAGACAGATTTGAGATATATTTTGAAGGTAACGAAGATATTAAGAAGAGCAGCGACGGAAAGATCTGGTATGAAGGAGATAAATCAACAGGTGAAAATCTGAAAAATGAAAGTAATGAAGGTGATCCAATTAAATTTATCATTCAAATTAGAGAATCTTTTAGTTATCCATTCTTTATAGATTTTTATTAAGAAGCTAGGCTAGACCCAGCTTCTTTTTCCATTTATTCTTCTACCCTTGTTACAGGAAAGCACCCTTTATAACCTGTAAAGAAATTAATTTATTTCGACAAATCAATCTCGATGGTATCCTCTATATAGGTTTCTCCTTTTTCATTTTCCCTTATTACATCAATCGTAACTTTTTCATCATTTTTCCAATAAGCGTTGAAGTTGTCAGGTGTATACATTTGTGTAGGAGTAAACTCTTTATATTTTTCTAAACTGCTACCCCTTTTTCCATAGTAGATTCTTACAGTTGAGCTAGGTTCTGGTCCTTTGGATTTTGTTATTTCTCTAAACTCAATAATATTTATTAGATTTGGAGATTCACTTGTTTTAAAGGTGAAGGAACCGAGTTCTTTTTGTACTTCTTCAAAAGTCTTTGAATCTGATTTATCTTCAACAACAGAATCATTGGATTTATTCGGTATTTTAAATTCCACAACTTCAGCTTCTTGTTCTTCGCCGTATAAAGTTATTGTTGCTTCATAATCACTTTTCCAACTTACTGAAACGTTTGAGGAATCGAGATTTTTCCCATCATTTGCAATACTTTTATCTAAATGTTTCCACCAACCGTATTTAATTCTGACGGAAGATGGACCAAAGAAAAAAGCCGAACCTTTTTGAACAACTCTAATCGTATTAATATTGTTTGGAGAATGACTATTCACAAGTGTAACTTCCTTGAAATACATACCGTAAGAAAACCAGCCTACAAATAAAATGATTGGACCTAATATAAGTACGGCAGTAGCGAGACAGCCCCATTTTGCCTTTTTCTTTGTACTTTCAATATTTTGCTCAAGGTCTTTATCAATAGTCATTTATGTACTTCCTTTTATTAATTTAATCTGTAATTAAGTTTACCATATCCTTCTTCTACTAAATGGCCCGTTTGTTAAATAGCATAATCGACATTTTAATTTTAAATGACTTTATTATTTTTTAAACAACTTTATTATGATTTAAACGACTTTATTATCATGAAACATTTGTTTCCCTCTACCGCCACTATTAACGTAATTGGGTAATAAAGCATTAATAGTTTTCCACCACGCCAATATTCTCTTAATGCTGAGTATATTCTTTTTGATCTCTCACCTGTTTTCTTTTTAATTTCTGCCACAAATTCTTTTAGTAAATCTGGTTCATATATAGAGTTCCTTCTCAACATAATCTTTTATAATCGCCCATTTCTTGTCTCTTATTTTCTTGTGTTTTTCTAAGTAATTTTGTTCCGGTACATTTAACACTTTATATGGATCAATTTTAAGGATCGACACATATGGAGTTGCTAGTGATTTTTCCAATTAAGAATAAGATTTAATCGTTGGAAAATATCGTTGTTCTTCATCGATATTGAATAAAACAATATCCTCTAAATCAGGTGATATCCAAAGAACTCGTTCAATCGCAATTTTCTCCATCTCGTGATTTCTAAATTCAATTAATGTATTAACATGAATTGTCATGATATTCCTCCTAATCTTTCCGTTATTTGATTCGTTCGTTTATCAAATATCTCTATTTTCTCTGATGGATTGATTAGCTTATTCATGATGTCCATTTGCCAGATTTTGTTTGCAGGTAGATACTTGATGATAAATAAACAGGAACCATATTCCAGTCCAAATACCTCATCATACTTCAATGCAAGTTGAGATAATCCTAAATCCTCTGTCTTTATCGCCTTGTATAATCTAGGTTCCAATTTTCTAACTAACTCAAGTTCCAATTTTGGACGATTGTCCAATGTCTTTGCATCATAAAACCAACTAATATTTTTTATAAAAGTTTTTTGGTATATCCTTATCCGTCACAATTCCCCAATCAGTTATCCCTATCTCCTTAAAAAAATGTCATTTCAATATCGAACTTTTCCAATTCTCTTACAGTTAAGTTATTAGTCGGTTTAATGCTTCTCACAACTGTTTTTAAACCAGATTGTGTTCTCACAATTAAATAAAAATCTGTTGTAATGACTTTCAAAGGCCCAGTACTCCCATTTTCTTTGGGATGATTAATGCCAAGCCTTTCAGCAATTTCGATTGTTCTTTCTAAATACGGTGAGGAAAATTGCAATAAGGGATATTGTTCTCTTACATCCACGACATATGGAGACCATTCCAATGTATAAAAGTATTGAAGTTCAAGTTCTGATAGGAAATAATGCTTGCGTTGCGTCTTCCAACCTTTATTTCTCGTTGCATAACCTTCTGAAGCAACATCTTGAATCTCCAACCACGGTTGATAATTAGTTCCTTCCCCTTGACCCCTACCCTCTTTAATCCACCGTTCAATTTTTGTTTCTGTTGAATTCTCTCTTTTTCTCTTCGCCATATTTTTTCTCCTTAAAAGTTCTAAAGTAACTTCATAAAAATATTATTTTATGAAGTTATCCAAAAAAGAGGACTATCCCGTAGGATAGTCCTCTTTTTAAAAACACTTATTTTTAATTTTTTTCGAGTAGAAAATTTTTTCATTTTAATCACCACTAAATCAACGATACGTAATGCCTAAATTGTTTCCATTATATCAAAACGTATACATCTTCTAAACCTTTTACTATTAATGTTGAAAAGTTATACACAGATTCCATCTTTTTTTGTACGATTCCAACTTTAATTTTTCTATACAACAAGATTTTTTCCATAAAACCATTTTACTCAACTGTAACGGATTTTGCTAAATTTCTTGGCTTATCAACGTCACAGTCACGGTGTAGTGCTGCATAATACGCAAATAGTTGTAATGGTACTACAGAGATAAGAGGCGTTAATAACTCATTTACAGCAGGAATGACAAAGCGGTCATTTTCCATTTCAAGACCCTTCATGGAGATGATTAACGGATTCGCTCCACGTGCGACCACTTCTTTTACATTTCCTCGAATATTTAAGTTCACACTTTCTTGTGTCGCTAAAGCAATAATCGGCGTACCTTCTTCAATTAAGGCAATCGTTCCATGCTTTAATTCTCCACCAGCAAAACCTTCTGCTTGAATATAGGAAATTTCCTTTAACTTTAAGGCACCTTCTAAACAAACATAATAATCAATCCCACGGCCAATAAAGAACGCATTTCGCGTACTTTGCACATACTCATAAGCCATTTTTTCGATTTCATCCTTTGAATCACAAAGGATTTCCATGGCATTTGCTGTAATCCCTAATTCCTTGATAAGATCTAACTCTACTTCCTTACCAGTACTTCTAGCCGTTACTTCTGCTAAAATGGCTAACACCGCTAATTGAGCCGTATAGGCCTTCGTAGAGGCAACTGCAATTTCTGGACCTGCATGCAGTAATAAAGTATAGTCTGCTTCCCTTGATAAAGTAGACCCTGGAACATTCGTTATCGTTAAAGCCTGATGGCCAAGTTTTTTAATATGAACTAATACAGCGCGGCTGTCAGCTGTTTCTCCACTTTGCGATATAAAGATGAACAATGGTTTTGCTGAGAGCAATGGCATATTATAACTAAATTCACTTGCGATATGAACTTCAACTGGAATACGGGCTAATTGTTCAATGTACTGTTTTCCAACAAGTCCAGCATGATAAGAAGTACCAGCTGCAATGATATAGATTCGATCTGCTTCACCCATCGCTTCAATGATTTCAGAGTCAATCGTAAGTTCACCATGATCATTTTGATATTCTTGAATAATCTTACGAATGACAAGTGGCTGTTCATCGATTTCTTTCAGCATAAAGTGCGGATACGTCCCTTTTTCAATATCACTCGCATCAAGTTGAGCTGTAAAAGGAGCACGCTTAATGATGTCACCCTGTAGGTTTTTAATCGTTACATTCTCTTTTGTGACAATGACAATTTCCTGGTCCATAAGCTCAACAAATTGATCTGTCACTTGAAGCATGGCCATCGCATCACTTGCTACAACGTTACACTCTTTACCAATCCCAACTAATAAAGGACTTTTATTTTTCGCAACATAGATGACATCAGGATTTTGTTCGTCAAGCAAGGCAATCGCATAGGATCCTTTTATTTCGATAAGTGATTGACAAAATGCTTCTTCAACAGAAAGACCTTTCTTCACTTTTAATTCAATTAGTTGTACGATTACTTCGGTATCTGTATCACTTATCAATGGAACATCCATTAAATATTGGTTCTTAAGCAATTCATAGTTTTCGATAACACCATTATGAACGATGGTGAAACGTCCAGAGGCACTTTTGTGCGGATGTGCATTATATTGGCTTGGTACGCCATGGGTTGCCCAACGTGTATGTCCAATCCCAGTCTTAGCGAATACCCCATCATTCACGATATTTCGTAGATCCGCAATACGACCTTTTTCCTTAAAAACTTGAACGCCATTCTCTCCCATTACCGCGATGCCTGCCGAATCATAACCTCTATATTCAAGCTTTTCTAAGCCCTTTAATAACACTTCTTTAGAATCTTCGCTTCCAATATAACCAACAATACCACACATATACTTCTTTTCCTCCCTAAAAAGGGGACAAGAAGACTTTATAACTTGTTTAATTGAAATGGCTACAAAATGTCAGTCGATCGGTCGACTAAAATATTTTGATAGGCATCTTAAACAGTTACTGAGGACAATCTTGTCCCCTTATCTCTTATTTCTATTTTTGAAAGTATACCTTTCCTTTTGTCCATTAAGTTGCCCTAATGATTTAGAGAAAGACTTTTCGGTTGTACTTTTCAACCGGGAGGCATCCGCCGAATGCTTCGATAAACCTCCTCCTCGTCAACTATATCCATTTCTCGGAGGATATAGTCCAGGCGCTTTAGTAAAACGATTTCCTAAATTTCATATTCCCTCCTTTACAAAAGTAAGTTTCCACCTCACCTAAAGTAGAAACACGATTATCATACAATAAATTGAAACCTCAGTCAATCTGGTAAATGCGGTTAGCCTTAACAGTAACTACCACTTTCGAGGTTTCACTAATAAAATATGCATAAGAGAATCAAAAAGTTCCCTTATGCATATATAAATGCTATATTCCCATTTCTTCTTTGACTACATCTGCAATCCGATTGACATAAGCTTCACAAAGCTCTTCTGTTGATGCTTCTGCCATTACCCGTACTAGTGGCTCTGTTCCAGAAGGACGAACGAGAATACGTCCATCACCATTCATTTCACTTTCAACTTCAGCGATCACGCTCTTTACCTTTTCATTATCCGTTACATGGTACTTATCTTTCACACGAATATTCACCAATTTTTGCGGGAATTTCTTCATCTCACTCGCAAGTTCTGATAATGGCTTTTGGGTGATCTTCATAATGTTAATCAATTGTACACCTGTTAAAAGTCCGTCACCAGTTGTATTATAATCAAGGAAAATAATATGGCCTGATTGCTCTCCACCTAAATTATATCCACTCTTCCTCATTTCCTCGACAACATAACGATCTCCTACAGCCGTTGGAACACTATGAATTCCTTGAACCTCTACTGCTTTATAAAAACCAAGATTACTCATGACCGTTGAGACCACAGTACCTTGTTTTAATTGACCATGTTCTTTCATATACTTTGCACAGATATACATAATTTGATCGCCATCAACGATTTCTCCATTTTCATCAATGGCAATTAAACGATCGCCATCACCGTCAAATGATAGTCCTACATCTGCACCCTTTTCTTTTAAAAACTCCGCTAACGCTTCAGGATGTGTGGATCCAACACCCTCATTAATATTTAAACCGTTTGGTGAAGCTCCCATTGTCGATAAATCAGCATCAAGGTCAGCAAACAAATACGTCGCTAGCGATGACGTCGCCCCGTGTGCACAATCTAATGCAACATGAATGCCTGAAAAGTCCTCGTCAGCTGTCTGTTTTAAATGCTGAAGATACTTTTGACTGCCTTCAAAATAATCATTTACTTGTCCAAGATCCGATCCAACTGGACGTGGTAATTCATCCACTTCTACATCCATTAAATTCTCTATTTCTAATTCCTGTTCATCAGATAATTTAAACCCATCAGGACCGAAAAATTTGATCCCATTATCAGCTACTGGGTTGTGTGATGCAGAAATCATGACACCGGCTTGTGCACCTGTGGCTTTTGTTAAATAAGCAACTCCAGGTGTTGAGATCACACCTAAACGCATGACTTCTGCTCCAATTGAAAGAAGTCCTGCAACAAGTGCTCCTTCTAACATATGACCTGAAACACGTGTATCACGGCCTATTAAAACCTTTGGACGTTCTTTATCTTTTGTTAAAACATATCCGCCAAAACGACCCAATTTAAATGCTAGCTCTGGTGTTAACTCGCTATTCGCTACACCTCGAACTCCATCTGTACCAAAATATTTACCCATTATTTATTTATCGCTCCTTCTAGGTTTCCATGTCTATCGATATAGATTGGTTAGTTAATTCATCTCTATCTGACAATTACTAATATTTTCCTTTTTTCATTTTTATCAGCTGTCATATATTTTACTTGTTATAAATGGTTACTGCAATGAAATCTTTTCCATTAATCTTTTTACTTTAAGAAACATCCTTTTCTGTGATAGAGATGTTGATGGACTGATCCGCTAATTCCCAGCTTACTTCTTTAGGACCATCTACACTTACTTTCACTTCATGGTCTCCTAGAGATAAATCAGTCACATTAGCAACTACCTGAAAATCAACTTCGCTTATTTTCGTTAACTCAGTGCTCGTCCCCATCACCTTAAGGCTTGTTCTTCCATTTGATGGTTGTTTAATTGATACTTTATGATTATCTAGCAACACCTTCTAGTTGTATCGCGATATTGGAAAAGGACTTTGTCCCCTTTTCCTCAGCAGCTATTGTAGTTTCCTCAGCATCTGACATCTGGAATCAGATTCAATTATCAGCTGCTGCCTCTGTCTTACTCACTTTAATCGTTGCTACCACCTGTTTTGGGTCGACTTCAGTTAGTCCATCCGAAATGATAACAGGTAGTGTAAGTTCCGCACTTTCACTTATCTTACTAAGATCAACTTCTACCCTTACATTTTCCACTTTATTAAGTGTCTCTTTATTACCTGAGATGGTTGCTTCCTTCTTATCTAAACTAATCGAATCAATAACAATTCCTTCTGGAGATGAACCTTTTTCAACAATCTCAATCGGAACGGTTTTACTTAATTTCTCAATTGGAATCGTTACTTTTACTGATTCTCGTTCAAGTATAACATTTAACTTGTTTAGCTCTTTATCCAGAACGTTTATGGCTGCTGTATTGTTAACGGTTTGCTTTGTATCTTTTGGTAATCCCACAGTGGCTTTAACGTAAATAATTTGTTCCATTACATCTTTTCCACCAGAGATTGTTACCTTACTAGGTTCAATTACAGGACTCCCCACTTCATAGCCCGCAGCAATCATTTTTTTATCATACTCTATATCAATTGTATAATCTTTCGTTACTTTTTCTTGTACATTGACTTCTATAAAGGATGGATTAATCGAAGCGGTTAAACCATTCGATAAATCTTTAACCTGTAACGTTGCTCGTTGCTTGCCCACTTTTGCCTTTGTTAAATCAACAAAAACCTCAAAATCCTTTTGCGTCTTTGTTGCTTGGACATTTGGGGTTGGCCCCTCTAAGGTCACCTCTACGGTTTCAGGAACACCGGTAACGACAAGATTCTCCGTATCGTAATAACTTTTCACAGGAATCCCTGCAATGATGGCCACATCCGCATCACCTGGTACATTGACATCATTTGTTCCCATATTCTCGTCGTAAATAGAACCAAAAAGGAGAAAAGCCATGACTAAAGCTACCAATTTCATAAACGTTTTATTATCCGTTAGTTGATCCAGCCATTTATCCACGTCTTTTTCCCCTCCAGTTCCATCGAGTGGAAGAAGCTTGTTTTAATGAATTCGATGCTTGAAATTCATTTTTAAGCATTTCTCTAAAGGTTTCCTTGCTCAAATCCCTATGTAGGTTCCCGTTCTTTGTTAAAGAAATACTCCCCGTTTCTTCCGATACCACTACAGTAAGGCTATCCGTTACTTCACTAATTCCGATAGCAGCACGATGTCTAGTGCCTAGTTCTTTGGAGATAAATTGGCTTTCTGATAGTGGTAAATAACAAGCTGCTGCTGCCACTCGATCCTTTTGAACAATTACGGCACCATCGTGTAGTGGCGTATTCGGGATAAAAATATTAATCAACAGCTCGGATGAAATCTTTGAATCCATTTCAATCCCTGTCTCAATATAATCCCCCATCCCTGTTTCCCTTTCAATCGAAATCAGGGCACCAATTCTTCTTTTTGCCATATAGTCTACCGCTTTACTAATGGATTCAACAAGTTCTTCTTGGAGTTCTTCCTCGTGTAATCCACTTCTCGCAAAAAATTTACCTCTTCCTAATTGCTCAAGCGCTCTCCTGATTTCTGGCTGGAATATAATAATGACTGCCAAAAATCCCCAAATTAGAATTTGATCGGTGAGCCAGAATAAAGTCTGAAAATGGAAATACTCACTTATCAGACGGACAATTAAAATGACAAATATTCCCTTTAAAAGTTGAACTGCCTTCGTCCCTCTAACAATCATAATCACTTTATATATGACGTACCAAACGAGGAGAATATCAACTGCATTAGCTAAATACATCATCAATGGGAGATCTGAAAATCTCATTGTTCTTCCTCCATCTTGTTTAATAAGCGTTGGTACAATTTATTTTATCCTATTACATTTTTTTCTAAAATTATAATCATATTATTATACCATAATGCCATATATCATGCTCGCCTGAAACCCATATTCTTCAAGTTATCAAAAAGAAGATGAAAAAACCTCTGCATGAGCAGAGATTATCCAAGCACTATATGGATTCTAAGGCTTTATCTTCGTCATCAAAGATACTTAGAACTTCTTTTCCTGTTTTTTGAATATGATACCATATCCAATCAAATACTTCATTAATTTCTTTAATATCTCCTGTTACGTTTCCGGCAGAAGCCATATATTTTTCTCCATTGATGATTGTCACATTACCTTCAACTTTCCCCTCAATCTGTACATTTCCATTCCGTACAGTCACATCCCCTTTTACTACTTCGCCTTCAGGGACAATCACCGTATCGTTTTGAACAATAAGATTAGATTGCTTGGAAACAGAGAATTGTTGGTCTGCATTCCAGGCTGTTACTAAACTTCCTGCCATTAAAATAATAAAGAGAGATGCCGCTGCTAAGAATGGATGTTTCATCAACCATCGCTGCACACCAACCTTTTTCTTTTCTTTAGGAAGACTGGCCATGATTTTTTCTGTAAATCCAGCGGGTGCTTGTATATGTGACATGCTTTGCACAAGGGCAATTGTTTTTCTTAATTGATGAAAGTGATCGTAGCAATCTGGGCAGCTATGAATATGATCTCTCAATTCCCTTTCATGTTCTACAGAGATCTCTTCATCTAAATACTCATGCATATACGTTACGATTTTAGCCGGACACTTCAAAGTTATTCACCTTCTTATCACATATGTTGGAGTCGTTTACGAAGAGATTCCCTTCCACGATGAATTCGCGTTTTAACCGTTCCTAACGGCATTTCTAAAATCTCACTAATTTCTTTAAGTGATAATTCTTCAATATATTTTAAGACAATCACCGAGCGGTATTTTTCTGGCAGTTTCATGATCTCTTTTTGAATGGTATCCTGTAATTCTAAGCTTTCCACATCATCTTCTGGCAGGGTTGTCTTCGAAGGCACTTGAGAATACATCGTTAGCCCTTCTGTCCCTTTCACTTCTGCATCCAAATAATAATCGGGTTTCTTCTTTCGAATACGGTCAATGCAAAGATTCGTCGTAATTCGATAAAGCCATGTTGAAAATTTTAACTCCAAATTATAGCGTTGAATATTCACATATGCACGAATAAATGCCTCTTGTACGATATCCTCTGCTTCATGTCGATTGCCAAGCATTCGATAGGAAATCTGATAGACCTTGTCTTTATACATTTCAACAATTTCCCCAAAGGCATTTTGATCACCTTTTAATACTTGTTTGATTCTTTTTTTTATGAGGACTTCCATTTTTTAACCTCCGCTTCATGCGGCTACTCGATATACGTATCGATACCCGAAAAGGTTTCACCTTTTTATATTAAAAAATTAATTAAATCTATATATTCTATGTACATTTTTCACAAATAAACTTACTATTATTGTTGCACTTGTATTCCCTATATTCTCCATTGCAAAAAATATGCAGTAACCCAACCATCGATAAAAGTTACCGCACATTTAATTATAATAGTTTTTCCCCAAATAATGAACCCATTAAAGCAACTGCTGCTAAGGCCGTTTTATTTTTCTCATCCAGAATCGGATTCACTTCAACAAATTCAGCTGAGGTAATTAGATTAGACTCTGCCAACATTTCCATTGCTAAATGACTCTCCCGATAGCTTACACCGCCATTTACAGGTGTTCCTACACCTGGAGCATCATTTGGATCCAATCCATCTAAATCAAATGATAAATGAACGCCATCTGTTCTATCCTTTAAATATATAATCGTCTCTTCCATCACTTTTGTCATTCCTAAACGATCTATCTCATGCATCGTATATACTTTAATGCCTTTTTCTTTAATCAGCCTTTTCTCACCCTCATCTAATGATCTAGCACCAATAATGACAGTATGATTGTGGTTTACTTTTGGACTGAACCCAGCGATATTGGTTAATCGTTTGTGGCCCCATCCTAAACTAACAGCAAGTGGCATTCCATGTATATTACCTGATGGAGACGTTTCAACGGTATTCAAGTCTCCATGTGCATCAAACCAAATAACACCTAAATTATGATAATGTTTGGCGAGTCCTGCTAAAGTTCCGATTGCAATACTATGATCTCCACCTAATACTAATGGAAAAGAACCTTCCTCCACTACCTTTGCTACTTTTTGTGCTAAAATTTCACTTTTCTCAGCTACTAGGTTCAAGTTTTTCAAATTTGTATTTGGATCAATAACTACTTCAGGTCTGCCAATCGGAATGTCTCCCAAGTCTTCTATTTCATCAAAGAGTTTGTTTAATTTTTCGTAAATCCCTGCATATCGAATTGCACTAGGTCCCATATCTACGCCACGACGCATTTGACCAAGATCCATTGGCATCCCAATAATCGAAAGCTTTTTCACGATTCAACAACCCCTTTTGTTTGATTATCATTAGAATAGAATATTCCCATTATTTATATTATAAGTATATTTCGATAGAATCGGTACTATTATGTTGGAGTATTTTTAAATAATGGCTGGGATGGTGTTGAGCGGATGGTAGAAAGGCCCATTTCTCAATAATTTGGTCGGGGTTTAGTCATAAAATAAAAATAAGAAGCATAAGAGATTTTATTTAAAAAATCTCTTATGCTTCTTATTAACGTTTTCTTATGAGCCATGCAGGATTCGAACCTGCGACCCTCTGATTAAAAGTCAGATGCTCTACCAACTGAGCTAATGGCTCGTAATATAATCCTAAACTAAGACAGTGCAGTGATCATTTGCGGCAAAAGCCTTTGGCTTTTGTCGCAAATCAAATCCCCTGTGGGACAATTTGTTTGGCTGGGCTAGCAGGATTCGAACCTACGAATGACGGAGTCAAAGTCCGTTGCCTTACCGCTTGGCTATAGCCCAATATGTAAATATTAAAAGGACAGTTATTAGCTTATCCTATCTTATTATTTATATTCAAAAATGGTGGAGGGGGACGGATTCGAACCGCCGAACCCGAAGGAGCGGATTTACAGTCCGCCGCGTTTAGCCACTTCGCTACCCCTCCGTATATGGTTTAATCCTAAAAATAAGGAAAAAATGCCGGCCAGAGGACTTGAACCCCCAACCTACTGATTACAAGTCAGTTGCTCTACCAATTGAGCTAGGCCGGCATATTAAATTAGTCAATGACTAATTA
>CAVPUE010000006.1:0-92540 GCA_963708895.1 uncultured Bacillaceae bacterium | reverse complement strand
CCTTCTGGGACATATAAAAAACGAAAACGCTTATTTTTAATGTTTTTAACAGTTTTTTGATTTTGGTTAATGTACATCGTTAAATTAACGTTTTTTCTGTTTTCAACGATACTACAGGGCCTGATAAAATATTTCATATCTTAGTGATGGGGCGCCGTTATTCCATCACATACAAATCTAAAGCTGCTAAAGTTTTTTCTTTTAGCAGCCTTTTTTAGTTTCCCTTCGCACCACCGGAGCAACCTCAGTTGCTAATAGCTCTATGTTTTTAGCAACTTTATTAAAAGGTAAACCACCTATGTCCACTTGAGCAAGGAAGCGTTGATGTCCAAACAATTCATGTTGGCGTATAATTTTTTCAATAATTTCCTGAGAGCTCCCGACAAATAGGCTGTTATTTGGACCGGCCATTTGCTCAAAATCTGTTTGGGAGATCTTCAATTGCCCTCCGTTTTTCATAAAATGCTGGAAATAGTTTGTATAATATGGGTAGAACTCTTCCTTGGCCTTTTGAGATGTTTCTCTAATATAAACATGTGAACCAACTGCTACCTTCAGTTTTTTTGAATTGTGGCCAGCCTTAAATCCCGCATCCTGGTAGGCCTCGACAAGTGGCTTAAAATGGATAGGGTCTCCTCCAAGCACGGCTAACATTAACCCTTCCCCTAGCCTACCAGCACGTTCTGCACTTTCTTGTGAACCTCCTACACCTATCCAAATGGGGATTCTCTGTTGTATGGGACGAGGGGAAATATCTGCATCTTTGAGTTCTGAGCGGAAATGGCCTTTCCAAGTAATACGCTCGTTCTCGTTTAATTTTAATAAAAGTTCAATATTCTCAGAGAATAAATAGTCATAGTCATCCAAGTTGTATCCAAACAGTGGAAAAGATTCCACAAATGCCCCCCTCCCCGCTACAATTTCAGCACGGCCATTTGAAATGATATCTAATGTTGCAAAGTCCTCGAATAAACGGACAGGATCCACTGTGTTCAGAACGGTTGTTGCACTTATCAGCTTAATTTGGTTTGTATTTTGGGCGATTGCAGCTAATATAACGTGGGGAGCTGAAACAGCAAAATCCAAACGATGATGCTCACCGATCCCAAATACATCAAGTCCAGCATCATCCGCCAGTTTAGCTGCCTGTATTATTTCATTTATCCGCTGTTTTGCGCTTATTAAATTACCACTATAAGGATCGCAAAGTAACTCTCCAAAAGTGTAAACACCTATTTCTATTCCGGAATTTAATTTTTCCATAAGCCTCCTCCAACTATGGTTAGTGGAATATCAGTAGAGCTTGCTTTTCTCTATTTATATGTTTATATATGTATAAATGATTCTCTTTGCCAAAAGTAATTTAAAAGATTAGAACAAGACGGAAATTTTGAATAACGCTAAGTTGGAATGAATCAATCAAGCGAAATGAACTAGTTTTTTTCAAAGATCCGGAGAAAAAGTCAGGGACAGTCTTCAAAAGACTGTCCCACGTTTCATTATAACAACTACATCTTTTGTTTAGCTTAGGTTTCATCAAACTAAGAGTTATCTTGAATATTTTTTAAGAAGGTATCTACGAGTGACATAGATGGATCCTTATCATAGTTTTGATAGAAACCACTTGACAATCTTACTGGATCACCGAAAAAGTAACGTTCATATAACGATTGCCTACTGCCAAACGCACTCATGCTTATATCCCATGCTAGACGGAAAAGTTTTACTCGATCATTTGCGTTTGCATTAGTAGCTTGTAAGTAAGTTTCGAGGTCATCTTTAATATCAGCCAAAAAGTCAACTTCACTCGGAATCAATACAAGTCCGCTTGCTCCAATCTGTTGCAAAATTTCACAAAAACGAGGATAAAGACGGGAATACATTAAAATAGCTGTGTATAATGGCGGGAAGTCAGGAACCATTGTCCCCCATTGGTCTAATTTTGCATTCACTTCGGAGGTTAGTAATAGTGCCTTAAGAGTTTCTAATCCCGAAATCACCTCTGTTATCTTTTCATGAATATGTTGATATTCTCCAACATTAATTGTATTGACCATCATTTGTGCAACACCGAGAATAAATTCAGTTTTAACAATTCTTCTGGATGTAATTTGGTGTGCCGTCAGTGGATAAAAACCACTTTCTGAAAAGACTTTTTCAGAAATTTCCGGATTTTGATAACAAAAGACACGGTCCCATGGAACTGTAACATTATCGAAGACAACGATGGCATCAATTTCATCAAACTGTGAACCAAGTGGATGATCAAAGACAGATTCTTTATATCGGAATGATTCTCGGCAAATAAACCTCAATCCTGGAGTATTACTAGGAATAGAAAATGCATAGGCAAAATCTTTATTATAAGATGCCAGGAATGTTGGGAAAACAATAAGTTCATCTGTTATTCCGCCTTGGGTTGCTAATAAACGGGCTCCCTTTACAACGATCCCATCATCATTTTTTTGAATGGTTTGGGCTGTAATAATTTTAGTGGAGTTTTCGAGGTATGATGATGAACGATTTACCTGTGGGTTGATAAAAGTATGAGTAAAAGACAAATCGTTGTTTTTCGCTTTTTCGTATAGATTACGCATATTTTCTGCAAACCCTCTATTTTCACCAGCAAAAATGTCAGCTGCCGCAGCAAACGCCATGACGGCTGTATTCATATAATCTGGTGATCGCCCCAACATTCCCGCACTAGTTTTGGCCCATTCTTGAACCATGAGTCGTCGTTTTTCAAGATCTTCTTTTGTTTTTGGTTCAAGAAAGGATAATCCAATTTTCTCCCCTATTTTTGGGGATGAATAAGTCATTACATCCATTTTTTCAAGCTGAAGGTCATATAATCTTGCTTGACTTTTCATTACTCCAGCGAAAGATGGATGATCTGAAATATTGCCTTCAACCTGTTTCCCATCTATCCAAACTTCCGCTTTCATTCGATTAATCCTATCTAAATACTCTTTCCCAGAGATAACCGTCACGAAAATCACCGACTTTTAAAGTTATAATACTGTTTTATGTCAAAAATCTTTTTATGATTGTACTGATGTCTAGTAAGGCCTAATTAAATAATGGATAGCGGAAAATATACTGTGCAGTGGTCTCTTATTAATACCTAATTGTAATAGTTTCCTAAACTGTAGGTCGGGGGTTCGAATCCCTTCTGGGACGTTAGGAAAATCCTTATATATCAAGGATTTCCCTTTTTATTTATCCAGAAAATGTCCTATCAATTTTATCCTTAGGTTTGAAGCAGATACCCACTATGGTTTAAAAACCACTTTAATACAATCATCCTTTTTATCATTAAAGAGCTGATACCCTTCGGAAGCTTGTTCTAATGGCATGGTATGTGTAATGATAGCTGTCGGATCCAATTCCCCTTTTACGATTTTTTCATAAATCACGGGCATGTAACTACGTGCATGAGCCTGACCCATTTTTAACGAAATGTTTCTTGTGAAAAATGGTCCTAATGGGAACATATTGTATAATCCACCATAAACTCCAGTCAGTTGAACAGTACCACATTTTCTTACAGCTTTCGTTGCAATTTGAATTGGTCCGATTGTTCCGCCCTGCAATTTTAGCTTTTGCTCTACAAACTCGAGTGGTGACTTTTTCCCATCCATGCCGACACAATCAATCACAACATCGGCACCCCCTTTTGTGAGTTCATTCAGCGTTTCTCCCATATCGTCAAACTGAGTAAAATCAAAGATTTCTGTTCTATTCATTTTTTTGGAATGGTTTAATCGATAATCAAAATAATCAACAGCAATAACCCGTTCAGCCCCTTTTTCCCAGGCGAACTTTTGCGCCATCAGACCAACCGGACCACATCCCAATACGATAACGGTATCGCCTTCTTTTACTCCTGCATTTTCAACGCTCCAATAGGCAGTCGGTAATACATCCGATAAAAATAATAGTCGTTCATCCTCAAGCTCACAGTCTTCCGGAATTAAGAAAGGTGTATAGTTTCCAAACGGCACGCGAAGATACTCTGCTTGCCCACCTGGATAGTTTCCGAATTTCTCCGAATAGCCTAAATAGCCACCGGAATCATAATGTGGATTTGCATGATCACATTGACTTTCTAGATGATTTTCACAGTATGGACAGGTTCCACAAGCCATTGTAAACGGAATCACTACTCGATCCCCTTTTTTTACCTTCGTCACGTTTTTTCCTACTTCTTCAACGATTCCCATTGGTTCATGGCCAATCACATATCCAATCGGTAACGGGATATTCCCTTGATACAAGTGCAAATCTGATCCACATAAAGCGGTCGAGGTAATTTTCACAATAACATCTTGGGTGTCTTGAATCCTTGGATCCTCTACATTTTCAACACTCACTGAATATTTCCCTTGATAGGTTACAGCTCTCATCTAATACCTCCATAAATATGATCATTTCTACTATTATTTATCATGAACGAAAAAATCGTTCATATGCACATCTTGGCAGCAACCATTAATAGTCATTCTTTATCATTTTTTATTTTAAGAGATGATCGAGATATGATGATGAGTTTCATCTTTTTAACGGACGAGGAGATTTGTTTAAAATGTGTATTTAGCACATAATGTTAGTAGTTTTTTAATTATGAAAATTCAGTATTTAATAAAGTTCAAGAAACTATATTAATAAAACAAAAAACAAGAGGCTACCATTTAACATAGCATACCTCTTGTTTTTACAGAGATGAATGATATTAGTAAACTATTTAAAAATAGCAGCAATAAGTTCATCTAATGACATTTCATTGTTCACTTCATAGATCCCTGGTTTCAAGCCACTTGATAAACCACGATTTTCAACCTCTTTTGAAAAAGCAAATGAATCATCAATAATTCCCGTTTGTTTTAAAACATCACCAACATCAATACTTGTCATACCAGAAGAAACAGAGATCATTGTACGATAAATCACTTTTTCTTCGCCTGGCGTTTGTTGCTCTTCTTTTTCTAGCGAATTTGAAACAACATTATTCCATTCTTCCGATGTATGAATGATATATCCTTGGTCTTCTAATGATTTCTTCATTTCTTCTGGAGACGCTGTTTCCACAACTTTTTGAGTTTCCGTTTCCTTATTACCATTTGCTTCATTTGGGGCTGTAAAGTAAACTAAACCACACACTCCTGCTGCAATCAAAATGCCAAAAGCAAAGCTACGAATTGAATTAGATGTCATCTGCTACATAACTCCCTTCATCACTTAACTGTTTAAAAGGAGAAAGTAACTGTTCGATTTCATCAGCTGATAATTGCTTTTTTAATGCAATACTTTCAGCTGAGTATCCACGTTTATACAAATCAAGAATTTCACGATATAAAAGGCGTTGTTGTCCTGATCCATTCACAAATCCTGCTTGAACGGCGATAATTTCAGAATCTAATTCCAAATTTCGAATTTGCTCTTGCAGTTTATTAATCTCTTCCATATAAGTAAAAGTAGTTTCCTCTAATTGTTTCTCAAAACCTTTAGATTGTTGATTATTTTTACTAAACGATAAAATGAGCAGCACGACTGCTGCAGCAAATAATAAGGCTATGGCCCATTCCATCACTCGATATCCTCCCTAACAAAATTCTTTCTGCTTATTGCATTATTCCATTATACATTCATTTATGACATTTTTCGATAAAAAACAGGAATTTATCACAAAAGTCATATATAAATAATAAGAATAGCCTACGAAAGAATGAAGTTAACCAAAAGCCTTACAATAAAAATTCCAATACTCTTAAAACTTGTCCTTCTTTTCAAAGTTCCTGCATATATTTATGTGGGAGTATGCACGTAAGGGAGGAAAACGATGTTTCATTTACTTGAAAAAGCAATTATTGGAATGGCACTACTTCGTGTTTTGTCCGGGAGTATCGAAATATTTGTCGCTTTCTTATTTCTAAAATACAATGACATTGAAAAAGCACTGATTATTAATAGTTCTCTTGCCTTGATTGGCCCAATTATTTTATTACTCACAACCACAATAGGACTAATTGGAATGGCTGATAAAATTTCATTAGCGAAAATACTATGGATTTTTGGCGGGGTAGCCTGCATCATTTATGGCGTAAAAAGCAATTGATTCGTATTTATGTTTAACAGGCAAAAAAAGAAGCACACTTCGATAACTTAATGAAGTCTGCTTCTTTTTTAATGATTATTTTACTTCTTGTGCTCCTGTTACTTTACCTTCAATAACAGCGGCTGATTTAACATCTTCACTTGCAAAGTAAAGGTTACCATCAATTGTTGTGTCTTCTGTAAGTGTAAATCCATTTGCATTTACATATACGTCACCTTTTACTGTACCATTTTGAATTTTGAAGTTCGGACTTTCTACTGTCATTTTAGGTACTGTTAATGTAAAGGTTCCAGTTACATTATGATCATCATCTTGTGTATAAAGTGCTAATTTACGATAAACATCTTTAGTTGCATCATCTTTATCATGGAATTTGCCTGCTACGACTAGTTCTTCATCAAGAGTGATATCAGAAAGCGCTGCGACAATCCATGTTCCATTTTCACCTAATGCAGCTACAAATTCTGCAGGATCAGCTGTGATTGATGCTGCTGCTACTGCATCTGTTTTTTCTTCTGCTGCGGGTTGTTCAGTCACTTCTTCTTTTGGTTTTTCTGCTGCTTCATCAGAACCACATGCTGCTAACGTTCCTAGCGTTCCTATCAGTAAAGCGCTTACTAATAATGGCTTGAATTTCATGGGTGTTTCCTCCTCTAATATGATTGCTTTTTTCTATAGATTCATTGTATCATAGATTTTTTGTATAAATAAACCATATATTTGTATATTTTTTGACAATTATTAACTAAAAATTCACTTTATGTCAGGCCAATTCAATCGGTTTCTAACGTATTTTCGCTATTCATGTTCCTAATGTTTATTATCTATCTCTTTTTTCTATAGCTATATGGACAATAAAGTGGCTCAGGCAATCTGCCTGAGCCACTTTATTCATTTACCTAAGATTGTACTTCTTGCGTACCTGTAATATCCCCTTCAATAACCGCTGAAGCCTTAACATCTTCGCTTGCATAGAAAATGTTTCCTTCTATTTTAGCTTCCTGTGAAAGATTAAACCCTTCTGCTTCTACGTATACATCCCCTTTAATCGTACCACCAGCGATTTTTGTATTAGGACTTTGAATCGTCATTTTTGGCACTGTTATTGTGTATGAATCAACAATTTTCTTATCCGCATCTTGTGTATAAGGGGCAATTTTACGATATAAGTCTTTTGTATTATCGTTTTTATCATGGAATTCTCCTGCAACAACTACATCTTGATCGATATTGATATCACTAAGTGTTGCGATAATCCATGTTCCATTTTCACTAACCGCTTTTACAAAGGCATCGGGTTCATTCACAATCGATGCGGTTGTGTTAACATCTGTTGCTTCTTCACCAGCTTTCTCTTCGGTTGCAGTATTATAGCTCTTTTCTCAAAAATAAAGTCCAATTTAAACGTTAGTACAAGGACAATCAGCTATTTTCTATCCAAGAGCAACAAAGTTTGAGAAAAGAACTTAAATAATAACCAAAAGACTGACCGCCATTACGGCCATACCCGCTATCAATCCATAAATGGAAGTATGGGCTTCATCATACTTCTTCGCAGCTGGTAATAATTCATCAAGCGAGATAAATACCATGATTCCCGCTACCCCTGCAAAAATAATACCGAACATAATATCATTGATAAAAGGCATCAATACTAAAAAGGCAAGGATGGCTCCAATTGGTTCTGATAGCCCTGATAAAAAAGATAATTTAAATGCTTTAAATAATATAAAAATCAAATCTCAATTGTTCTGATAGCCCTGATAAAAAAGATAATTTAATCTTTTTTCTTGCTTCCAGTAGCAAAATAGATGGGAACAGATACAGCAATTCCTTCAGGTATATTATGAATCGCAATTGCGATGGCAATCGCAATTCCAAGTGATGGATCTTGTATCGTAGAAGTAAATGTAGCAATCCCTTCTGGAAAATTATGAATCGCGATGGCCAACGCTGTAAATTTACCCATCTTCAATAGTTCTGGATTAGCAGTAACCTTATTTGTAGAATTCATTTCCTCCACTTTTTTTAATTCATGGGGATTTCCTTGTTTTGGAATGAATTTGTCAATCATGGCAATTAAGAGCATACCTCCAAAAAAACCACCGACGGTTGCCCAGTTTCCTGGTCCTGCCCCCATTGCTCCAACTAAAGCGTCTTTTGCTTTCACAAAGATTTCGACCATTGAAACATATATCATAACACCTGCTGAAAATCCAAGGGCAAGTGATAAAAATTTTGTATTTGTATGTGATGTAAAAAAAGCCAAGATACTTCCAATTCCTGTTGCCAATCCTGCAAAAAGAGTTAATGATAATGCTAAAATAACATTTTCCACACTTTGTTACCTCCTATTTAATATCGCAATAGATTTTGTCCTACCCTTAAAAAGTTTACCCTGGGCAACTTTTAAAGAAAAAAATTTTTCTTAAATTCTAATGTTAAAATATGCAGTTTCTCAAAAAAGTTTCATCTTAAAACATCTTAAACTAAACTAAACTTCAAAAGTACAATATATAATCACTGTTTAAATATAAAGAAATATTGAAAGTATTATATTATAAGCAAAATATTTTGACAAGTTTTGTCGGAAGTGTTGATTTAAAATTAAGTTGTATTAAAATAATATAAAGAAATGTAAAGTTATTGTTAATTTTTAATTAATTATATTGACAAGGGAATAAGGGGGATTCATCTATGAATTTAGTGGAATATTGCGGAAATAATGAATACTCAATTGTCCGTCTTGTTTTTTCCATAACTGAAGATACACGGGAGAAAATAAAGAAGAGGAAATTAATTTATAAAGAGCAAATTATTAGATATGTGAATAAACAAATCGAGCTATACTTTAGAGGATATACATTTAAACAAGCTTTACTTCAAACCTATAAGTATCAGGTTTACAACAGTGTCATGTTTAAACTAAATCCTACACTAAAGGAGCATACCATCTTTCAATGTATATAAAACGGAATATGAATGAAAAAGAACCTTTCCAAATCGTATGAAACGAAAAGAAAAGGTTCTTTTAGTCGTTCTTCTTACTTCGTCAATTCCTTAACATAATCAGCTTTTTTTAGGCCTAAAAACTTAACAGCATTATCTCCTAACATTTTTTGCTTATCTTCATCTGAAACATTTTCAATCAGATCAACAACTTTTCCAGATGGAACCTCACGTAGTACAAATGGATAATCAGAGCCTGCTATCAATTTGTCTGTCCCAAATTTATCAATCATAAATTGAAGATTTTTAGGGTCATAAACAAGCGTATCAAAATAAAGCTGTTTAGCATAATGGCTTGGCTTTTCTTCAGTTGTACGAATATTTGGCCATGATTCCCAAGCTTGATCGATTCGTGCTAACACATATGGGAATGATCCTCCACCATGAGAGAAACAAACTTTTAAATTAGGATATTTTTCTAAAATTCCACTGAAAATTAAACTTCCAGCAGCAAGAGCTGTTTCCGATGGCATTCCGATTGAATACATAAAATTATGATTCTGCATTCTTTCCACACCAACAGTAGCCCATGGGTGAACAAATAGAGGTACATCCATTTTGGCTGCAGCTTCAACAAATCTTAAAATTTCAGGATCATCAAGGGTTTTACCATTAGCATTACTACCAATCTCAATCCCTTTTAAGCCTAACTCATTTATAGCTCTTTCCATTTCAGCAATAGCCAAATCTGCGTCTTGTAATGGTACAGTACCTAAACCAGCAAAACGAGTAGGGTATTCCTTAACAACAGAAGCAATAAAGTCATTTTGAGCTTTTGATAACTCTAAACATTTTTCAGCGTCTGCCCAATAAGAAAATGTAACTGGAATTGGTGAAAGAACTTGTACATCAATTCCTTCTTCATCCATTTGAGCAATACGTTTTTCTGGATCCCATGCATTATCATCAAGTTTACGGAATGACTTACCATCTTTATAGATTTCAGCCCCACAATCACATGTATGTTTTAATGTTGGAAATCTATTGTCACCGTATTTTTCATCTAAATTCGGAAAATTTTCTGGAATGATATGTGCATGGAAATCGACGCGCAATTTTTCGTTAGACAAACTTGTTCCTCCTCCAATTTGTTCTACTCTATTAAACATCAGTCATGATTAAAAATCGCCAGACGTACACATACTCACTTTTATTCTTATTAGAAATTCGTATGCGTACGAATAGCCTATTTTTAACCTTACCTCAGCCACTTTTTAAAAAATAAATATATAATATTCTTTACGAATGATTAATTATTAATTTTTTCAAGATCATCAGTAAATAATTTACCTACTTGACCAAATTCAGGTTGAGGAGTTCCGCCCCACTCATCAATTGTTTCTTTACTTGGCTCTAAACGACGTGGTTCTCTAGCGCCTTCTTCTGGGAATGCTTCCATACCTTGGCTATATTCAATCGCCATTCCGTCTGGATCAGCAAAGTAAAGGAAAATACTTCCTGATGGATGGTGTCTTCCTGGTCCAAAAAGAATAGGAACATTTTGATCTTTTAAGCGATTAACTTGAATCCCAACATCATCAACCGTTCCAACTTTATAAGCTAAGTGATTTAATTTATTTTCAGGTCCTTTTGTAACCGCAAAAGTATGGTGCCATGGGTTAGGGAACGCTCTTAACCATACGAAGTTTGTTTCTCTTCCTGAGAAATCAGAGATTTTAAAGTTTAATGTATTAACAAAGAAGTCTGTTATCTCTTCTAAATGAGGAGATTCATAAACTACGTGCAGTAGGCATTCAATATCCAAACCATGTGTAGATTTATATGGAAGTCCTAATTGCATCATTTCAACATAGAATTCATACGTAACGCCAACATATGGATCTTTGAAACGGAGTGTTCTACCTTGTGCTAGCTTTTGAGTTTCTTTCTCACTTAATTCAATTGGATTTAAACCTTTGTCAGTTAAGTAATTAAAAACATCTTGGAATTGAGAAGCTTTCTCAAGTTCAAACGCAACACGTTTAAGACCAGGTTCAGATCCTTGTTCTAAGATCATATTATGATGATCGTAACTACTTCTTAAGTATACGGTTTCATTATCACGTTCAACAAATTGTAAACCAACCATATTTTCATAGAAATCTGCCGATTTTTCTAGATCTGTAACACTTAAAACGACATACCCCAATTTTTTATATCGAATCATTCCATTACCCCCTGAACTATTTTACAATAATAAAATCAAACTATAATCTAAATTTACCGTAAATATCGAAAATTGTCTAATTATATATTTTTTGAATATTACACATCAACCTAAAATTTTCTTGATATAATCATAAATACACAAAAAATTACAAATAAAGTCATTTTGATTCCCGCTACCCCTGCAAAAATAACACCGAACATAATATCATTGATAAAAGGCATCAATACTAAAAAGGCAAGGATTGCTCCAATTGGTTCTGATAACCCTGATAAAAAAGATAATTTAAATGCTTTTTTCTTGCTTCCAGTCGCAAAATAGACGGGAACAGATACAGCAATTCCTTCAGGTATATTATGAATCGCAATCGCGATGGCAATCGCAATTCCAAGCGATGGATCTTGTATCGTAGATGTAAATGTAGCAATCCCTTCTGGAAAATTATGAATCGCGATTGCCAACGCTGTAAATTTACCCATCTTCAATAGTTCTGGATTAGCAGTAACCTTATTTGGATGAATTCATTTCCTCCACTTTTTTTAATTCATGGGGATTTCCTTGTTTTGGAATGAATTTGTCAATCATGGCAATTAAAAGCATACCTCCAAAAAAACCACCGACGGTTGCCCAGTTTCCTGGTCCTGCCCCCATTGCCCCAACTAAAGCGTCTTTTGCTTTCACAAAGATTTCGACCATTGAAACATATATCATAACACCTGCTGAAAATCCAAGGGCAAGTGATAGAAATTTTGTATTTGTATGTGATGTAAAAAAAGCCAAGATACTTCCAATTCCTGTTGCCAATCCCGCAAAAAGAGTTAATGATAATGCTAAAACAACATTTTCCACACTTTGTTACCTCCTATTTTATATCACGCTAGATTTTGTCCTAGCCTTAAAAAGTTTACCCTACGCAACTTTTAAAGAAAAAAATTTTACCTAAATTCTAATTTTAAAATATGCAGTTTCTCAAAAAAGTTTCATCTTAAAACATCTTAATCTAAACACACTTAAAAGTACAATATATAATCACTGTTTAAATATAAAGAAATATTGAAAATATTATGTTATAACAAAATATTTTGACAAGTTTTGTCGGAAGTGTTGATTTTTAATTAAGTTGTATTAAAATAATATAAATAAATGTAAATTTATTGTTAATTTTTAATTAATTATATTGACAAGGGAATAAGGGGGATTCATCTATGAATTTAGTGGAATATTGCGGAAATAATGAGTATTCAATTGTCCGTCTTGTTTTTTCCATAACTGAAGATACACGGGAGAAAATAAAGAAGAGGAAATTAATTTATAAAGAGCAAATTATTAGATATGTGAATAAACAAATCGAGCTATATTTTAGAGGGTACACGTTTAAACAAGCTTTACTTCAAACCTATAAGTATCAGGTTTATAACAGTGTCATGTTTAAACTAAATCCTACACTAAAGGAGCATACCATCTTTCAATGTATATAAAACGGAATATGAATGAAAAAGAACCTTTCCTAATCGTATGAAACGAAAAGAAAAGGTTCTTTTAGTAGTTCTTCTTACTTCGTCAATTCTTTAACATAATCAGCTTTTTTTAGGCCTAAAAACTTAACAGCATTATCGCCTAGCATTTTTTGCTTATCTTCATCTGAAACATTTTCAATCAGATCAACAACTTTTCCAGATGGAACTTCACGTAGTACAAATGGATAATCAGAGCCTGCTATCAATTTGTCTGTCCCAAATTTATCAATCATAAATTGAAGATTTTTAGGGTCATAAACAAGCGTATCAAAATAAAGCTGTTTAGCATAATGGCTTGGCTTTTCTTCAGTTGTACGAATATTTGGCCATGATTCCCAAGCTTGATCGATTCGTGCTAACACATATGGGAATGATCCTCCACCATGAGAGAAACAAACTTTTAAATTAGGATATTTTTCTAAAATTCCACTGAAAATTAAACTTCCAGCAGCAAGAGCTGTTTCCGATGGCATTCCGATTGAATACATAAAATTATGATTCTGCATTCTTTCCACACCAACAGTAGCCCATGGGTGAACAAATAGAGGTACATCCATTTTGGCTGCAGCTTCAATAAATCTTAAAATTTCAGGATCATCAAGGGTTTTACCATTAGCATTACTACCAATCTCAATCCCTTTTAAGCCTAACTCATTTATAGCTCTTTCCATTTCAGCAATAGCCAAATCTGCGTCTTGTAATGGCACAGTACCTAAACCAGCAAAACGAGTAGGGTATTCCTTAACAACAGAAGCAATAAAGTCATTTTGAGCTTTTGATAACTCTAAACATTTTTCAGCGTCTGCCCAATAAGAAAATGTAACTGGAATTGGTGAAAGAACTTGTACATCAATTCCTTCTTCATCCATTTGAGCAATACGTTTTTCTGGATCCCATGCATTATCATCAAGTTTACGGAATGACTTACCATCTTTATAGATTTCAGCCCCACAATCACATGTATGTTTTAATGTTGGAAATCTATTGTCACCGTATTTTTCATCTAAATTCAGGAAAATTTTCTGGAATGATATGTGCATGGAAATCGATGCGCAATTTTTCGTTAGACAAACTTGTTCCTCCTCCAATTTGTTCTACTCTATTAAACATCAGTCATGATTAAAAATCGCCAGACGTACACATACTCACTTTTATTCTTATTAGAAATTCGTATGCGTACGAATAGCTTATTTTTAACCTTACCTCAGCCACTTTTTAAAAAATAAATATATAATATTCTTTACGAATGATTAATTATTAACTTTTTCAAGATCATCAGTAAATAATTTACCTACTTGACCAAATTCAGGTTGAGGAGTTCCGCCCCACTCGTCAATTGTTTCTTTACTTGGCTCTAAACGACGTGGTTCTCTAGCGCCTTCTTCTGGGAATGCTTCCATACCTTGGCTATATTCAATCGCCATTCCATCTGGATCAGCAAAGTAAAGGAAAATACTTCCTGATGGATGGTGTCTTCCTGGTCCAAAAAGAATAGGAACATTTTGATCTTTTAAGCGATTAACTTGAATCCCAACATCATCAACCGTTCCAACTTTATAAGCTAAGTGATTTAATTTATTTTCAGGTCCTTTTGTAACCGCAAAAGTATGGTGCCATGGGTTAGGGAACGCTCTTAACCATACGAAGTTTGTTTCTCTTCCTGAGAAATCAGAGATTTTAAAGTTTAATGTATTAACAAAGAAGTCTGTTATTTCTTCTAAATGTGGAGATTCATAAACTACGTGCAGTAGACATTCAATATCCAAACCATGTGTAGATTTATATGGAAGTCCTAATTGCATCATTTCAACATAGAATTCATACGTAACGCCAACATATGGATCTTTGAAACGTAGTGTTCTACCTTGTGCTAGCTTTTGAGTTTCTTTCTCACTTAATTCAATTGGATTTAAACCTTTGTCAGTTAAGTAATTAAAAACATCTTGGAATTGAGAAGCTTTCTCAAGTTCAAACGCAACACGTTTAAGACCAGGTTCAGATCCTTGTTCTAAGATCATATTATGATGATCGTAACTACTTCTTAAGTATACGGTTTCATTATCACGTTCAACAAATTGCAAACCAACCATATTTTCATAGAAATCTGCTGATTTTTCTAGATCTGTAACACTTAAAACGACATACCCCAATTTTTTATATCGAATCATTCCATTACCCCCTGAACTATTTTACAATAATAAAATCAAACTATAATCTAAATTTACCGTAAATATCGAAAATTGTCTAATTATATATTTTTTGAATATTACACATCAACCTAAAATTTTTTCTTGATATAATCATAAATACACAAAAAATTACAAATAAAGTCATTTCATTATTTACGATGATTTGTTATAGGTACAATATGTTCCTAAAATATTACTGTAGTTATATTTTAAAAAATCTAGTATGATAAAAAAACGAGGATTTTATTAAAGTGAGGAATTGATAAATGAGTTTATTAACTGTTGAAAATTTAAGTCATACATTTGGTGACCGTACATTATTTAAAGATGTATCTTTTAGACTGCTCGCAGAGGATCACGTAGGCCTTGTTGGGGCAAATGGAGTGGGAAAATCTACCCTAATGAACATCATGACAAAACAACTGATACATGATTCTGGAAAAGTGGATTGGACACCAAATGTTCAGTATGGATATCTTGATCAACATACTGTGTTAACCCCCGGAAAGACCATCCGTGATATATTAAAAGACGCCTTTCTTCCTTCTCGATGTAATCGCAAAAGATGAATTAAAGCGTGCATTACAGGCTTATAAAGGAACAATCGTGATCGTCTGCCATGAACCTGAATTTTACGAAGGTTGGATTACGAAAGTTTGGAATGTCGAAGAATGGTCTGAACAGCTGACACATTAGAGCTCTTTTCTCAAACTTTGTTGCTTTTGGAGAGAAAAATGCTGATTGTCCTTGTACTCACGTTCATATTGGACTTTATTTTTTGAGAAAAGAGCTGCAAAATTTATACGAAGGTACAAAATAGCTTATTTCTACGTTAAAATCGGCCTTTGGATTTTAACAACATCCTTTACGAAACTAGACATCATTAAAGTTTAAGAAAAAGGATCTTATTAAATGTAAAGATCCTTTTTCTTGTTTACTTTTTCTTTAAATAATGAACCTACTTACTGCCTGATTCTATTCATTTTTTAATAATAACCGTAATTGAGTATTTCTATTCTCTTTTTCTTCATCTGAAGACAAATCGTATTTTTTTAATAAATGAAACATCTCATTTAGATTTTTCTGCGTATGCTCTTTTGAAAAATACTGTTGGAATAAAGGAATCATATCTTCTGGTAGAAACTCTTTTTGAGATTCATATTTCTTTTGTACATCTTCATGACTATGATCTAATTGGCAATTGCTCATTTTTCAATTCTCCTTTTCAAACAAGATAGAAATATCAGTCCAGTAGGAATCGAACTTAAATACTAGAATTGGTATCTTTTTTCTCATTCCATACACGATTATTTTCAACCCGTCTTGTTAACCCCATTCCATCTAATTTTTCAAGAAATGGAACGAGTAGCTTTCTCGATAGGCCGCCGAGTATTTCTTTTGCTTCCTGAAGTGTAAATTCTGCTCCTGTATCAGCGTGCATTTTACGAAGTGCTTCCTGAAAAATATCTCCATGCCAATAATGTTTAGCATCTAAAGAGATAATCTGTTGCTGCTCTTCTAGAAAATGTTTAAACTCATTGTTTAAGCGTTCCGGAATCCCTTCCGTTTTTAAATATTCTTCAAAATAAACAACATTAAAACCATCACTTTTTAACTTAGCTAACATATTATCTGTTCTTTTTTTCCAACTTTCTGGAACATGTGGAACAAATGAAGCTAATGCGATAAACTGATCTTTTTTCTTTAAATATTGATTTTCTAATGACTGCTGCAGAACAAATTCTAAGAGCACCTTTGGAAAATCCTTTTCAAGTTGATGAAAGAGTTCTGCTTTATTTATTCCTACTTTCATTGAATTATGATTATGGTAAGAAGAAATTCGATCGGTATAGTCCTCTTGAAGTGTTTCTACAAGAGAACGGATCGTATATTGTGTTTTATTATATTGAATAAACTCATCTTTCGTCAGCTCATCTACTATCATTTCTTTTTCCAATGCTGTTATCGTGACTAGCTCCGTCAAAGTTAAACTTTTACCTTCTACCAGTGCAGCGATAATCCGTTCTGTAGGCGTACCTACTTTTTTCTTTTCCAGTTGTTCAATCGTACGATAACCAAATTTATATTTTTCGCCCCGTGGTTCAATGACCCAGCCTCCGCCTATCGTTTCTACAGGGCTTGGCCTTCTAATAATAAATCGGTCCCCACGTTTTGCCACAACTTCCTCTTCTAGTCTAAGCTGACAAAGAATTTCATCATTCTCACCCTCAATTTCATTGCGGTCAAAAAACACAATCCTTCCCATCACTTCTGCTGTGCCAATGTGACATTTGATTGGCATTCTTTGTTTCACTATATAATCTAAATCACTTACAACATGGATGGCTACATCAATGGTCTTCGTTACGATAAAATGTTCGGATGAAACGAGAACATCCCCTCGTTCCAACTCTTCCTTCGTCACACCTGTAAGATTAATTGCAGCTCTTTGACCAGCAAATGCTTCTGCTGCTTGATGATGATGGACTTGAATTTGTCTCGCCTTCACGTTCAGTCCTTTTGGCATCACTTTTAAGATTTGACCCTCTGATACATGTCCTTCGTATACGGTCCCCCTGACAACGGTACCTTGTCCTTTTACGGAAAACACTTGATCAATTGGTAAACGAAATGCACCGCGTATATCACGCATTTCCTGATGCTTTAAGGTTTCAATAATCAGGTTTTTTAATTCGTCTACCCCTTTTCGTGAAAGACTATCCACTAAAACGTATGGTGATTGTTCAAAAACCGAGCCTTTTAATTCAGTGAAGATGTCATCTTTTACTAACTCGATAAATTCCTCATCGACTCGATCAATTTTTGTAATAGCGACAATTCCATTTTTAACGCCTAAAAATTTCAATATTTCAAGGTGCTCCCGTGTTTGAGGCATAACCCCTTCTTCTGCTGCTACAACCAATACAACAAGATCAATGCCTGCCACACCAGCAATCATTTGACGAATAAATCTTTCATGTCCTGGAACATCGATCACAGAAATTTGTAATTCATCATCTTCATACAGTGGCGCAAATCCAAGTTCAATGGAGATTTGCCGTTCCTTTTCCTCTTTTAATCGATCGGTATCAATATTTGTTAATGCTTTTGTTAATGTCGTTTTCCCATGGTCAATATGGCCTGCCATGCCAATAGTAAAGTAGCGTTTACTCATCGTTGATGTCACCTGCTTATTTCGTATAAATTTTGCTTTTATTATAGCATAATTAAAACCAATAATTTACTTCCTAACCATAACACATTTCGTTTAAGCACCAAAAAAGCCCAACCTAAGTGGCTGAGCTTGAAAGTATAAGAATTATAGTTTTGTAACATTTGCGGCTTGAGGTCCCACTAACACCCTCAAAACCCTTACTACATATGGATTGTAAGCCCTAACAAATAATTTTTACAAGCTGATTCTTCTTTTATTGTACAGTGCATATATTTTATTGTAGTTCATTTAAACTAAAGGGGGTTATTCAGGTGGCGAGTAGATTTATTCGAATTTCTGTATTGTATTTCGCTATTGGGGTTTTAATGGGATTGTTTATGTCAATTGCCCATGATTATCATCTTTCATCTGTTCATGTACACATTAATTTATTAGGTTGGGTCTCTTTGGCGGTTGCTGGAATCATTTATACTCTTTATCCACAAGTAGCTACGACCAAACTAGCAAAAATTCACTTTTGGCTTCATAATTTATCATTACCGTTTATGATGTTAGGTCTTGGATTTGTGTTATACGGAAAAACGGCTTGGGTTCCACTCGTATCCGTTTCTGCAACTATTTTAGTTCTTTCTGTATTATTATTTGCTTATAATATCTTTACAAAATTAAAACCGAGAACTTAAAAAACAGGCAGTTTCAGACCGGTATCATTCGGTTTGAACTGCCTGTTTTTTTATATAAGACTATTTTTGTAAAGTTTGTTATTAAAATCCAAAGGCCGATTTTAACGTAGAAAAAGCTAATTTGCGCATTCTTATGCAATTTGCAGCTCTGTTCTCAAAAATAATAACCTATTTCAACATGAAAACAAGATCAATCAGCTTTTTTCCTCTCCAAAGGCAACAAAGTTTGAGAAAAGAGCCTCTTATAAAGCGATCAGCCTTAAAATCATCATAGTAATAACTCCTGCCATGACGGTTCCAAGCAAACTTTTGGTTAAGATTGCGATAATAAAAGCCGGTATGGCTGCAAGTATTTTAAGTCCATTGTCCATTATCGAAAATTGATTATTTGATAAAAGAAGTTCTTGTGCTAATAGAGCAGCCATTACAGCTACTGGTACATTTTTTAACCACCGAATTAACCACGTTGGTAGTTCCAATTGACTTAAGATCATCAAAGGTAAAACCCGCGGTACAAATGTGACTAAAGCACAACCAATAATGATGATTAAAATTGTCCAACTTACCTCCATCTTTCAATCACCATCCCTATCGTTGCTGCTAAAATCGTCGCGATGATCACTCCTGCATTACCAGAAGAAGAAAAACTTACGATAACAACAATCACTACTGCACTTAAAGCTACCATGATATCAACGAAGTATTTTTTCTGGCTTAAGATTTGAATAACAAGGAGTCCAATAAACATACCAGGCAAGGCAAAATCAAGACCAAACGCTTCAGGGTTTGGAATCCATTGTCCTAAAAAACCACCAGCAAGATTCGCTACAAACCAATTTAAGTAGGCAGTTATATTTAGACCTAGCATCCATTTATAACTGATTTGTTTTTTATTTTGAGCATGATTAATGGCAACACCAAATGTTTCATCTGTTAATAAGGCACCAACGCTTAAATTCTTCCTTGGTGAAAGATGTTGAAAGTAAGGTGCAATAGCAGCACTTAATAATAGATGTCGTAAATTAATAAAGAAAACAGTAAAAATGATTGCAGAAATCGGATTACTTGCTGCAATCATTCCAGCAGCAATAAATTGACCGGAACCTGCATACAAAAGTAAGCTCATCAGGGCAATTTCCATCATACTCAACCCAGCCGTTTTCTCAACAACACCAGCAGCAAAGCCAATACTTAAGTAACCTAATAAGGTTGGAACACAATCTTTAACACCTTGCCAAAAACTCTCCTCATCATTTGATTCGATCTTCGGATTCAACTCAAGACTCCTCTGTCTCACCAACATCACCCCTTAACCTACATCTTAAGGAGAATCCCATTTGTAAATGAAATAATCTTTATTAATATTATCATAGATTGGCTGAATGTGAAGATTAATAGAATGATAACAATAACAGAAAAAGCAGTAAGATTTATATTTAAAAATCTTACTGCTTTTATCGATTTCTATCGATCAAGGATGTTATTAATACCTAAATCTCCGAGTAAAATTAACCCTTGAATCGCTAATAATAATTGACAGCTAACAACGGGATTACGAATATCCGTTTGAAGAATCTCTTCAATTTTATGAACCCTATATCGTAAACCACTAATTGACAAAGAAAGCTCTTCCGCTGTTTTTTCCAAATTACCTCCATTTATCAAAAAGGAATACAAGGTCGTGATTAGTTCAATACTTTTCTGACAGTCTAATTCTAAATGACCTAACAATGACTTGGCCATGGTTCGAACTTCTTCTTCATTCTTTTCATTTAATAAAGCCCCAATGACTCCTAGTGAATCATAGTAAATGACTTTCGTTTTAGATGTAATCATTCTTATCGCTCCAATTGCCTGCTTATAAGCATGTTTTGCACCTAAAATAGATTGCGTTCTTTTACTGATTCCAAGATAAAAATCAGACCCGGGAAAATATGAAGTTAAAGAAGTCATTAACGAATGAAAGAAGTGCTGTTTTTCTTCCTTATTTTGAAAATGGTCATTCACAAATATGTTAATATGATGCTCATCATGATTAATCAGTAATTGTTTATCATGTTGACTGAAAAAATATTTAATCGATTCAATGATTTCTCGACCAAAAACGAGCTCATTCTGAAAATCTTCTGAATTGCAATGATAGACCAAATAACAAATATAATAAGGATGACTTAAATCAAATTGAAATAATCCTGCTTTAGCAATCATTTCATCTTCTGAATGGAATTGACCATTCATGATATCCTTTAAAAAGAAGCTCTTCATTTGTTCCGATGAATCTAACTTTGTCTTTTCATAGAAAAAACAAAGTGAACAAACAGAAGCAACCTTTTCAATCATTAATTGGGCAAATTCTAATACCGTTTCATCTTGTTCCTTAAGAAGAATCGAACAGTAACCAACTCTTTTTTCATGAATATAAAAGGGTTTTGATATCAGTAAAAAGTGATTCTGATTCCGTTCAATGGTATTAACCGCCACAGATCCTGGGTAATTGGATTGACTTGTAATATATTGAAACAATACTTTTGCGGTTAACCCTTTTGATAGCGACTCTATCCCAACAGATATGATGGGATGACCATTTGTATTATGAATCACTCCTGGAAATTGAGTGAGATTGAAAACTTCTTTAATAATTTGATCTAAAGTACTTCCATTTACAACCATCGCTATTAACTTTTGTTGAATTTCATGTGCCAAATGAAGATGATTATATTTTTGTAATAGCTCTTCATATGGATTCTCTGATTGATCAGCATTAGCCATTCTATTATGATTGTTCAAAGTTATCGAATCCTATCATATTTTGTTCAACTCGCATCTGTTTTCTTAGCTTTCTTTCGCAAAAGGTATAGTTGAATACACCAACACCACCAACCTTTTTCTATTGGTTCAATTCAAGGTGTAAATCACTTAATGGTCGTGTTTTGCAAAGTAGTACGATTCTATTATTAACTTCTTCATCTGATAACGCACTCTTGGCATACCTATCCATTTTATATTGTCCCTCTAAAACCTTTACTTTACAATAACCACATCCTCCTCGTGTACATGCATATGGGACTTTAACCATTTGAGAACGTGCCGCTTCAAATAAAGTTTCCTCCTCAGAACAGACGAAACTTTGATCATTATTTATATTAATTCGTAAACATTTATATTCACTTCCTTCAATAATTTATCATTAATTGTTACTAAATAGTGAAAACTTCCTTGAAATAAAAAGGCTGTTTTCCTAATGAAGCGAAAACAGCCTATTTTACATTTATATGTTTACGATTGTTTATTAAGAGAATACAGTACCAAATGTTTCATTTAATTGACGACGGTGATAGAAGATTCCTGTTCCAAGCTTGTCTTCTGTCCAAGTAATTGTTGGGAAATCAGAATAAACAGCATATCCTCCAGTGTATACTTCATTTCTATTTCCAGAAGGGTCATAGAAATAAATCGTTTCTCCTCGTGTAATACCATGACGAGTCGGCGTAACTTCTATTTCAACCTCATTACGAGATAAGATGTCAGAAGCTTTCAAAATTTGATACCAATTATCTAAATAAAAACCGACATGGTGTAATTTTGCATCTGGACCTTTAATAAACGCAACATCATGTCCTGTCATTGATGTAGAAAGGAAACTTGCAATTAACTCTTCTCCATCAACACTAATGACTTTTTCAGTTTGAACGAATCCTAAAGCCTCTGTAAATAATCTTGTTGTTGATTGGACATCATCACCTGAAAGTAGTGCATGGTCAAGTCTATGTGGTGAAATTCCTCTCAGGCCATCTGGCCAAGGATGTGGATTTAATCTTCCAGTCGGAACACCAACATATTCAATATCATGATATAACTCAAACGAATGTCCTGTCGGTAGAATAAAGCGTATCGCTTCTCCTTCACCGACACGAGTACGGTTTGATACACGAGTTACCGTACATCCGAATTGTTCAATTTTTTGTTCTAATTTATCTAATGCATCATTATTTGTCACTTTAAAGGCAATATGATCGATTCCAGCTGAATCAGATTTTTCTAGTATAACACTATGATGATCCCATTCGTCCCAAGCTTTTAAATAGACTCTGTTTTCATCGCGGCCTGTAATATCTAAGCCTATAATGTTCGTATAATAGTCGACTGCCTTTTCGAAATCAAACTGTCTTAATTGAATACGACCTACTCTTTCAATACCATTACCATTCATCATTAGCACCCCTTATTTTACTAGAATTCTTAATTCCATAACCTACTTCTGTAGTTAAAATGATTGCTATTTGAAAAATTGTAGAAATTGATTATTCATGAAAAGAGAATATCCTCCCAAATATGTCTACTTTTCAAAAGAATAATCATTAAGCTTTAAATAACAATGAAATCGCTTTCATTCCTAAGCCAATAAATCATTTGTTTGACTTCATTTAAAACTTTCAATCTAATCATATAGCGAATTTTTCTAACCATTAACAATAATGAACCAAATAAATATTTTTAGAACTTTTTAACTATTGGTTCATATCTAAATAATAGCGCTTACATAAAAAATATTCAATAACAGGAAATGTCTGAAAAAGATACAAAATCAGACAATTTATGGTTGATTTCTACACAATAAAAAACCCGTTAATCATAAACAGCTCTAAGGCTCGTTTATAGTTAACAGGCTTTTTAACAAGATACCTAACTATTTGATTTTAGTTCCATAAATAGAAATATTTTCTCTTATCCTTTTTGCTGCTAATTGGATATTTTCTGCATGGCTAATGGCACTAATAACAGAAACTCCATCGGCACCTGCTTCTATCACACTAGCAGCATTTTCACCCGTGATACCTCCAATCCCTACAATCGGGATCGTGATACCGTTTGTTCGAAATTCTGAAATTACTTTTACACCTTGTACATCATTTGTATCTTTTTTTGTACTTGTCGGAAAAATCGGTCCTACTCCAAAGTAATCTGCACCAGCTGCTATAGCTTGTCCAGCTTCCTTCATATTATGGACGGATATTCCTAAAATTTTATCCTTCATCCTTTCCCGAACCTTCCCAGCGGGTTCATCATCTTGGCCAATATGTATACCATCAGCATTTAAGGCTAGAGCTAACTCAATATCATCGTTTACAATAAAAGGGATATCAGCCTTTTTACAAATATCTTGAAGCTCTTCCGCTAGTGCATATTTTTCTGACCCTGTTAATGCGTCTTTTCCCTTTTCTCGAAATTGGAACATCGTTATCCCACCTTCGATCGCTTCCGATAATACTTTACTGGGACTCCTCCCCATACAATTTACACTACCTAAAATAAAATAGAGCTTTAACGCACTTTTTAAGTTCTCTTTATATGAAGATGTCATTGTGTTATTCCAACTTTCTTTTTATATGCCCAATGATTTGTAGGGCCATTCCCATTCCCGATCTCAAGATCTTCTTTAATCGCTTCCGTAATAAAGTTTTTGGCAACCGTTACGGCATCATAAACAGATAAGCCCTTTGCGATTTCAGCCGTAATTGCCGCTGAAAAGGTACATCCTGTTCCATGGGTATTCTTTGTAGGATATCTTTTTTCTGTAAAAATAAAAGAATGACTGCCATCATATAAGAGATCAATAGATTCCTCTATTTGAAGGTCATGACCACCTTTTATAATGACATTCTTTGCACCTAAATCAATCAGCTCTTTTGCTGCTTGAAGTTTGTCTTTTTCTGTTTTGATCTCCATTCCCGTTAATTCCTCTGCTTCAGGAATATTAGGCGTAATAATAAATGAAAGCGGCAATAAGTGCTTTTTAAATGCCGTTACGGCTTCTTTTTGTAGCAATGAGGCCCCACCCTTTGCAATCATAACAGGGTCAACAATCACCTTTTCCCAACCATATTGCTTAATCTTTTCTGCTACGACTTCAATAATATCGGCTGAAAAAAGCATTCCTGTTTTTAATGCATCCACTCCAATATCAACGGCTACAGCATCAATTTGCCCGGCAATAAATTCCGCTGGGATTGGGTGAACACCATGAACACCTTGTGTATTTTGTGCAGTAACAGCCGTTAATGCTGACATTCCAAATACTTCTAGCTCTTGAAATGTTTTTAAATCTGCTTGAATACCTGCCCCACCGCCACTATCAGAACCTGCAATTGTTAAAGCAAAATTTACCATTATCTTTTCCTCCTACTATATTTCTTCTATCTTATACTCTTTTAAATGCACCATATAAATCAATTTCTGAGGATGAGACCATTGATAATTGATTCAAAAATTCCATTTGGAAACTGCCTGGACCTTGTTCATCTGTTTTATTTGCTGCCATTTCAGCTGCTACGCCATAATAAACAAGTGCTGCAGTTGCTGCTTCTAAATAATTATTTTCTACTGCAGCAAAAGCTCCAACTACGGCAGACAACAAACAACCTGATCCCGTTACTTTTGTTAGAAGTGGGTGCCCATTATGCACAACAAAGGTTTCAGATCCATTCGTAATAATATCGTCTTTCCCAGTAACGACCACGACTGTATCCAGTTTATTGGCTGCCTTTTTAGCTAACTCCGTCACATTTCCTTTTGCACTTCCTGCATCGACGCCTTTAATCTCCCATTTTTCCCCGATCATATTGGCAATCTCTGCCGCATTTCCTCGTACGACTGCGAACTTGATTTGTTTGAGCAGTTGTTGTGATACTTGTGTTCGGAAGGTTGTTGCACCCACTCCTACTGGATCTAGAATAACCGGAGTTTGCACTTCATTTGCTGATTTTCCAGCAACAATCATCGATTCAACTGTATCACGATTTAAAGTTCCCATATTGATAACTAATGCATCTGCTGCCTTTGCCATTTCAGCCACTTCTTCAACAGCGTCTGCCATGACAGGTGAAGCGCCTAATGCTAGTAAACCATTTGCAGAATAATTGGCTACAACAATATTCGTTATATTATGAATGAGCGGATTTGTAGTTTCTTATTTTTTTTAATAAAGATTGAACATTTGCCTTTTCCATTTTGTACTCCCCCATTTTATCTTTATCATTGTCTCTTTTCGTAAAGTTTGTTGTTAAAATCCAAAAACCTGATTTTAACGTAGTAATAGCTATTTTGCGCATTCGTATTAAGTTTGCAGCTCTTTTCTCAAAAATCTTAAGCTATTTCAACATAAAAAAGTGACAATTAGCTTTTTTCCCTCTAAAAGCAACAAAGTTTGAGAAAAGAGCCTTATCATCAACTTAAACAATAAAAAACCAGGCTCTATAAAAGAACCTGGCTAATTGTAAGAGAAAGTTATGAGACTTGCTACTTTCCTACGCCGGTATCGTCCGGATCAGGTTCAAAGGGTTAAAAAACATCCGTTTTTCTCTCAGCCAAAACAAAGGGCACCCCTAGTAGATATATTTGAATAATTTTATTTTATCATAATTAAAAGGAAGTTCAATCTATTGAACTAAAAAGGATTATATATATATTTTCACATCCTCCAATTTGTGTTCCTCTACTATCTTAATGTCTATTAGTGTCCTATATGACATTCACAACAATCTTTCTAAAATTTTTTCAAAAAAGCTTAAGATGCATTCTCGATATTTTCCCCTAAATTAAATAAGAAGTGATAAACAGCGCTGTATGCTTCACGAATCGTCCAATCTGATTTGAATGATGCTAAATCATTTAATGAAAAATTAAGATCCCATATCCCTTCATTGGCATTAAACATTGCACTGAAACGGACTTCCTCCCCTTTTAATGTTGAAGATAAATACGTTTTTATCTGGGATGCAAATTTCTTTTGTAATTTTAAGCCTAACATCACGTCATACGTTTTAAACACACTGTCCACTTCAAAACTAATTGCATCAACCCCAATTATGGCAAACCAAGGTGATTCAAGGTACATAAACTCGTCAATATGCTCGAGAAAATAGTGTATAGGCTGATCTAAAAAGTTTGCTGGTTCCTCAGCAATGAACTCTTCCGTTTCTTTATTACACCTTTCGATATAAACATCATCCATAAACCGGGAAAGTGAATCCATTTCAATGAATGTTACATTTTGAGCTAATTCATCTACAATGGAAGTATGTTTTTCTAAATAATCCTTCTCTTCCTGATACAGTTTAATTTGGTTATGTTCGATTATTGCTGAATCCTGATTTTCTTTCAGTTGTTGTTCTATGTATTTTCTTTAACTCTTTTTTTATCATCTTAACTCATCCTCTTATCATCATGATTAATCATCTTTATTTTGATTGTTTTGGAATCAAAATGCAAACTTTATTTTGACAGCAAGAAAAACAAAAAAATACCTGTATGCATGTGACAAACTCATAAACAAAGTTATGAATTCGCAACAAAACATACAGGTATTTTTATTGACCATTATATTATTTTTATCTCTGATGCCGGTACGCCTGCAATACCCCAGTGAGTCTTAGGCATTTCCGTTACAAGTACACGAACACTTTGTTTCGGTGCACCTAATGTTTCTGAAACCGTATCAGTGATATTTTCAATCAATTCTTTTACTTTTTCAGGTGGTCTACCTTCTAACATATTTACTTGAATAAGTGGCATAATCGTACCTCCTTTTAATTACTAAAAATTACTCTCTTTCGCCAACAGTGAATGTAACTTCACCTAAACCATCAAATTTAGCGCTAACAAAGTCGCCAACATTTACTAGAATAGCGCCTGTTAAAGCACCTGATAAGATTAGATCGCCTTTTTTAATTTTTTCGCCTTTTCTAGCAAGCATATTAGCAAGAACAGCAATCGCATTAGCTGGATGTCCTAAAACAGCAGCACCTGCTCCAAGGTCTTTAATTTGACCATTAACAGATAAAGTCGCACCAACTAAGTCAAGTTCAAGATCACTTGGTTTTCTTAACGTATTACCGAATACTACTCTTGAAGTGGAAGCATTGTCAGCAATAACATCTGTATGTGTAAAGTTAAAGTTTTCGTAACGGCTGTCGATTACTTCAATTGCTGGTAATACATACTCCGTTTTAGCCAATACTTGAGCACCTGTAATTCCAGGACCTTCAATATCTTCACCGATAAGGAATGCAATTTCAGCTTCTACTTTTGGGTGAATTTGAAATGGAACAACTCCACCATTATCAACTAACATATAATCAAATACATAACCATAAATAGGCTCAGAAACTCCCATTTGATCCCATTTTGCTTTACTTGTTAAGCCCATTTTAGGACCAACGATTCTATGGCCTTCATCTAATTTTGTTTGAACTAATAATTCTTGAGCTTGATAAGCTTCTTCAACAGTTAAATCTGGTTTAATCGTTGAAGTTACTTTCACTACTTCACGTTTTTCTACTTCTGCTGCTACTAAATAATCTTTAATTTGTTTAATAATTTCGTTAGACATTCTATACGTTCCTCCTCATTAACTATCAAAAAAAGTGATAAAAGATGATTATTTGAAATTAACGCTTACTTGACCTAAATGAGCAAAGCGAGCTGTGAAAGAATCACCAGGGTTTGCTACAACCATTCCAGAAAGTGCACCAGAAAGAATTACTTCTCCTGCTTTTAAAGTAATATCATAATCAGCTAAACGATTAGCTAACCAAGCCACACAAGTTGCTGGACTACCTAGAGCAGCAGCTCCTACCCCTGTATTTACCATTTCACCATTTTGTGATAACACCATTCCAAGTAGTTCAAGATCGATATCTTCAACTTTTGTTGGTTTACCGCCTAAAACATAGTAACCTGAAGATGCATTATCTGCTACTGTATCTTGAAGTTTGATTTTCCAATCTTGCACACGGCTATCAACGATTTCAAGTGCAGGTAATACATAATCTGTTGCTTGAAGAACATCAACAGCAGTCACATTAGGTCCTTTTAAATCCTTTTTCAATACAAATGCGATTTCACCTTCAATTTTTGGTTGAAGCATATCTTTTGTATCGATTGTTCCACCATTTTCAACTACCATGCTATCTAAAAGATGTCCATAATCAGGCTCATCTACACCAAGCAAATTTTGAACAGCAACTGAAGTTAAGCCGATTTTCTTTCCGACAATTTTCTGACCTTCATTTACTTTCTTTTTAATATTTTCAAGCTGAATATAATAAGCTTCATCTACCGTAACTTCCGGATCTACTACTGTGATTGGATCAATCCCAACATGAGTAGTTTCAGCTTCTAATAGTTGAGCTGCAAACTTTTCGATTTTTGACATGCTAAATACATCCTTTCTATATTTATGTACTTTTATTTCTTTCGTTTTAGGTTACTTAAAAATGTTGCACGGTCAAACCATTTTACCGTGCAACATAAGCCATTCTAAAAGAGAATTATAGTTTTACACAAATGTTTGTTAATTCAGTGTAGAATTCCCAGCTGTGAATACCGCCAACACGGCCAAGTCCACTATCTTTTGTACCACCGAATGGAGTTCTTAAATCGCGAACGAACCAGCAGTTGATATAAGATAATCCAGATTCGATTGATTGTGCTACACGGTGTGCACGACGGATATCGTTTGTCCAGATTGTGTTGCTTAATCCCACACGAGATATCGTTTGCCATCGCAATTACTTCTTCTTCTGTATCAAATGGAATGACTGTAACAACTGGTCCAAAGATTTCTTCACGAGTACAACGAGCACCATATTCTAAACCAGTAATAATCGTTGGCTCAACGAAATATCCTTTATCTAATCCTTCAGGACGCTTACCACCTGTAACGAAAGTAGCGCCTTCTTCTTTAGCAATGTCAAAGTAGCTCATTACTTTATCGTAATGTACTTTCGCAACTAATGCACCTTGGTCATATGCGTTATCAAATGGATCACCGACTTTTAATTGTCTTGTTTTTGCTGCTAATTTTTCAACGAACTCATCATATACAGCACGTTCAACAAAGATATTTTCACCGCAAACACATACTTCACCTTGGTTTGTAAAACTTGATTTAAGTGTTGTTTCAACAACTTCATCAATATTAGAGTCAGCGAAAATGATGTTAGGGTTTTTACCACCTAATTCGAATGAAAGTTTTTTCAATGTTTTTGAAGCTTCTTCCATGATCTTAGCACCTGTAGATACTTGACCGATAAATCCGATACCTGCGATATCAGGGTGTTTGTTGATTGCACTTCCAGCACCTTGTCCAAATCCATGAACTAAGTTAACAACTCCGTCTGGAACGCCAGCTTCTTTAAGAATTTCCATTAATTTTGTTGCAGTCATTGGAGTTAATTCAGATGGTTTAATGACTACTGTACAGCCTGCTGCTAGAGCTGGAGCTAATTTCCATGTTAATAAGAATAATGGAAGGTTCCAAGGTTGGATTAATCCAACTACTCCGATTGGACGACGGTAACCATAGTTGATTGCACCATGAGTATCATCTTGGAATGCTTCTGTTCCTACAGAAATCATATAGTCAGCAAAGAAATGGAAGTTTTTCGCTGCACGTGGAGCATCAACGTGACGTGAGAATTTAAGGTGTTTACCTGTGTCTAATGATTCAAGTTGTGCAATTTCTTCTTGTCTTTCTTCAAGAATATCTCCAATTTTACGGATAATTTTAGAGCGTTCTTGTGTGCTCATTTTTCCCCATGGACCTTCTTCAAATGCACGTTTAGCAGCTGCAACCGCTAAATCGATATCTGCTGCGTTTCCTTCTGAAACTGTACCGTAAACTTCTTCTGTTACAGGGTTTACGTTATTGAAAGTCTTTTTATCTACAGATTCTACAAATTGTCCATCAATAAAGTGTAAACAATTAAATGGTTCTACAATCTTTTCTACAATAGTATTTTTTGTTTCAACTGCCATTTTTAAATTCCTCCCTTTAAATAATAAAGCTTGAATTCCTTATCTGTTTCCATGATAACGCTTGCTTGTTTCATATACAACTCCATTGTTGCTCTATGTGAAACAACTAGTTATTTTTTCATAAATAGTTTTTTTCACTCTATTCATTATAATACATAAACTCGTAATCTGCTAAATTACGAAATTTTTAGAATAATTTTTTCTTTATTTTTCTATAATTATCTGTTATATTTTTTCATATATGGAAACTACGTTTAGCTATACGAAACTTTTATGAAAGCAAATGTAAACTGGAGGAATTTATTCATGGAACAAAACGCTACAGGAGGAAATTACCTTTCTTCTGTAAAAAATGCCTTACGTATCCTAAATAGTTTTACGATGGACGAGCCTGAAAAAAAAGTAACTGACATTTCTACTGAATTAGGATTAAATAAAAGTACAGTAAGTCGGACGTTGGCAACACTCGCAAGTGAGGGATTTGTTGATAAAGATCCCGAAACAAAAAAATATCGCTTAGGATTGTCGATTTTAACTTTAAGTGGCATCTTAAATAGTAATATTGATGTTTACCGGGAATCACAGCCAATTCTTAATAGATTAGTAGAACAAACTGGCGAGACCGCTCATATTTCTATTTTCGACCAATTAGAGGTCGTCTATTTGCAAAAAGTAGAATGTTCTCATCCCGTACGGTTTTTAACACATGTAGGTAAACGAAATCCTGCTTATTGTACAAGCTCTGGTAAAGTATTAATGGCTTATGCAAGTGATTATGTCGTTGATAAAATTATTGAAAATGGTTTGAAACAATTTACAAAAAATACCATTACCGATCCGAATAAATTAAGAGAACATCTTATGCAAGTAAGAAAAGATGGGTATGCGTATAGTATTGAGGAATTTTCTCAAGGTGTTATTACCATTGCAGCACCTATTTATGATTATACCGGCAAGGTCATTAGTGCTCTGTCGATTGTAGGTCCAATTCAAAGAATTCAGCCTAGTAAAATTCCATCCATTGCCAAAAGGATTAAAAGTGCTTGTAGTGAAATATCGGAGAACATGGGATATAGAGAATAATCGTTCAGCAAAAAGGCACTTAAGTTAAGAACTTAAGTGCCTTTTTGACGCTATCACTACTCTCGAACTCCAAGCGCTATTTTTGCATAGCGAGACATACGGTCTTTCCCCCATGGTGGACTCCAGACAATATCAATTTGAATATTCGTTAATTCTGTTATGTTCATCGAGACTTTCATTTTAGAGTCCGCTAATATTTGACCTGCCATAGGGCAACCCATTGAAGTCATCGTCATTTTAATAAAAGCCTGTTTTTCTTCATCCACTTCGACCTCATAAACAAGTCCTAAATTGACAATGTCAACGCCTAATTCTGGATCGATTACTTCTTCTAGTGCTTCATATATGCGATTAACTAATTCTTCACTCATTATTATTCACCTCAGGTTTATTTCTATTTTTTAGTGATAATCATTATCAATTAATGTACCATATGAAACATATATCTATAGTGATTTTTATCACTTTTTATAAAGTTCCCGAAAGTCTCAAGATTTTCAAACTTTTTAACATTAATAATCATAATAATTTATATATCGTTGTTGGTAACAGGATTCGCATATTTGATAGCGATGATCCCATGGTAAAACTTGATTACATTTTCGACATCGTTTTCTCATTTTCTTTACATCTGTTTTCAACTTTTCATGGACCATATCACTTATTTCTAAGCGTAACCGCTCCCAATAAAGGCTTTTTGTCTTTTCATTTAATCGATATAAAAATAATAAATGAAGGCCGATTGTTTTATACGAGAGTTCTAAATCCTCTAATGACCTTTTCTTGATTTTGGGCTCTGGTAGTTCTTTCTTTGTTACGATTGCTTCCACTGTGTTTTTCCATTGTTTAATTAATTCTGGCTCTCTCGTAGAAAAAGGCAAATGCAATAGGCCATATAAATCCATTAACGGTAATCGGGCTTCCATCTCTGTACCACGTATTAATTGATATAACTCTTTTTCTTCAGCCAAAGACGCTTTTTTTGTTCCATTAGGGCTTTTAAATCGATCCCAGATATCAAAAAAATGTCCAAGATCTCGATCATGTTTTTGAAACTTTTCAAAAACATGACTTGTAGGAGCAATCGTAAAAGTTTGAATCGGAATATCTTCCTGTTGTAAGCGATCTTTCATCATACTAATATCTTCTACAAAAGCAACTTTGCCAATATCATAAATACCCTTACGTCCAGCACGTCCGGCAATTTGTTTGATTTCTTGTGACGTTAGCAATCTTCTTGATGTTCCATCAAATTTACGATTCTCTAAAAAGACAATTCGTTGAATCGGTAAGTTTAACCCCATTCCAATCGCGTCTGTAGCCACGATCACCTTTGATTCTCCTTGAATAAACCTCTCTACCTGCTTTTTTCTTGTTTCTGGTGGCATACTGCCATAGATCATACTCACACTGTGGCCATTATTTTGAAGGCGTGAAGCTGTTTCTAATACTCGTTTTCTTGAAAAACAAATGAGAGCATCACCCTTTTTGACCTGGTTTATTTTAAATGGTTTTTTCTCTACTTTTAGCGGAATATCTCTTTTATAGTCATGAATTTCTATGTCTGAATTCCCTAATAATTTCAGCAGCATGTCTTTAGCATTACGACTTGCAATAATATGAACTTCTTTCGCATTCACTTTTGTAATAGCCTTAAACCAAGAGAACCCACGATCTTTATCTGAAATCATTTGCGCTTCATCAATGACTGCCACTTCATAAAAATCCTTCTCATGAAACATTTCCACTGTACACGAAATATGCTTTGCTTCCGGATTTAGCTTTTCTTCTTCCCCTGTTTTTAATGAACAGTATGTCCCATGTTCATTTAAAAAATCATACACTTCAAGTGCTAATAACCGTAGTGGCGCTAAATAAATTCCACTTTGAGCAGCCATCATCTTTTGTAGTGCATGGTAGGTTTTCCCTGTGTTTGTTTCTCCAATATGTAAAATATAATGGATGTTTCTACCTGATGGGGGATTGTATTCTCGGTAGAAAATATCCTCGATGATTCTAGCTTCCCTTTCCTTTTTACGCTGAATTTCAGCTCTTTCCTCTGCTTTTCGTTTCTCCCTTAGCTTGACATCTTCCATAAATATCTGAGCGTGTATTTCTTCGTCAAATGGGACTTGGGATAGTTTGATTAAATCACTCAGGCTTTCATCACAAATAGAAGAATAAAGCTGTTCCATTAGTAAGTCACTTTCATCTATAACCAAGTCCTGTAGTACTTCCCCTAACAGATTATTTTCGCCAAATTGCTCCCTGTATTTTGGGTAAAGTAACTCTACTTCCTTTTTCTGTTATCATTTTGATTACTTTTTGAAAAATAAAATCTTGATATACATCATCATAAGTTTCATATGTATACTTATACATATAATCGTCATGATTTCTCTGAATTTCCCCTGTTACCTCTGCAAAGAAATCCTTTACCAACCGGTAATCTTTTGGATCAAAAAACCCTTGAGGAATCAATCTTTCTTCAATTCGAAAAGGTTCGATCTCTTGATATTTTGTTTTCGTTTCCATATCTTGTTTCAATTGATCCGCCACGATTTTTCTTATTTGTAAGTAAAATAAATGATGGTATTCAGACATGATTCCAACCATTTCTTCTCTAAAATCATCGATTATTTCGTTTATAGCCTTATCTGATTCTTCAATTTCTAACCACTTCAAATAATCTGCTCTTGCACTTTGATACAGTTCAAGCCACTTGTCTTCACTGGAGTAAGTTTGAAGAAGCCATTCTTTAATAGGATATGGTTGATAAAGTTTGATTTCTTGTCGAAAGAGCTTTGTAATTACTTTTTTATCAACTCCTTCAACTTCAAAACCTTTTGCATCTAAAAACTGTTTTTTTTCGATACGAGGAACTTGACTTGAGGCTTTGTTCATCCAAATATTGATCCAAATCTGGTCAAGATAATGTTTACGATCGATTAAATAATTTTCTAAAGTAGGTATGTTTTCTTTTGTTGCTAAGTAATGGATTAGATCATCATGAATTTTTTCCTTTGTACGTTCTACTGCTTCTGGGTATATCACTTCAATCTTTTTCATCAGAAAGACCCCTTTATTATCATTTAGAAAAAATCCTTTCTTTCTTTTATTATAGAACATTAGTTCGTATTTATATATATAAATATTATACTGATATTATGACCGTTACTCTACATATTTAACTAAACAAAAAGAGACCAGCATTGTAACCAGTCTCTTATATCACTCATTTTTATTTCGTTTCTAACACAATTGGGCAATGATCACTACCGAGAACCTCATGATGAATAGTAGCCTCTTTTAGTGTCGGTACTAATCTTTCTGAGACAACAAAATAATCGATTCTCCATCCAATATTTCTCTCACGAACTTTGCTCATATAACTCCACCACGTATAAGCATCGGTCCGTTCAGGATAAAAATAACGAAAACTATCAATAAAACCTGCGTCAAGTAAGCTTGAAAATTTTTGTCTTTCCTCTTCTGTAAAACCAGAGTTCCCCATATTAGGCTTTGGATTTTTAAGATCTATTTCATTATGTGCGACATTTAAATCACCACAAAAAATAACCGGTTTATGAGCATTCAATGTTATCAAATGCTCTTTCATCGCATCTTCCCAATTTAAACGATACCCTAACCTAGTCAAATCTCGTTTTGAATTCGGTGTATAACAATTCACTACATAAAAATCGTCGAACTCTAGTGTAATCACTCTGCCTTCCGTATCTGGTTCCTCCATCTCGATTCCATATGAAACAGATAACGGTTTCTTTTTTGTAAAAATCGCTGTTCCCGAGTATCCTTTACGTTCAGCATAATTCCAATACTGATGATATCCGTCCAATTCTAGCGAGATTTGATTTTCTTGACATTTTGTTTCTTGTATGGAAAAAATATCGGCATCTACGGAATTGAAATAATCTAAAAATCCCTTTTTTACACATGCCCTAATTCCATTTACATTCCATGATACTAATTTCATTCATATTCCCCTTGCTCTTAAATCTTTTCTTCCCTATCTATTAGAAAAATAATTAATACCCATTATCTTGTCGTTGGTGATTGATTTCATTTTTTCGAATGTAGCCTTGTTCTATTTCTTCCCACGAAAACCCAAGTAATTTTCCTAAATGTAAATACGCTCCAAATGCTTGAATATAATAAAATGGATTTTCGTTGTGTTCCATTTCTAATATTTTTGACATCACATCTTTAAAAGAAGCTACAAGTGATTGAGGGAGCCTCTGATAATGCAAAATCAGAACGATAAACATCATACAAACGATCAACATCATATTGTCGATAATTAGCTATACTCAAGAAGAAATGTAAAGAATCTACGTATTCTTCTAACAATATACCTTTTTCACTTGGTCCCTTTGTACTCCAATGTTTGAAGCATCGTGTTTCATTGGCTAATTCACATATTTCAACTAATAGAGCCAAAATTTTATTGTCCTCTAAATTCTTTCCCTCTAGCCCATGCTCTTTCATAATTCGCTGATCTAGAATTTCTTGCATCTCACAAAGCTTTTTAACATTCATTATTGAATTCCATCCTCTATTAAAATCTTTTTACGTACCTATAGATTACCATTTATTCACTAATACAACTTTACCCACTGCTCGATTAGAGTCTAAGTATTGATGCGCTTCTGCAACATCGTCAAACGTAAATACTTTAGAATCGATTAATGGACGAAGTTGTCCATCCTCAATAATCTTCGTTATTTTCTTCAAGGTTTCTCCTTGTTGTTGTCGATGTGACTCATTTAAAATGTGTAACAGCATGAAGACAACATGAAAAGTCAATGCTTTAGAATGTAACGGTGTTAAATCATGGGTTGATCTCGCAGCAATTGAAACTACTTTACCATGTAACGCAGCTGCCTGAAAAGAACGATCTAAATTTTCTCCGCCTACTGTATCAAAAATAAATGGGAATCCTTCTCCATTTGTATATGTATGAACATAATCTGAAACAGATGATTCTCGGTAATTAATTGTAACATCTGCACCGAATTCTTTTGCAATCTGAATTTTTTCATCGGTAGAGGCCGTCGTATAAACTTTCGCACCTTTCCATTTTGCTAATTGAATCGCCACATGACCTACCCCACCAGCTGCTCCATGGATTAAAATTTCATCACCCGCCTGTAGATTCGCCCGGTCAAAAAGCGCCTCCCAAGCAGTAATCGTTACAAGTGGAATGGCAGCCGCTTCTTCCATCGATAGATTTTTCGGTTTATGTGCTAACAATCTTGCATCAGCTAACATAAACTGAGCTAATGCTCCACCAGTGCCCTTAAAGCCTCCAGCACACCCATACACTTCATCTCCAGGTCTGAATTCAGTAACTCCTTCTCCTACTTCACGGACGATTCCGGCAACGTCCCCATGAAGAATGGCTGGAAAACTAGGTGAAACAGCAGGTACCGCTCCGCTTCGTACTTTTGTATCAATTGGATTCACACTTGTTGCTTTTACTTCTATAAGAACATGTCCTGGCAACACGGTAGGTACAGGGATCTCTTCTAATTGAAATACCGATGTATCACCAAATGAACGTATGACTTGAGCCTTCATTGTAATATCCATCTCCTTTTATCTTTATCTGTATCTATTGTAACATGAAAAAGCACGAAAAAAGCACCCTGAAAAAGGTGCTCTTTTCGTTTGACTTATTTTGCAACTTCAGCCACTTTACTCTCTGATTGTTCATGACGAATCGTTGCTTGTGCCGCTGCTAAACGTGCTAATGGTACGCGGAATGGAGAACAACTTACATAGTCTAAACCTGCTTTATAGCAGAATTCGATTGAACTCTTTTCACCGCCATGCTCACCACAAATACCCGTTTTTAATTTTGGTTTTACTGAACGTCCTAGTTTAACACCCGTTTCAACCAATTTACCGACTCCATCTTGATCAAGAACAGCAAATGGATTTTCTGGTATAATCTTTTGTTCAAGATACGATGGTAAAAACTTACCTTCCGCATCATCACGACTATAGCCAAATGTCGTTTGTGTTAAATCGTTTGTACCAAATGAGAAGAAATCAGCTTCTTCTGCGATTTGATCGGCTGTTAACGCAGCACGTGGAATTTCAATCATCGTCCCAACTAAATAGTCGAAACCAATCCCATTTTCTTCTTTCACTTTATCTGCTATATCGATCACAAGTTCACGCATGATTTTTAATTCATTCACATGACCAACAAGAGGAATCATGATTTCTGGTTTCACTGTAATTCCTTTTTCAGTTAATGTAATGACAGCATTGAAAATAGCTCTTGCTTGCATTTCATAAATTTCAGGATATACAAGTCCTAATCGACAGCCACGGTGACCTAACATTGGGTTTACTTCTGCTAATTGATTCACCTTTTTCAAAAGAAGTTCTTTTTCTTTTAATTCCGCTGAATCTGGTGCCGTCATTTGTAATTTAGTCACTTCAACTAATAATTCTTCTTTATCTGGTAAAAATTCATGCAATGGAGGATCTAATAAACGAATCGTAACTGGATGTCCTTGCATCGCTTCAAAAATACCTTCAAAATCCTCTTGTTGGATTGGAAGTAATTTATCAAGAGCCAATTTGCGATCTTCTTCTGAATCAGCAAGAATCATTTCTTGAACAATTGGAATTCGTTTCGGATCCATAAACATATGCTCTGTACGGCAAAGTCCAATACCACCTGCTCCAAATTCAAGTGCTTTTTTAGCATCTACAGGATTATCAGCATTCGCACGTACCCCTAAATATCTTGCTTCGTCTGCCCATGTTAAAAGTAATTGGAATTCATCAGAAAGCTCAGGAGCAATCATCGGGATTTCACCTAACATAATTTCTCCAGTAGTACCATCAATTGTAATGATATCACCGTATTGAACAGTTGTATCACCAACAGAAAATTGTTTAGCTTTCATATCAATTTTTAATGCTTCACATCCACAAATACATGCTTTTCCCATACCTCTAGCAACTACTGCTGCATGACTCGTCATTCCACCACGACTTGTAACAACAGCTTGTGCTGATACAATTCCATGAATATCATCTGGAGTTGTTTCAGGACGAACTAGAATAACCTTTTTACCATCATTTCCTAACTTCTCAGCTTCATCTGCATCAAATACAACTGTACCAGTAGCTGCTCCAGGAGAAGCAGGCAATCCTTTTGCCAATACTAATCGATCTGCAGAGTCATCAATGCGACTGTGTAATAATTGATTCAGTTGATCTGGATCGACACGAAGTAAAGCTGTTTTCTTATCAATGACGCCTTCTTTTACCATTTCTACAGCAATACGAATAGCAGCTTGAGCAGTACGTTTACCTACACGACATTGCAACATGTAAAGAACGCCGCGCTCTACCGTAAATTCAATATCCATCATATCTTTATAATGTTTTTCAAGAAGATCACATGTAGCCGTAAATTTTTCATATACTTCTGGCATATCTTGTTTTAATATATGGATTTCTTGTGGAGTACGAATACCTGCAACCACGTCTTCCCCTTGTGCATTGATTAAGTATTCCCCATAAAGTTCAGCTTCCCCTGTAGATGGATTACGTGTAAACGCAACACCAGTTCCAGAGTCATTACCCATATTTCCAAAAACCATACTTTGAATATTTACTGCCGTTCCTAAATGACCAGGTATTTTGTTTAAGCGGCGGTATACAATCGCACGTTGATTATTCCAAGAATCAAATACAGCATTAATCGACAAGAATAATTGTTCTTTCGGATCTTGTGGAAAATCTGTCTTATTATGTTTTTTAACAATCTCTTTGTATCCAGCAATGACTTCTTTCCAATCTTCTGCTGTTAATTCTGGATCGGCTTTATAGCCTTTTTTGTCTCTTGTTTCTTCTAAGTATTGTTCAAAGAAAAATCCGTCAATTTCAAGTACAACATTACTAAACATTTGGATAAAACGACGATAAGAGTCATAAGCAAATCGAGGATTGCCCGTTAGCTTTGCTACACCTTCTACTGTATCATCATTCATTCCAAGGTTTAAAACAGTGTCCATCATTCCCGGCATCGAGTGAACAGCCCCTGAACGAACAGAAACAAGAAGCGGATTTGAAGTATCGCCTAATTTCTTACCGGACTCCTCTTCTAATGTAGCAAGAGCAGAAAGGATTTGTTCTTTAACCTCTTCAGAAATTTGTTTACCTGCTTCATAGTAATTGTTACATGCTTGTGTTGAAATCGTAAAACCAAATGGAACCGGCAGACCAATCCTAGTCATTTCTGCTAAGTTGGCTCCTTTTCCACCTAGTATTTCTTTCATTTCACTATTTCCTTCATTAAATAAATAAACAAATTTAGTCATCCTTAATTAGTCCCTCTTTTCTTTAGTATGTCAATAATCAACCCTGCAGTCTCTTCAACTGCTTTGTTAGCTACATTTATGATTGGACATCCAACACGCTTCATAATTTTTTCAGCATAGTCAAGCTCATCAAGTATTCGTTCAAAGCTAGCATAATTGGCTTCAGATCTTAAACCTAGAGCCTTTAATCTTTCTCTACGAATTTCATTTAATTTATCAGGAGTAATAACCAACCCTACACACTTATTTCTTGGTAGTTGAAATAGTTCATCAGGTGGAGATACTTCAGGAACTAATGGTACATTCGCAACTTTATAACCCTGATGTGCTAAATACATGGATAAAGGTGTCTTGGATGTTCGAGAAACACCAATTAGAACAATATCTGCTCGATTGACGCCGCGAGGGTCGCGACCATCATCATATTTCACAGCAAATTCGATCGCTTCGACTCTTCTAAAATACTCATCATCTAATTTCCTTAATAATTTAGGTTGATGATTGGGCTGTTTATTAAACTTTTTCATAAAAGCTTCTATAAGTGGTTGCATAATATCAACAGCCATAATCCCTTCTTGCTTTGACCGAAGATCCAAATATTCCTTTAACTTTGGAATAGCTAACGTATAAGCAATGATTGAATTACTATTCTTTGCTATACTAAGAACTTCTTCAATATCTTCTTCATTCTCTGCAAAACCATAACGACGAATATCAACATTCCCACCATTGAACTGTGCAGCGACTGCTTTCACTACAAATTCAGCCGTTTCTCCAACAGAGTCTGAAACCACATAAACAACTTCATCAGATTTTATGATATTCACAACCTTTTCTTCAATGAAAAAATTCCAAAAATACATAACCACCATAACCTTCTATGTACTTTTGTTTGAAAGCACTTTAAATATGTTATACTTTTTATGAATATAGAATAACACATTTAAAAATATTCGTGTACTATTTTTTGTGAAAAATTTTACATTTTTTTAAAAAAGTATTTATATTATCCTACAAAAGGAAAACAGATAAAACGAGACACCATGTTATGTCTCGTTTTATCAACCTTTATAATAGAATTTTACTTTCCAAATCTCATTTCCTTGCTGCTATTTCCTTGATCTTTGTTCTAACTCAAATTTACGTTCTTCAGAGAGCTCAGGAATAGAGTTTTTCATAAGATGGTTTCATTAACTTAGCTAATGAACCTTCAGCAATTAAATCGAAGCTGACACCAATACTTGTTTTATGGTTCGATAATTTTATCGTTTGAATAAGTCCTTTACCATTGAATTTATCACTTATTCCTGTTAGACGAAAAGAGATCTTTTCATACTCATCCCAATCGATTATTTCAGCTTTAAAATGAATTTTTTTCTTAATCATCCCAAAATTGCTTTTTATTTGCCAATTGAAACTTGATTCGATTGTATTTCATGAGAAATATAGCCAGGAATGACCTCTTTCCAATCATCCATAGAATTCAAAAAAATCCAAACGGTTTCAATAGGGATTTTAACAACTGTTTTGAATGTATGAGAAGTCAATATAAACCCTCCTTTAAGGAATACTCATTGTATAGATGTATTCTTAAAAAAGGATGAATATACTTATTTAGTTATCAGAAAATGAGTTTATTATGGCTTGGCCACATTATAAGTAGTAAGATAACCACTACTATATAAACCTTTACTCATTAATCTTCTTTTATTCCATATTCCTGATCAATTTTTTCATCTAATTGTTGGATTAAATGTAAAGCACGTTCCTTTTCAATTTTTCGATAATGGTGATGACCACCCGGTTCTTCATCCTTTTCATCTGCTTTTTTAATAATTTCCTGTAAAGGTGTCCGAATGATTTCTCCTCCTGGAAAATATGAATCGGTATGGAATAATATCGCTAAGGCAATCTCTTTTGCTTTAATTGGGTTCTCTCCAAGGCGAATCAATAACTTATGTGCCCTTTCAGCCCCTTTGATCGCGTGAATATCATTATTTCGATATAAATCATAATCCCACTTTCCATTTTGATACCAAGTAAAATGACCGATATCGTGCAAGAAGCCAGCTTTTGCTGCACTATCTGTATCGATTCCTTGCTCTTTGGCAAATTGATAGGCATGATAGGCAACGGCAATAGCATGAACGATTCCTGAACGAGATACGTATTTTTGTGCAATATGATGTTGATAAATATCAACTAACTTTACATCTCTCATCCAATCTCCCTCCAACCTTATTATTCATGCGACCCTAAGCAGAAAGTCATCAAATGTTTAAGTAATTTTTTCTATATTACTTCAGTTTAGATTGTCATTCAACTAATTCGATTTATAGTATAGTATATTATGATAAAATATAAATGGTACTCGTTGGCATTGTAATGCTATACAATTTCACATAAAACTTGACTAATCATATGAGTTGCGTAAAAATATGGATACAAATTAACTTTTTTTTATGAAAAATATGTTAAGATATTGTTTGAATAAAACTTCTCTTCTATCAAATAGGTGAAGGGTTAAATAATTACATGAGGAGCACAGATATGGAAAAAGTACTAGTTTTTGGTCATAAAAATCCTGATACTGACTCGATTTGTTCAGCCATTGCATATGCAAACCTTAAATCAGAGTTAGGTGTCAATGCAGAGCCAGTTCGCCTTGGAGAAATCAATAGCGAAACGAAATATGCTTTAGAGTATTTTCAAGTAAACGTACCGCGTTTAGTTGAAAAAGTAGCACAAGAAACAAAACAAGTAATATTAGTTGATCATAATGAAAGTCAACAAAGTGCAGATGATATCGATGAAGTTCGCATATTAGAAGTAATCGATCACCATCGCATTGCAAACTTTCAAACAAGCGACCCTCTTTATTACCGTGCAGAGCCTGTAGGTTGTACGGCAACGATTTTAAATAAATTGTATAAAGAGAATGGTGTCAAAATTAAAAAGGAAATTGCCGGTTTAATGCTTTCTGCGTTAATTTCTGATTCATTATTATTTAAATCTCCAACATGTACAGACGAAGATGTTGCAGCAGCAAACGAATTAGCTAAAATTGCTGAAGTTGATGCAAATCAATATGGTTTAGCCATGTTAAAAGCAGGTGCAGATTTAAGTGATAAAACCGTTGAACAATTAATTACACTTGATGCGAAGAACTTTGATATGGGTGACAAGAAAGTGAAAATCGCTCAAGTGAATGCCGTTGACACAAACGATGTTCTTTCACAGCAAAAACAGATTGAAGAAGCGATTGAAGCCGTTATCGCTAAGGAAAATCTAGATTTGTTCTTATTTGTAGTAACAGATATATTAACAAACGATTCGGTTGGAATTGCACTTGGAAAAATGTCAAATGCAGTTGAAAAAGCATTTAATGTGGGTCTTGATAATCACACGGCTACATTAAAAGGCGTTGTTTCTCGTAAGAAACAAATTGTTCCAGTTTTAACAGACACAATAAAATCACTTTAATGGCAAAAAGGGACTCTCTTATAGAATTAATTCTATAGAGAGTCCCTTTTTTCGTGAAACTATTACACTAATACCTTATCATTCACATAATATACCATAGCAATTTCATCACAATTGTGTAACTTAGGGCAATTTATACAGTCTTTCCATACTTTTTGCGGCATCGTATCCTTTACAGTAACCTCAAAACCACATTTTTTAAAAAACTCCACTTGATACGTTAAAGAAATCAGTTTATCAATGCCAATACGTTCAGTTTCTTCTTTTATTTGATCGACTAACAATTTACCGATTCCGGCCTTTTTCATTGAATCATCTACAACGAGTGAGCGAATCTCGGATAAATCTTTATCTAAAACAGTCAGACTTGCAGAACCAACCACTTTATCATCAACGACTGCAACAAAAATTGAAAATATATTTTGGATTAACGAATTTTTTGTTCTTGGCAAAACAATTCCTTTGTTTGAATAAATATTAATTAATTCATAGAGACTATCAATATCCTTAATTTTCGCCCTTCTGATTTCAACCATTATCTCCATCACCTTTACACGATTAACTTTAATTGATTTTATCATACTAGATTATCGTGAAATGTCAATATTTAATCATAAAAATGTATAATTATAAGTTCATAACCAAAAAAACAACTAAGCATTTATACTTAGTTGTTTTTTGAAAATTAAGCGTCGAATACTTCTACTTTCTCCATAACATCGCCATTTTTCATAGCTAGAACGGTATCCATTCCAGATGTCACTTTACCAAAAACAGTATGTACTCCGTTTAAATGTGGTTGTGGTTCATGAACGATGAAAAATTGACTTCCACCCGTGTCTTTTCCAGCATGTGCCATTGAGAAAGAACCTGCTTCATGTGTATGAGGGTTTCCTTCCGTTTCACATTTGATCGTATATCCGGGTCCGCCCATTCCAGTTCCGGTTGGATCTCCACCTTGTGATACAAATCCTGGAATAACACGATGGAATACGACTCCATTGTAAAATCCTTCATTTGCAAGTTTCTCAAAGTTTGCTACAGTGCCAGGTGCTTCATTTGGATATAGTTCAAACTCAATTTTTTCACCATTTTGCATCAATATGTATCCATTTTTAGCCATAACATTCATCTCCTTATCATTAATAAAACCATCAATAATCATACCATTATTTTCATTAATTCACAAAAATTTAAGGTGGTAAATGAAACAATCAGTTTGTTTCATAATATTGAGCCAATTCAACGATCATGGCACCCATTCTTTCATGCTTAGGAACGACGATTTTACTTATTCCTTCTTCCTTTAACGCTTCAGCTGTTACTTTACCGACCGCTGTCGCCACAATTTTTCCATTATTAAAAGCTGATATTACTTTCTCCCCGAAATCTTGCTGTTTTACATAATGAAACAACCAATGAACTTGAATCGCCGTTGTAAAACAAACAGCATCCACTTCTCCATTTAACATTTCATTACACAAGTATTTCCAGCGTTTCAATTTCTGGTGCAATATGCTGGTATGGTAATAGCAAGGAAATCATTGCACCTTTCCCCTCTAGAAACTCAATTAATGAAGGAGCTTTTTCTCCATGCAGCTGAACAACTACTTTTTTATCCTTTAAATCAACCTCTTGCATTTGACGAATTAATCCTTGCGTTGTCCCATCATCATCAGAGACGACCGCTTGAATATCTAACTTTTTTAAAGCAGCTGCTGTTTTATATCCTCTTGAAGCAATTTGAGATGCTTTAAGTTGTTCAATGAATTTTTGCTTTAATCCTAGGTTTTCGGCTTGTTCAAGTAAGGTTTGCAAACCAATTCCTGTTGTTAAAATAACCCAGTCTGCACCATCTAAAGCAAATGATTTTATATCACTTTCGATTTCAACACCTGCTTTAAAAACAGTTCCTTGTAAAGATCGAACACTTGCTGTACCACCTTGTTTTTGAATTAATGTCGACATTTCTTCCGTCTTACGTGATGCACCTAATACAACATGTTTACCCTCTAATCCTTTTCCCATTACTGTTCTCCTTTCAGATTTCATTTATAGTGATATTCTCACATTTTTTCATTAAATGACATAGAACTTTATAAAAATGAACGAAATACCATTAGCATCATTAGAAAACCTCGGTTCATATTAAACCGAGGTTTTCTGATAATTTAGCGTAAATCATCTAAGATCGTAAATAACTCACTCAAATGCTTAATTTCATAATCAGGAATCACTTCATTGCGTTCTTTATTATGACGATTAATCCAGACAGACTTAATCCCTGCACGTTTAGCACCTAGAATATCAGTCATTAGATTATCACCGACCATGAGTGCTTGTTCTTTCTCAATATTCAATAGTGAGAGAGCATGTTCAAAAATGGTCGGATCTGGCTTCCCTCTTCCAAATGCACCTGAAATCACAATTTCATCAAAATAAGGAACGAACTCTGGAGTGATGTCCAATTTTGTATGCTGAAGATCGGGTGAACCATTCGTTAGGAGTAACAACTTATAGTTTCCTTTTAATTGATCTAATACAGAAAAGCTATCTTCATAAACAAAAGGATTACGTCGTCTTTCTTCAGGAAATTGTTCTGCTAAAGAATAGGCAAATTCCTCATCCTCAATTCCACAAGCAAATAATCCATTTTTCCATGCTTCTTTACGATAGTTCGGAGCGATTTCTTTTAATTGACGGAAATCATCTGTTTCATCCAAAAAGTTTCCCCAGAGACCTTCAAAAGGATTAATTCCAATCATTTGTGTAAAAGGATACGTTTCATATCCAGAATAAAGCTTTCTTGCCTCTTCCCGAACAGACTCTTCTAAAACTTCAGCATCAATATTGAACTTTTCAGATGCTTTTGAGCATGTCGCTACAAATGCTTCTTTGACACTTTTTTGATCCCACAATAATGTATCATCCAGATCAAAAAATATGGCTTTAATCATTTTGAATTCCCTCTCCCCATCAAAACGCTTTTATTTATTTTTCTATTTCTACTGTCCAGCCAAAGAGATCTTTTTCTTTTCCAAGCTGGATAGAAGTTAACGTATTATATAATTTCAATGACAATTCACCAATTTCTCCATTATTGATGTCTAACTTTTTATCGTCCCAATACAACTCACCAACCGGAGAAATAACAGCAGCTGTTCCTGTTCCAAATACTTCTTCTAATACACCATCTTTATGTGCTTGGTATACTTCTTCCATCGAAATTTTTCTTTCAACAGTAGGTACATTCCAATGTTTTAATAAATGAAGGATTGAATCTCTTGTAATACCTGGTAAAATGCTTCCATTTAAAGCAGGTGTTACAACTTCTCCATTGATTTTAAAGAAAATATTCATACTACCTACTTCTTCAATATATTTTCTTTCTACCCCATCTAACCAAAGAACTTGTGAGTAACCTTCTTCTTCTGCCACTTCTTGTGCTTTCAAACTAGAAGCATAGTTACCAGCTGTTTTTGCTTGACCTGTTCCACCTGCAACGGCACGAACATAACGACTTTCAACAGCAATTTTGATTGGTTGAATCCCTTCTTTATAGTAAGAACCAACAGGTGACATGATAATAATAAACTTATAAAATTCTGAAGGGTGCACTCCGAGTGACGGCTGAGTAGCAATAATGAATGGACGAATATATAGAGAAGTACCTTTGATTTTCGGTACCCATTCATGATCTATTTTAATCAACTCTTGTAATGCTTCTAATGCTAAATTTTCATCAATTTCCGGAATACATAGTCGATCATTTGATTGATTTAACCTTTGCATATTTTTATCCGGTCTAAAAAGGAGAACTTTTCCTTCTTCTGTATAGTACGCTTTTAACCCCTCAAAAACGGTTTGTCCGTAATGAAAAATCATTGCGGAAGGATCAATTGAAAGTGGTTGATAAGGGATAATCCGCGCATCATGCCATCCTTTATTGATAGAATAATCCATCACAAACATATGGTCTGTAAATTCCTTCCCAAATTCAAGGTGTTCAAAATTTGGCTTTTGTTTGCGATTTGTTGTTTTCGTAATGGCAATTTTTTCGTTTGACATGATCTTCGTCTCCTATCTAAATGTTTAAAGCTATTTTCTTAAAGTTTGTTGTTAAAATCCAAAGGCCGATTTTAACGTAGAAATAGTTATTTTCTGCACTTATATTGCATTTGCAGCTCTTTTCTCAAAAATAAAGAGAAAAGAGCCGTGTTAAAACTAATAATTGAAAATCTGATAGTAATACTTTATCATAAAATAGTGATTTTTAAAGATATTTTAAAAATATTTGCAATTAGTTATCAAAGATATCATCAACTAAGTCTTTTAATTGTTCCCCTAATTCTTCTAACTGCCTAGTCCCTTGCTCAATTTTTTCTTTCCATTGGGGAATTTCTTTTGATATCTTTTCCTTTAATTGATCTGTTTGATCTTTAAGCGGTTCTCTTGCTTTCTGTTTTTCTGCTTCTTCTTCTCTAATAGTAGTCTGGACAGACTCCACCGTAAACTCCTCTTTCTCTATATAAGGTTTTACATTTTCCATAATCGTCTTAAATAAAGGAACCGCAGAGCTCGAAGTTAAATAATGTTGTCTATCTGTTTTGTCATATCCAATCCAGACCGCTCCTACTAGATTAGGGGTATAGCCGACAAACCATTGATCTTTTGTTCCATTAAGTTCAGGGTAAGGCAATTGAGTAGAACCTGTTTTACCAGCTATTTGTACATCTGGAAGTTTTGTAGCCTTACCAGTTCCTTCTTCAACAACTCCAAGAAGCATGGATGTCATTTGATTTGCCACTTTTTTCGAAGTAACCGTTACCGTGTCGTTCTTATGTTGAGCAATCACATTGCCTGTTGGTCCAATTATTTTAGAAATAAGATGACCATCTTCTCTCTTCCCATCATTAGCAAAAACTGAATAGGCTTGGGCTAATTGTAAAGGTGACACTCCCTTGCTCATTCCACCTAAACCAATTCCAAGATAATAATCTTCCTTTTCTAGAGGAATTCCAAATTTCTCCAATGATGAAATTCCCTTTTCTAGACCTATTTCATTTAATAGCCATATGGTTGGCATGTTAATCGATTGTTCAACAGCTTTATACATAGGAACCTCACCCTGGTACGTACCAGAACTATTTTCAGGTGCATAATCTCCATATACAATCTTTTCATCTTTTAATAATGAAGTCGTTTTATATCCTTCCTCTAAGGCTGGAGTATAAACCGCAAGAGGCTTTAACGTTGACCCTGGCTGAACCTTAGTATGTGTTGCACGGTTAAATCCTCTAAATACATAATCACCACGACCGCCAACTAAGCCGAGAACACCGCCTGTTTCGGGATCAAGGAGTACGACTCCACTTTGGACAAGTAAATCGTCCTTTCCAGCGGGAAAGTTAGAATGATTTTGATAGACTTCCTCTAAGGCTAACTGGATATTTTGATCCATTTCCGTATGAATCCGATAACCTCGTGTCATGATTTCTTCTTGTGTTAAACCATATCGTGAAATCGCTTCATCCATCACAGCATCAACATAATAAGGATACTCACGTTTAATATAGTTCTCTCCACCATCTTCTAAACGAATTTTTTCATTTAAGGCCCCGTCATATTGTTCTTGTGATATCATTTCAAGTTCGTTCATATTAGATAGTACAACATTTCGTCTATTTATCGCCTTTTCATAGTGTTTATACGGGTCTAAGGCTGAAGGGGATTGCAATAATCCTGCAAGCAAGGCTGCTTCACTAATACTGACCTCGCTAATATTTTTGTTGTAATACTTCATTGAAGCATGATCAATCCCCCATGCGCTACTCCCAAAATACACTTGGTTTACGTACATACTGAGGATTTCATCTTTACTGTAATATTTTTCGATTTCCACAGCTAAAAATAGCTCTTCTATTTTCCTGCGAATCGTTTGCTCTGGTGATAAAAGAGCATTTTTTGCTAGTTGTTGAGTGATGGTACTTCCGCCACCGGTGATTTCTCCTGCAAATATATTATTGAATAATGCCCTTGTAATACCTAAAACGTCAAAACCATTATGGTCTTTAAAGCGACGATCTTCAATGGCAATCACGGCATTCGAGATATGTTCTGGTAATTCTTTAACATCTACGCCTTCTGTTCGATTCGCATCTACTTTGGCCGCTTCATTTCCTGTACGATCATGGATAATCGTCGTTTGCGACAATCCATCCTTCAGCGTTTGAACATTTGCTTGTGATGCGGTAAAACCAAAAAAGACGATGACAAAAAGAATAAAAGATAACCCGATTAGGATTAGAATCTGCGTAAGATGGGCCTTTTTCCAATAATGCTTTAGTTTATTGGCTATTTTCAGTAAAAATTGAATAACTACCGGACTAAACTTATTCCAAATTCGTTTTAAGATCTCCCAAAGTGGTTTTAATTTGTCCATTAGTGAACTCATCCATCTCCTATAAAAGCACATTTATTATTCCATCATTCTTTCTCGATTTAAAAATAACACATAATTCTTGTCTAACAAGAATTTATTGAAACAAACTAATTCTATCATATAAGAAACCGGTCATACCTAAAATGAATCCTATTAGGAAAAAAGGTCAAAAAAAAAGCCCTTTAAGGACTTTTATGTTAACACTTTTGGAGACCCAACCATCATCAACTGATCGCGAATTCATTTAATTTCAAATTGAGAGTAATCTCATTCATTTTAGCTTTTCAGCTAATGTTTGTGTTTGTTTCGCAAATCATTTCATTATTCAGTATCGATTGCCCCTATCGATCACTGTCTAAACTTTAGGGATATCAGGATTCCAATCATTTACTTTTAGTGAAACCATATTTCACTAAGTTTTAGTAAAATGATTCTTGGTTCAAAATTATATTATTTAAGCGTATCACTTGAGCCATTGTACTACTACTAAAAATTTTAATGCTTCTTACTGTCATTCTTTTAAAACATTTTTCAACGTTATAAACTGTTAATAAACTTTTTACTGTCATTTTTTAAAGTATTTCCCAGTCATGTTATAACTTTTTTACTGTTTGTTTTAAATCATTTTCAGCGTGATAAAATTTTTATTAATAACTTAATACTTAGTTAAATATTTCGACTCTTGTTATAGGCTTAATTTTCAATCTGACCCGCTTGAATTCCTCCCATATTATTCAATTTTTTTAGCTTTCCTTTATCAAATTTATAGATGAACAACCATCTTTGTAAATTTGATGAAAGGATATAGATTTTCGTTTGTTACGAAACGAACACTATATGGTTGAGCCTCCAAAAGTGTTAAGTTTTTGTAGAATCTTTATATCTTCTCTACACCTTTATTATACATCAAATATCTAATTGTAAACGTTTTAATTGTGAAAATTACGTGAAATAAAATAGTTTTCTGATAGCTTGTAATCCATCTCCAATACATATACCCAAAATATAAAACTACACGTAATCGTGTAGTTTTATATTTTGGGTAACTCTCTTAATTCTACCGACATTTCGTTTCCACATAAAGGGCATTTAAGATCCTCTGATGCAAAATCTTTCCTCATCCATCCCTTACATATATCATCGTTACAGGCATACACCTCAATATCCTCCAGAATGTTTTCTAATTTATCATCTTGACCTTTTCTGTTAAAAAAAATAGTAAACGCCTCCTCTAAAGTTCTTCAGACAAATTAAAATCCGAAGCTACACACTATTAACATAGATTAATTTCCATTACTAGTATGTTCCAAAAACACATAAATTAACAATCTAAAAGTTATCTCTAGAATAACGAATGTTCTTTTTTTAAAAAAACAAAGGGCAGATGTCTTCCATCTTGCCCTACACGAATTAAATAAACTCTAGCGTCCGTTCACTATTTTTCTCATGACATTTACCATCACTTATATCAGTCGATAATGAAGAATCTTCATATAAATATAAGGATATTTGTGAACGTGATTTTGTAAAACTGATTCTTATACCGGCTTTTTTATAATTATTGACAAGCTCAACAAGTTGTTTACTAGGCATAATAACTACTCCTTTATCGTCGCTTTCGTTAATATTACACCTGAAAATGAACAATTTATGAAAACAACAAAACCTCTTACTTCTTATATATTAATTTATTCGATTTACATTTACTATTTTCCTGCAATAATTTGAAAATTTCACGAATTTTTTCTAAGATATTCACTGATATGTAATTATTCACTAACCTCTCCATTATCATTTTACGATCACTTACTCGATAATATTCGCCCTTCTTATTAGAAAATGGTATAATCGAGACATATTGTGTTTTGGAGGAATATACATTAATGATAACTGTAAGCAATGTTGGTCTTCGCTATGGAGATCGGAAATTATTTGAAGATGTAAATATTAAATTTAACCCTGGAAATTGTTATGGTTTGATTGGAGCCAACGGTGCTGGTAAATCAACCTTTTTAAAAATCCTATCTGGTGAAATCGAACCTCAATCAGGTACTGTTGCATTAGGTCCGAATGAACGCCTTGCTATTTTAAAACAAAATCATTTCGAATATGAAGAAGAAGAAGTATTAAAAGTAGTCATTATGGGTCATACCCGTCTCTATCAAGTCATGCAGGAAAAAGATGCTATTTATATGAAAGCTGATTTCACTGATGAAGATGGAATGAAGGCTGCTGAACTAGAAGGAGAGTTTGCTGAATTAAATGGTTGGGAAGCTGAATCTGAAGCAGCTATTCTTTTAAAAGGTCTTGGAATTGACAGAAGATCTGCATGATAAAAAAATGGCCGAACTCACTGGTTCAGAAAAAGTGAAAGTATTATTGGCACAAGCATTATTTGGAAAGCCAGATGTTCTTTTATTGGATGAGCCGACAAACCACCTTGATATAAAGGCAATTCAATGGCTAGAAGAATTTTTAATCAACTTTGAAAATACCGTCATTGTCGTATCCCATGATCGTCACTTTTTAAATAAGGTTTGTACACATATAGCAGATCTTGACTATGGGAAAATCCAAGTTTATGTTGGTAACTATGATTTCTGGTATGAATCAAGTCAATTAGCTTCAAGAATGGCTTCAGATGCGAATAAAAAGAAAGAAGAAAAAATTAAAGAATTACAAAGCTTTATTGCTCGATTTAGTGCAAATGCTTCAAAATCAAAGCAGGCAACATCCCGTAAAAAATTATTAGATAAAATTTCATTAGATGATATTAGACCCTCATCTCGCCGTTATCCATACGTTGGCTTTACACCTGAACGTGAAATTGGAAACGACTTATTACGAGTAGATGGAATTACCAAAACCATTGATGGAGTCAAGGTTTTAGATAACATCAGCTTTATTATGAACAAAGATGATAAAATTGCTCTTGTTGGAACAAATGAAACAGCCAAAACGATTCTATTTAAAATTTTAACGGGAGAAATGGAACCTGATAGCGGATCATTTAAATGGGGGATTACCACATCTCAAAGCTACTTCCCTAATGATAACTCTAAATTCTTCGAAAACAGTGATGTCAATCTTGTTGATTGGTTACGTCAATTTTCACCTCAAGATGAAACCGAAAGTTTCTTAAGAGGGTTTTTAGGAAGAATGCTATTCTCTGGCGAAGAAGTATTAAAAAAAGCAAGTGTGCTTTCAGGTGGAGAAAAAGTCCGCTGTATGCTTTCAAAAATGATGTTAAGCGGGGCAAATGTTTTATTATTAGATGAACCAACAAACCATCTAGATCTTGAATCGATTACAGCCCTTAATAATGGACTAATCGCCTTTAAAGGATCACTCATTTTTGCTTCTCATGACCATCAATTTATTCAAACCATTGCCAATCGAATCATCGAACTCACACCAAATGGTATGGTTGATAAACAAATGACGTATGATGAGTATTTAGACAATCATGAACTACAAGCAGAAATCGCAAAAATGTATCAATCTTAAGTTTTTATATTGAAAAAGGTGCCTTTTATAGGCACCTTTTTCAAATCAATATCGTTTTTGTTTGTTTCGAGAAGACGAAGCTTCAAACGATCCCGTTTCAGTTGTTGTTGTTCCTTGGCCTTTCACTTGAGGAGAACTGAGACCAACCTTTGATGGATCCTTTTTACGTTTTGACATATCCACACCTCCATGAAATATTGTCCCAATCCCATCATTCCTCTATACATTAAACTAACTTTTCTTTTTATTTCTTATATATTCCGCATACTGATCATCTCTCGTTAGTGCTGCTGAATACTGTCTTTTTACAAAATTCTCTGCTTCTGAAAATGTTTGAAAATGGACGGGTAGCAGTTTATTATTTTGCTCAATCACCCATGATTCATTACTGTTTTGCATGATAAACCATTTTTCTTTCTTTTGATTTTCATATAGGCTGCCTGCTGGGTTATTCTTTAAATTATGTTGATTTTTAGGTGCATCCAGTTTTGATGGATCAAGTGGAAAGACCTCTTTAACAAACAATTCAAAGGCTTCTTCTGTCATGGTACATCCTGAAGCTTTTGCATGTCCTCCCCCACCAAATCCACCTGCTACAGCAGAAACATCAATATGATCATGAATTGTACGGAAACTCACTTTCTTTCCACCCATATTTAAAATCGCAATATAATCCAAATGGCTATTTTCTTTTCCTAGTTCATTTCCTAGTTCCGAATGATACATCTCTGCATGGACAATCCCAACGCAATGATCCCTAATAAACGTTTGAATCAGTTCGCGATTTTTCTTTCGAATATAACGATTAATTTTTTCTTCTTCCATTTTTAAGATTTGCTGTTCAAAGTCATTGAATGAAAAAGATTCTTCACTTTTTAGTCGTTCAATCATTCTCCCCTCAAACTCATCTAATGAAAGCAATGAAAATAGATCATTTAATTGTTTTGCTTTTATTAATTCGTTTTTTTCCCAATCCCACGTATCATACTGACGAATAAGTTCAACAAATTCATTTAAGGAGTCATTTGCCTTTATCCACTCGTTTTCAAGTAAGTAATCGTAAAACAAAGTGGTTGCAGAAGTGAGTTTGCCATCATCATAACTAACTAAAACCTTTGCCCAGCTATAATCATTTAAATGCAGGGCCGTTTTATGATGGTCTAAAAATTGTGCCTTACCACCAGATTTAACAAATTGGTTAATTTTTTTACTATTTGCTTCATTAACAGTAAGATCTGTTATCCATAAAACATCATTTTTATCCTCATTATTTTTTATACCTTCTAGAAAACGTTCAACTTGCGGATTTAGTCTAGCAACAGAATTATAATGTACCTCTATATCTTCAGCGAATGCTAGCTTGGCTAAAATTCCACATCCAAGTCCATCTAAATCATTATGGGTATACAAATGGATCAACACAAACACACCTTTCTTGCAACATTATCTATAAAAAGATAAGTAAGTTTAATCTGTTTATAAAAGCTTACCTATATTTTCCTTGTTTTATTACTTTATCATAAGCTTTTATAAATTAATAATACAATCCATCGAATTCGTATATTTACTCTTTTATTAAGGCAATCTTCATTCAATTGTTCGTTATATCATTTTATATAACAGTTAAACACATTTATTATTTTTTGTATAACAGTTTTGGAAACGTTCTCCTTTTATTATTTTTTACCATTTTTCAAAAATATCAAAAACCAATAACATCAATGGTTTATCTCCATTTTCACAAAATGTTCATATCTATTGTGTTTTCTTTCACAAATAATCTGTTATACTTTTGTTGTAGAGAAAAACAAACAACTGTTACATTAATAATTATGGAATAATAAATCCATTAAAACATATGAGGTGACTAATAATGGAACAATGGAAAGGTTTTACAAATGGTGTTTGGCAAAACGAAGTAAACGTACGTGATTTTATCCTTAAAAACTTTACTCCTTACACAGGTGATGAAAGCTTTTTAGCCGGCCCTACTGAATCAACATCAAAACTTTGGGATCAAGTAATGGAATTATCAAAACAAGAACGTGAAGCTGGCGGTGTTTTAGATGCTGATACAAAAGTGGTATCAACGATTACATCACATGGTCCTGGTTATTTAAATAAAGAACTTGAACAAATTGTTGGTTTTCAAACAGATAAACCATTTAAACGCTCTTTAATGCCATTTGGCGGAATTCGCATGGCAAAAACAGCTTTAGAATCATATGGTTTCGAATTAGATAAAGAAGTAGAACAAATCTTTACAGACTGGCGTAAAACCCATAACCAAGGTGTTTTTGATGTTTATACTCCTGAAATGAGAGCAGCACGTCATGCTGGTGTTATTACAGGACTTCCTGATGCTTATGGTCGTGGCCGTATCATTGGTGACTATCGTCGTGTTGCCCTTTATGGTGTAGACTTTTTAATGAAAGAAAAGCTCAGAGAATATCAATATATGGGTGACGGCACCATGTCTCCTGACGTGATTCGTGATCGTGAAGAATACAGTGAACAATATCGTGCATTAAAAGAACTAAAAGAAATGGCTGCTTCATATGGTTACGATATTTCACAACCTGCTACAAATGCAAAAGAGGCCGTTCAATGGTTATACTTTGGTTATTTAGCAGCGATTAAAGAACAAAATGGTGCAGCAATGAGCCTTGGACGTACTTCTACTTTCTTAGATATTTATTTTGAAAGAGATTTACAGAATGGTACATTAACAGAACAAGAAGCTCAAGAAATCATCGACCATTTTATTATGAAACTTCGTCTTGTTAAATTTGCTAGAACGCCAGAATATAATGAATTATATAGTGGTGATCCAACTTGGGTTACAGAATCAATTGGTGGTATGGCTCTTGATGGTCGTCCATTAGTTACAAAGAACTCTTTCCGTTTCTTACACACACTAGATAACTTAGGACCAGCTCCAGAACCAAACTTAACGATTCTTTGGTCGACTGGGCTACCAAAAGCATTTAAAGATTATGCAGCTAAGATGTCAATTAAATCTAGTGCAATTCAATATGAAAATGACGATTTAATGAGAGAACAATGGGGCGATGATTACGGTATTGCCTGCTGCGTATCTGCGATGAGAATCGGTAAACAAATGCAATTCTTCGGTGCTCGTGTGAACATCGCTAAAGCATTATTATATGCGATTAACGGCGGTGTTGATGAAAGATACAAACAACAAATTGGACCAACTTATCAAGCCATTACTTCAGAGTATTTAAATTATGATGAAGTGATGGAGAAATACGATAAAATGCTTGACTGGTTATGTGGATTATATGTGAATACACTAAATGTCATCCACTATATGCATGATAAATATGCTTATGAAAGAATTGAAATGGCTCTTCATGATCGTGAAATACTACGTACAATGGCTTGTGGTATTGCTGGTCTTTCCGTTGCAGCTGACTCACTAAGTGCCATTAAATATGCGAAGGTAAAAACAGTTCGTGACGAAAATGGTCTAGTTGTCGATTATGAAATCGAAGGCGATTATCCAAAATACGGAAACAATGATGATCGTGTAGACGAAATCGCTGTAAGCCTTGTGAAAGAAATTATGAATAAAGTGAGAAAACATAAAACCTACCGTGAAGCAGTACCAACACAATCTGTTTTAACAATTACATCTAACGTTGTTTATGGTAAGAAAACAGGCTCAACTCCTGATGGACGTGAAGCTGGTAAACCATTCGCACCAGGTGCAAACCCAATGCATGGCCGTGACACAAAAGGTGCACTTGCTTCATTAACATCTGTTACAAAATTACCTTATGAATCATCATTGGACGGTATTTCAAATACGTTCACCATCACGCCAAATGCTCTTGGTCGTGAAGATGAATCACAAGTCAACAATCTTGTTGCGATGCTTGATGGTTATATGACGAAACGCGGACATCACATCAATGTGAACGTCTTAAATCGTGACACGTTATTAGATGCCATGGATCATCCAGAATTATATCCACAATTAACGATTCGTGTATCTGGATATGCCGTTAACTTTATTAAATTAACTCGTGAACAACAAATCGATGTGATCAATCGTACATTCCATGAAAGTGTAGCTGGAGCACCTCTTCAAGAAAAAGAACCCGTTCTAGTTAGATAATTTTTAAAAGGTCATTTGGCTCGGAGGATCTGAGGTCCCCTCTCCCCCGAGCTATCTATTTTATTTTTTTGGAAGCTCGAAAATATCACTTTGCGCTTTGATTGATAATTGAAAGGAGAGATTTACTATGAACGGAAATATTCATTCTATAGAAACATTTGGCACGGTTGATGGACCAGGCATTCGTTATGTCATTTTTACACAGGGGTGTCTGTTACGTTGTCAATTTTGTCATAATGCAGATACATGGGAAATCGGATCTGGCAAACAAATGTCTGTAGATGAAATTATGCAGGACTTAACCTCTTACCTTCCTTTTATTCAATCATCTGGCGGTGGTATTACAGTTAGTGGCGGAGAACCTCTACTGCAAATCCCTTTTTTAATTGAATTATTTAAGGAATGCAAAAAAAGAGGCATTCATACAACGATTGATTCATCTGGTGGTTGTTATTCAACATCACCCCAGTTTCAAGACGGAATTGAATGAATTATTAACATATACAGATTTGATCTTACTAGACTTAAAACATATTAATCGTAAAAAACATATTTCTTTAACAGGAATGGGCAATGACCATATCCTTCAATTTGCTAAATTGCTTTCCGATAAACAAATTCCTGTTTGGATACGCCATGTTCTTGTCCCAACGATTTCTGACATTGATGAAGATTTACATGAACTTGGTGACTTTATTGCTACCTTACAAAATGTTAAAAAAATTGAGATTCTACCGTATCATAAACTAGGTGTATATAAGTGGGAAGCATTAGGATTAGAATACCCACTAGCAGACATCGAGCCTCCAAGTCGAAGATCGCGTTAAGAATGCTTATGAGATCCTATCAAAACAAGTCGTATTTGCTTAAAATCTAATAAAAGAATGGAGAGGACTAAAAACCCTCTCCATTCTTTTATTTCCACCATTCATCAAATAAAGATGCAGGCATTTCTCGTTTATGCTGTGAGATCAAATAACGTTTTTCAATTTTTTCAGCAATATCCCTGTCTACTGTTTTTCCTTCTAAATAATCATCCAACTCATCGTAACCTATTCCAAGCTCCGTTTCATCGGCCTGGCCTGGCTTTTCATCAAGTAAATCTGCAGTTGGTACCTTCAAATAAAGTCTTTCATCTGCGCCTAATTCTTTTAACAGAGCTTTCCCTTGCCTTTTGGTTAACCCTGATAATGGTAATAGGTCTGCACCGCCATCACCATATTTTGTATAAAACCCTGTTACAGCTTCTGCTGCATGATCCGTACCAATGACAAGTAATCCTTCTTGCCCTCCAATTGCATATTGGGCAATCATCCGCATTCTAGCCTTTACATTCCCTTTATGATAATCCCCGAGTGGCGCTCCAGTTTGTTGATCATATTCAGCTTTCACTGCATTAACAGCACTTTCGATATTAAAAGTAAATTCCTGATCAGCACGGATAAAATCTAAGGCAAGTTTGGCATCATCTTCATCTTTTTGGTTTCCATATGGCAAACGAACAGCGATAAATTTTGCCTGATGGCCTTCCTTTCTCAACTGTTCCACCGCCAGCTGTGCAAGGCGTCCAGCAAGAGTTGAATCCTGTCCACCACTAATTCCCAGTACAAATCCATTCGACTTTGTTTTTAAAAGATAATCTTTTAAAAACTGAATTCTTTTTTGAATCTCATTTTTGGGATCAACGCTTGACTGAATATGTAATTCTTTTATGATTCTTTGTTGCATGCTCAATCTCATTTTCTCCCCCTTATTGTTTTCCCTTATTTGTCATGGAACGAACTCTCTCACTAACTAATTCGATATTACGACGTTTATTTTCCCAACATAATGGACTTAAATCAACTGGATATTCCGCTGGATTAAGAGATCGTTTATATTCATCCCATAGATATTTTAAGTTGTTATGGCAATACTTTTGAATATCTCCAATGTTTGGAAGTTGATAGACCAATTGTCCATTGATAAAGATATCTTGATGAAGATCTTTTGCTTCAAAATTCTTGACATCCTTTTTCAAATACGTATGTGTCGGATGGAACATATGTAAGCATTTTTTCTTCATTTGGGTTTTCATGGTCTAATGTAATATAATCCCCTTCAGATTTTTGGTTAGCCAAATTAATAATTCGAAATACCTTTTTCAATCCGGGAGTTGATACTTTCTCAGGATTTGCACTGATTTTGATGGTGTCAACCATATTCCCCTCGTTATCTTCAATGGAAACAATTTTATAAACGGCACCAAGTGCAGGTTGGTCAAATCCAGTAATTAATTTCGTCCCGATTCCCCAACTATCTATTTTTGCTCCTTGTTGCTTTAAGTTAATAATCGTATATTCATCAAGATCGTTCGAAGCAATAATTTTCGCATTTGGAAAGCCTGCATCATCAAGCATCTTTCTAGCTTCTTTTGATAAATAGGCAAGGTCTCCACTATCCAATCGAATCCCAATGAAATTAATCTTATCACCTAACTCCTTTGCCACTTTAATCGCATTTGGTACCCCAGAGCGCAAAGTATCGTATGTATCAACTAAAAAAACACAATCTTTATGACGACGTGCATATTTATGAAAAGCTGTATATTCATCGATATAGGCTTGAATCAAGGCATGTGCATGTGTACCTGATACAGGAATGCCAAATAATTTTCCTGCACGTACATTTGAAGTTGAATCAAAGCCCCCAATATAGGCAGCGCGAGTACCCCAAATGGCTGCATCCATCTCCTGAGCTCTTCTTGTACCAAATTCAGCTGCTGACTCGTTATTACCGATTACATACTTAATTCTTGCTGCCTTTGTGGCAATTAACGTTTGAAAATTAATGATATTTAAAATGGCTGTTTCAATTAATTGCGCTTGTGCAAGTGGCGCTTCAATCCGCATTAATGGTTCATAACCAAATACAATCTCACCTTCTACCACCGAACGAACATTACCCGTAAACCGCAGATCTTTTAAAAACTTTAGAAATTCCTCATCATAGCCTAGTTCATTTCGCAAATAGGAAATGTCACTTTCTGTAAAGTGTAAATTCTTTAGGTAATGGATTACCTTTTCTAAACCAGCAAATACGGCATAACCATTTCCAAACGGTAATTGACGAAATGATACTTCAAATACAGCTTTTCGATTATGGATTCCATCTTCCCAATAGGTTTCCATCATATTTATTTGATATAAATCAGTATGTAGCGTTAAACTGTCATCCCCATAATTCTCAATCAAGTGAAAAACCTCCATCATTACAGCTTCATTTATTCTATCAGTATTTCTAACTAATTTTCTTCCTTACATTATATAGCTTTTATTCAATAATTGTCTAATCTATGAAACCATGGTAAAGATCTGTTTTAAATTGCAAATTGGAATGAAAACTAATATACTTGCATAAGTAATAATTATCCTACTTGTTCGAGGTGAAATGTTTGTTTGAAATAATATTAGATTTCCTTAACGGGCAAGCTGATTATTCGATGCTGATTAGTGTATTTATCGGTCTATCAATTTCCTTTATATGGATATTCAAAATTGAATTTACGCTTGTTCAAAACATTCATTCTCCACAAGACTTTCAAATTGTAAAGAACACCCCTATTGTATTAAAGGTCATGATTCATATCGATAAGCGCTTAATATGGATCGTAAAGATTATACGGAGAAAAGAAAATCCAGGCGATGAACCAGATCCATCTATTTCCTACCCCATTATTTAATCTAAACTACTATATTGGAGGAAATAGATTGATGTTCAAAAAGAAAAATGTTTTATTCGCCTTATTAGGTATCGTTATTGTCATGGTGTTATCTGCATGCTCATCAGATAGTGGACAAAGTAGCGGCTTCTTTACCCAATATTTTGTTGGGCCATTTATCTCGCTCATCGAATGGACGGCTCATTTATTTAATGATAATTATGGGTTAGGAATCATTGTCGTCACCCTTCTCATCCGATTTGCATTATTACCATTCATGCTTAAGCAATATAAAAATCAAATAGCTATGAAAATCAAAATGGATGCCTTAAAACCAGAAATGGATTCAATTCAGAAAAAAATAAAGCAAACAAAGGATCCAAAAGAACAACAAAATCTACAAAAAGAATTAATGGGATTATACCAAAAACACGGAGTTAATCCGTTAAATATGGGTTGTTTACCTTTACTCATTCAAATGCCGATATTAATGGCCTTTTATTATGCGATTCGTAATTCTCACGAAATTGCCACCCATTCATTTTTATGGTTTGATCTAGGTCAACCAGATATTTGGTTAACAGCTCTAGCTGGGATTGTTTATTATTTTCAATTCAAACTCTCACAGGCAAATTTACCAGCTGCGCAGGCAGAACAAATGAAATTTATGGGGCTGCTATCTCCCATCATGATCGTATTTGTTTCATTCAGCGCACCAGCGGCACTACCTCTTTACTGGGTAGTCGGTGGACTCTTCCTCATTTTACAAACCTATATCGGGCGTAAATTATATCCGAGTCCCATAGCTGAGAAAGTTGCAAAAGCATAATATTTTTAGAATAAAAAAGGAGCGTCAAGAATGTGTTTAATGAATGGCAAACACATTTTAGTCGCTCCTTTTTCAACTTTAATTCGTTATTTTCCCTTACTGTTCTTGAAAATAATCTTTATAAAAGCCACCGACTCTACCTGTATTATCCACGATGTAATAATATTCCTCTGTTTCATTTTTCACGTCATAAACTTTATCTAGTGTTAGAACATGATTGACAATATATTTTTTAGCATTCGTATGTATACATTTAACCTTTTTAATCGTTTTTCTTTCATTCCACTCTAAATGAATCATATCTATTACTCCTTTAAAACCATTTTCTTTAAGTATATAAGGTACGGCTTTTAAGGGCAACCTCTACTTTTCTATAGACAGAATTTGTATTTATGTCAATTTAATGAATTCTTTAAAAAATCGTATCCAATTATTCATAAAACATTTAAAATAGAATAATATTGAATATTCTATTCTTTACCTTGGAGGTATGCACAATGAAGATTATGAGTAATGAACAGTTAGTTGTCTCTTATCGTGATGCATTAAAAACGGGTGATAAAGATTGGATTCGATTTTTAAAAGGTGAAATTAAGCGACGTGGATTAAACCCCATTATAAATTAACACAAGGAGCAAAGGCATAGCCTTTGCTCCTTCTTAAATTACTCTATTTTTTCCTATGTTTCAAACAACAATGATTCCGGGTCTTCGATTAATTTCTTAATATGTTTTAGAAAGATGACAGCTTCCTTACCATCAACAATTCGATGGTCATAGGATAACGCCACATACATCATAGGTCGATTCTCGATTCTTTCCTCATCGATTGCAACGGGTCGCAATTGAATAGAATGCATCCCTAATATCCCGACTTGAGGCCCATTTAAAATAGGTGTGGATAGTAAAGAACCAAAAACACCACCATTTGTGATCGTAAATGTTCCTCCCTGAAGGTCCTTTATCGCTAACTTATTTTGCCTTGATTTCTCTGCCAGTTCAAAAATGTCCTTTTCAATTTCAGCAAAGTTTTTGCGCTCTGCATTTCTTACGACAGGAACCACTAATCCCTCATTTGCGGCTACCGCAATTCCAATATCATAATATCGCTTTATCACGATTTCATCATCTTGAATTTCTGCATTTAGCATCGGAATTCTTTTTAAAGCAGCAACCGTTGCTTTCGTGAAAAAGGACATAAACCCTAGTTTAACATCATGTTCTTGATAAAAGTGATCACTACGGCGATTTCTTAGATTGATCACATTTGTCATATCGATTTCATTAAAGGTCGTTAACATGGCTGCTGTCTTTTGGACTTCTACTAGCTTACTAGCAATGGTTCGACGACGTCGGTCATTTTTATTCTATCAATAGCGTTTTCTTGAAGGGGCTCATTCAGCCACTTCGTAACCTTTTCATCGCGATTTGTAGAATGCATTCCTTGTGTCTACCTCATTTTCAGATAAATCTTGAGACCTAACTCTCCCGAATGGATCCATCGTTTGTACACGATTTAAATCTATTCCTTTTTCCCTTGCTATTTTTCTAGCTGCAGGAGATGCAATGATTCTTGTGTTACTTGGAGCGTCCCTTTGACCTGTTCATCCTCACTTGCTCTTTCCTCTTTTTCCTTTTCTTTTCTGCACTAGCCTTTCCTTCAACTATTAAAGTAGCAATCGTCTCTCCGACTTTGACTGTATCGCCTTCTAGATATTTAACAGTTTCTAGTACTCCATCATACTCCGATATAATTTCAACATTAACTTTATCTGTTTCAAGCTCAACGACATAATCACCTTTATGAATAGTATCACCTGGTACTTTTAACCATCTTGCCACAGTACCCTCTGTTATTGATTCTGCTAGCTCAGGTACTTTGATTTCGGCCAATTGGAATGCCTCCTTTCGTTAATGCAGCTGTAATAATCCGTGCTTGGTCTTTTTTATGAACGTATGGATCTCCTTCAGCGGGACTCGATCTTCTACGTCTTCCAACATAAGAAATCAGCACATTTTTTGGTGAGAACCTTCTTAAAAAGGGTTCAACAAAGTACCATGCTCCCATATTTTTCGGTTCTTCCTGAACCCAATAAATCTCTTTAAGATTCACAAACCTTTTGATGATTTTTTCAACTTTCATTTCTGGAAAAGGATATATTTGTTCAATCCTAATTATATGAATCCATTCACAATCCTTTTTATCACTTAACTGTTCAGCTAACTCGATGGCGATTTTGCCTGTACAAAAAATTAACCGCTCGATTTTTTCAATGTTTTCATTCCGTATGTCACTTTGCTCCAGAATCGTTTTGAATTCACCTTTACTCAATTCAATCCCACTTGAAGCGACCTTAGGATGCCGTAATAAACTCTTTGGTGTCATAATGATAAGCGGACGGACTTCCTCTCTTTTTAAATATGCAGCTTGGCGACGTAATATGTGAAAATATTGAGCGGCGCTTGTTAAATTGGCAATCGTCCAGTTATTTTCCGCTGCTAATAATAGAAAACGCTCTAGTCTTCCACTCGAATGTTCTGGTCCTTGCCCTTCATGTCCGTGTGGAAGCAGCATCACAAGACCTGATTTTTGTCCCCATTTGGCACGACCTGCTGCTATAAACTGATCAATGATGACTTGTGCTGAATTAGCAAAATCTCCATATTGAGCTTCCCAAATAACAAGCGTTTCTGGAGCAAAGACATTGTAACCATATTCAAAGCCAAGAACGGCTCCCTCTGATAAAGGACTATTATGGATTGAAAAAGATGCTTTTGCGAGAGGCATGTGATGTAGTGGTGAAAAAGTTTCTCCTGTTAGACTAATCATGAAGAATAAGGTTTCTTTGGGCAAATGTGCCTCTTTCCGTGTCTTGGCCTGTTATTCTAATTGGAATACCATCAGCCAGTAAGGAAGCAAAAGCTAGTGCCTCTGCATGTCCCCAGTCTACTTTCCCTCCATCTTCAAGACCGTTTCTCCTTCTTTGGAGGATGTTGTTTACCTTTTGAAAAACCGTAAAATGATTTGGCCATGATAATAATTCATGATTCATTCTTTCTAAAGTTTCTATTGATACAGAGGTTTTTATTTCTTTAAAGCCTTCCTCAATTTTTTCTGGTGGATTCAATATCACTGCATCTTCGTTTTTCTCTGGTACACGTTGATAAGCATTCTGTATCTTTTCTTTTACTGTATCAAATAGTTGATCCTTCTTTTCGTCGGTAATGACCCCTCTTTTTAATAGAGTTTCTGCATATATTTCCACAACGGATTTATGTTTTTGAATGATAGTATATAATCGAGGATTTGTTGTCATTGGCTCATCCATTTCGTTATGTCCAAACCGACGATAGCCAATTAAATCAATGAGAAAATCTTTATGAAAGGTTTCCCTATATTCACAAGCTAATCGTGCTACCTGTAAACAACTCTCAGGGTCATCAGCATTGACATGAACGATTGGTATTTCAAACCCTTTCGCTAAATCACTAGCATAGCGAGTAGACCTGGAATCCTCAGGTTCTGTCGTAAAGCCAATCGTATTATTAGCAATGATGTGAATCGACCCACTTGTGCGATATCCATTTAAATTTTCAAGATTTAACGTTTCAGCCACAATCCCCTGGCCTGGAAATGCAGCATCTCCATGGATGATAATCGAAAGGGCAGCTTGGGGTTTTTCTATTGGAAATCCAGGTTTAGTTCGATCATCTTGGGCTGCTCTTGTATATCCTTCTACGACAGCACCTACAAATTCGAGGTGACTTGGATTATTGGCTAAGTTTATTCGTACCTTTCGAATATTATCTTTTTCGATTTTGCGGTCTAAACCTAAATGGTATTTTACATCACCTGTCCAACCAGAATTAATTCCAAACGAACCTTCCGATGGAACGAGATTTTTATTAGGTGCATGCTGAAATTCAGCAAAAATCAATTCATAGGGCTTCCCTAAAATATGTGCTAATACATTAAGACGTCCTCTGTGAGCCATCCCGATATTAATGGTACCCACACCAGCTTTAGCACATTGCGTAATGATTTCATTTAAAAAAGGAATTAACGAATCTAGTCCCTCAATAGAAAATCGTTTTTGCCCTACAAAAGTACGATGTAGGAACTTTTCAAACTCTTCTACTTCCACAAGTCTTTTCAAAAGGTTGGTTTGTTTTTCTTTCTTTATTTTTGAAAAACTTGTCCTTTGTTCCACCTTCTGCTGTAGCCATTTCTTTTCTTCAATATTACAAACATGATGAAATTCATAAGCTACTTTTCCTGTATATACCCTTTTTAAATACTCAAAAGCTTCATAGCCATTTTGAATATTCTCGAGTCTATTTGGTAAAAATATTTCGACTGGGATTCCTTTTAAATCCTCGATTGTTAATCCATATCGTGAAGGTTCTATATAACTCGTTTCTAATTTTTTATGTTTTAGTGGATAAATGTCTGCTCCTAGATGACCATAGTCGCGAATTTTATTAGCAAGGATAACGGCAGAGTTCACCTTATGGTACCAGTCTCCCGCTAGATTCTGTGTGATATCAGGATCGCCCGTTTGTTGAAAATATTCCCGTATCTCTTCATCAACAGAATGAGGATCCACTACGTATTTCTCGTATAATTCAAGTACGTAACCAAGATTTGGACCGAAAAACATATTCTCTAAAGCCTTACGATTCTGATTGCCTTTTTGCATGCAAACAAACCTCCACTTCATTTAACAAGACAAACACTCATTTTAAATCTATTTACATGAAACGGTTTATCAGATTAGGGCAAATCTTTATACTATATAGTATCTTTACTAAGTTTGACTATGACTATTTCATGTTACAAAATATTGAACAATTTATAAGAAAATAAAAAAACCAGGTTTCCCCCTGGCATTTAAATGATTATCATTTATATAAGCTCTTTTCTCAAACTTTGTTGCTTTTGAAGAGGATAAAAGCTGATTGTCTTTGTACTCACGTTGACAGTGGACTTTAATTTGAGAAAAGAGCTCCGAATTTTATAAGAATGCACAAAATAGCTTATTTCTACGTTAAAATCGGTTTTTGGATTTTAACAACAAACGTTAAGAAAACAGCCTTTATATATAATATTGATTCCTACCTAATTGATTTGTTTTCTTCCGATATTCGGCATGTTCTAACGGATAATCAAAATGACCATATAACGACCATTTCTGGAATGTCCCTTTTGGTACCAGTACTTCCAGTTCCGTTTGTTTTGTAAATGCGAGATTTTCTTCTATATTTAAAAAACGTTGATGACAATAACAACTCTTTTCTTTCATCTTGATTCCTCCTTTCATTCTAATTATAAAGGAAATCTTCTGAAAATTAATGATATAATATGAATAATTTATTACATTTTTTATTTGCTATTTTAGAACTTATTAACCCATTAATTTCATATGATTAATCAAATATTTTTTAAAAACACAAAAAAGAATTGAAAGTTTACCTCTATTGTAGTAAAGTGTAGGAAATTAATATATTATAACTCTTATCAAGAGAGGTTGAGGGGATGGCCCGTTGACACCTCAGCAACCATCAATGAACAATGGTCATTGAAAAGGTGCTAATTCCAGCAAGTTTAATGTTAAACTTGAAAGATAAGAAGAAGCTGTGTTTATCACAACGAAAGTCTTCTTCTTATAAAGAGGACTTTTTTTCATTTTATTAAACTATAATAAACATGTTAAATTGCTAAAATGCTCATTTAAGCATCCATGTATAGATTTGAAGGAGTGTTAAAATGTATAAAATTGATACAAAATTAGCGCAAATTGGAAATCATAGTGATGATAAAACAGGAACAGTCAATGTACCCGTCTACTTTTCTACGGCCTATCGCCATCCTGGTCTTGGCCAGTCCACAGGTTTTGACTACACCCGTACCGGAAATCCAACACGACAAGTGCTTGAACAAACGATTGCCGATTTAGAAGGTGGCGATCAAGGATATGCCTGTAGTTCAGGTATGGCCGCTATTTTAACAATTATTTCCCTTTTTCAATCTGGTGATGAATGGATTGTTTCAAAGGATTTATATGGAGGAACTTATCGTCTACTAGAAGAAGGCTTTCAAAAATGGGGCTTAACAAGCAAGTATATGAATACTAGCCATGTAGAAAACATTGAAAAAGAAATAACTGAAAAAACAAAGGCTATTTTCCTTGAAACTCCAACAAATCCAATGATGGAAAAAACTGATATTGCAGAAGTAGCCAAGATTGCTAAAAAACATAATCTCCTTTTAATTGTAGATAATACGTTTTATACACCGATATTACAGCAGCCAATTAAACTTGGAGCTGATATCGTCATCCATAGTGCAACCAAATACTTAGGTGGACATAATGATGTTCTAGCTGGGTTAATTGTGGCTAAAGGTACTGGCCTTTGCGAAGATCTTGCCAAATTCCACAATGCAATAGGCGCCGTTTTAAGTGCATTTGATTCTTGGCTTTTAATGCGGGGAATGAAAACCTTATCCTTAAGAATGGAACGTCACGAAAAAAACGCAAAAGAAATTGTTCAATTCCTTAAGTAATCATGAAAGTATAACAGAAGTTCTTTATCCTGGAAATGGTGGAATGATCTCATTCCGTATTCCAGATAAATCATGGGTAAATCCTTTTCTGCAAAATTTAAAGCTTATCAGTTTTGCTGAAAGTCTTGGTGGAGTTGAAAGCTTACTCACCTACCCTACCACTCAAACACATGCAGATATTCCCGAGGAAATTCGAATTCAAACAGGTGTAGACAATCGCTTATTACGCTTTTCTGTAGGAATTGAAAATGCGGAAGACTTAATTGGCGATCTAGCACAAGCATTGGCTAAAGCAAAAGAGGAGGTTTCTATTCATGAGTAATTCTTACACATTTCAAACTAATTTATTACACAATAATCACAAAGTCGACCCAGCCACTGGCGCGGTAAGTGTACCAATCCAACATGCATCAACCTTTCACCAAGCAGATATCGATTCATTTGGTAAATATGATTATGCCAGAAGTGGGAATCCAACGAGAGAAGCCTTAGAGGATGTGATTGCCGAGTTAGAGGAAGGTACAAGAGGTTTTGCCTTTGCTTCTGGTATGGCTGCCATCTCAACAGCTTTTATGCTACTTTCCAAGGACGACCATGTCGTCATTACAGAAGATGTTTACGGTGGAACGTTCCGAATGGTATCTCAAGTTCTCGTTCGATTTGGAATTAGCCATACCTTTGTTGATATGACAGATCTTGAGGCCGTCAAAAGCGCGATTCAACCAAACACAAAGCTATTTTATGTTGAAACTCCATCAAACCCAACCTTAAAGGTAACGGATATTAAAGCGATTAGTGATATTGCCAAAGAACACGATGCGTTAACTTTTGTTGATAATACGTTTTTAACACCTGCACTTCAAAAACCTTTACATTTAGGGGCAGATATTGTTTTGCACAGTGCAACGAAATTCTTGTCTGGTCATAGCGATGTTATAGCAGGACTAGCTGTCGTTAAAGACCCTGAACTTGCGGAAAAACTATACTTTTTACAAAATTCTTTTGGATCCGTTCTTGGTCCGCAAGATGCATGGCTTGTACTTCGTGGTCTAAAAACGTTACATGTTCGTCTCGATCATTCTATTAAATCTGCGGAAAAACTAGCGCATTACTTCAAAGAACATCCATTAGTAAAAGAAGTCTATTATCCAGGACTGGCAGAGTCATCCACAATATGACATTCAACAGAAACAAGCCACTTCAGCTGGTGCTGTTCTGTCATTTGACTTACTGAATGAAGATATTATGAGAACATTTGTCAGTCATGTTAAAATTCCGGTAGTTGCTGTTAGTCTTGGTGCAGTCGAATCGATTCTTTCCTACCCGGCTAAAATGTCACATGCAGCCATGCCTTTAGAAGAAAGAGAGCAAAGAGGTATTACAAATAGCTTATTACGTTTATCCGTTGGTCTAGAAAATGTAGATGATTTAATCAAGGATTTTTCTGAAGCATTAGAAGTAGCAAAACAAGAACATTTGATAAGAGGTTAAAAAATATGAACTTTTTAAAGAGGATGGAAAATGAAATCTTAATAGCGGATGGTGCAATGGGCACCCTCCTCTATTCATTTGGTAAGGATAGTTGTTTAGAGGAATTGAATCTTTCACATCCAGAACAAATTGTCGGTATTCATCAGGCCTACTTACAGGCTGGTGCAGATATCATTCAAACAAATACGTACGCAGCCAACTCTCTTAAACTAACACGTTATGGATTAGAAAAATCTGTTAAAGAAATAAATAGTGCCGCGATAAAACTAGCCAAACAAGCTGTACAATCAAAAGATGGTTATGTTTTAGCTAGTATGGGGGGAAACCGAGGAATTAACCCACAAGCGATTACCCTTGAAGATATTAAAAGTAGTTTTCGAGAACAATTGAATGAGATTTTACTAGAAGGTGTTGACGGTATTTTACTTGAAACATTTTATGATTTAGAAGAGCTAGAAACGGTTCTTACCATCGCAAGAAAAGAAACGAATTTGCCGATTATCGCCCAAGTTTCTATGCAAGAAGTTGGAGTTCTACAGGACGGAACATCCCTTGATGAAGCCTTTCTTAGATTGGAAGGATTAGGAGCAGATGTTGTAGGATTAAACTGCAGACTTGGACCCCATCATATGATTAGAGCATTAGAACAAGTTCCGATCCCAAAGAAGGCATTTCTATCTGCCTATCCAAACTCAGGACTTCCCTCTTATACAGATGGGGTTATTCAATATGCTGGCGATGCTGATTATTTTCGCAAATCTGCTCAAGCCTTTCGCTCACAAGGTGTACGTTTATTAGGTGGATGTTGCGGAACAACACCTGATCATATTCGCGCATTTGCTACAGAATTAAAAGGGACTGCTCCAGTACAGATAAAACCACCTATGCTCAAGAAGGAAAAAGTGGTCATATCATCACAAGAAACAGTACGTGACTTACCACCACTTCATGAAATTGTGAAGGAACGTCCTTCTGTTATCGTTGAATTAGATCCACCGAAGAAGCTTGATACAACTAAATTCTTTCAGGGCGCTAAAGCGTTAAAAGCACAAGGGATTGATGCGATTACTTTAGCAGATAATTCACTTGCTAGCCCGCGTATTTCAAATTCAGCTTTAGGGTATTTAGTGAAACAAAAAATTGATTTACGACCACTCATCCATATCACTTGTAGAGATCGTAATTTAATCGGACTGCAATCTCATTTAATGGGCTTACACACCCTAGGTTTAAATGATTTACTTGCCATTACAGGTGATCCCGCTAAAGTAGGTGATTTCCCTGGGGCTACATCTGTTTATGATGTATCTTCATTTGACCTGATTCGAATGATAAAACAATTGAATGAAGGACAATCTATGTCTGGAAAGGCTTTAGGGCAAAAAACGAATTTTTCTGTTGCGGCAGCCTTTAATCCAAATGTCAGACAATTAGACAAAGCCGTTACCAGACTTGAAAAGAAAATTGAATATGGTGCTGATTATTTTATTACCCAACCTGTTTATTCAGAAGAAAAAATAATTGAAATACATGAAGAAACAAAGCATTTGGATACCCCTATTTATATTGGATTAATGCCATTAACAAGTAGTAAAAATGCGGAATTTTTACATCATGAAGTTCCTGGAATCAAAATTGCTGATCCAATCCGTGACTCTTTAGCTGCATTAAACAATGATCCGGTCAAATCAGCTCAAGAAGGAATTAACATTACGAAATCACTCATTGATACTGCGGCTGAACTTTTCAACGGAATCTATTTAATTACACCATTTTTACGTTATGAAATGACTGTTGAACTTTCTGAGTATGCCCGTAGCACTACCGATCGACTAAGGAGGAACCATCTTGTCTAGAACATCCATTACAGAACAAATGAATAAAAAGATCCTCATCATGGACGGAGCCATGGGGACGATGCTACAAAGGGCTGAACTGACAGCTGATGATTTTGGAGGCGAACAATACGAAGGTTGTAATGAGTATTTAAATATAACAAGACCTGATGTCATTGAATCCATTCATCGTGAGTATTTAGAAGCTGGTGCTGATATTATCGAAACCAATACATTCGGCGGTGCGGCTATTGTACTTGACGAATATGGACTCGGAGATAAAGCCTATGAAATTAATAAAATTGCCGCTGAAATGGCGAGACGTGCTGCTGATGATTTTTCTACTCCTTCATGGCCAAGATTTGTTGCAGGTGCCATGGGACCAACTACCAAAACCTTAAGTGTTACAGGTGGCACGACTTTCGAAACATTAATTAACGATTATAAAGAACAAGCCTGTGGACTCATCGATGGAAATGTTGATGTGCTTCTTTTAGAAACAAGTCAAGACTTATTAAATGTAAAAGCAGGATTTATTGGCATTCAACAGGCGTTTGAAGAAAAAGAAATCACCTTGCCACTAATGATCTCAGGCACGATTGAACCGATGGGAACAACATTAGCTGGACAATCGATAGAAGCCTTCTTTATTTCAGTTCAACATATGAATCCGATCGCAGTTGGACTGAATTGTGCTACAGGACCAGAATTTATGCAAGATCATATTCGTTCCCTCTCAAACCTTGCAGATACAGCCGTTAGTTGTTACCCGAACGCAGGTCTACCTGATGAAGAAGGTCATTATCATGAAACACCTGAATCTCTGTCACAAAAGCTCGCTGGTTTTGCTGCAGAAGGCTGGCTTAACATTGTTGGTGGATGTTGTGGGACAACACCAGAACATATTAAAGCTATTTCAGAGACAATGAAAGAATATCAACCAAGAGAAAAGCAAAACCAACATTTTCATATGGTTTCGGGAATTGAACCCTTTATCTATGATGACCCACAACTAAGACCGATCATGGTTGGAGAACGTACAAATGTAATAGGGTCGCGCAAATTTAAACGTTTAATCGCAGAAGGTAAATTTGAAGAGGCTGCTGAAATTGCTCGTGCACAAGTGAAAAAAGGTGCTCACGTGATTGATATGTGCCTTGCCGATCCTGATCGTGATGAAATCGTTGATATGGAAAACTTTGTTAAAGAAGTCGTAAAGAAAGTTAAAGTCCCGCTTGTTATTGATTCAACCGATGAAAAGGTCATTGAAAAAGCCCTTTCCTATTCGCAAGGAAAAGCGATCATCAATTCCATTAACTTAGAAGATGGTGAAGAGCGTTTTAAAGCGATCTCTCCCCTCATTCATAAATATGGTGCAGCTGTTGTTGTTGGAACAATCGATGAAGATGGTATGGGAGTTACCGCTCAAAAGAAACTAGAAATTGCTGAAAGGGAATATCATTTATTAGTTGATAAATATGGGATTCCACCACAAGATATTATTTTCGATCCACTTGTATTTCCTGTAGGAACTGGTGATGAACAGTATATTGGATCAGCTAAAGCAACGGTTGATGGAATTCGCTTAATAAAGGAAAAATTACCCTATGCACAAACAATCCTTGGTGTAAGTAATGTTTCTTTCGGACTCCCTCCTGTTGGTCGTGAAATCTTAAATTCAGTGTATTTATATCACTGTACACTTGCAGGACTAGACTATGCGATTGTCAATACAGAAAAACTAGAAAGATTTGCTTCTATCTCTAAAGAAGAAGTTGAAATGGCTGAGAAACTACTGTTTGAAACAACAGATGAATCATTAGCAACGTTTACCGAATTCTATCGTGATAAGAAGAAGGAAACAAATACCGGACTTACGGATATGAGTTTAGAAGAACGTCTAGCCTACTATGTTGTTGAAGGTACGAAGGAAGGATTGATTCCAGACCTTGAACTTGCTTTAAAGGAATTTCCAGCACCACTAGACATTATCAATGGACCTTTAATGAACGGGATGAAAGAAGTAGGTCGACTATTTAATGAAAATCAGCTTATTGTAGCAGAAGTTCTGCAAAGTGCAGAGGTGATGAAGGCTTCTGTTTCCTTTTTAGAACCTTATATGGAAAAAAATGATACATCTGCTGCTAAAGGAAAGATTGTTTTAGCAACCGTTAAAGGTGATGTTCATGATATCGGAAAGAACCTTGTTGATATTATTCTAAGTAATAATGGCTATGAAGTGGTTGATCTAGGCATTAAAGTCCCACCGCAAGTATTGGTTGAAACCATCAAAAAAGAAAAACCTGATATGGTCGGTTTGTCTGGTCTTTTAGTAAAATCAGCTCAACAAATGGTCATCACTGCCCATGATATGAAGCAAGCCGGTATTGATGTGCCGATCTTAGTGGGCGGAGCCGCTTTATCACGAAAATTTACCGATACAAAGATTGCAAAAGAATATGACGGGCTCGTTCTTTATGCTAAAGATGCGATGGTTGGTCTTTCACTTGCCAATCAACTTCAAGACCCTGAAGAACTTGAAAAAATCATCCAAGAGAAAAAGGAAAAAGAAGCAGCTGAACCGCTTCCAGCCTATGTTAGACCAGCAAGTTCCGTTGCTGTAAAAGAACGTAAAACCGTCAATACGAAGGCACCTGTCTTTGTTCCACAGGATACGAAAAAACATATTCTTAAGTCCTATTCGTTTTCACATGTACAACCTTATATCAATAAACAAACATTGATAGGTCATCACCTTGGTTTAAAAGGAAATCTAGAAAAACAATTAAAAGAAGGAAATGAAAAGGCCATTAAACTAAATGAGATGGTGAATACTTTAGTAGAGGATGCTACCCGTCATGGATGGATTTCTCCTGCTGCTGTGTATCAATTTTTCCCAGCTCAATCGAAAGACAATACGGTATTCATCTATAATCCTGAAAACCCTAGCGAAATACTAGAAACATTTGAATTTCCAAGACAAGAATCCGAACCCTTCCTTTGTTTAGCAGACTATCTAAAATCCGTTGAAAGCGGAGAAATGGATTACGTTGCATTCTTTTCCGTTACTGCTGGAAAAGGCATACGTGCAATAGCTGAAAAATTAAAAGAAGAAGGTCGTTTCCTTGAAAACCATGCTTTACAGGCATTGGCACTTGAAACGGCTGAAGGTTTGGCGGAACTCATCCATCGTCAAATACGTGATCGTTGGGGATTCCCTGATCCAATCGACTTTACGATGAGAGATCGGTTTGCAGCAAAGTATCAAGGTCAACGCTATTCCTTTGGTTACCCTGCTTGCCCTAATCTTGAAGATCAAGAAAAATTATTTAAGCTCATTTCACCTGAAGATATCGGAATACAGCTTACAGAAGGATTTATGATGGAACCTGAAGCAAGTGTAACTGCAATGGTTTTCGCACATCCAGACGCCAGGTATTTTAATGTATTAAGATAATTTTTTTCTACCAGTTTAATAAAAAACAACCTATCATCAAAAGTTGAAGATAGGTTGTTTTTTAGTTTGTAGTCAAAGCTTGATGGGTGAATGGAAGGGTTTCGATATATTGTTGGATTTCTTGAACGGCATCCTCGAAGTTATCAGCATCAATCGTAATAAATCCATTTCTATACTCATTCATTTTAAATCCATATCGTGGATCATAGTAATATAGTAGTAATAAACGAATAACCTCTTGATAGCATCGATTTTTTGTATTTTCAAGTAAAACCTGATAAATCTCTTTATTTTTGATTCTTTTTTCCAGCATCAAAACTTTATTCATAATGTCAAGATGAAACGCTTCTTCATGTATATTTGGATCTACGTACTCCTTAAAAAGCCTTGCTACTCTTGTCTCTACTGACGCTTTCAAATAAATATTCAATCCGTTCAGCTTGCTTTCATATAATTCATCTATTTGTGCAGCCTTGCCAATTCGTTTACTTTCGGCCTCCACTAAATAATAAGGAGAACCTTCTATCTTCTTAAGACTTTCATACAACAAGCTATCAAATAGCTTTTGATTATGACCATCATGTTGATAGCCAACCGATCCAAACAAAGAGCCTCGATGTGCAGCGATTCCTTCCAAATCGATAACTGGATAACCTTTACGCTGTAGAGCTAATAAAATTTCTGTTTTACCGCTTCCTGTCATTCCATGAAGAACAATTGCTTGCTTGGGAATAAGCTTTGGAATCATTTCCAGTATATACTGGCGATAGGCCCTGTATCCACCTGATAATCGGAGCGACTTTAGTCCAGAAAAATCAACAAATGTAGCAATCGATCCGCTTCTCATCCCGCCTCTTGCGCAATATAGAACTGGTTGTTTATGCTCATCAACTATTTTTTTAATAGAGCCTAATATTTGTGGCAGTTTTGGGGAAACAATTTCCATTGCACGCCATTTAGCTTTATGTGCTCCTTTTTGTTTATACAATGTACCTACTTCTTTTCTTTCTTCATTTGTAAAAATAGGAATATTAATGGCCCCTGGAATAGATGACTCCGCAAATTCTCCTGGAGAACGCACATCGACTAATATCGCGTCATCCATATTTAATAATTCATTTATCGTAATCTCATTCAAATTGATTATCCTCCGTGACTTGTTTATAAAAAAGGAAAAGGATATTAGCTCTACCTAATATCCTTGACAAGTATTATAAGACTCATTCGTTTCATAAGTGGTTAACATAGTTTTTTTCCAATTAATTTTGATAATGCTTTACTAAATTTGGTCCATTCTTTTGGAAATACATTTAAACCTTCACTCTTGTATGTTTGCCCGATTGTTTTCAATGTAATGGACCAACATGTACCATCCAAAACAATCTCTTGACGCTCATAACTAGGTTCCCAATTCCAAAGTTTCATTTTAAATATTTCATGTTTAAATTCATCCGTACTCCCAGCTACTATCGGTTGATAGTCTAGTTCATTTGCAGGATCTAAATTCATTCCAAAAACCATGAAAGTTTTTCTTGCAAAATCAACTTTAACTTTGAACCATGGACCACGACAAGCTCCGATTTCAGCGGTCATCGAAACAAACACTCTTTCTGGTAATAACGAGACAATATCATCATGAACGGCAAAAAGATCTTTTTTACGGCTTATAACCGATTTAATTTGTGCTTGTCCAACTGGTTTATCGCGTTCTTTCATAAATTGAGAGTGATTATTTACTTTTTCACAAATTGAAAGGATACTTGTCGGTCCATATCGATCAATAATTGAACAAATCAATACATATAAATTCATTATTTTTGGTTCCTCCGAAAACTTGCCTTTCAATGTAGTCCAGCCTCCCTTCTTTAAGTTAGAAGGTGATAATCATATCTTTAGTATAAAGAATAAAAACGAATCCATCTGTAACAATTAGCACTCCTACAAATGTTTTAGTTTTTTCCCATAACAAATAAAATATTAATTTTATTCTGATGTATATTAAACACCCATATATACCAAGCTATTAATGATATACCCAATGGGTTATCAACTTGCTTCAGCTATCCTAATGAAGAGGTGATTCGATGAGTTACAAAGATCATTTAGATCGTCAATCGGAGCTTTTTCACCACCCTAACACAAGGCGTAAGCACACAAAGTCTCAAATAAACGGCGAAACACAGATGTCTCAAACAATCATTATTTTGAAGAGTAATGCGAAAGCCCATCGTTGGTAAGGATACTGAAATACTTGTATTGGGAGCAGACTGTAGAAGTTCTGCTCCTAATATTTTCCGTCATTCTATAATCGATTTATGGCCTTTTTAGCCAAAAGCCCTATGGTCATATCATCCATTGGCGGATTATGCAGACCTGCTCTGACATCCCGATAATAACGCTGTAAAGGATTCTTTTGTGATAGGCTTCTTGCACCCGTAACTCTCATCGCCAAATCAACAACCTTTAATCGCATTATTCGTCACAGCCATTTTGGTAACCCCTAAATTAGGTATAAGCTGTTCCCTTTCTTCTTCATCTGCTTCATCCCACAGACGAGCGGTACTATACAATAGCTGACGAGATAATGTTAGCTCATACTCCATCTCACCGATTTTTTGTTGCACATTCGGTAACTCTATGATTGTACCAGAAATACTGTTTGGTGAATAGGTATTGGCAAAATGTAAAGCCTCATTTTGTGCTGCTTGGGCAATCCCTAAATAACAAGCCGGAATATGTAAAAGTGAACCATTTGCTTTCTTTTTAGTTGTTAATTTCTCAACGCAATATTCTTCTTTTAATATAACGTCATTTAGAACTAAATCATGACTTCCTGTACCACGCATCGCAATACTATCCCATGTTTCTTCAATTGAAACTCCATTAGCCTGCTTTGGAACGATAAAATTAGCTACCTCATTATTATCCACAACAGCTGCACTAACAATAAAATAATCGAGCATCGGAGATAACGTTGTAAAGATTTTTCTTCCATTCAAAACCCATGTATCTCCACTTTTCTTGGCATTCGTTTGTGGTTTTCCACCACGGGTTGGACTACCCGTTTGCGCCTCTGATGCTGCTGAATTAATGAGTGCTCCATTTAGGACCTTTGTACACAATTCTTTAAAAGTAGATTCGTCCCAATTTCTTTTCTCGGCAAGATTTTTCATGACAGACATATGCCAACCGATTCCTAATGCTGTAGCTCCATCACCTTGAGCGATTGTTTCTTGCAATTGAACAAGCTCCAATAAGGTGATATCGAGTCCACCGTACTGTGCAGGTACTATTAATCCAGTATAGCCTGATTGAACTAAATCTTGAATATTTTCAAATGGAAAAGAACCATTTTGATCAATTTCAGCCGCTCTTTCTGAAAAAGAACTAGAAAGCTTTTTCATTAAATGGATTCTTTCCTCTTTTGTTTTTAATTGCTTAAAATTCATTTTCTTCCCCTCTTTTATTAAGATCTATCTTATATTATGAGGGAAAATATCATTACCAGCAAATATTTCATCGATAACTTGGTTATACTGATTATTGCGCGTGCGAAAAGTCACATATAATGGATTCATTATTTGTTACAATTGGACTATTCGATTAATTATATTAATTAATGGAGGTACACTATGAACTTTGCACTTACCAATCGTCCATTAAAAATAATATTGTTGTATCATATTAAATCCCTAAGAGAGCAAATGATTAGTGCAGGGCTACATGAAGGGTTAGATCATGAGAAAACCATACAATTAAGTCAAAAGTTAGATGAATTTATTTATTTATACCAATCCTATGAAAAACAAATATCAGAATAAATGTCCTAAGGACTAATAGATGGATAGCAAAAGAAAAAGACAACTAAAGTTGCCTTTTTCTTTTGACTTTAATTGATGATGATAGAAGCGTCAAAACCAGCTTCCTTTGCCCTTTTAACCATTTCCTCAGCATTTACTCTGTTTGAAAATGCCCCAATCTGCACCTTAAATAATGTATCTTCTTGTGCAAGATAAATTTGAAAGCCTTTTGCTTTTGCCTTATTTGCTAACCCATTCGCATTTTCTTCATCACGATAAGCACCAATTTGAACCTTGAATAAATTATTTGTAGTAGGTACAGTTGAATTTACAGCACTGACTGATTTTCTTGTTAAACCAAAGGCGGAAGCAATCCCATTTGCGTGTCCTATTGCTATGCTTTCAATAAAACTTGAATCTTTTAATTTATTTGTATCATCTGGGTGATCAATAAATCCATTTTCCGTTAAAACTGCAGGCATTTTTGTTTCGCGAAGAACATGAAAGCTTGCTTGTTTGATTCCCCTATTTTTTAAATCGATTTTTTCAAGCGTTTTTTCATGAATTTGTTCTTGATAAGTAGAAGTTGGTCTACCCACATCAGAATATCGATACGTTTCGAAGCCAGTTCCCCCGCCCGAATTAATATGGACAGAAAGATAAAAGTCTGCTCCCCATTTGTTCGCAGCATTTGTCCGTGATGATAAACTGACAAATACATCAGACGTTCGGCTCATTTTAATACTTACATTTTCATACTCAGACATTAATATGTCACGAACACGGTTGGCAATATCTAATGTAAGGTTCTTTTCTTGTAATCCAAAGCCAACAGCTCCTGGGTCAGAACCTCCATGACCTGGATCAATAAATATTTTCACCATCAAAAGCCACCTCCATTTCTTTTATATGCACATATCCGCAAAAATGACTGCTTATTTTGTTCTTAATACTGTTTTAACTTAAAATAAAAAACAGACTCGTAAAAGCCTGTTTTTTTACTTAGCTCCATAAACTTAATGCTCCGATGCCTAATAAAGTCGTACTACTTTGTAGAATGAATAATACGATCACAAGAATAATGGAGGTGGATTTTGATAGTTGTCCAACTAGATGAAACCCGATTGCCGTTAGGACAAATTTCCAAATCGTAAATAATTCAATTGCATTTAACATACTCCAATCATGATTGAATAGGGCTAAACTCGTGATTGCACTACCAGAACTACTATCTATGACCATCATAAGCAAGGAATTTACCAGCAATCCAACTGCCTGAACCACAAAGATATAGGTATTCATAGAAAATAATTGCTTAAACGTCGTATTTTTTCTTGCGATTTTCAAAATGATAAAATAAATCACGGTCATAAACAAAATCGTAAATACCGGCGATATAAACCCTGACATTGCAGTAAATGCTTTCGCAGTAGCAGCAACCATATCGGCTTCTTGTACTGTCATCCCTGGAAGCATAAGGTCTTCAGCTCGAATGAATAATGCTTTTACCATACTTGCCATAATATAAATAACAGTCACAACAATAAGCGGAGTTGCAATGATCGGATTGGATCTTATTTTAACGAATTGCTCCTTAGGTCTCCAAAACATTTTTAGCAAACTTGGCTTTTGCTTGTCATTCATTCCTTCCACTTTCAAACACTCCCTACATGAATAATAAACGATAGAACCATTTCATACATTATCATAATCGGGATTGTTTTGTTTGAAAATAGTAAAAATCATTTCAGTACAATAAATTTTTATAACAATCAACTAATCAAAGATTTGGGTGCTTGTTCTTCACTGATCCAATTTCGAGTGATTGTCATCAGTTGTGAAAAATGATTGTAATTAGAAATCGTGTGATTAGCTCCGATAATTTCGTATTTCAGACAACTACCCCACTTTCTGCTCTTAAAAGCTAATTCATAATCTTTTGCATAAGCTACAGGAATATCCTGATCACCTGTGCCATGTAAAATAAGAACATCCCCTTTAAATTCTGTAGCTGCTTGTAATGGCTTAAAGCCTTTTAATGATTGGAAAAAATGATCACCAAATTGATAACCCATATAATCAATGAAAGATCCAGTTTTTAAAGAACTCACCTTTTCCGTTCCGACAATACGTTTAATATCCTCATACGGCTGTGCTACAGATGACCACAAAATGAGATGACGAATGCGTGAATCGATCGCAGCTGTTAAAACAGCTGTAGCTCCCCCCAAACTATGGCCAAGAACCGTAATATTGTTTCTATCCATTTGTTCAATATGATTGATGCTGTAATCAAGAACCGCTTGTAATTGATGGATGAAAGCATCTAATCCCGTTTCTCCATAGTTTCCACTACTCTCTCCACATCCGGCAAAATCAAAACGAAGGACAATGGCTCCATCCATCGTAAATTCTTCAGCAGCTTTTACAAATAATCGGTCAACACCAACCTTACTCCCAATAAACCCATGACAAATGATGATAAGTGGATACTTGTTTTCCAAACACTATATTTTTTGGAAAGTCTATCGTTGCTGCCAAAGTTTCGTTCTTCCATTGAATGTATTGTGATTGTTTCAAATCAAACATCTCCTTTGTTCCCTTTTCTTATCAAATCTATATATTCGTATAAAACATATTGTTTTACTTGGTTTTAAAGTTAAATTTTAAGATAAGTAGTGATGATTCATTACCATCCCAACTTATCTTACTTTACAGCCTAATCCATTTAATATTAACAATAATATAAGCAATTATTGACGAATTGTCAATTACTTTATTTCCCCTATTCATCAAGATTAACGTAACGCATGTTCAAAAGGAGCATAGAATTTCCCTTTTGGAGCAATAATATCTGAATCAGATAACAGAATTTTACCATCGACCGTATATTCACCTTCAGGATAATAGTCAAAAAAGCCACTATTAATATGTAACTCAATGAAGTAATCAAATAATTCATACATCAACTTTTTATACTCTTCATAATCGACGATATCACCAAATTCATCTAACTCAAAATTTTCCTTGATCGCATCTTGAAATTCAAAGTGATTTTCCGTCGCAATTTCTAAATCCACATCACTACATTCTAAGCAAAGCAATACCTCTTCATCTTTAATTTCTTCATATGTTTTTTTTACAATGTCATTTAAAATAGCTACGATTAACTCTTCATTTACTAATTTTTTGGTTGTCTTTAACATCCATACTCCCCCAACAACTTTATTCGCTTATGACTCTATTCCATTCGTGTTTCGAAGTAATTTCTTTCATAAGCTTAACAAATTTTTTAAGTCATTAATAGTAATATACATCTTGACATTAGGGGAAAATAATCAATAAACAGTAGTAATGAACGGGTAAGCTTATATGTTACACTCTGTAAAATTCCTAATGAGCAGTATGCAAAAGATATTTAACGTCAAAAAAAGGGTAGCAATGAGCCACCCTTCTTTCTTTTATCCCATTATTGACGAATTTGCCCTTCACCTTCGATAAAATATTTACTTGAAGTTAATGCTTTTAATCCCATTGGACCTCTTGCATGAAGTTTTTGTGTACTAATGCCAATTTCAGCACCAAATCCAAATTCGAAACCATCTGTGAATCTTGTTGATGCATTGTGATAAACAGCAGCGGCATCTACTAATGTTAAAAAGCTTGAAGCATTTTGTTCGTTTTCAGTAATAATTGCTTCTGAATGTTTTGTTCCATATTGATTGATATGTTGGATCGCTTCATTTACACTTGAAACCGTTTTGATACTAACCGTTAACCCTAGAAATTCAGTATACCAATCTTCCTCTGTTGCTAAAGTAGCATCTGAGTCAGCTTGACAAACCTTTTCGTCACCAATTATTTTAACATCCTTCTCTTTTAAAGCCTTAAGGAGCTCTAATCCATGCTGATTAAACCATTTTTCATCAATAAGGATGGACTCGATCGCATTACATACAGATGGACGCTGTGTTTTTCCATTAATGGCAATTGGAATCGCCATGTCTGGTTTGGCACTTTCGTCAATGAAAATATGACAATTTCCGGCACCTGTTTCTAAAACAGGAACAGTTGCTTCATTTATAACTGTGTCAATTAATTTTTTTCCACCTCGAGGAATCAGCACATCTAAATACTCTTTTAAATGATACAACTCTTTTACCGCTTCTCGATTCGTATCCTCGATCGACTGAACCGCTTCTACTGGAATACTTGAGTTCTTGAGAGCCCGATGTATGGATTGAGTCAATACTTGATTTGAATGGGCTGCAGAAGAACTTCCTCTTAAAATAACCGCATTCCCGGTTTTTAATGAAAGAGTTGCCGCATCAATGGTCACATTCGGTCTTGCTTCATAAATCATCCCAATTACACCAATTGGTACCCTTTTACTGCTAATCGTTAAGCCATTTTCCTTCTTGATCGACTCTAATGTTTCTCCAACAGGGTCACTTAACTCAATGAGTTGACCAATTGCATCTGACATATCGATAATCCGTTGTTCATTTAGCATGATTCGATCTAGTACCGAATGGGATAGACCATTTTCTTTTCCTTTTTCAAGATCCTTCTTATTTTCAGCTAAAATTTCATCTTTATCTAGAAGTAACTGCTTCGCAATACTTGCTAATGCCGCATTCTTTTCCTCTGTTGTTTTACTTACTAATTCAAAACTTACCTTTTTTGCTGCTTTAGCCTTTTTTAGTACTTCGCTCATGTTATCTCCTCCTATTTATTAAATCTTACCCACTTATCTCGATGGATTACTTCTGTTGTTTCCATTGCCACGACTTTCTCAGCTTCACAACTACGTTTTCCCATTATTTTTTGCAATTGGACTGATGAATAATAGACTTCTCCTTTACCAAGCATACCTGATTTACCAAAGACTTCAACTACATCACCCTTACCAAAAGTGCCTTCTATTTCATAAATGCCTGCTGGTAATAAACTACTTCCTTGAGAAGTAAGGGCAATTTCAGCACCTTCGTCAATATAAATTTTTCCTGCAGTTTCAGAATGAAGCGCAATCCATTGCTTAGGATTGTTTACTGTGGTAAGCAAATCACTGCCAATATAAGTACCATCTCCTTTTCCTTGGAGAATGCGAATTAACTTATCTCTTCCAGTACCTTTACCAATAAACACCTTCACTCCAAGAGCTAATGCTGTTTTCGAAGCTAATAATTTAGACTTCATTCCTCCAGTTCCTACCTTAGAACCAGAATCACCAGCCATTTTCATAATATCATCTGTAATTTCTTGAAGGTGATTCCATTTTCTTGCAGAAGGATTTTCAAATGGATTCGAATCATAAAGTCCATTAATATCCGTTAAAATAATCAGTTTTTCTGCATGTACGAGCCCACTAACAAGTGCTGACAGCATATCATTGTCACCAAAGGTTAATTCTTTAACAGAAACCGTATCATTCTCATTGATAATCGGAAGAATTCCACGTTCTAATAGCTCAGATAGAGTAGCAAACGCATTTCGATATCGATCTTTTTTGGAAAAGTCATTTCGCGTTAATAGTATCAGTGCAGGAGTGATGTTGAACTTTTTAAATTTCTCGGAATATGATTGAATAAGAAGACTCTGCCCGACAGCAGCTGCTGCCTGTTTACCTTTTAGTGTCACAGGTTTAGTTGGGTATCCCAAGCTTGAAAATCCCGCTGCCACAGCGCCTGAAGAAACTAAGAGGACTTCGTGTCCTGCTTCCCTAAGAGCAGCCAATGCTTCAACATGATCGTCAAATTTTTCTTGATCAATTTCTCCTTTTGAGTTTGTTAATGAACTACTGCCAATTTTCACAACAATACGCTTCTTTTTCATTACCCGACCCTCATTTATATATATTATCAAACTTTTTAGAAAAATTCAGTGTCTATCGCCAATAAATATAAAAAGCCCTTTTCATCCTCTAAAAAAAGGACGAAAAGGGCTTAGATTTCCGTGGTACCACCTTAATTGGACACAGATTATGCCTGTATCCCACTTGGCATGATAACGCTCTGAAAAGCGCCTAAGTTTAGCACAAAGGACTGTGATGGCAGGTTCTGAGGCTTTTTGTGATGAGGTCTTTCAGCTACAAACCTCACTCTCTTTCACAAAAAGGGATCTCGTACTAGTCCACCTTTAAACGTTCAATTTGTATTTACGCTTATTATCCATATGAAACGCATTTCTGTCAAGCCTTGATCGTTAATGGAATCTTTTACAATGACCGCTTATTTTAAAAATATTTGATGGATTCCGATGATTATTATGGAAACGATTCGTATGGTTCAAATGGAAAATCTAGACATTCGTCTTTAATTAAGGCTCTTTTCTCAAACTTTGTTGCTTTTGGATAGATAAAAGCTGATTGTGCTTGTACCCACTTTGACATTGGCCTTTATTTTTGAGAAAAGAGCTGCAAATTTTATTCGAAGGTACAAAATGACTTATTTCTACGTTAAAATTGGCCTTTGAATTTTAACAACAAACTTTACGAATAGAGCCTTAATTAATTAGCATTCAATAGTCATTTGATACGTAATAGATCAATTTTTAAATTTTCCCGATATTTACCCTCACCTTTTCTTTATAAAAACATATGATATTCTATGTGGATCACAAATAAGCAAGATTACAGGTTCAATCTTGTCCACGCATAAAGCTTCGTTGGTGTAGAGCGCAGGTCTGATAAGTGTGAAGTCGATGGTTCAAGTCGATCTAATCCCCACCGTCTTATAGTTAAAGGGGCCTTAGCTCAGCTGGGAGAGCGCCTGCCTTGCAAGCAGGAGGTCAGCGGTTCGATCCCGCTAGGCTCCACCATTAACCAAATGGTCCGGTAGTTCAGTTGGTTAGAATGCCTGCCTGTCACGCAGGAGGTCGCGGGTTCGAGTCCCGTCCGGACCGTCATATTTCTTCCAGTAGATATCTAATTTTAATATAGATGTTGTTGTAATAAATGAGGTCATATGTTGCACAAAAAGGATAGATGTAAGCAGGCATAACCCCTGCTCATCTATCCTTTGATTTTTACCCTAGATAATAAATTCTTTTAAAAAATCGGTATAAGGTGGTAATTTTGTTATAATATTCTTATCACAATAGAAAAAGGTGAACCGTTTGACAAAAAAGAAAATATTTTCACGTTGACAAAGGACCTTATTTTTGAGAAAAGAGCTGCAAATTTAATATAGACGCACAAAATAGCTTTTTCTACGTTAAAATCGGCCTTTGGATTTTAACAACAAACTTTCCAAAAATATCCTTCATTAAAAAGAAAAAAGGCATAAATAAGCCTTTTTTCTTTTTAAGATAATCTTTGAACTTCTTTATCAAAAGAGGAAGATATTCTCTTATTGATGCTCTTATGCTCGAATGACATAAAAGTTACCATCTACTGAAAATGAAATTCGTCCCGTTTCTTCAGATACCATAATCACAACAGCATCTGTTACCTCTGAAAGTCCAATTCCAGCTCGATGCCTTGTTCCAATTTTAGTATTTTCAATCCTCTTTGATGTTAAGGGGAATATGTTTCCTGCTGAAAGAATGCCATCTTTACGGATGACTACTCCCCCATCATGCAGAGGATTTCCAGGGTAAAAGATGGTTTCAAGTAAAACATGACTAATGGTAGCACCAATAGGAGTTCCGTTATTGATATGATTATCTATTGGATCTGTGCGTTCGATTGCAATTAAGGCACCGTGGCGTTTTTCAGAGAGATGTTGGGCTGCAAGTGATAAATTGATATATTGAGTTGTATAGGGTGCTAAATAAGATTGGAGAAAATATCCGGCAGCAAGATTCTGGGTTTCTGAAACAAGTTTTAATAATTGGTTAAGATCAGTCAAAATACAACAATCATGTTGGGATACAGAGGCATTAATTTTTGCTATTTGCGAATCAATATGTCCCATATAATTTGATAAGTCTTGTGTGTACTGTTCTTTTTGATCCAATATTTATCATCCTTTTTTATTCCACCTGAAGCCCGTCATGTTCTTTATTTGAGTCTTATTATATCCAAACTCATTCAAATTATATCGTTCGGACACCTTTCACTGCACTTAGGAAATTTTTAATCTTTGTTAAATCCTTTACACCATCTGTTTCCACACCACTACTCACATCTACCATCGTAACACTCTTATTCGCTATTGCAGCCTTTACATTTTCAGGATGTAACCCTCCTGCAAGAATTACCTTTTTATTTTTAAAATCAAATGTTGATAACATGCTCCAATCAAAGGAAATTCCATTTCCACCATGATATTTTCCTTTTGGTCCATCTAATAGAACATACTCACATGAATATTCATGTATTTTTTCTAAGTCTTCTTTTGATTGAATACTAAAGGCTTTAATAACAGGATAAGGGATTGAATCACAAAATTCTGGTGTTTCATTGCCATGAAGCTGTACATAATCAATACCTGTAGTTTCAACAACTTCATGTATCATTTCCCTACTTGGATTGACAAATACACCTACTTTTTTCGTTTCTTTCGGCAATGTAGATATAATCTTACTCGCTTCTAAAGGGGAAATTTTTCGTTTACTCTCCGCAAAAACAAATCCTATCGCATCCGCACCATTATTGACTGCAAAAAGGGCCGCTTCCTCATTTTGCAAACCACATATTTTTACCTTCATTGATGCGCACCCTCATTTAATGGTAACTTCATTGCTTTTAAGGTTTCCTCGATATTTTCAGCTCTCATAAACGTTTCACCCACTAAAATTCCATTTGCCCCTGCACGTACTACGCGCTTTACATCATCAATCGTTTTTATCCCACTTTCACTAATTAAATAGGCTCCACTTTTCTTTACGATTGGTGCTAATCTTTCCGTAACAGAAAGGTCCACTTCAAAGTTTTTTAGATTACGATTATTGACACCAATGATTTTGGCCCCTGTTTTTAAGGCCATTTCTAATTCTTCCTCGTTGTGAACTTCCATTAATACATCTAAGTTTTGTTGTTTTGCATATTTGTAAAGAGAGTTCAACTTTTCTTCATCCATGGCCGCAACGATTAACAAAATAATATTAGCTCCGACGTTTTTAGCGCAATCGATTTGGATTGGATCAATAACAAAATCCTTACAAAGAATAGGTCGATCAATCGCTTTACGTACCTTTTCTAAGTCCGAAAAATCTCCTTTAAAAAATCGTTTATCTGTTAGTACAGAGCAAGCATCTGCACCATATTTAATATAAGAACTCGTTTGTTCAGCCGGATCTGCATCTTGATTAATATCCCCTTTTGATGGGCTCGCTCTCTTGAATTCTGCTATGATCGTCAGTTCCTTGGCATTTTCAAGTACAGAAAGAAATGAATAATAGGGTTGATCCTTCACTTTATTTAATTGTTCAGAATTCCTTTTTAACTGTTCTACTTCTACTTTTTTCTCTGATATAATTGCATCTAAAATGGTTGCCATTTTAGATCACCTCACTTTGCATTTTGCTCGCTTCTATTAAGCGTTGTAATTTTTCATAAGCTGCACCACTATCGATCATTTCTTCTGCGGTTCTAATTCCTTCTTCAATACTACCCACTTTGCCGCCAACATAAATGCCAATTCCAGCATTTAATAGTACTGTATCACGATGTGCTCCCTTTTTCCCCTTTAAGACATTTCGTAATATTTCGGCATTTTCGGTTGCATAGCCGCCAATGATGGCTTCATTTGGATAGACTGGTAAACCGACTTGTTCCGGATGTAATGTTTTCTCCGTAATCTCTCCATTTTCTAAAATAACAAGATAATTTTCTCCTTGAAGGGATGCTTCATCCATGGATCCTGCCCCGTTTAAGACAACTGCACGTTTTCTACCTAGAGCTTTAAGCACATTAGCAAACATTGGAGCTAAATCTCGACGATAAACTCCTAAAAATTGAGTATCTAAATCAACAGGATTCATTAAAGGACCTAATAAATTAAATACAGTCGGAACCCCTAGATCTTTACGGACCTTTTGAATTCGTTTAATGTTGGGATGTACATTTGGAGCATATAAAAAGGCGATCCCTACTTCTTGCAATATTTCTTCTAGTCTCCCAGATGACAGATTTAATTGTATTCCTAATTCTTCAAGAACGTCTGCACTCCCAGTTTTACTTGAAACACTTCTGTTACCATGCTTCGCAACTGGAATTCCAGCAGCCGCAATCACAAAGGCTGATGTTGAACTCACATTAAAGGTTTTAAGTCCATCTCCACCTGTTCCACAATTGTCCATTACATTTGGGATGACCTTCTTAAAAGGTAATGAATTAGCACGAATGCCATCAACAAGTCCGGCAATTTCTCCCACAGTTTCCCCTTTTGCTTTTAAGCCGATTAAAAAGGCTGAAATTTCACTATCGGTGATATCTTCTGAAAATAAATGTCCCATTGCTGTTTCAATTTCTTGCTTATTTAATTCTTCCCCAATTGTTAATCGTTCGATAATTTCCTTCATATCGCCACTTCCTCTCTCATTTCTCTTAAAAATTGTTTTAATAACCGAGAACCTGCTTCTGTACCAATCGATTCTGGATGAAATTGCATCCCATATAATGGATAATCACGATGTTTAATCGCCATAATTTCATCATCATCAGTAGAGGTTGCTAACACTTCAAATTGAGCCGGTAACGTATCTTTCTCAATCACAAGTGAATGATATCTCATGACTTTAAGGTTTTGTGGAAAGGATTGAAAAATCGCTTTATTCTGGTGACGAATTTCGGAAACTTTCCCATGCATAATTTTTTCCGCTTTCGTAATCTTAGCTCCAAAGCTATAACCGATTGCTTGATGACCTAAACAGATTCCTAATATTGGAAAACTTGTGTGCAACTGTTGAATCACTTTCACACAATTCCCTGCTTCTTCCGGTCTTCCAGGACCTGGAGAAATAACGATCGCTTCAGGATTCATTTCTTTGATTTCTGAAATCGTCAACTCATCATTTCTTTTTACAATGATACTTTCACCAAGTTCACCAAGATACTGATACAAGTTATACGTAAAGGAGTCATAATTATCAATCAATAAAATCATCGAGATTCTCCCCCAAAAACATTTTTAATTTATGAAGTGTTTCTTCATATTCCTTTTCTGGAACCGAATCATATACAATTCCTGCACCCGCTTGGATAAAGGCCTCATTCCCTTTAATCACCATCGTCCGAATCGCTAAAGCAAAATCTAGATTTCCATTGACAGATACATAGCCAATCGCCCCAGAGTAAATGCCTCTTTTACAGTTTTCCATTTCATTGATAATTTCCATTGCTCTAATTTTAGGTGCACCTGAAACGGTTCCCGCTGGAAGAGTGGAGATTAAACTATCAATCGGACTGCAGTCTTCTTTCAATACCCCTTCTACTTCAGAAACAAGATGGATCACATGTTTAAATTTCTCAATTTGAAGATATTTCGTTAATCTGAACACTGCCAAATTCACTTACACGTCCGAGATCATTGCGTCCAAGATCAACGAGCATTTTATGTTCAGCTAATTCTTTTTCATCTTCTATTAAATCCTTTGCCAGAATCTCATCTTCATCAGCGTTTTTCCCTCTAGGTCTTGTTCCTGCTATTGGGTTTGTGATGACTTGTTTTCCTGTCACCTTTATTAAACTTTCAGGTGAAACTCCAGCGATATAATATTCGTCGAAATCAAAGTAATACATATAAGGAGATGGATTCTTTATTCTAAGTTTTCGGTATAATGAAAACGGATCACCCTCAATCGTTGCTTTCAACCGTTGCGATAGAACAACTTGAAAAATATCGCCTTCTTCAATATATTTTTTTGCTTTCTTTACATGACCAATAAATTCCTGTTTCGGTATCGAAGCACGGAAAGAGGAAAGTTTCGCTTCCTCTTCAGCAGGAGCTGGTGTCACTTGTTGAATTTGTTGGCGTACACTCTTGATTTTTGCTGCTAATTCTTCTTTCGTCGAACCATTCGCTTGTGGTGATCCAACGAGGAACACGTTTTGTTCCAAATGATCGAAAACAACGACTACTTCAAAAAATAAAAAGTGTACATCAGGTACATTCATTTCATCCTTTGGTATTTCTCCAATATTTTCATATTGTCGAATCGCATCGTACCCTGCATAACCTACCGCACCTCCGATAAAAGGGAATAAGGTTTCTGCTTCTTGTGTACTACTCGACATGATTTGTTTTAATACCTCTAAGGGTTTCCCTTGAAGATTCTCTTGACTATCTTTCTTAACCATTTGGCATTTATCTCCATAGCCGATTAATTCCATAAATGGATCTGCTCCAATAAAGGAAAATCGACCTGAATTTTCATGTTTTAAAGAGCTTTCAAGTAAAAATTTCTTTTTTCCTTGCAGCCTTTGATAAATAGAGATCGGTGTCAACGTATCTCCTTGGATTTCCTCTACAATTAATTGACTCTCGGTATTTAATGATCCCATTCCTTGAAACCTCCTTTAAAGAAAATAAAAAATCCTCTATTCACAAGAAAAAAATCTCTTGTGAATAGAGGACGATATAAACTCGCGGTGCCACCTCAGGTTAGAGTCCAAATGAAAGAACTCTCTCTTTTTCGGGTACTTCCCTCAAGTTTACATAATATAATTATGCAAAATAAACTTTCAAGACAATACCCTATCCTTTTAACGGTGGAAGTCCGTGTAGCCATACTCACAATTTCAGGCTATCTCTCGTAAGTCCATTCCAACAAAGTCTTCGTACCGGCTCACACCAACACCCGGCTCTCTGTAACGAAAATCATTCGTGTACTACTCTTACTCAACGATTTACAATGATTTAATTATTTAAAAGGCAACACAAAAAGGGTTTCCCTCCTATAAAAAGGACGAGAAACCCGTGGTGCCACCTTAATTAGCTGAAATATTCAGCTCACTTTGCAAGTATCAAAACATCAATTTGTTTTAATACTCGTCTCTTTTAACGATGAGACCTTCGCCAAAGCCTACTCCTTAAAAGTTTCGGTTTGGGGCTCAGAAGTCCATTCGCTTTTCTTCACACACTGATTCTCACCAACCATCAGCTCTCTTAAGTGCTCCTTGAAAAGTTACTCCTCTTCATCACTGCCGTACGCTTTATTTGATTATTATCATAATATTAATTTTATTATTCGTCAACTAAATTTTTAAAAAAGTTTATTTTT
>CAVPUE010000005.1:0-40328 GCA_963708895.1 uncultured Bacillaceae bacterium | reverse complement strand
TAATAAGTTCTTAAAATACAAAAAAGGGACCTAAAAAATTAGGTCACCTTATATATATCACTACTGTTTTATCTCGAGTGTATTATTCTTCAAATGATTATTAATCCTTCATATTTTCATTTTACTTTTTACTTATTAAAGTACTAGATTGATTATTTTTATTAATTGGTATATGCTTTCCAACTGTTACACGACGCACTACTCGATGATCTTCATAATCTGCAATCGCATAATGTTGAGTGGCTAAATTATCCCAAATTACAATGTCTCCTTCTGACCATTTCCAGCGCACTGTATTCTCTAACCGTGTAACATATGATTGTAAGATACTAAATAATTTTTCTGATTCACTTGTTGAATACCCATCTAATTTGCCAACAAATCCTCCTAGCAATAAATGCTTTTTACCCGTTTCGCCATGCACATGAACGACTGGTTGTTTCGTTTTATAAATAGTAGATTCGAATACAGAACGATATTCTTTACTTACTACATTTTGAACTGTATTTTTTACAGCCAATTGTGCATAATCAAATTCATTTGAATGAATAGCCCATAATTCATCTGCTAGTTTTTTCAATCCCTCCGGTAAATCTTCATAGGCTGTATTGGTATTTGCCCAAACAGTATCACCTCCCACATTCGGAATGGTGACCCCTCTTAGGATGGAATATTTAGGTACCTCTGGGACAAAGGTAACATCAGTATGCCAATGATTGGCTTTTGCCCCTTGATCAGAATCAAGTTCAAAAATAAAGTTTGAATTTTCTTTTACTGGTACTGTAGGATGTGCATAGGGTTCACCTAATAAACTTGCAAATTCTTCCTGACTGGCATTATCTAAATGGCCTTGATCTTTAATAAACACAACTTTATACTCATCTAACACTTCTTTGATCTTGTTAAAAACAGCTGGCTCTAAATTCTTACTTAACTGCACACCCGTAATTTCTGCTCCAATTCTACCTGCCACTGGAATTACTTTTATTTGATTGGTTTGTACTGACATAATAAATTCCTCCTAAAAGATAAATATTTAAAATTACTTAAACGCTTCTTCAAGATATTTAGTGTTAATACGTTCTTCAAAGCTAAATTCATTTTTGATATATCCGACTTGAACTAATGTATTAATTGAATCTTGTTGTGCCTTTATGGAATCTTCACTAAAGAAAATATTAGGTTTATCAGCTTTAATAATTTTATTAATGGTTTCTACTGGCATTTTGGTTACTTTCGCGTAAATTTCTGCTGTTTCATCAGGATGTTCAATTTGCCATTCAGCGGATTTTTTATAAGCTCTTAAATAAGCTTCAACCATTTCTGGATAATCTTCTACAAAACCTTTACGTGCAATTATTGCTCCAGGTGCAAGTATCTTCCCATTGACCTTAAGTTCCTTTGCAATTCCCCTGTCAACATTATTCGTTTTATAAGGATCCCAAACTACCCAGGCCTCTAATTGATTGGTTTCAAAAGCAGACTGTGCATCATCTGGTTGTAAATTAATAATTTTCACATCATCTAAGGTCAAACCATGAAATTTTAGTGCTTTAGCCAAATACACATGACCAGTAGTTCCTGAAGCTACTCCGACTTTTTTACCTTTTAAATCTTCAATTTGACTTATCTTACTATCACTAGGAGTAATGATTCGAACATTTGAAGCTCCTTCACTCGTTTGGGCAATAACTTCAAAAGGTAGATTTTTGTCTAAACCAGCAATTAGGGCACCATCACCTAGAAAAGATAAATCAACATGATTAGCAGCTAGCGATTCTAGAAGTGGAGGTCCACTTGTAAATTCACTCCATTCAATTTCAGCATTTAAAGGAGCAAATTCTTCTTCAAACCACCCTTTTTCCCTACCTATCGTTAGGGGGTTCATTTTTCCATTTAGGGCAATTTTAACCTTGATTGGTTTCTCTTCCCCTCTCTTACTTGATGCTGTATTTGTTTCCGAGTTACATCCTACTAATAGAACGGCTATAATGAATACTGAAAATAATCCTGTTAGATACTTATAAGGTTTCTCCATAGTTCCCTCCATTTATTTCATCTGTAATATAAAGTTACATTAGTTGTGACAAACTCGATCACCACCCACTTTTGAGATCTTACTCCCCCTAATAACCATAATACAACCTTACCGATATATATTATCGGATTAAAAGATAAAACGACAAAAAGAGATTCAATAAAAAGTAAGGGGTACTCTTTATTGAATCTCTGGTCGACCAGTCGATTCATAACATAAGTATTTTATTCGACTTTCTTTTACCTTAAAAATTGTATGAGTGAATATTAACATATGTAAAAATATTCTGTCAATAATTATTTTAACTATTCCTATAAATTTAATTGGGATTTTGGTATTGAAAAATGACTAACTACATGTTAACTTATAATTAATTGAAAATTAAGAATGGATTGACTAGGCTACTAGAGATTCAGTTAAGGACATATATGTCTTTTTACTGAGTCTCTTTTTTATTTTTAGAAAGGATGATAAAAATTTATGGTATCAATATTAGAAATTAATCATGTAAGTAAAACCTTTAGCAATGAAAATGAAAAGATCCATGTTTTAGACAGAATCGATCTTACTGTAAAAAAGGGGGAGTTTTTAACCATCATAGGACCCAGCGGTTGCGGAAAGAGTACTCTTTTAAAGTTAATTGCTGGAATAGATTTAAACTTTGAAGGTCACATTCGTTTAGATGACCAAGAAATAAATGGTCCTTCTAAAGACCGCGGCTTTATTTTTCAAGAGCATCGCTTATTCCCCTGGCTAAACGTAGAGAAGAATATAGTAGGAAACCTATCGCTAAAGAATCCAGAAATAAAGAAAAAGGTAGATGACTTAATATCACTTGTTAATTTAAAAGGTTTTGAAAAAGCTTTTCCACGACAATTATCAGGGGGCATGTCACAGCGTGTTGCAATTGCTCGAGCCTTGCTACGTAATCCTGAAGTTTTACTGTTAGATGAACCTTTTGGTGCATTAGATGCTTTCACTCGTAACCATCTTCAAGAAGCATTACTAGAAATATGGGAGAAAAACAAGACGACAATGGTGCTAGTCACACATGACATTGATGAAGCCATCTTTTTATCCTCTAAAGTAGTTGTTATGGATGCCAAGCCTGGACGTGTGAAAGCCATTGTTCCAATTGATTTACCTTATCCAAGAAGCAGAACAGGAAAATCATTTCAGGAATTTAGAACGGTTATTTTGAATCACCTTGACCGTAAAGTTGAAGTATTAGAAGATTGGAGCATTTAAAAATTTAGCGAAAGGATGAATTTACATGAATACACAAACCATTACTCGGAATGAAGCTATTCTGGTAAAGAAAAAAAAGATAAAATTAAATAATAGTCTAGTGGTTATACGAGGTTTACTCCTTCCCATTTTCGTTTTAATTTCATGGCAATTATTAAGCTCACTAGGCATTTTACCAGCACAATTATTTTCATCTCCATTATTAATTTTTACTAGTTTCATTGAACTTGTTCAATCAGGGGAACTCATAGCACATTTACAAATTAGTTTAACACGTGCACTTCTTGGTTTTGGATTAGGTGGATTGTTGGGGCTATTAGTTGGCATTATTGTCGGAATGAATAAAAGTTCTGAAGAGTACTTAAACCCAACAATTCAGATGCTACGCACTATTCCTTTACTTGTCATAACACCACTCTTTATCATGTGGTTTGGTTTTGGTGAGTTATCTAAAGTGTTATTGATTGCATTAGGAACCTTTTTCCCGTTATATTTACAAACATTTTTAGGCCTTCGAAATGTTGATCAAAAACTATACGAAGTTGCCCAAATTTTAGAATTTGACCGTCGAGAAAAAATAACAAAACTCATGATTCCAGCTGCATTACCTAACATATTACTTGGTATTCGTCTATCTTTAAGTGCTGCTTGGATGTGCTTAGTAGTCGCTGAGTTGTTAGGTGCAGATAAAGGTGTTGGATTTATGATTCAAGATGCACGTTCATTTATGCAAACGGACATTGTTTTTGTTGGTATTATTATTTTTGCCCTTGCAGGTAAAATCTCAGACTCCCTAGTCCGATTTTTAGAAAATAAATTGTTAAAGTGGCAGGATAGTTTTAAAGCCTAATTGAAAAAAAGCAAGTCTAACCCCAAAAGAAACAACTTTTGGGGGATTTTATTTGTCATAATCATTTAAGAAGTTTCCTTATCAATATTACTTCTTTTAAAGAAAAGTCAGTTCCAATATAGAGTTTTAATGATCTGCAGACTAAAATCCATAATAAAAAACGAGCAATTATCGAGCTCGTTTTTTACCTTACTTTTAGATATTAAATGACAAAATCCTGAACAAAGACCCTCACTTCTCTTGGTCGTACATAAACGACTTCTCCGATTTTCAGATTCAACGCTGTAAATTCATCCTTACTTAATTCAGCCTCAACCTGTTCTTCTGAGTCTGGTAATGTTAACTCAATGAATACAACAGGACCAATTGAATGACAAAACTTTACAGTTGCAGGAAAACTATCTTCACTTTGCTTCGTTCGATCAATCGATAATTGATGTGGACGTACATATCCAACGGCATCTACATTTGATGCTTCTGAATGTTCTGGTACCTCAATTTCAGCATGACCGACATTCAATTTTCCTTTGTTTAACCGTCCATGAAATAAATTCACATTACCCAGAAAATCATAAACAAACGGACTTGATGGGCGCTCATAGACTTCATCAGGTGTTCCTAATTGCTCAATTTCCCCTTCATTCATGACGACAATTTGATCCGCTACATCTAATGCTTCTTCTTGGTCATGTGTGACAAAGACACTTGTGATATGAACCTCATCATGTAATTTTCGAAGCCATCTACGTAACTCTTTTCTTACCTTGGCATCCAATGCTCCAAATGGCTCATCAAGTAGTAAAATTCGAGGCTTAACGGCTAACGCACGAGCTAAGGCAACCCTTTGCCTCTGACCTCCCGACAATTGAGAAGGAAAACGACCTGCAAATCCCTCTAATTTTACTAGTGATAATAACTCATTTACTGTTTCCTTAATTTCAGCAGAAGAAGGACGGTCTCTTCTTTTGCGAACCTTTAGACCAAAAGCAATATTCTCAAATACCGTCATATGCTTAAACAAGGCATAATGTTGAAAAACAAAACCCACTTGCCTTTGCTTGACATGAACATCTGTTAAATCTTCTCCATCAAATAATATCGCTCCATCATCAGCAGATTCTAAACCAGCGATAATACGAAGTAAGGTTGTTTTTCCAGAACCTGATGGACCTAATAAAGCGACTAGTTTTCCATCTGGAATATCTAAATGAATATCTTTTAATGCCTGAAAGGTGCCAAATTTCTTTGATACATGTTGTATTTGTATAGACATACGTACTACACACCTCGACCTTCACGTTTCTCTGTTTTCCATTCAATAATACTTTTGATGATTAATGTAATAATCGCCATGATCGACATGAGAGAGGCAACAGCAAAGGATGCCGAAAATTGATACTCATTATATAAAATCTCGACATGTAGCGGCATGGTATTAGTCATACCTCGAATTCGTCCTGACACAACGGAAACCGCTCCAAATTCGCCAATTGCCCTTGCATTACACAAAATCATTCCGTACAGCAATCCCCATTTAATATTGGGTAAGGTAACCCGCCAAAACATTTGCCATCCATTCGCACCAAGTGAAACGGCTGCTTCTTCTTCAGAGGTACCTTGTGCCTGCATAACAGGAATTAACTCACGTGCCACAAATGGAAGGGTAACAAAAATAGTGGCAATGATAATGCCCGGTACAGAAAAGATAATTTTAATCCCATGTTCGACAAGCCACGGTCCTAACACACCGCGAGGACTGAATAGCAATACAAATACTAAACCAGCAATAACCGGCGAAACTGCAAATGGCAGTTCTAATAATGACAGTAGAACTTGTTTTCCTCTGAATCGAAATTTGGTCACTGCCCATGCAGCCGCAATTCCAAAGATTGTATTCAACGGAACAACGATAACAGCCACAAGTAGTGTTAAGCGTATTGCGGATAATGCATCGCTTTCCGTAATCGCTGCTAAGTAGACATCGGCACCTTTTTCAAACGCTTTGATAAAAATAGCGATAAGCGGGACAAAAAGTAAAAAGGATAAATATAGGATTGCAATTGAAATGAGAGTGATTTTAACCCCTTTTGACTCTTTTCTTTTCATTCGCTTTTTTTGAATAGGTATTGGTTGTTTTAGTTGATCTAATACTGGTTCCATCTTTTCACCTACTCCTTTACAAGCTTAGCCCCGCGGCTCCACATTTGGATAAGATTAATCATGATTAAACAGAGAAAGGAGATCATCATCATCACTACAGCAATCGCAGTTGCCCCTGCATAATCGAACTGCTCTAGCTTAGTCATAATCATTAATGGAGCAATTTCTGTTTTCATCGGCATATTTCCCGCGATAAACACAACTGATCCATATTCACCAAGTCCTCTTGCAAATGCCAATGAAAATCCAGATAAAAGAGCTGGAAAAACTTCAGGAAAAATCACTTTTCTAAAAATTTGAAACCGGGATGCTCCTAAACTTTCAGCCGCTTCCTCCACTTCTTTTTCAATATCTTGCAAAACAGGTTGAACCATACGGACAATAAATGGCAATCCAATAAAAGTTAGAGCAATCGTAATCCCAAGTGGTGTAAAAGCAATTTTAATATTCAACGGTTCGAAAAATTGTCCAATCCAACCATTTGTGGAATATAGAGTGGTTAGTGTAATCCCTGCTACAGCTGTTGGCAATGCAAATGGTAAATCGATTAATGCATCTAATATCCGTTTTCCTGGAAACGAATAACGAACTAAAACCCATGCAACAATGAACCCGAAAACGGCATTAATGGCTGCCGCTGCAATGGCAGTACCAAAACTAATTTTATAGGAATGAAGTACGCGCTCGCTTGTGACAATCTCAATAAACTCTCCCCAGCCAAGCTTCGAGGTTTCAATAAAAACCATAGATAATGGAATTAAAACCAATAAGCTAATATACAAAGTTGTAAATCCGAGAGACAAACCAAAGCCTGGTAGAACTCTCTTTTTTTTGCTTTTCATCAGCATCCTTCTCCTTAAAAGAAAAGCGTAAGGCACCCGTTAATATTCAAATTTACGAGTCATATTGGATGCCTTTTTCATTTCTTATAAACTTCTAATCCATTATTCTTTTTATTTTCTGGATTCTGGCTTATTGAGCATAGATGGAGTCAAATACCCCGCCATCAGCAAAGTGAGTTTCTTGTGCTTTTGTCCATCCACCAAATACTTCGTCAATTGTAAATAATTCTACTTCTGGGAACTGATCCGCATATTTTTCTGCAATTTTTTCATCTCGTGGACGGTAATAGTTTTGTGCAGCAAGTTCTTGGCCTTTTTCCGTGTACAAGAATTCTAAATAGCCCTGAGCTACTTCTCTAGTCCCTTTTTTATCAACAACTTCGTCAACGATCGCAACGGGTGGTTCTGCCAAAATACTAATAGATGGAGCAATGATTTCAAACTCATCTTCCCCTAGTTCTTTCAAGGAAAGGATCGCTTCATTTTCCCAGGCAATCAAAACATCACCAATTCCTTTTTCAACAAAAGTGGTAGTGGACCCACGGGCACCAGAATCTAGAACTTCAACATTTTGGAACAGTTTTTTAACAAATTCCTTGGCTTTTTCTTCATCATTGTTGTTTTGTTTTAAAGCGTATCCGTATGCAGCTAAATAATTCCAACGAGCCCCACCCGAGGTTTTTGGATTAGGTGTTATCACAGATACATCCTCTTTCACTAAATCATCCCAATCTTTAATTCCTTTTGGATTTCCTTTACGGACTAGAAATACCATTGTCGATGTATAGGGTGCTGAATTACTTTCAAAGTCCTGTATCCAATCTTCTGATAATATTTTTTGCTCTGCAATCGCATCAATGTCATAAGCAAGTGCTAATGTCACAACATCTGCCTCTAATCCGTCTATAACCGAACGTGCTTGGCTTCCAGATCCACCATGGGATTGGTTGATCGTAACGTCTTGACCTGTTTCCTCTTTCCAATGGGCCGCAAATTCTTTGTTAAACTCTTCGTACAATTCACGAGTTGGATCATAGGAAACGTTTAATAATTCAACTGATTCTTTTTTGTCTTCTCCTTGAGAATTGCTGTTTTCACTACTACTTGTGTCAGATGATGAGCAACCTGCAAGTAACACAAATGATGAGATCAATACGGTTGCCATCTTAGCTAATCCTTTTTTCTTTTCTAGATACATGTAAAACCCTCCTAAAAAATATATGATTTTTATAAATACAAAAAGACACACAACAGACGAGGCAAAGTGAATACAAGTTCACCTTTGCAATTGTTGTGTGCCTTCAGTTTGACTGATCGGCCTTATCTAATTGTACTTATTTAAATCCATTGTAATTTCATTATTCCTATATGTCAACTATGTTTTTTAAATTTTTAAAAATTATAAATTATCCTTATAAAAATCATATTCGATTACCTGTCTAAATATTTTTATTAAAATTTCTATTTTACCTAAAAACACACTTGACTTATTGGAATTATATACTTTATGATAATCATACAATATTAAACATTGAATATATCAAACGCTGATTGGACTACCAAAGGCGCCTAACTCATTAATCTGGGATAGGTGCCTTCTTTTTATCCAAAAAAAGATTATTGGAGGTATGTGGAATGGCTGTAATTGATCAAGTAAAACTAGATAAGATTATTGATTTGTTAGAAAAAATTAATTTTGGTTCGCTAACCATCGTCATTCATGAGGGAAAGATTACACAATTAGACGTCAATTGAAAAGCATAGATTCCAAAAACAATAAGAACCGGTTTAAATTTTTGGAATATTTAAAGTATAAAGAATACCTTCTTACTTGTTTAACAAACATAAGATCACTCAAAAAGAGGCAAACTTAATGTGAAAACAAGAAAGGAGATAATAAAATATGACGAAAAAATTCAATAAAGGCAGCAAAAACCAAAATGCACCACAACTTCACGGTGAAGTTCCAGTTAGTGGAGACAACAGTAAAGGAAATAAACGAAATAAAGATAAAAATGACAAAACGGATGGGATCCGTTAACAAACAAAACCGGTCTTTCTTTGACCGGTTTGTTTTACCCTATTTTTACTTTATTTTTCTCCACCAGTTATCTTAATCGCTGCTGTCTCATTAGTAACATAAGTAGGTACTGTATTTTCTTGTGTTTTTTCACCGTAAAAAGCTTCTTCCAGCTTAAAATTTGTCTCCGTAACAGAACTACCTTCAGTCTTACTTAGACTTTTGCTATTAGCATCCATTTTTTCATTCAATTCTATATTGACTTCATTTACATTTTGAACAGACTTTTCATTTTCCATTTTCATTCCCTCCTTTATTCCTTTTTAGTATGTTTCGACATGAAAAAAACATCCATTTCGGATGTTTTTATTTAAGGCTCTTTTCTCAAACTTTGCTGCTTTTGGATAAAAAAAGCTGATTGTCCTTGTACTCACGTTGACATTGGACTTTATTTTTGAGAAAAGAGCTACAAATATTATACGAAGGCACAAAATTGCTTATTTCTACGTTAAAATCGGCCTTTGGATTTTAACAACAAATTTTACAAAAATAGCCTTATTTTACAAAGGAGATTATAGCGATACCAAGAAAAACAATCGTCACTAAATGAAGTCCATTAATTCGCAAACCGACTTGATTCCCTGACAAGTGAGCAAATTTACTAACCATTAAGTTTAACCCGGAGAAAGGACTTAATGCCGTAGTGGTGGACCAGGTTAATAAAAGAGTTAATGATAAAGCCAAACTACTTATACCAAGTTCATTTGGATCCAATTGCATCGCCAACACTCCGACAGCGGCAATTTGATGGATTCCCATATACGTAATACAAAAAACAATCAGGATAATGGCAATGGCAAATAAGATAAATGATTGATTCGCTAACAAAGTAAGGATATTACTTACTCCATTCATAATACTTGTTCCTTTTAAGGCATAGGCTAACATTCCAGCACTCATAAAAAGCATGATTTCATTATTCAACATCGGCACAGTACGATCTCGATAATCTCTCAAATAAGGAAGTAGCGCTTTCCAACTTCTGCGAAACGAGACCAAAAAAGAGCGGAACGATAACAGATAGTAAGCATACAATCACCACCATTGACCAATGCGTGAACCATTCAATCAATAAACATGAAGTAATCAATAAAATAACAAAAAGGATAAGCTTTAAGATATTGTTTTTATCACTTTTACCAAATGGAACAAATTGACCAGCACCTTCAATCCTCATTGGATTTCTTTTTTCCCAAAAGGCAAATAATAGATTTCCAACCACTAAGGATAGGATAGAAAAACTAATTCCATAAAAGAAAAAATCACTGTATGGCACATTTTGATAATGAAGAATTAAAGTAACCGATGCAAAATAAGGTGACCATAACATTGCTGTTGAGAATCCAACCACATAGCTTTTCGCAGACATGGCTGAAGGAAGCTTTAATTCTTCTAAAAAGTCATTTATGATTCTGACAGATCCCAAATTTAAAATCGGACTGAGGACAAAAAGTGTTCCTGTAATTCCCGCATATAATTTCTTAGGTTGATGTAATAGATTACGTAATAAGTGGGAAACCGATTCAAAATACCCACCTAGCCTTAATGGAGTAGAAAGAAGTGGTGCTAATGTAATTAAGCAAAGTAACGGCAAAATCATAAAAATCCCATTACTGATACCATCCATTCCTGTTCCTTTGCTTAACTCAATCACAAATCCAACCGTCATCATCAGAATACCGATTATCCGTGGAAAGCGATCAGCCTTTGCCACACTACTAATAAAGGCCAATAACGCAAATAAAACAACTATATATTGCAGCCATTGATTTCCCACGAAATATTGCACTAAAAATAAAAGACACATCCCCAAAATAAGATAACTTCTCATCGCTCATTCCCCTTATTAATATCAAACAATCATAACAATGGTTTATTTAAAATTCTAAATATTGAATTGCTATTATAATAGTGTACTCCTCAAAAATGAAAGAGTCTATTATTTTAACTGTGAGACTCATTTCCTGCTACCACTAAAAAACAGGAACGATTCAACTCAAATCGTTCCTGACTCTTCTCCTATTATCCCGAAACCTGTGTCTTCGGAGTATCATGTTTTTTATAAATAAATTGAAAAGCAATTAACCCTGCAAATATAGCTAGACCAAACCAATCTGAAAATCCTTCTGGATAAATCAATAATAAGCCTGCGACAATCGCGATTATACGTTCAAGCCAGGATATTTTCTGATACCAATACCCAACAACCCCTGCCCCAATCGCAATCATTCCAAGCAAAGCAGTGACGAACATCCAAATTGCGTAATACCAGGTTGTATCAATCAATAACAACTCGGGTGATAGTACAAACATATAGGGAATAATAAACGCGGCAATCGCTAATTTGGTTGAATCAATTCCAGTCTTGATTGGCTCACCACCAGATATGGCCGCAGCTGAAAATGCAGCTAATGCCACAGGTGGTGTAATATCGGCAATAATCCCAAAATAAAACACGAAAAGATGTGCCGATAAAGCAGGAACCCCAAGCATAATAATTGCTGGAGCAGCAATCGTTGATGTGATGACATAGTTCGCTGTTGTAGGAGAACCCATGCCTAGAATTAATGAAGCAATCATCGTTAAAAAGAGGGTCGGCAGTAACGCACCATCGGCAATATCTAACAATCCATTTGCCAATTTAAGTCCAAGACCTGTCTTCGTCACAACACCAACAATAATTCCTGCTGCTGCCGTTGCTGCTGCTACACCCAATGCCGTCCTTGCTCCATCTACGAGTGCATCAATGAAATCTTTAAAGCCCATTCTTGTCTTTTTATTCATGGCACTCACAACAATTGAAATGACGATGGAATATAGAGCTGCAAGCATGACACTCATTCCTGTCATAAGCAAAACGATAATCGAAAGGATCGGAATTAATAAATAGAGCCTTTTTATGATATCCTTTCGATCGGGCATTTCTTCCTTTGTTAATCCACGTAAACCTGTCTTTTTTGCTTCAAAATGAGTCACAATCCAAACACCGGTAAAATAAAGAATCGCTGGAATCACAGCGGCTAAGGCAACTTCTGCATATGGAATTCCGATAAATTCAGCCATCAGAAACGCAGCCGCTCCCATAACAGGTGGCATCAATTGCCCCCCTGTTGATGAGGATGCCTCTACAGCACCAGCAAACTCCTTACGATAACCCAAATTTTTCATCATTGGAATTGTAAATGCACCTGAAGTGACAACATTCGCAACCGAGCTACCACTAATCGTTCCTTGTAAAGCACTAGAGAATATCGCTACCTTTGCAGGTCCCCCCACTCTTCTTCCCGCAATAGCAATTCCAAGATCATTGAAATAATCCCCTACACCTGTTTTGATTAAAAAGGACCCAAATAGTAAAAATAAGAAAATAAAGGTAGACGAGACTCCGAGTGGTGTTCCTAAAATTCCTTCTGTTGTATAAAACATCGTTTGGACAAGTCGATCAAGTTCTAAGCCTCGATGGGCAAGGCTTCCTGGCATATAAGGACCAAAAAGAGCATAACCCATAAAAAGAATCGCAATAATCATAATCGGTAACCCAACTGTGCGTCGGGTCGCTTCAAGTACTAAGACAATCGCAAGCAACCCAATGAAAAAATCTAAATCGGTTAAACGTCCAACCCGGTTAACCAACTCATTAATCGTTACAGGCCAATAAGCTCCTACTAGTACAGAACCCGCAGCCAATATAAAATCATACCAGGCTACATGATGTTTTTTACCGCGGTCCCTTTTTCGCGCTGGAAATAATAAAAAGATCAAGGCTAAGGCAAAACCTAAATGAATGGATCGTTGAAGTGGAGCTGTTAACACCCCAAACACGGATGTATAAACCTGAAATAGAGAAAAAGCAAGTAGTCCTAGCATCGCAATCCAAGCAACGATCCCCGTTAACTTTCTCGATCCAGCTTCAGGGTCATATTTTTCCAGAAGTTCCTGTTGCTGTTGTTCTGTTAAAGCATCATAGTGTTTCGTCAAGGATGTTCACTCCTTTCCATAGCTGCCATAAATTAATTTTTTCTACTTTTATTCGCACCCATGTACCAGGTTCTAGATAGTGGGATAATGGATATTCTTTCTCTTGAAAGATTAGTGTATGATTGGCACGTACCTTTCCTGTTCTCAAGTCAAATGCAGGAAAAACTCGATTCATATTTTTTAAATAATATTTTCCATTTTTCCGCTCAAAAGTCTCATCTTCTGCTGCATGGGCTGGCATCCCAATTGAAAAATCCTCATACATCAATTCGTATTGCTTCATTTGTCCATTTTTTGTCACCAAATAACTATCTACTACATGGGATAAATGAATGGAATGAGTGTATTTCATTTGAAACACTTCCCCCTTTGAAATGGGAATATAGGCAAGAACATGGCCACTATTTTGAAATTGAAAAACCAGGCATTCCTTTATTGGCATAAATAATAAGATAAGGGTGAAAACAAAGATAATAGATGGTAATAATAGACCAAGTCTAATTCTTTTGAATACCATGTCTTTCCCACCTTTAAAAAGTGGCCGACCTATTTTTTATATTAGGCCGACCACTTTTTTCTGCAAAGCTTTTATTTAGTTGCAATCCCTTTTTCTTCAAAATATTTTTGTGCCCCAGGATGAACAACAATTCCCACGCCATCTAAAGCATTTTCAGCATTGATCTGATCCGCCTTCGCATGTTGAACGCTATCCATGTTTTCAAAAAGAGCCTTCGTAATGTCATATACTAAGTCTTCTGAAAGATCATCTCGAACAACAAGCATGGCTTGAACCGCAACTGTTGATACCGCTTCATCTAAACCATATGTGCCAGAAGGTATTTCTTCTGAAATATAGAACGGATATTTATTAATTAATGTTTCGATTTTATCTTTACCAATTGGGATAATCACAATATCTTCTGTCGCTGCCAAACTTTCAACAGCTCCCGTTGGAGTTCCTGCTGTAACAAAGGCAGCATCAATATTTCCATCTTGGATTCCTTGCGTTGATTCATCAAAGGAAAGATCTTGCTTTTTAATATCCTCAAAAGTCAAACCATGAACTTCTAAAATTTGTTCTGCATTAGGCGCTGTTCCTGAACCAGGAGCACCAACAGAAACTTTTTTCCCTTTCAAATCTTCCACTGACGTGATTCCAGATTTTTTAGTTGTAACAATTTGGATTGTTTCTGGATAAAGGGTTCCAATGGCTTGTACATTATCAATCGGCGAACCTTCAAACATTTCTGTTCCTTCCACTGCATAGGAAGAGATATCTGTTTGTGAAAAAGCAATTTCCGCATTTTTATCTTTTAAAGTTGTCATATTTTCAGCAGAAGCACCTGATGTTTCAGCATTTGTTTCAATTCCAGTTGCATCCGAAATAATATTGGCAAACGCACCACCAAGTGGATAATATGTACCACCAGTACCTCCTGTTAAAATACTAATAAAGTCTAATTCTCCAGATTCATCCGTTGAGCTTGAACTAGAATCGCTACATGCAGCTAAAATCACCCCTGATACCAATATCAAAATCATCAAAAAAGAGTGTTTCTTATTCAATAAAACTTCCCCCTTTTAATTTAATAGAAAATTAACTCTAGTAAATGTAAACTTAATTTTCTGAATTTAATAGTATCATAGATTACCATTTTTTTGTACATTAGTTTTTTATTTAACTAATACGGCTCATTTTAGGTCCTTATGTTAAAATGAAAGCTATCCATAAATGGAATGCTATTTTAGATTCGACCTATGTTTGTTATAATAATTCATCATGAATGTTGAAACATTTCATCTAGAAAGGAACTAAAACATGAATGTAAATGAAAATACAATGGAAGTAATAATTGTAAACAATGACGAACAACAAGAGGAAGCTTATTCTGTACGAAGAAAAGTATTTGTAGATGAACAGCATGTACCCGAAGAAGAGGAAATTGATCATTTGGAATCCGAAGCTACTCACTTTCTGCTGTATTATAATCATGAACCTGCTGGTGCTGGTCGCTTTAGAGTCGTTGATGGCTATGGAAAAGTAGAGCGCATTTGTGTGGTCAAAGAATTCCGTGGCACTGGTGCTGGAAAGGCAGTCATGGATAAAATTGAAGCTTATGCCAAGAATTTGGGGGTAAACCAATTAAAACTAAATGCCCAAACCCATGCTATTCCTTTCTATAGTAGATTAGGCTATAAGATCGTTTCAGAAGAATTTCTTGATGCAGGAATTCCCCATAAAACGATGATGAAAAAACGATAAAGCTCCTGATTAGGAGTTTTTTGCTTTTTAAATAGTTAAAACATGATAAGAATTGGATAATGATCATATCTACTTTAGAAACCACAAAAATTTTGATATGATTAGGGATGTCTATTTTTAGAATATAACCGTAAACAGTATAAAGGATGAGTCATCAATGACAATGAAAACAGCAATAAAAGGGAATCAATTAATCCATTTAAGTACCTTGAATCGCTCCACTTATCAACAACTTTTTGAAGAAAGTAAAAAAGGACAATGGCAATGTCCAGCTTGTTCTGAAAACGTTCGGCTTATATTAGGGATTGAACAAGACCCTTATTTCCAGCATGTTTCAAACAAAAATACCATCTGTCAGTTCGAAGCAAGTGAAAGAGAAGTAGCCGTAACAACGGAATCAGAGCAGATGGTCAATGGGTTTCGTCTTCCGAAAGCAAAATCGATTTCAAAATCTAGCGATAACCCTAAACCATTTAAATCAGCTAAAAAGATTGAGCAAATTCCTACATTTACGACAAGTCACAAAAAGAAGCCAGTCATACATTCCTCGTATATAGAAGCTCTTCACCAGCATAAGATCTATTTAGACAGCAATCAAATCGAGGCCGTCACTCACCCAAGTGGTGCATTACTCGTGCTTGCTGGAGCAGGAAGTGGCAAAACAAGAGTGTTAACAGCTAGAACCGCTTATTTACTGACAGAGCAGCGCGTTGAAGCCAATCGAATCATGCTCGTTACTTTTACAGCCAAAGCCGCAAAAGAAATGAAGGAAAGACTATTAACCTATCCTTCTATTCATAGTAATCAAATTAATAGACTAGTAACAGGGACATTTCATAGCTTGTTTTATCGAATTCTCACCCATCATCAACCACAAAAATGGAATCATCAAAAGCTACTAAATAAGGAATGGCAACGCCGACAAATCCTAAAAGAAGCTGGAAAAACATTAGAGCTTGATGAAAAAGAATTTGCCTATGATGCTGCTTTACAACAAATTGGTTTTTGGAAAAATGCATTACAATCACCTGATAAAGTAAAACCAACAACAAAATGGGAAGAAAAAATAGTATTTTTATATAAAAAATACGAAGAATTTAAAAGTAAACAGGAAATGTTTGATTTTGATGATATGTTAACAGGCTGTTATGAATTATTTCTTCATGATTCTGATTTACTTCAACTCTATCAAAATCGTTTTGATTATTTTCTTATTGATGAATTTCAGGATGTTAACAAAGTACAATATGAACTGATTAAACTACTATCAGCAAAAAGCAAAAATGTCTATGTAGTCGGTGATGATGATCAATCGATCTATGCCTTTCGTGGCAGTAACCCACAATATTTACGTGAATTTGAAAAAGATTTCCCCCATGCTTCAGTCGTCATCTTAAATGAAAATTATCGGTCAACACATGCGATTGTTTCAACTGCCAATAAAATCATTTCAGAAAATAAACATAGACGACCGAAAAAAATGCATGCTCAATATGCTAGTGAAAAGAAACCGATCTTGTTTTTTCCATATGATGAAGAAGAAGAAGCAACCATGATTGTCACTGATATTGGCGAAAAATTAGCAAATGGGGCAAACCCTAATGATTTTGCGATTCTATTTCGCACCCATACATCTAGCCGTGCAATTTTTGAACGGCTAACCAATTCTAGTTTTCCTTTTATCATCGACCAAGATATCGAGTCTTTTTATGAACGTTTTATTGTTCGAAGTATGCTCGCTTTTCTAAAATTATCCGTGGATGAAGATGATCCTTCCGCCATGTCCGATCTTTTTCCTGCTCTCTTTCTTAAAAAAAGTATTTTGAACGATATGAAAGCAGAAAGTATTTTACAAGATCGCACATTACTTGAAACCTTGAGTACAATTAAAACTAACTTTGCGTTTCAAGAACGGAAATTAAAAAAGGTATTACCTATTATTCGTTCGCTTCCTTCTCTTTCACCACTTGAAGCGATTAACAAAGTAGAAAAAGAGCTTGGTTTTCAAGAGTTTGTAAAAAAACGTGGAAGTGAAGGAAATCAATGGGATAAAGGCTCAGATGATCTTCGCGATTTAAAAGTGGCTGCTAGAAATTTTACATCTATTCACGAATTTCTCCAACATACAAACCATATGGCAGCCATGAATAAGGAAATCAAATTACAAAGTAAACAACGTAAAGATGGAATCATCTTAAGCACAATTCACCGGGCGAAAGGATTAGAGTATAAGTTTGTTTATGTCATTGGAGCGGTCGATGGCAGCATTCCCCATGATTATGCACTTGAATCGCTACGTGATGGTGATTTCTTACCATTAGAGGAAGAAAGAAGATTATTATATGTAGCTGTTACAAGAGCTAAGGATGCCTTGTATCTTTCAGTACCACAAAACTGGAGAGGGAAAAAGGCAAAACCATCAAGACTTTTGACTACAATTCGATATTAAAGTGATGTTCGGATAGAAAAAGCTGTCAAAGTTGACAGCTTTTTCTATTACTTCTTATTGATCATATTAGAAATTGTATTAAAGTCAAGTTGCTTTCCATCTTTTATAATCGATTCAACAATTTTATTTTCAGTATCTTTAGAGACTGGTTTATTGGCAATTTTTGACACACGTTGAATGACGCTACGAACCGTTTTTTCATCTTTAAAATTTGCATTTTGTAAAGAGTTCGCTAAATCTAAAACATCTTTCATATTAACGCCTGTTTTTTTCTCAATACTTTTAAAAAATTGATTATCCATTCTTATGGTCCTCCCTTATCGGTCGTTCTCCCTGCTTTAACGGCAGTAGTTCCCTTAAATCTCTTATATATTATGAGTTATTGTAAAATTGGTGATTAAAACAACAAAAAAAGCCGCTCAAAGGATAGAGCGACTTTCGAGGGGGGAAATTAACAGAAGCTAGCCCCAACAATAATTAACAAAATAAACAATACTACGATTAATACAAATGTGTTACCACCGTAACCACCGCCATAGCCATAACCGCCACCATAGCCGCCGTATCCACAACCACCGAAACCAAAGCCCATGCTCATTCACCTCACTTAATATTGAGTCACTAATAGAATATGAACAAAAATACAAAGTGTGAGATAAGCTGTTAAATTTAGGCAAGTATTTCTAAAGTTGAGAGTTAAATACGTAAAATCAAATTTGGATTATCCTTTAGGTTTAAATATAAGAGCACCTAGAAATCCAAAAACAATCGCTGCAGAGATGCCCGAGCTAGTCACTTCGAACATACCTGTTAAAACCCCGATTAGACCATGTTGTTCAGCCTCTTGTAAGGCACCATGAACGAGTGAATTTCCAAAACTTAAAATTGGTACTGTCGCTCCTGCTCCCGCAAAGTCTATAAGCGGTTCATATAATCCTAAGCCATCGAGAATCGCTCCAACAACCACCAGTAAACTTAAGGTATGACCGGGAGTTAATTTTGCGACATCAAACAATAGTTGCCCAATCACACAAAAAAGTCCACCAACTACAAATGCCCAAAAAAACATTGGTAGCATTATTTCAACCCCCTTATATTCTATTACTTATATCTCAATCGAAACGGCATGTGCGATACATGGAATACTTTCATTTTGCTGAAAAGAAAGTGGTGATAATAAAGCCCCTGTGGCTACTACTAAAATTTTCTTATAAATACCCTTCTTCATTTGATTGAGTAAATGACCATAGGTCACAGTTGCTGAACACCCTGCACCACTAGCACCGGCTTGAACTGGCTGATCCTTCCCATAGATCATCAATCCACAATCCTGTAAGCGTTCTTGTGAAATCTTCATCCCTTGAGTTTCTAATAATTCAAGAACAGTGTCCCGTCCAACCTTCGCTAAATCCCCTGTTACAATTAGGTCATAATAAGAAGGATCACGCTGTAGATCTTTGAAGTGGGCTGTAATCGTATCTGCTGCTGCTGGTGCCATGGCTCCACCCATATTAAATGGATCAGTCAACCCCATATCCACTACTTTCCCTATCGTGGCTGATGTTGTAAAGGGAAGATTCTCTTGGCCCGTGTTTGTTGTGACAAGTGCCACTCCTGCACCTGTTACGGTCCATTGTGCTGTTGGTGGTTTTTGTCCTCCATATTCGGTAGGATAACGAAATTGTTTTTCTGTTGACGCATTATGACTGGATGCACCTGTTATTATATTTTTTGCTCCATTATAATTCACAATAAAAGACGCCAATGCTAGACCTTCCATCGATGTTGAACAGGCTCCAAAAATACCAAAATAAGGAATTTGAACCGTTCGAGCAGCAAAACTGGTTGGAGTAATTTGATTAATTAAATCACCAGCAATGAGAAATTCGATATCCTCCTTTTGGACATTTCCCTTTTCCATTACGGTTTGAGCCGCTTCCTCCATCAAAGTACGTTGTGCCTTTTCATAAGAGTCCTGACCCATCCATAAATCATCATGTAAGATATCAAAATCCTCTGCTAAATTACCATTGGCTTCAAAAGGACCCCCTGTTACACCCGTTGCTGTAATCACAGGTTGATTTTCAAATACCCAAGATTGTTTTCCTACAAGCATTAAATAACCCCCCACATGATCAGGAGAGTTTTAATTAATGCAACAACAAATGCTGCAAACACTCCAAATAAAATGACAGATCCAGCTAATTTAAACATATTTCCACCTACACCAAGTACAAATCCTTCTGTACGATGTTCAATGGCAGCTGAAATCACGGCATTTCCAAATCCAGTAATAGGAACAGCACTACCTGCCCCTGCAAATTGTCCAATCCGATCATAAACCCCAAATCCTGTTAATAGCATAGAAATAAATACCATCGTTGCCACGGTTGGATTGCCTGCCGTTTGTTCTGTAAAATTAAAATTATAAATATAGAAATAGCTTATCGCTTGTCCAATTGCGCAAATCGTACCACCGACCAAAAATGCTTTGAGACAATTTTTCAATACAGGTCTTTTAAGTTCATGTTTTTGTTGGATTTGATCATATTTTTGTTGTTCCGGAGTCTTTTTCATTTTTTGTTGATCAGCCATCATTGTATCTCCTTTCTAGGTTAGTTCCTTCTTCAATTTGATAATTTCTTCCAGTCTTTTTTGTGCATCTTTCTTTGAAAAGTTAGGATCTTCCATTTTCTTTCCTAGCCGATATGCCTCTAAAAAAATTTTATAATCACTTGATACAACAAAATTCTCTTTTGGATATCTTTTCTCAAGAATCGCGTTTACTTCCTTTTCAATCTTTTTCATCTGAAACCGTTGAAAATGTTTTACTTTGTAAACAACAAGATCCTCGTTCTCACCTTTAATGACTGCTACATCATAGATATAATCAAGGTGTTCAACATCTTTTTTAATATCCTCTGCTGTAACCTTATTCTCTCCACCCGCAATATCTGTCGGTGTCGGATGTGTGGCTTGTAGCAAAACCTTGTAATCCTGCTTTCCTTTAAGTTCACTTCCTTTAATCTCATTTGTATTACAGCTTGATAAAATGAATAAATTGAAGGAAAATGATTATGATTGTTACAGTCCATTTTTTCATGTTCGACCCTTCCTATGTAAAAATGACGTGATTTATATCTATTATTTTCTTCTTAAATCATTAATTTATGAATGCTTCATCGTACATAATATTTCCAATTGAAATTAAAAAGCATCGTATCTAATTTAAAATTGATACGACGCTTTTCATGTGATATAAAAAAGTACTCCTAAAAAGCAGATGTCTAATTTATCCTTTCTTTTTTCCACATCCACAGCCTTTCTTCTTCGTTGCTTGGTTTTTAATAACACTAATTTTTACAGGAGATGGCGACTGGTTACTATTTTGTGACATGAGCAATCCTCCCTTTCATCGTGGTTATAATATTTTATGCATGTTGACATAGCTTGTGTATATGAACTGCCTATAAGCAGCGCATAAAATTACAACCATTTCTGAACAAGGGTTTCAATGATCGCCGCTATCCCACTAATTGCTAAAATAACAATAATGGGTACAGCAATAACAGCTACTGTTACATATAATAGATATAAGATGATCGATGACCAAACACCCGTGCACCAATAACAGCTTAATAATTCACCGATAAACCCTCTAATCAGCCCACTTTTAGGTACTAAGTAGATTGCTTTTTCTCCCTTTTCATCGGTTTCTTCTATTTCCTTCATAAAAGCATTTCTTATAAATCCAGTTATTTTATCAAAAACCATTAATCGTGTAAGTCGAAACGATGCCAATCCTAATACTGTCAATTCAAGAAAAGTCAGATCCATTTAGCCACACTCCTCTCTATTTTCCACTCAATCATATTTATTCATTTGCCTGACTCCATAGCCTAATTTACTAAAAAAAGGCGTTTGTCCGTTACGCATTAGCCTTCTTTACAATATGTTATTAGTGTAATAACACTTATAGAGATAAGAGAAAATAAGGAGGAAAATAATATGGGTTGTGGAAAAAACTCGAACGACGCATTAGATAAACATAGAGGCTGTGTTTGTGAAGTAGTCCGTGCGATTAAAGATATCCAAGATACAGTAACAGAAGAAGAATGTGAGTGTCCTAAGAATTGTTTCCTTGAGCCACTAGGTTCACTTGTTTCACCAACTTCAAATAGAAGAGGAGCAGACACAAGGGTTTTTGTACTAAAAACGGCTGATGGTTCTCCATTCCATGCATTTTTCAAGAGTGATGACTGTTCTTGCGTTTCCATCTTCTTCAGAGTAGAAGATATTTTCGATAATTGCTGTGCTACACTTCGCGTTCTACGTCCACTTAAGAATTGTACACCTGGTCCAAATCCACAATGTGAAACGCTTGATCTTGTGAAAGGTACTGGTATTGATTTAGCAGCATTTTGTAAATTAGATGGTTTTCAAAAAACAGACGATTGTATTACAGTTGACTTAAGCTGTTTCTGTGCAGTTCAATGTATCACTGACTGCTGACCTTGATATTTGCGAATAAATTAGATTGATAATGTGAATAGAAAAGGCCAGCTTTTGCTGGCTTTTTCAAAAAAACAGTTGACACGATTTATTTTAAACCAATCATTCTAATATCCGTTAAGTCATTCATGTTTTGTTCTATGTTTTTATCATTAAACTGTTTAATTTCAATCATTTCTTCCGTTACCTTCTGTAAAAACCCTTTTATCGAACTATTTTTTGTCATAAAAATGCATGGTACTGGTGGTAATTGTTTCGGAAAATTCTCCAGATAATTTAATTTTTCTACAATAGTCATTTCTTTAAATCCCTTTATTCTATTAAATGAGTACATAGCTTGTTTTTTTGTTGATTTAACATCCGTTTCTTCTTGATCACTTCGGTCTAGATGATAATTATGAATAATATCTTGAACTTCATTCGATATTAAATCTTTCTTGTATGTTGAATTTCCTTTTTTATAGACTTTCTTCTCTTTAACTGGCTCCATCTTACCTTCGGTTTCTTCATTAACCGGTTCAATTGTCTCAGCTTCAGTTTGAGAATCAAACTTATTCTTTGCGTCCTCATTTAATAAAGGGTTATCTTGTTCTTTCACGATTTTGTTAGTCACAACAAACTTTTCTTGCATATTTGCTTTTGGATACTGAATTGCAGGTTGCATAATGTACAGGAGTGGGTCACGAGATTGTTTAATAGACATACTGTCTCCTCCTTTTAGTGAATCTACCCATATATGTATGCAGCTACCCTCAAAATAGTTTCTCACTGAAAACAAATAAAGGTCCACTTCTGAAAAGAGAAGTGGACCTTTATTATATTTATTAATATTTTACCCGATTATATGGTATCCTGAATCAACATGGATGAATTCACCGGTAATTCCTCTTGCCATATCGCTAAATAAGAATACAGCTGTATCTCCAACTTCTTCTGGAGTCGTTGTTCTTCTTAATGGCGATTTTTCTTCAATCATATTTAAAGATGCATTAAAATCACTGATTCCTTTTGCCGACAATGTACGAATCGGACCTGCAGAAATCGCATTTACACGAATTCCTTCCTTACCAAGGTCTGCTGCTAAATATTTTACACTTGCATCAAGAGACGCTTTTGCCACTCCCATCACATTATAGTTCGTGATGTAGCGCTCTCCACCAAGATAGGTAAGAGTAACAATACTTCCACCCTCAGTCATAAGTGGACGTGCTTCTTTCGCTACAGCTGTTAAGGAATACGAACTAATATTGTGTGCTAAAAGGAAACCATCACGAGTTGTATTCATGTATTCCCCGTCAAGTTCTTCTTTATTAGCAAATGCGATACAATGAGCTAAGCCATGAATCACACCAACTTTTTCCTTAATTTCAGCAAAACACTTGGCAATATCTTCATCACTTGTGACATCACAAGGAATGATGAGTGAATCACTAGCCCCTTCTAAAGATTGAGCCAAATCCGTTACACTTTTTTCAAGTCGTTCTCCAGCATATGTAAAAATTAAACGTGCCCCAGATGCATGTAAAGACCTCGCAATTCCCCATGCGATACTTCTTTTGTTTGCGACACCCATAACAACAAATGTCTTACCTGCTAAGCTAATAGTCATTTATTTTACCCTCCACAATTATTACAAGATATTAGCACCTAGTCTTAATATTACTATAACTAGGTTAAAAAAGGAAGTTTCAAGTTTATGATTTAACTTCTTACCTATCCTAAATATTATAGTAACTTTCAAATTGTAATTCCTGAATTAACTCTTCCACATATTCTTTTGTCCCCGTTACAATTAAGCGATCATATAGCTGCAGTTCTGTTCCACCATGAGGTACAATGGAGTCATTCCCGCGGAAAATACGAACAAATATTACATCTCCGGTAAATGGAAATTTACGCAATGTCATACCTTCGTAATCACGATTCAATAAATGAATTTCATAAAGAGCTGTTTCTTCATTTGTTAAAATATTCAACATATGTGGTGATTCAATTAAAGCACGAAGTAATGTTTTTGTTGATAAAAGTGTTGAAAAAACTTCAATTCCCAGATTTTTTAGCATAACTTCTGTTTCATGATTTTCAACTCTACAAATAACACGTTCAATTCCTGCATCTTTAACTCGTTAGCAAGTGTCACATTAATTTCTTCATCACCTGTCGAAATAACAACGATTTCTGCTTCATCAATATCAGTATCTTTTAAGGATTGAATAGAAAAGTCAGGGATCTCAATGATATCAAATAATGAATCTGTATGATTGAGTATCTATCTTTTCTTGTTTTTTATGGTACAGTGTCGGTTCATACAGTCCTAATTTTAACTCTTTATAAACAGGTAGAGTAAATTGGTTGGCTCCAATAATCGCCACTTTTGTTTTCTTGATATGTTCTCCCCCACTTGGGAACAATTTTTTAAAGACGATTGGGGTAAACACAGAAGTAATAACCGCTACTAAAATAAACATTCCACTCATTTCTTTCGTAATAACACCCATTTTTTCACCAATAGTCGCTGCTGCGATGACTAGTGATAAAGTAGATGTGAGTAAAAAACCTGATGCAATAACGGTTTTGGTATCATACCAGCGTTTTAATAGAGCCACTGGAATAAGCTTTGAAATAAGTAATGCAATTAGTAAAAGCGGAATAAGAATAAGCAATTTAGGCTCACTTAAAAGAGACCAAATATCCAAATTCACGCCAATCATGACAAAGAAAATCGGAATGAAAAATCCATACCCAAAAGAATCTAGTTTATGAACCAAATCTTGGTTTGGAGATAATAAAGATACAAGCACACCAGCTAAAAAGGCTCCTAATATATTCTCTGCTCCAACGGTTTCTGATATGGCCACAAGGAAAATAATTAACGTAAATACCCCTCTTGTTCCGATTTGAATCGTTCCAGTTGCCATTGATTCTAGATATGGGATATTCTTATTTTTAAATGACCGTAACAAGAAGTAGAGGAGAACACCTGCAACAAATAGGATGAGAAGTAACCAGGTGTTTCCACCATCCTCGTGAATAGAGGCGAACACAGCTAACAAAATCATCGTTACTAAGTCTGCAATAACCGCAACAAGTAATATAATTTGACCGATCGCCGTTTGCATAAGATGACCTTCCTTTAAGGTTGGTACCACTACTCCAAGTGAAATGGTCGATATAATTAATGTCATGAGAAAAACATCTTCAATAAACCCTGCTAGTACAAATAAATAGGATAGTAAAAGAGAGAGAATAAAAATTCCAATAAAAATAATTGTTGCCGTTAGAAATGTATTTGGTTCTAACTTTCCATTTGGCAATCGGACTTTTTTCTTTTCACCGGAAAAGGCTTTGAAATCAATTTCCAGTCCACTTAAAAACATTAAGAAGATAAAACCCAAAGTTGATAGGGTCTCAAGCCACATATCACTTTCAACGATATTGAAGCCGCTGTTCCCAATGATTAACCCGACTAATATTTCGGCAACAACAACAGGTATCATATTTAATTTCAATTTGTGTAAAATAATAGGAGTTAAAAAGGCTGCTAATATAACAATTAATAAAGATGTTACAGATAAACCATGTTCCATTCTATTCCTCCCTGAATAAAAATAAGTTTTTAATTCTTATCTATTTTCTATTTTAATTTAATAAGGAGCTTATTATGAATATTGATATTATTGGAGATATTCACGGCTGTTTTCATGAACTAAATGAATTAACTTCATTACTTGGGTATGATTGGCAATCTGGTATTCCCATCCATCCAAAGAAAAGAAAACTAGCATTTGTTGGTGACTTAACAGACCGTGGTCCGCAATCGTTAAAAGTAATACAAACCGTTTATGAATTAATTCAAAATGATTTAGCCTATTATGTACCAGGTAATCACTGTAATAAACTGTACCGTTACTTTCAAGGCAATAAAGTTCAGGTGACCCATGGGCTTGAAACAACCGTTGCAGAGTACGAAGCCTTAGACAAGAAAAAGCAACAAAAAGTCCGTAGATCTTTTATGCAGTTATATGAAAATGCACCCCTGTATCACATTCTTGATGGTAATAACTTGATTATTGCCCACGCAGGAATTAGCGAAGAACTTATCGGAAAACAGAATTCACGTGTTAAAACCTTTGTTCTTTATGGTGATATCACTGGAGAAAAACACGACGATGGCTCCCCAGTAAGAAAAGATTGGGCTTTAGATTATAAAGGAAAACCTTTGATTGTTTATGGACATACACCTGTAAAAGAAGTAAGAAAAGTTGGGAACACCTATAATATTGATACAGGTGCCGTTTTTGGTGGAAACCTATCATCACTTCGTTATCCAGAACTTGAAACGGTTTCCGTTCCATCGACAATGCCCTATGTGGCCGAAAAATTCCGAGAATTCAATTGATAAAGGCTCTTTTCTCAAACTTTGTTGCTTTTAGTGAGATAAAAAAGGGGATTCAGGTTGACACTGCCCATTATTTTTGAGAAAAGAGCTGCAAACCAATTACGAATGCGCAAAATAGCTATTTCTACGTTAAAATCGGCCTTTATATTTTAACAACAAACTTTACACAAAACAAACTTGATAAAAAAACGGATCTTACTGAAGGTTTTCCTTTGTAAAGATCCGTATTTTTTTCATTACGACAATATTTTCTTCATATCATCAGGTAGTTCTGATGAAAACTGCAATGTTTCATTTAAGAAGGGGTGCTTAAACAATAACTGTTTGCAATGCAAAGCTTGCCGATTCATCAAATCCATCCTTCCTCCATAAAGATCATCTCCTAATAGCGGATGCCCTATATAAGATAAATGGACACGAATTTGATGGGTTCTTCCTGTTGCTAATTGAAGTTCAAGCCATGTGAAAGTAGGGAACTGTTGAATAACCCGATAATGGGTTAAAGCGTATTGGCCATCCCTTCTTACTTCTCTTTCAATAATACTTGTATCACTTCGACCAATCGGTTCTTCAATACTTCCACTGTTTGTTTGAAAAACTCCCTCTGCAAACGCCACATACAGTTCTTTTAATGAGCCCGCTCTTTTGCTGCTGGCTTAATAAATGATGGACATGGCGATGCTTTGCCACCAAAACCAAACCCGATGTATCACGGTCAAGTCTTGTCACAATATGTGTTGTAGCTTGTAATTTAATACTTTGAAAATAATGTATTAAACCATTGGCAAGACTTCCTGTTGGATGTTCACGTGAAGGAATTGTATTCATCCCTTGAGGTTTATTGATGACAAGGACATATTCATCCTCATAAACAATATCCAAAGAAATCCTTTCTGGAATTAAACCCTCACTAGGCTCTTCTTCTGGAAAAATAATGATTAATACATCATTTATTTGTAAGGAGTAACGAACATTCACCTCATGTTCATTTACCGTTATTTTTCCCCCATGGAATTTAATATCTGTTAAGGCTGTTTTAGAGATCATTTGTTCTTTAAGAAACTCTTTAACCGACTTTCCAACATCCGTAGATTTTATTTTCCATTTCAGCATAAAACGAGACATACTTTACATAAGCTCCTACCACATTTGTTATGAACTACTTCTTATTCATTTGAAATAAATGAATCATGCACCCTTTTCCAAAAAGGAAAGGTTCTAAACCGTGCAAAGCGAATCTTTTTGTCTGAAACCCGATATTGAATCGATTTTACATCCTTGTGTAAAAGGGTCAAATGATCAATTGAAATATGAAAATCAGATTGCTTGACCGGTTTTAACAAACAAGTATGATGTCCTGGAAGAATGAGCGGTGAACCAACTGTTCGAAACACACGATTATTAATCGAAGCCATTTCAGTCACTTGAAAAGCAGAGATTGAAGGGTGGATAATCGCCCCACCTAATGCCTTATTATAAGCCGTACTACCAGACGGTGTGGATACACAGAGTCCATCACCCCGAAAACACTCAAAATGCTCTCCGCGTATCTCAACATCCATGACTAATGTACCTTCTATCAATTTGACGGTTGATTCATTTAGAGCTAAATAATTCGATTCACGTCCGCCATTTTGGTAACGGATAATGACTTCTAGCAATGGATACTCGACCACTTGAAAAGGTGTTTTGGCAATCGCAATGACAAGCTTCTCAATCTCTTCAGGAACCCAATCTGCGTAAAACCCAAGATGACCAGTATGAATACCGACAAAAGCTGTTTTATCTAGACGACTACTATATCGATGAAAAGCATATAGCAATGTTCCATCTCCACCGACTGAAATCACGATATCAGGTTCATCTTCATCATAAATCAAATTGAAATCTAGTAAGTACGTTTTTATTCGATGCATCAACGTATTCGAATTCGAATCACCCTTTGATTGTATTGAAAACTTCATTGTAGATTCACACCCCTTTCTTTACCAAAAAGAAAAAATTTATCGCCCTTCTCCTTTTTGTTGGGATTCATTTTTACTGCTGAATAAGGCTTGTGCTTCTTGAATTTCACCTCGTATTAACGACATTTCTTCATCAAGACGAAATGCGGCCTCAGCTGCTCTTTGTAGCCTCATTTGTATATCTTCAGGAAATTGACCTTGATACTTATAATTAAGCGAATGTTCGATTGTTGCCCAAAAGTTCATCGCTAACGTTCTAATTTGGATCTCAGCTAGTATTTTCTTTTCACCACTAATGGTTTGAACAGGATAACGAATGACAATATGGTAGGAGCGATAACCACTCGCTTTTTTATGGGAGATATAATTTCTTTCCTCTACGATTTCAAAATCATTTCGTTTTCTAAGTAACTCCACAACCCTACTAATATCGTCAACAAATTGACACATCATTCGAAGTCCTGCAATATCTTGCATTTCCTCTTCAACCTTATCAAGTGGAATTCCTTTTTGTTTGGCTTTGTCTAATATACTAGCAATCGGCTTCACCCTGCCTGTAACAAATTCGATGGGTGAATAACTCGATTGTAATAAAAATTGTCTTCTCATATCTTTTAGTTTTACTTTTAACTCATCAACTGCTTGTTTATATGGTGACAACAATTCTTCCCAGTCTCCCACAGAAACACACCACCTTACTACAAAAGCGTAAGCGCCTGCTAACTTTCTCTTATTACTCGAAAATAGCTTCTACTTCATTAACCATTTTTTCTCCGTAATTACTGTTTCCTTTAATATTTTCAATTAAATAGGATAATTCTTCATGAAATTGGTTTAATAAAAGCCGCTCACTCTGATTGGATAAATAGACTGGTAATTGTTCTGTTAAAGCGATTTTTAACTCTTTCCAAACCGTATTAGGAATAACGATATATGTATAATCTTCTTCTTTTTCTAATAGGTAAACAAATGAAAGACCATCTGAATCAACGAGCATTTGTCCACTAGCCCTGTATTGATTTAGCGATATCTGTTGATCTATTTCCATTTGTATCTCTTTTTGATTGTTTACACTCACACGATGAATGACTAATTTTTCACTCATAGTCTTCCTCCTTTCAATATTCCTTTTACATTTTATCATATGAAAACCTCATATACTAAAAATTGCCTTCAATCGTCATTCAAGATATCCTTAAGTTAAAAGTCAGTTAAGAAAGGACAATGGTACCAATGAGTCAAAGTATTGAAATTGAATTTAAAAATTTGCTAAGTATTGAGGAATTCAACAGAATGATAACATATTTCCAACTATCAGATGATCATTTTTTTCGACAAATCAATCATTATTTTGATACTAAAGATTTTGCTCTAAAAAATCTAGGCTGTGCTCTTAGAATTCGAGAAAAAAAAGAACATTTTGAAATGACTTTAAAACAACCACATCCCGATGGTTTGCTCGAAACCACACAAATCTTGACAGAAAAGGAAGCTAATGACTTATTGAATGGTGGATTGATCATAGAAGGTGTTGTTAAAACACAAATCAAATCATTAGGTATTGATGGAACAAACATCGTTTACTTTGGATCGCTTACAACAGATCGTGCAGAACTTTCCTATCAAAATGGGCTACTTGTTTTGGATTGTAGTTCCTATTTAAACACAAAGGATTATGAGGTAGAATATGAAGTGTCTAATAGAGAGCAAGGAGAACCAATTTTTAAATCCTTGCTGACGGAATTAAATATCCCCAATAGAAAAACAAATAATAAAACCCAACGATTTTATGATCAAAAACAATCATTGCGTTACGCTGAGTCCAACGATAAGGAGAAATAAACATGAATGTCAATCAGTTAAAAATGATGCTAGAACTTCAGGCGTTGCAAAATTTTAACCATCATCCCAAGAATAACAGTCATACAACTACATTGTTCTCAGAATTTTTAACGAGTCTGTTAACCTCAGATCAGAGCGTTTCTCAGGCAGACGATAAACAAAATAAATCATCGTTAAACACAAATCACCAAGTGGGAATGTTGCCTATTCAATTAACTAAATTATCGGCTTCAACAGAGAGCTTTGATGAAATTATTGGGGAAGCCTCTCAACGGTATGGGGTTCCAACAAACTTAATTCATGCTGTAATCACTCAAGAGTCTAATTTTAACCCTAATGCGGTCAGTCCTGCTGGTGCAAGCGGATTGATGCAATTAATGCCTAGAACAGCAAAAGGATTAGGAGTAGAGAACATTTTTGATCCTTATCAAAATATCATGGGTGGAACGAAATATTTAAGCCAAATGCTTACAAAATATAAAGGAAATACTGATTTAGCCCTTGCAGCTTACAATGCAGGCCCTGGAAATGTCGATAAGTATCAAGGTATCCCACCTTTTAAAGAAACCCAAAACTATGTAAAAAAAGTAAAACAGAATATTCTAGCTTAAAATCGGCAGAAATAAACTCCCTTTACAGACTGTTTTATGACAGTTCTTGAGCTTCTCAAGCTGTTTCGTTTGAGATATAGGTATTTGCTTGTTAAAATAAAAGAGAATTTATTAAGTCTTGTATGATTACTCAAACTTAAAAATCTATCTCTAATTTGTAGGCTAATATTAAACGGTAAAGGGGTTTTTTTATGGTCAAGAATCTTCAAACGCCTTTTGATCTGATTGGTGAGAAAACACTGCACCAACTGATAGATGCTTTTTATCGACGTGTTGCCATCCATCCTGATCTCATACCGATTTTTCCTGAGGATTTAACTGAGACTGCTCGAAAACAGAAACAATTTATGACTCAATTTTTGGGCGGACCAGCGCTATATTCAGAGGAACACGGACACCCAATGCTAAGAGCAAGACATTTGGAATTTGAAATTACCGAAACTCGAGCAAAAGCATGGCTTCATTGTATGATTGAAGCGATGGATGAGATTGGACTCACTGGTGCATTTCGTGAGAATTTTTTCTCTCGACTTGTCCTAACAGCCCAACATATGATTAATACGGATGAAAATCAAAACGAGAAAGGTGAGAGAATGTGACAAATCAAGAAGCACTTGAAACGAAATATGCTTCCTATCCCTGTCACTGTAATGATCAAAAGCCACTCGAAATCTATATGTTTTTTGATCCACTAAGTGCTGAATGTTGGGCCCTTGAACCCATTCTAAAAAAGCTTAAGATTGAATACGGGAATTATTTTACGCTGAGGCATATTTTAAGTGGAAAGATTGCTACTCTTAATTTGGATAGGAAGCATAAGTTTGAAAGTATTGCAGAGTTATGGGATAAGACAGCCTGTAGATCTGGTATGTCTTGTGACGGAAGTTTATGGCTTGAAAATCCTATCTCATCTCCCTATTTAGCATCGATTGCCATTAAAGCCGCAGAGCTTCAAGGGAGAAAATCAGGCATTCGTTTTCTGCGGAAACTGCAGGAAAAGTTATTTCTCGAGAAGCAAAATATTTCGACACTTGAAGTTTTACAATCATGTGCAGAAGCAGTGGGTTTAGATGTTACTGAATTTCTTTCTGATATTCATTCAAATAGTGCTGCAAAAGCATTTCAATGTGACTTAAAAATTACTTCAGAAATGGAAGTTTCAGAAATACCTACACTTGTTTTCTTTAATGAAAATATTGAAGAAGAAGGCATTAAAATTACGGGATATTATCCATACGAAATATATGAACAAATCATCACGGAAATGTTAGATGAAAAACCGATTCCGACAAATCCTCCACCACTAGAAGCTTTTCTAAAACATTATCATGTTGTCGCTTCAAAGGAAGTTGCTGTCGTCTATAATAAATCCATTCAAGAAGCGGAAAGGGATTTAAAAAAATTACAATTAAAACAAGTAGTTGAAAAATTACCTGTCAAACACGGAACATTTTGGAGATATATCCATTCATAAAGACTCTTTTCTCAAACTTGTTGCTTTTGGTGAGATAAAAACGAAAAAGACCTTGCTATGCAAGGTCTTTTTTCATTAAATACGAACAAAGGGGATGGGAGAAATTTTTCACGGTCAAACAAAGGGGTATATGTTTGCTAGTGATCAACTTCACGATTTAAATATAGCACGGAAAAATATCGAAAACAATAGATATGTGTGATATTTCACATATTTGTCAAAAACATGTCCTATTTCTATGGATTTAAGCATATATAAAAATATGATTGTGACTTTTATTGCTTTTACTATCAACCTAACAGGAGGAAAGATATGACTAAAAAAATATATATGATATTGTTAATCCTTTTTTTGCTATTTTCCTTCGTATTCAATGTATTAGGACTAATGAAGCTTTTGCCGATTTATTTAACTTCCCCACTATTATTTTTGGCACTTTTTCTTATCTTTTTTTATTTTAATAATCGAAATCGTTTTAAAGGATTTTAGAAAGCTGGCCAAATCAATGACCAGCTTTCTTCTAGTTGTTATAGTAATTGTTCAAGCTCTGTTAATTTTTCTTCAAAGACTTTAAGGGCATCTTCAACTGGCTTCTTACTCGTCATATCAACACCCGCTTTTTTGAGAACTTCAATTGGATAATCAGAGCTACCCGCTTTTAGGAATCCAATATATCGTTCTACTGCTGGGTCCCCTTCTGTTAAGATCCCCTTGCTTAATGCAGCAGCAGCACTAAAGCCTGTAGCATATTGATAGACATAATAATTATAATAGAAGTGTGGAATTCTTGACCACTCTAACCCAATTTCTTCATCGACAATGATATCCTCGGTTCCATAGTACTTTTTATTTAATTCATAATAATCGTTTGTTAACGACTCTGCCGTTAGCGCTTCATTGTTTTGAGCCTTTTGATGGATTAGATGCTCAAACTCAGCAAACATCGTTTGACGGAAAACAGTGCCTCTGAATCCTTCTAAATAATGATTGAGTAAATAAATTCTTTTTTGTTCATCCTCAATTGTATTCAATAAATAATCATTTAATAGCGATTCGTTTGTCGTAGAAGCAACTTCAGCAACAAAAATCGAATAATTCCCATACGGATAGGGTTGAGTTTTACGCGTATAGTAACTGTGAACCGAATGACCAAATTCATGTGCTAAAGTGAAAAGATTATTAATATTGTTTTGCCAATTCATTAAAACATAAGGATTGGTTCCATATGCCCCTGATGAATAAGCGCCACTGCGTTTCCCTTTATTTTCATGAACATCAACCCAGCGATTTTCAAATCCTTCTTTTAAAATACCTACATACTCTTCACCTAGAGGGGCCAATCCTTTTAGAATCATATCCTTGGCTTCCTCATAGCTTATCTCCATTTTGACGTCTTTCACAAGCGGTGTATATAAATCATACATATGTAGCTCATCGAGTCCTAGTACTTTTTTACGAAGTTTCACATATCGATGCAGAAGTGGTAAATGTTCATTAATCGTACTTACCAAGTTATCATAAACACTTTCTGGAATATTATTATCTGATAGAGCTGCTGCGCGTGCAGATGAATAGTTTCTGACTCGTGCATAGAAATTATCTTTCTTCACATTCCCACTTAAAGTGCTTGAAAATGTATTGCGAAATTTTCCATAGGTTTCATAAACGGCTTTAAAAGCATCATGACGAACTCTTGGATTGGCACTTTCAAGAAATGTAGTAAAACGACCATGAGTAACTTCTACTTCTTCACCGTTTTCATCTTTAATCGATGGAAATTCAAGATCCGCATTATTCAACATTCCAAACGTATTTTCAGCTGCTCCTAAGGCCTCAGATGCTTCTGCTAATAATGCCTCCTGTTCTGCTGGCAATACATGTGGTCGTTGTAAATTAATTTCCTCTAAAGAATGTTCATAAAGCTTTAATTCCTCTTTTTCGTTTAAAAATCCCTTTAATTTTTCTTCATCAATAGACAATATCTCAGGTACGATAAAAGCCAAGCCACTAGCTGCTTGTGCATATAAATTTTTCATCCGATCATCTAAACCTTGATAAAATGAATTGGTTGTATCCTGATCATAACGCATATGCGAATAGGCATATAACTTACCAAGTCTTTCTAACAACCCATCCTGAAACTGTAAAGCTTCATATAAACTCCCAGCACTCTCACCTAATTTACCTTGGAAATCCTTTACATGTGGAATCAATGCTTTTACTTCTTGAAATTCCTTTTCCCAAGTATCATCACTTGCAAAAATGTCCTCTAATCTCCATGTATCCTCGACTACAATCTCACTTCTAGCTGGAAGCTTATTTACTGTTGTTTCATTTGTCATCATAATCCTCCATTCATCTTCATCTAAATCTTAAAAAGACATTTTATCTTCTTCTCCTAGTGTACCTCAATTTCCTTTAATTTTTCCAAAACAAGCACCTTAAATGTCAGATTTATCTTGAAAAAATAAGTGATGATAATTCTTTATAAAATTGATCTTCCCTGATCTGTTTTTCGACGAAGTGTTCCGGGAGCGTGATGTCTTTTTTTACACGAAAGGTATTTTGATTTATTTTCTCTAATACTTGAAATTGTACGAGTAAATGCAGATATTGTGCTAACGGTAACGTCATACTGCCATTAGGGACAAAAGGAAAGTTTCGTGTTTTTATTTGTCCTTTTTGAACACGAGTAGTAATTAGGCGATATACTTCACTAAATGTTAACGTTTCATTTGCCTTTTTACGATTGAAAAGATCGATAAACAAATAGGATTGCCAAATAAGCGGAGATGTTTCGATGATTGGTGCATCAGAAACAGGAAGCCCTACAAAGGGTGGAAGCAATGAGATATTTACGCCATTAGCATATAACTCATTTATAAACTCATATTGGTAGCGACTATTCATTTGAATGCTTAACTTTTGTGCATCAATCTCTTTCCTCCAATCCTCAGCATTAAATAAAGTACTTTTCTGAGGGTTCAATAATTGCTTAAACGTACATCGTTGAAGGGGTAAAAATAAAAAGTGAGTAAGGGCATTTTTGGTAGTGGTGGGGACAATATTCATTAGAAAGATGAACATTTTCGTTGTGGGGCAATACGAAGGAATATACCATATTCCTGAAGGTGATTTATGTAAAAATAAATAATGAAAATTCGAAAGACAAACTTTCTTTTCCCCTTTCCGTTTAATATTATTTCCTCCCATTACCCAGATGCAAGCCATTTTGCCTTTTAGGAATGATGTTGTTCTTTTAACGATAAGCTCGGGTGGAATAGTGGAACACTGATATTCGATTGCATACTCTCTTTGGGAAAAATGAACACTTATATCAGGTCGTTGCTTAATATTTTCATAATATGGTTCTAGTAAGGGTTGCAATCTTTGCGATTCTAACCATTCATACAATTGGAGCTTCCCATTCAAATGATACTGCGATTCTCTTTCATAGCTTTCAAGACATCTGCTGCCCGCTTGATGGGCAAAATGCTCGATTCGTTGTGAACCTATTTTCATCGTTACTTTTTCTTTACATTCCGGGCAGAAAAATTCATTGTCGCTTTTTTCCTTTCGAAGCACCTCTTTTGCATGTCTTGGCAGCAGTTGAAACGGTGTACCATCCTTTCTAATTGCTTTTAGCATAGCACTACCTCCTTTTCATCGTTAATCATTCGTGATAGATGATTAATTCCCTGCAAAAATTAGAAAAGTCCACAAAAATGACATAAGATTTTTTGTGGACTTTTTTAAAACTTTATAATAGTGGGGAAAGGAGTCTAGATGTAGACTCAAGCAGCCGATAACCAAAATGCCTCTTTTTAAATAACATCCTATCAATTTCTGTTGAATCTTGAAGGTCATTCAAATATTCTTTGACTAACTTTTCCATACTTTTAGTTCGATACAAAAACGCATTAACCTCAAAGTTTAAATGAAAACTTCTCATATCCATATTCGAAGTACCAATAGAGGCTAATTCTTCGTCAACGATCACAATTTTACTGTGCATAAATCCTTTTTCATATTCATAAATTTTTATACCTGCATCTAATAAATCCGGAAAATAGGAGCGCGATGCATGAAAAACAATTCGTTTATCAGGTTTATTTGGTACTAATAATCGAACATCAACACCACTTAACGCTGCAATTTTCAATGCCGAAAATATATCTTCATCCGGTATAAAATAGGGAGAAGCAATCCAAACAGAATCCTTGGCAGACGTGATCATCGCGAAGAAAATATTTTTAATCGCACTCCATTCATTATCAGGTCCACCCGCAATTAATTGCACACCACCATGTCGGTTTTCTTCCAAAATAGGAGATAGATATTCTGCTGTCAATAAACTTTCATTTGTCATATAATACCAATCTTGAAGGAATATCAATTGTAACGATCGAACCCCTTCACCTTTAAGCTTTAAATGGGTGTCACGCCAAAAACCAAAGCTCGAATTTAACCCTAAATATTCATCGCCGATATTCAGTCCACCAACAAACCCAATACTTCCATCAATCACAATAATTTTACGATGATTTCGAAAGTTAAACTTACTATTTAAGAAAGGTAGTTTAACAGGTCCAAACGGTATGATTTCAATTCCTTCCGTTGTTAAATCTCTAATATACTCTGTTGAAAGCTTCCAAGACCCTACAGCATCATATAAAAAGCGAATTTTTACACCTTCACGAGCTTTTTCAATTAATACCTTTTTCAATTGCTGACCAATATGATCATCTCGGACAATATAATATTCTATGTGGATATGATGTACAGCCTTCTTCAGTTCTTCTAAAATTGCATGAAAGGTTTCGTCTCCATTCGTCAATACCGTTGTTTCTGTTCCAAAGGAAATCGGACTATTGCCTAAACGTTGTGCTAAATGAAATATTTTTTTCTGATGTTCCCCTGTTTGTCTAATTTTTTCCTGACTGACAGGATCTTGACCTTCGTATTGCAAAAATGTCTGCCGATCAAGAAAATATTTTTTTCTGAACATTTTTTCCTTACGATAATTTCTCCCAAATAAGAGATAAAAAATAAATCCCAGTAACGGAAAACCACCTAAAACGACAAGCCATGTTAAAGTTTGGGTTGGATGACGATTCTCTAAAAAGATGACAAAACCAATCACGATTACGGTTAAGGTGATAACAATACTTAAATAGCCGAAAAAGCCACTAAGGATATATTCATACGTATTGGTTAAATAAAATAACAGAGCTAAGATGGCAAGAAATAGAAGCACTTTAACTGTGTTTTTCATTCCGACCTCCATTAAGAGAAGCGAATTTAAGTAAACAGCTTAAAAAAACCGATTTCTCAACGGAAATCGGTATGTTAACCAAAATACTTTCTTAAATTTGGGAATACATCATCATCTAGGATACATTTACCGTATTCTTCAATCCGATGTATCGTTACATTCGTCTCTTGACCATATTCAAGTATGATACTTAATAGATTATCAATTTCGTTCTCTTCATATTGTTCTTCAGGGAACTCTATATATAAATAATACTTATCTTCAAAAGAATATAGTTTTATCGGTAAATCATCTAAACTGCTCTCCTTTGCAAGAGCAATGACATCTTCAAAGTCTTGAAACTTTATAACAAAATCCAATTGATCTTCATACTCATCTGCTAACGGATTAAAATGATGATCAAAAAGATCTTCCATTCGAGTATCGCCAGTTAAATCCTTAAATTTTTCTTCTGGTATTGGAAGTTCATACTTATGACCGTCTTTAGAAATTTGAGCTTTTGTTACTAAAATTTCTAAACCTTTATCAAGTGCCTGAACTTGAATCCAGAGTGGACCTTCCACTAAAAACTCTTCTTCACGATGAACTTCATCCATCATTTCCCAGAAAAGTTCTTCACTTCGATCCCGATTGTACCAGATTTCTTCCCGATCAAATCCTCTTTCTTCTATATCAATATAGGAGATATAGAATTTAACGGTATGATCATTAATACGCTCGATGTCCATCTAGCAACACTCCCCTCCTGCATTAGTTGAAGGGACAAAATACCCCCATACAGACACAAATCAAAATTTCTACTTATTTTCTGTTTCTACAAGATATAACTATTTTCTACCTTGTACCTTTATTTTATGATAAAAAGACAATAAAGGGAATTAAAATGATTCATCTTTTAATAAATGATCTAATGCCTATTTATCTTAACGTACATTGTAACAAACACATAAGATTTTGAAAAGGATTGAGACTAACTTTTAACGGATTTATTAGTTTGTAAAAATGAAAATTTTCTTAAAAATCATTTACATTGTTAAAAAGCAGTATAGTATATTTGAACGCACCATTTGTACCGTGAACAATATAGTATATTTAACCAAAACAGACTTTATTAAGGTTCTTTTCTAAAAATAAATAAAAAGCCGGCTCAACGCTGAGCCAGCTTTTTAATTCACAAGTTTTTGTGCTTCTAACAATTGGAAAGTACGAACTCTTCGAGGAAGAAATCTTCTAATTTCATCTTCATTATATCCAACTTGAAGTCGTTTTTCATCAATAATGATGGGTCTACGTAATAAACCAGGGTTATCTTGGATCAATTGAAATAATTCTTGTAATGGTAATGATTCAAGATTTACATTCAACTTTTGAAATGATTTAGATCTAGTTGAAATGATTTCATCCGTACCATCTTCTGTCATTCGAAGAATTTCTTTAATTTCTTCAATTGATAATGGCTCAGAAAAGATATTTCTTTCTTTATATGGAATTTCGTGTTCCTCTAACCATGCCTTTGCTTTACGGCACGATGTACAACTTGGTGATGTATATAATGTAACCATTGCCATCCACTCCTTATCAGTGTGTTGGATTAATAATATATAGTATTGAATTATCAAATTAAAATTAATTTAATTAAGTAATTTATATTATTTATTATACACCATTAAATATTGATTTGGTATCCTTTTTTAAAAAAACTTTAACATTTTATTAAATTATTTGATTATTTGACCTATTACAAATTATATACTAGTTAGACGGTTTAAACCAATAAAAGTTGCAGATTATCATCATTTTATTTAAAATGGACAGTTATTTTTAAGAAAGTTCTATTATATGACCTTGATTTTTAGATAATATTCATATTTGATTGACCTTGTACATCAACCTTCTATAATTTCATATGATTGCGATAATTCCTATAATTCATAGGTTATTTGGTATTATATCCTTAAAAACTATAGGGAAATACCTTTTAATTCTCAATTGTATTTCTTGAAATGAAAAAAGTTATAAAAGTTTCTAGATATACAATGATAATTAATCAAGGAACAGGCTCGATTTCAGCAAACCTGTTAAAAGATAACGAAATGTCAGAAATTACTTTTCAATATTCCAAATATTATATACAATAGAAGAAAGAACTCACGTTAGAAAGTAACGTAACAAAATGGAGGTGCTTTCATGCTCGCTTATATAGTAGACTTTCTTATGGTTATGGGGCTAATCATTGTTATTACCGCATTAAATGGTGTTATGACAAATGGAATTGGGAATAAAGTATTTGGTAGAAATAAAAAGTCAGAGTTTGTAGATCAGTCATCCCGTATGCAAACTGGC
>CAVPUE010000004.1:0-131024 GCA_963708895.1 uncultured Bacillaceae bacterium | reverse complement strand
ATATATACCCATCTTCTATTATAGGAAAAATATCGGCTCTCCGCAGTAATTTTTCAAAATTAATTTGATTTTTTAGGGAAAAGTGATGGTCTTTAGGGGAAATTTTGATTTTTTGCTAGATTATACATGACTTTGGTAGAAATACCCTATTCCTTTGAAAAAGACAAAAAAGCCCATCGAAAGGATCTTACCTCTTTCAACAGGCCTCTTCGTTACTATCCAATTTTTCTTCTTGATAATTTATCTATATTATCGAGCATGATGCCAGTTCCGATTGCCACACAATCCATTGGGCTTTCCGCCACAAGAACAGGTACCTTCAGTTCTTCAGCTAACAGCATATCAAGGCCGTGAAGCAATGCACCTCCACCCGTTAGAATAACACCACGATCAATAATGTCTGCGGACAATTCTGGAGGAGTACGTTCTAACACACTTTTCGCTGCTTGCACAATGACTGTAACCGATTCACGTAGAGCCTGTGCAATTTCATCAGATGTGACTGAAATGGTACGTGGAAGTCCGGTTACCATATCACGGCCCCTGATTTCCATATCTTCCTTTTTCAGTTCCGGTGCTACAGTCCCAATCGCAATTTTGATGTTTTCAGCAGTTCTTTCTCCGATTAAAAGCTTGTACGCTTTTTTAATATAGTTGAGAATTTCGTTATCAAAATTATCTCCTGCCATTTTAATCGAAGAAGAAGTAACGATGTCGCCCATTGATAACACAGCTACATCTGTTGTTCCACCACCGATATCCACGACCATGTTTCCGCTTGGTTGGAAAATATCCATCCCCGCTCCAATAGCAGCAACCTTAGGCTCTTCTTCTAAGAAAATCTTTTTACCGCCGCTTTTCTCTGCCGCTTCTTTGATTGCCTTTTGTTCAACGCTTGTTATATTCGTTGGACAGCAAATCAAAATGCGTGGCTTTGAAAGGAATCCTTTCACATTTAACTTATTAATAAAATGCTTTAACATCGCTTCTGTTACATCAAAGTCTGCGATGACACCATCCTTTAAAGGGCGAATCGCTACAATATTACCAGGCGTTCTTCCTACCATGCGACGTGCTTCTTCCCCTACAGCTAAGACGCGATTTGTGTTTTTATCAATCGCTACTACTGAAGGTTCATTCAAAACAATTCCACGGCCTTTTACATGTATTAATACGTTTGCCGTACCTAAGTCAATCCCAATATCCCTCGCGAACATACTACGCTTTTCCTCCTTGGCCGGATGCTTCTATCATCTATTGCCATACATAGACATTAGTTGACGTTCATTTTCAGTTTATGCTTTTAGGCGATTTATCCGCACCGGTTTCCAAATTTGATTAGGATTCCCTGATGCTTTTCCTATTATTATGTACATTAATCCTAAAAAAGATTAACTCTAAAGGTTTATCACTCAATTGCTTATTTTACCACATTTAGCCTAAACATTGTAACGATTTATAAAAAATATGTAGCATTTTGTCAAATATTATGTATACCTACTTTTTACCATTAAAAAAGGCTGTTTTCGTAAAGTTTGTTGTTAAAATCCAAAGGTCGATTTTAACGTAGAAATAAGCTATTTTGTACCTTCGTATAAAATTTGCAGCTCTTTTCTCAAAAATAATATCCAATGTCAAGGTGGGTACAAGGACAAGCAGCTTTTCTTCTATCCAAACAACAAAGTTTGAGAAAACAGCCTTAAAAAAAGAAGATGATTGCTACAATTTTGTAGACTCATCTTCTTTTTTAGATTCTTTTTACGCTCAATCTTTTCAGTTTCATGCATCTCCTATTTTATGGTTTCTTCTTCAAATTCTTCTTTTTTATATTTTAATTTCGTTGCTTCTCCGCCGCGTAAATGACGGATTGATTTATGATAGTCTAATATTTCTTTTACTTCATTAGCAAGATCAGGATTAATTTCTGGAAGTCTTTCTGTTAAGTCTTTATGGACTGTACTTTTGGACACGCCAAACTCCTTCGCAATTACGCGAACTGTTTTTCTCGTCTCCACGATATACTTTCCAATCTTGATAGTTCTCTCTTTGATGTAATCGTGCACACCACTCGCCCTCCCCAATTTGGATGTGAGAAGTGTGAAATGAGACTCGCTTCTTGCTAGTTCAATTATTAGGTAACCGCATGTTGTTCATGAGAGTCACACGGTAGAAAGCAACCTGCTCTCCAGCTACAAGGAATAAAAAACATCAGATTCATATCTATACTGGTCATAAACGATTCCTCACCTCAAACACTCTCTTTGATAGGTTTGTATCAGTCTATTAGCTTTGGTGGTCGTTTATGCACAAAATCCACAAATACCTATAAATTTTCCGAATATTTTATAAAATTAACAATCCTCTTACAAATAAAAAACTAAAAAGGGGAGGAATCTAATAAAAATTAGATTCTTCCCCTTTCAATTTATGCGATGTTAAGCATCAGAATTTTGCTTTGCTTTTTCATCTTCGTTTTCATCAGCATTCTTTTCATCAGAAGATGACTTTTCTTCGTCAGTTGATGTTTTCTCATCAGATGATTTGTTTTCATCAGTATCTGACTTTCTATCTGTTGATTTATCTTCATCCGTAGCTGGTTTTTCTTCCGATGTTGTTTCTTTATCTGTCGAAGGCTTGTCATCTTCCTTCGTACCTTGAGCAGGCTCTTCTTCACTTACTCCTGTTTCCTTTTCAGTTTCAGGTTTTTCAGGCTCTGCCTCTTCAGTCTTATCAGAATCAGTTGCATCGTTTTCTTCTGTTACACTTGTTTCTTGTAATTCACTAAATGGCTTGTTTAAATAATCTTCTGGATTTACAGGTACACCATCTTTGCGAATTTCAAAGTGAACATGTACACCTGCTTCTTCGTTAAACAAGCTTTTTCCAGCTGTTGCAAGAGCTTGTCCTTGTTCAACTTTGTCGCCCATTGTCACTTTCATGTCTTTCACAGATGAATAACGTGTTACAATGTTATCATCATGCTCAATTTCGATCACATTTCCAAGAAGTGCATCTTCTTGAACCTTCGTTACAGTACCGCTTAATGCTGCCATTACATCAAATGCTTCACTGTCTTTTACCGCAACATCAATTCCTGTATTTGGATGATATTGATTTTGGTAAACGACAATGGCTGCTTCTTGATCCTCTGCATTTGCCGTATCTTCATAGAATTTTGTTTTAATAACAACATTAGTGCGATCTTTTTCTGAAAGTGGTAGGACAATGTTTTCCATTGAACGTGCTACTTCTTCTGCTGGCTCATTGAATTGGTTCTCCCCAGGTGTTGCCTCATATCCAAATCTATCAGATTCTGTAGCATTCTCTGTGCTGCTATTTTGGAACCATAGAACCCCCGTTAAAATCAAAGCTGCACTTGCAATGTATACGGCTGGAAATACCCAACGTTTTTTAAAGAATTTTTTTAGAGAAGCTTGTTTCTTTTCTTCCTCTCTCATTTATCATCACCTCAGCAATCATTCTGAACAAATTCTCATGATTATATACCTTTTTCAAAAAAAATTTTTACTGCTTATTTTTCGACAAAACGTTTATAATTATTCATGATTATCTGAAAAAGGTAAAATAGTGTGGAGAAAGGAGTAACCTTTTCGTATCGTTTTTCTTATCCTTATTATTTCTGGAGGTTGCTATGTTAAAACTGATCATTAGAGTTTTACCGTTTCTCTATATGGCTGCTGTCTGGGTGATGTCGAGCATGCCGGCAGATGCTGTTGTCGAGTTACCAAAATGGGACTCAATCGTGAAAGAGTCCTTGCATTTAGTAGAGTTTGGCATTCTGTATGCCCTACTCTTTCTCGCAGCTCTATCTTTTAATGGGGTTTCACCTAAACTGAATCTCTTATTCATTTTAGTTTCTTCATTATATGGGTTAAGTGATGAATTTCATCAATACTTTGTTCCCTATCGATCGGCAACGGTTATTGATGTAGTGAAGGATGTAATCGGAGTGCTAGTCGCATCATGGGTATTGTTCGGAGCCTATCAAAAAAAGCGATTTGCTAAACTTGGGCACTTCTTGCATCAAATAGAATCTCGATTTAGAAACTAGCAAAACGGTCACCACTAGAATGGATGACCGTTTTTTCTATCTAAGAAGCCAGTCACCCAGTTATTGGGAATTCCATGTAACAAAAGCACCGTTTTTGTATCATTGTTGTAATAAAAGTAAAAAAATCCTTCCTTTTAAAAAACCTGTCAACCCCTCTTTACAGGAAATATGGTGAATAGGTTCCATTTTATGTAAATTTAATGCACATTATGCAACTGATCCTCAAACGCTTGTCAGATATGAGTTTTAACCAATTTATTATCCTTCCCAACCGACATTATTTTTATTAGTACCATTTCCTACCAATATTATTACAAAAACTCCGTGGTATGATTTTCTCGTAAGCAAGACAGCAACTAACAACTTAAAAAATATCTGGAGGTTTTTATAAATGAATAAAAAATTAATCCTTTCAATCGCAGCCGCAGCAGCATTACTTGTTTCAACACCAGGAATGAATAAAGCCGAAGCCGCTTCACCAGTTGAAGTTCAATCAAAAGTATATGTTTATCATGCAGGTCAAAAACTAGATCAACAACAAGTGAATGAATTGGTTCAAAAATATATGACAAACCTAAAAGGAAACCAATACAGTGACCAAACGATTCAACAATTAGTCAATAACTTACAAAAACAATTAAATGAACAAGGTGCACAAGCTGAGAAGCAGCCTGCTCAAAAACCAGTTCAACAACCGACACAAAAACAGGAGCAAGTTCAAAAGCCAGTTCAACAACCTGTAAAAGAACAGCCTAAAACAGAACAACCTGCTCAAAAACCAGCTCAAAAGCCTGTACAGCAAAAACCAGTACAAGCGGAGAAGCCTCAAGCAACAACACCTGCTTCTTCTGCAGTAAGTGCGTTTGAACAACAAGTAGTAGAGTTAACAAACCAAGAACGTGCTAAAAATGGTCTTCCAGCATTAAAACTTGATGTTGAGTTAAGTAAAGTAGCACGTGATAAATCGAAGGATATGCAAACAAAAAATTACTTTAGCCATACAAGCCCAACTTACGGTTCACCTTTTGATATGATGAAAGCATACGGCATTTCTTATAAATCAGCAGGTGAAAACATTGCCATGGGTCAACGTTCACCTGAAGAAGTTGTACAAGCTTGGATGAATTCTCAAGGTCACCGTGAAAACATCATGAATCCAAACTTCACACACATTGGAGTTGGACATGTAACAACAGGCAACTACTGGACTCAAATGTTTATTGGAAAATAATAGTTGGTATCTAGCACCCAGCACGAAAAAGAGGCATGGTTATCATGCCTCTTTTTCGTGTTTTATTTTTTAGCCGTAATCGTTGTAATAAATGGATCAGCATTGACGATTTCAACACCTTGATAGTAGTACTGAACAATCTCTGAATACTCTTTCCCTTCTTGAGCCATTCCATTTGCTCCGTATTGACTCATTCCGACTCCATGACCGTTTCCTCTTGTATGAATAATGATATTGTTGCCCTTACGTTCCCAAGTAAAGTCTGTCGACATCAGCCCTAGTTTCTTGCGAATGTCTTTTCCAGAAATCTTTTTGCCGCTAATATTTACGGTTCCGACACGCTTACCTTCCGTTCGTTCTACAACTTTCCCAATTTCTCCTCCATCAGGAACCTGGACTCCTAATTTTTGTTCAAACTCCGCTACAGGAATGGCCTTTTGACCATTAAATTTTGGCGATTGCTTATCCCAAGGACTTTCTACACTTTTTAAATAAGGTAAGGAATTGAGCCAGATCGCTTCTGAGTTTTCCGTATAGCCATTACTCGTTGAGAAAAAGGTGGCATCAATAGGTTTACCTTCATAAGTCAAAACCTTGCCTGCCGTTTCTTTCACCGCTTCTTGAACTTTCGCCAACTTCCAATCATAATCAGAACCCCATAACCTTTTCAATTCTTCCTTATTTTTATACACCTGATAAAATTCCGTATCTCCAACGTCCGCATCTTTCGGTAAATCCTTTTTCTCATCCATCATTAACCTTTTCACCATATAAGTTCGAGCCGTTAAGGCCTGGGCTTTCAAGGCCTCAGTTTCAAAATCAGCTGGCATTTCAGATGCCACCACACCGACTACATATTCTTCTAAAGGAAGACTCTCAACGGTTTTTTTGGCTGTCCGGTAAACGGCAACCTCCATTATAGGCTCTGTTCCGACACTTTCTGTATTCTCTTCCTCTGCTGTCACATTCTCTCCTAAACTCCCGCTCGCCTTATCATTTCCAAATGGTAGTACTAAAATTGTTGGTATCAACAAAGTGACAAAAAATAGTGCTGCAGCTAGTAGAGCCACTGGTTTAAATCTCGTCATGTTTTTCCTCCATACATGTTAAATAGTGTACTATTTCTTTTTTTACAAGCATCATTTAATCTCATTCAATTATATGGAAATGGACAAGCCTTTATGACAAAAAGTCGAACCTTGAATAATTTAAAAAGGATAGGTAACAATACTAGGCGGGAAGAACTTAGAAGGAAAATTATTGAGTGTTCTTTTAACAAATCTAAGACAAAAATAAAAAACCGCATAGTCTTAACATGCGGTTTTCTATCAGTCTATTTTAACTTTAAGCATTTAGATCAGATACAAGTTTTTCATCATATGAAGCAACTTCTTCTACTTCATTGATTCTTTCTATATCTGCGCCAAGTGAGGCTAATTTTTCATGGAAGTTTACATAACCACGATCTAGATGCTTTAGCTCTGTGACACGAGTGACACCATCAGCCACAAGCCCAGAAAGAACGAGTGCAGCTGCTGCGCGTAGGTCGGTTGCAGCTACTTCTGCGCCCTGTAATTGAGAAGGACCATTAATGACAACGGAACGACCTTCAATTTTTATATCAGCATTCATACGACGGAATTCTTCAACGTGCATAAAACGATTTTCAAATACCGTTTCTGTAATCATCGAAGTTCCATTTGCACGAAGAAGTAAAGCCATCATTTGTGACTGCATATCCGTTGGAAAACCAGGATGTGGCATTGTCTTAATGTCAACTGGCTTTAAGACTATTGCCACCAATGACACGTAGACCTGTAGGCTCTTCCATAATGGTCACTCCCATTTCTTGCATTTTTGCAATCAAGGAGTTTAAATGCTCAGGTACTGCACCTTGTACAAGTACGTTTCCGCCCGTAATCGCAGCAGCTACCATAAAGGTTCCCGCTTCAATTCGGTCAGGAATAATCGCATGATCGGCACCAAATAATTGATCGACACCCTCAATACGAATCGTGCCTGTACCAGCACCTTTCACCTTTGCACCCATTTTATTAAGGAAGTTCGCTAAGTCAACGATTTCGGGTTCTTTTGCCACGTTATCAATGACCGTTACTCCATCTGCTAAAACAGCCGCCATCATAATATTTTCTGTTGCACCAACACTTGGGAAATCTAAATAAATTTTAGCACCATGTAATCGGCCATTTTCAGCTTCAGCCTCAATAAAGCCATTTCCAACTTTAACCTTTGCACCCATTGCTTCAAAACCTTTTAGATGCTGGTCAATCGGCCTAGATCCAATTGCACAACCACCAGGTAATGCCACTCTCGCACGACCATTTCTTGCTAGTAGCGAGCCCATCACAAGTACAGATGCTCTCATTTTTCGAACATATTCAAATGGTGCCTCTACACTTAAATCCCTAGATGCATCCACAATTACACAGTTATTTTCAAATACCACATCGGCATTTAAATAACGTAAAACTTCATTGATGGTATATACATCGGAGAGCGTTGGCACATCCCGAATAATACTTTTTCCATCACTTGCTAATAGTGTTGCGGCGATAACAGGTAAAACAGCGTTTTTTGCCCCCTCTACTTTGACAGTTCCGCTTAACCTTTTTCCGCCACGGACGATAATTTTTTCCAAAATATTCCCCTCCGCGTCCATTATCTCTATATTAATATTCAATCGTTATGATGGGTGTTCCAACTACAAGGGTAGTTTTTTCGCCCATTCCTTGGTTTCGAAATCCTAGTTGTAAGTTCATTTGTTCTGTTTCACCTTGGATCGCCTCCGAGAACAATGGAGAATACGATGTTGTCGATACAAAGTTCTTCTCCTTTAAGGTCTCCACTTCTTTTGCTTGAAATGCCTGCAAAAGACGAGTTACAGAGGCTGACACAGACTTATTCATATTACCATCTAATTCACTAAACAGACAAGAGAAAACTATAACATTTTCATGAAAGATTGCATTAAACTTTGGATAGATGGAATTCTGTACTACTCTTTTCACTTCACTGTCCCAACCATTTCCACTTACTTCATACAGCAAATAAGAAAATCCATCGGATGATAGAAGTGAAAGGGTCTCGGTTATGCTAGGATCCTTTGTAGAAATTCCAATTGCTTCCCATTTTTCATTTCCTTCTGTGACTGTCCAAGTCCAATCAGGATACTGTCCCATTAACTCGTTTAATCTCTCGTCTCTTTGACCTGTTTCGATCTGTTCTCTGGCATGTAATGACCATTTATGAATATCCATTTTTTCTTTTTCTAAAATAGCAGCCATTTTGAATAAATCTGTTTCAGTCTTTGCATTCGCTATATTAAAAAATATAAATCCAACCGCAATAGTACTAAATAATACCATGATTACTTTTTTCATTTATATAACCCCTCCCCTTACTACCATTTTTACCAAGGGAGAGAAGTTCATACTTATGAAAAATCGTCACATTTTGACATACTCAATTCCAATAGAATCATAAATAAATTCATTCAACTTTACTCAAACTATTGGTTGTGACAACTTCACTGATGCTCCAAGTGGACTTTGTCATTCTCTTAGAACTTTTTAGCTGATTTGGATATCCTATGATGTCTAAGTTGTCTATGTTTTCAAACTTAATCAAAATCTTGTTAATTGTTGAAAATCCTTACACCAAGTATGTATTTTTTCCAAAAGGAAAAAATGCTTATGTTGAATTTTGTCGAACTTTGACAAATAGCACCATTATAAGTATACTTCAGAAAATGTTTTTTTGAAACATGTATGAAGACCTAAATTTTCCACTATTTTTACTGAAATATTAATGGCAGTTGTTTGGACCAGAATAGGTAATCTAGGAAAAAATTACTAACAATACTACCAATTACAATCGAAACCAAAACATACAGCATTCTTGCTTGTGCGACTCGATTTTTACGCAAAAATTTTTCAAAATTAATCGACTGAAGCGCCCACCATGTTACCGCGATAAAGACGAGATGCGAGAGTATGCTTAATAAAGCTTCTTGACCATATCCCAATATTCATCCCCCTCACTTATAATATGCCTCTTTTAATAAACGGTTTAAAGCGCAAAAAGTTTCAAATTTCTCGATTATTTTGTTGAATAGCTTGCCCTTATTGTTCATTTCTGAGCAATATGGCATGTGTTTAAAAATGGAAGAGCAATCCACGTACTCTTCCATTATACAAGACTTCTTTACTGTAGAAAATCACCAAAATCATAAAAATTATTTTGTAAAAAGTCAAAAGCAAGATTCGGGAAAATCCCAAACAATATGGTTGCTACCACACACACGCCAACGACAAACCCTGTTCCAACTGGAACCTTGATTGGTTCTAACTTTAATGGAGGGCGGAAAAACATCCCGACCATGATCCTAAAATAATAAACATAGGAGATGACAGTGGTTCCAATCATGACCGACACAAGTACATAGTATGGCTGCTCGAGCGCAAGAGCACCTGTAATGATATTTAGCTTCCCGATAAACCCAGCTGTCCCTGGGATTCCAGCGAGTGATAAAATCATAATGCTCATCGCAACCGCAAGCATTGGAGACCTTTCGGATAACCCGTAGAAGAATCGTAAATCCTCAGTTTCTTCTTTTTCCGTTAGCAGCCCAATTACGGCAAATACTCCTAAATTCATGAATAAGTATGCCATTAAATAAAACCATAACGAGTCCATCATAAACACGGAGAAAGCTGAAAGTGCTACTAACAGATAACCTGCATGAGCAATGCTAGAGTAGGCTAAAAGTCGTTTAATATTTCTTTGCCTTAAGGCAACAACATTTCCAATCACCATCGTGATTCCAGCAATCCATGCAATATAGTCACTCATTATCAGTAAAATCGGTTCTGAGTTTGGTCCATTTGTAGGTGCCATAATGAAAATTGATACAATAATCCGCACGATGATCACAAACCCTGCTGTTTTAGAAACAACACTTAAAAAGGCTGTCACCGGTGTTGGTGCTCCCTGATACACATCAGGTGCCCACATATGGAATGGTGCAGTAGCTATTTTAAAGGATAATCCGACAAAAATCATGAGAAAGGCAAGAATCAGTAAGAATGTCACCTGCGAGTCATTGACCCCTACAAGTACATCTCTCATTTCAGCTAGATTTGTTGTTCCGGTTAATCCATATACATAACTCATTCCAAATAAGGTAATCGCACTTGAAATACTCCCGTTCACGACATACTTCATCGCCGCTTCATTGGATCCAAGGTGTTTTTTACGTAAACCGGCTAAGATGTATGATGACATTGAAAGCAGTTCTAAACCAATAAATAAGGTAATCAAGTCACCGCTTGATGACATCATCATCGCACCAAGGAGCGCCGTTAAGAATAAATAGAAAAACTCACCGCGATATTCTGTTAACCCTTCTCTTGGTTCATAGCCTATTCCAAGCAGCATCACCAAGCCTGCCCCTACTAATAAAATTAATTTAAAGGCCTTTGCAAAAGCGTCAAGTCGGAATGTATCATATAAAATCGAGGTCACATCCCGATCAAGTAAACCTAATAATGAAACAATCGCCAAAAGGATGCCCACAAAGCCAATCCAACCGAGAATTTTCCGATTTTTCCCTTTAGGCATGAACAAATCAAGCAAGGTTATAAAGGTAGCAACCCCAAGGATAATGAATTCCGGCATCATGACTCCCCAATCAAATGATAACAATGTTTCGATATCCATCCTTCATCACCCTCCTACCTTTAACATGATCAATTCAAGTGTTTCCTGCAGCGGACCGCCCAATAGATTTGGATAGACACCAATCGCGACAATCAATGCAGTGAGTACGATCACTGGAATACTTTCTATTTTCCTAAGATCCACAACACCTGCCCACTCGCGATTAGGTTTCCCGTACGTAACACCAAGCACCGCACGAAGCAAGTACACGGCTGTCATAATAATCCCAATCGCTCCAACAGCGGCAAGCCATGGCATTTCTTTAAATAAGCCAAGGAATGCCATAAATTCACTTACAAACCCCGACATCCCAGGTAATCCAAGTGACGCCATCACGCCTACTAGTAAAAAACCTGCGGTGAGTGGCATCGCTTTAGCCATTCCACCCAAATTCGGAATTTCAGACGTTTTCGTTCTTTCATAAAATACGCCAACTAAGAAGAATAGCAGAGCTGCAATCAAACCATGTGAGACCATTTGGAAAATCGCCCCTTGAATCCCGGCTTCATTTAAAGAACCTAATCCGATTAACACAATTCCCATATGTGATACCGATGAATAAGCGAGTACCATCTTAAAATCACTTTGCACAAGCGCTAAAAAGGCACCGTATAGCAAATTGATGACCCCAAGTACCGCAAGTAGAACAGAAAAGTTCTCAGCCTGGTCTGGAAACAAGCCAATGTTAAAGCGGATAAGACCATAGGCACCAATTTTCAATAGTATCCCCGCATGAATCATCACGACAGCCGGTGGCGCCTGAACGTGAACCCGGACCATCCAACTATGAAGTGGAACAATCGGCATTTTAAATCCAAAGGCCACGAGCAATGCCACAAATAACCCAAGAGCAAGAGAATCTGGAAAAGTATCGGATGCAATAATCTCTTGTAAGGCTACAAAATTGGCGGTTCCTGTTTTAGCGAACAACGTAATAATCACAATTAACAGAATCGCTGAACCAAGACCATTATAGATTAAGAAGCTGTAAGCCGCTTTTTCCTTTTCCTCATACCCCCATTTTCCAATGAGGAAAAAAGCAGAAACTAAGGTTATTTCAAAAAATAAGAAAAAGAGAATAAAGTTTTGTGATGAGAACACACCAAGCATGCCAATTTCCAATAATAAGAATAGAAGAAAATAACCTTTTAACTCTTTTTTAATCGTAATCGATGCAATGGCTGCCAACGTTGCAATGACGGTCGTTAACACCAAAAGAACAAGCGACAATCCATCAATGCCAAGTTCGTATTTAATCGAAAATAACTCTCCATATTGAATTGAATTTTTTAACGAGAACCAGTTGTAGCTCTCATCAAACTTTTCCAAATGGGCTCCTGAACGATATTGAAAAAAGAGAATTAGCGAAATAATCAAGGCCGGAAGTGTGGCTAAAATTCCCACTACACTTAGTAGCTTTCTTTCTAGTTTAGGAATAAACGAGATGACTAACATACCAAGAAGCGGTGAAAACACTAAGATTGATAACCAATTCATTATAAATACCCCCCTGTTAACGCAAAGATGACAACAAGGAGTGCTAAACCGACAAAGGCTACCGTTCCATAGACTTGTGTTTGTCCATTTTGGAATTTAGAGCCCCATTTTCCTAATTGCTGTACTCCGCCTCTGATCAGTTCGGCTATTCCCTCGACAATGAACCATTCCACATACTTCAGGAATAAACTAAATACCTTAACACCTGCGACAACTGTATATTGATAGATCTCATCGACAAAATATTTATTGTACAAAATGCTATGAACAACAGGTACTTTTCCTGATAGCCAATCCCGTGAGATTGATTTTTTACCATAGATAAGCCATGCTAAGTAAATTCCTAAAAGAGACAGTACAGTCGCAATAATCATGATCCAAATTGGACCTGCTTCATGTCCGTGGCCATTCGTCAACCAATCACCTAGAAAAGTACCAAACCACGGGGTGTTGATATAACCTACGAAAATCGCTAGAAAGGCTAATACAGTCATTGGCAGTATCATGATCGTTGGAGATTCATGGACTTCGTTTTGCTCGCCCCTCGATTTCCCCATGAAGACCATAAAGAACAGTCTAAACATGTAAAAGGCAGTCAAGAAGGCGGTTATAACAGCCAATGTAAATAGAACAGGATGTCCAGCATTCCATGTTGAAATCAAGATTTCATCTTTACTAAAAAATCCGGACAATAGCGGGACTCCACTGATCGCCATCGTTCCAATTAAAAACAGTAAACCTGTTTTCGGAAGCTTCTTCCATAAGCCACCCATTTTTTCAATATCCTGTGTATGCACCGCATGTATCACACTTCCTGCTGCTAAGAACAGCAAGGCTTTGAAAAAAGCATGTGTGGTTAAATGAAAGACGCCTGCGACATACCCTGCAGTCCCTAGGGCAAGCATCATATACCCTAACTGACTGATTGTTGAATAGGCCAGAACCCGCTTGATATCCGTTTGAACAAGTGCGATAGTTGCGGCAAAAATCGCCGTAATTGCACCGACAATCGCCACCGTCATTAGCGCAGCCTCACTTGCTTCAAAAAGTGGAAATACCGTTGCCACTAAATAAACCCCTGCTGCTACCATTGTTGCGGCATGAATCAGTGCAGACACAGGTGTCGGACCTTCCATTGCATCCGGAAGCCAAGTATGGAGCGGGAACTGACCCGATTTTCCAACAGCACCGATAAAAATGAGAATTGCCGTTAACGTAATCATCCCTTGGGACAAGACATCCGTCACTCACAGCTTGAAAGATTTCATCATATTCAAAACTGCCAACTTGCCAGAATAAGAGAATCATCCCAATCAGCAAGCCGACATCACCAATCCGCGTCATAATAAACGCTTTTTTGGCTGCCTGTTTCGCTTCTTCTTTGTAAAAATAAAATCCAATTAAGAGAAAGGACCCTACACCTACTAACTCCCAGAAAATATACGTTTGCAGTAAATTAGGTGAAAGAACAAGCCCCAGCATGGCGAATGTAAACAACCCTAAGTAAGCATAATAGACGGAAAATCGGTCATCGCCCTTCATATATCCTGCTGAGTAGGTATGTACGAGAAAACTAACGAGCGATACGATGACAAGCATTAATGCATTCAGCTGGTTTACTTCAAAGCCGACCGTTAACTGAACTTCTCCTATTGCAAGCCACAGTGCTTCACTTTTATAGGTTGGAGCGGTAAATCGCTCAAAAAGAACGAGTATCGAAAAAATGGTAGATAACAAGGTTAGGAAAATAGCGATTTTAAAACTTGACTCTTTGAACCGCCTTCCGAACAGAATAAGCACGAGAAACGATAGTAGCGGAAATAGCGGTACGATCCATGCATTCTCAATCATTTTTAGATCCCCCTTTTGTACGTAATGTGAGGTAGACGATTATAAGTCCATACAAAAGATAAAAATAGCTTTTCCTACAGTCCTCTTTTTAGAGGTTCTTATTTTATTGTATGACTTTTATTTTCTTACCCTCTTGATCGTCAATGCTTACTCCTCTACTATCAATGCTTCATTGTATCCATTTCATCGATATGGACAGTTTTACGATTTCGATATAAAGCAATTAAAATCGCTAATCCAATAGCTGCTTCAGCTGCCGCCACCGCCATCGTAAACAAGGCAAAGATTTGTCCGTCAATCGATGGCGCCACTCCTAATTTACTGAAGGCAACAAGATTGATGTTTACAGCATTTAGCATTAACTCAATCGAAATTAACACGATGACCGTATTACGTTTTGATAAAGCCCCATATAAGCCAATACAGAAAAGGATCAAGGCTAAAGCAAGATAGGCGGAAATCGGTACTGTACTCATTCTTGATTTCCCTCCTTTTCATCATCCTTTTTAGCGAGAATGATTGCTCCAATCAGAGCTACTAAAAGTACGATAGAAGTTAATTCAAATGGAATGACATATTTGCTGTATAAGGCGATCCCGATTTGTTCTGTGTTATTTTCATGTAATGTATCTCCTACTTGTGGAAAATCAAGATTATAAATTCCCAAATAGACGACGACGCCAAATCCGATGACTCCGAGTAGAAGTGAGATTTTCCTTCCCCAACCACCCGTGTTTGTAACCTTGTCATCATGTTTCGTAAGCATAATACCAAACAACATGATGATCGTAATCGCACCAGAGTAAATAAGAATCTGAACGACCGCTAGAAATTCTGCTGACAATAGAACATAAATTCCTGCAATACTGATAAAAGTAGCCACAAGAGCTAACACCATATGAACGACATTCGTTAAATTTAATAGCAGTACCCCGCCAATTAAAGCAATGACGGCAAGTACGATAAAGGCAATAAATTCTCCTGTGATCATGGCTTATTCACCTGCCGTATATTTTCATCATTTTGATCAAGCCATTCCATGTCTTTATAGAGTTTGTCTCGCGTATATTGCGCCAGTTCAAAGTTATTCGTCATGACAATGGCTTCTGTCGGACAAACCTCCGTACATAAGTCACATAAAATACAAATTTCAAAATTAATATTATAGGTGTCTATCACTTTTTTTACCTTTGCTTCAGGGTCAGGATTCCTTTTCCCTGTTAAATCAATACAATCTGTCGGACAAATATTCGCACACAAATTACAAACAATACATTTTTCCGGATAAAACTTTTGAATGCCACGAAAACGATCTGGTAGTGGCAGTGGTTCATTCGGATATTCATAGGTTACTTTTTCACGGGTCAAGTTTTTTAGTGTATACCCTAACCCCTTAAATAATCCAAGCATGTTATCACCTCTTCAATGGGGGTCTTAGTCTTGCCCCCAGTATTTGTTAGGGAATTACCCCCAAATCATTGGTGAAATCATTTTTATAATTTAAAATAGATTGATTATTTCTTTTACAATAGCGGTTAAGAAAATATTGGCTAAAGCGACTGGTAGCAATACCTTCCAGCCAAATTCCATTAATTGATCTGGGCGCACACGTGGAAACGTGACGCGCAGCCACAACAAGATGAAAAAGATAACACTAAATTTCAAGGCGAACCAGACACCGCCTGGAATAATGTCTAGGAATGGTAACGGTAACCAACCACCTAAGAACAACACGGTGATTAACGCTGACATCGCAAACATATACGTATATTCCGTTAGCATAAAGAACGCAAATCGGAAACCAGAGTATTCAACATGATATCCGGAGACCAGTTCAGATTCTGACTCTGGGAAGTCAAAAGGAACACGATTTAATTCAGCAACACCTGCAATAAAGAAGATAATAAACCCGATTGGCTGTAATAAAATAAACCAGCCATTTTCCTGTGCTGCTACGATATCATTCAAATTTAAACTGCCCGATAATAAAATGACTCCCACTACAGACATCACAAGTGGAATTTCATACGAAATCATTTGCGCTGCAGCCCGCATCCCACCTAAAAGAGCATATTTATTATTCGAAGCCCATCCCCCGGTTACAATCGCCAATGTCGTGATTCCTGAAATGGCAATATAATAAAGCAAGCCAACTCCGATATCCGCAAACTGAAACTTGTCGGTAAACGGGATAACCGCTAATACCATGAAAGATGGTGCAAAGGCAATAATCGGTGCCAAAATAAACAGTGGGCGATCCGCCAGCTTAGGAATCGTATCTTCCTTGAGTAAAAGCTTCAAAACGTCGGCAACCGTTTGTAACAGTCCCCATCTTCCTCCTAATTGATTAGGCCCATGACGAAGCTGCATATATCCCATGACTTTACGTTCCGCTAATACCGCATAGGTTACAAAGCCTAGTACTGCGAATAGGAAGACCGTTGCTAGTAAAAAAAATATTCCTAGATTTGTTAGACTTGGAGTGCTTTGTAAAAGATTCTCCATCATTAGCCATCTACCTCCCCAAGGACAATGTCAATGGCCCCTAGTATCACAATAAGGTTTGAAATATTTTCTCCAACTAACAGTTTTGAGAGAATCTGTAAATTATAGAAAGATGGCCGTCTAAATTTGAGGCGATACGGTTCCTTTTTACCATCACTAGCAATATAACAACCAATTTCCCCACGGGGCGATTCAATCCGGACATAGGCTTCTCCCTTTGGTGGCTTAATCACCTTTGGTACCTTTCCCATGATCGGTCCATCCTTTGGAAACTGTTCAACCGCTTGTTCTATAATTTTAAGAGATTCTTCAATCTCCGCTATGCGTACTTGATAGCGTGCCCACGCGTCTCCCCCTGTTTGAACCGGAACATCAAATTCGAATCGGTCGTAAATCGAATAAGGTTCATCTTTTCGTAAATCCCATTTCACACCTGTACAGCGTAAGTTTGATCCACTTAATGAATATTGAAGGGCTTCCTCTTTTGTATAGGTTCCGACACCCTTCACACGACCTAAAAAGATTTCATTTCCTGTCACCAATTGATGATACCCCTGGATCTGTTCTCTCATATAAGGAATAAACTCTTTAACCTTTTCAATCCAGCCATCAGGAGCATCCCACTTAACGCCGCCGACACGCATATAGTTAAAGGTTAAGCGTCCTCCAGAAATTTCATTAAGTAGATTTATCACCATTTCACGGTCACGAAACGCATAAAGGAATGGGCTTGTAGCACCTAAGTCGAGCAAAAATGTCCCCCACCATACTAAGTGACTCGCCACTCGTCCTAATTCCATCGTCAAAACACGTAAATATTCAGCCCGTTCGGGAATTTCCGCTTCAATCATCGTTTCAACGGCATGACAAATCACATAATTATTCGTCATCGCTGAAAGGTAATCCATCCGGTCTGTGTAAGGAATAATTTGCGTATAATTGAGATTCTCCGCTAGCTTTTCAGTTCCACGATGTAAATAACCAATAACCGGCTTTGCTTCTTTGATGATTTCCCCATCAATTTTTAATACAATTCGAAAAACACCATGTGTACTAGGATGTTGAGGCCCTACATTGAGGAGCATTTCTTCCGTCCTTAACATCGTTTACACCTCCAACTCATTGTCGTCTACATAATCTTTGCGAAGTGGGTGACCAACCCAATTTTCACCAAGCATAATGCGGTGGAGGTTGGGATGACCTGTAAACTCAATGCCCAATAAGTCATATGCCTCACATTCAGGCCAATTTGCTCCTGCCCAAAGTGATACAATGGAATCAATTTTAGGTTGATCACGATCAAGTTTCACTTTTACCGCTAAGCCTTGCTTGTTTTGATAGGAATATAGATACGCATACACTTCCATATGGGTCTCAAAATCGGTCCCATGCAGCTCTGATAAATAGTCAAAGCCTAACTGCTCATTATATTTAAGAAATTCTGCCACTTTATAGTAGGCTTCCTTTTTAATGACAAGAGTTGGGACATCCTTTGATAATCTATTAATATAGCTTTCTTCTATTACTTCTTTTCCAAGGTGCTCCTCTATCACTTTGATGTATTTATCTAACAATGGTTGATTGGGAGATGGTTTTTCCTCTTCTTCCTTTGACACCTGAGTCCCTTCACCAGCACCCTTAGCTTTGGCAGCGGCTGCAGCCTTGGCCTTGGCGGCTGCCACTGCTTTTGCCTTCGCAGCAGCGGCGGCTTTCGCTTTAGCATCACCGTCAACACTATTCTCTGCACCTGCTTTTTCCTGTGCTTTCTTCTTTGCTAATGCTGCAGCCTTTGCTTTGGCAGCTGCAGCAGCTTTTGCCTTGGCCTGATCATCAGCCACCGTTTCCCCTTGCCCAGCTGCCTTCTTTTTCGCCTGTGCTTCGGCTTTTGCCTTTGCGGCTGCGGCCGCTTTTTGTTTCGCTAGATCATCAGAACCGTCGGACTTTTGATCTTCCGCATTCTTTTTTGCCAGAGCCGCTGCCTTGGCCTTCGCAGCTGCCTCCTTTTTCAATTGTTCCAAGTCTTTCTCTCCGCTCATGTTACATCACCTTCTTCCCGGTTTTTGCCTCATAGCGGATCTTTTCTCTTAATTTATTCACTCCATAAATAAGTGCTGCCGGGTTCGGTGGACAGCCTGGTATGTATACGTCAACAGGAACCACCTGATCGACTCCCTTAACCACTGAATATGATTTCACATATGGTCCACCAGCGGTTGCACAGGATCCCATTGCAATCACCCATTTTGGTTCTGGCATTTGGTCATATAAACGTTTTACAATCGGAGCCATTTTCTTTGTCACAGTTCCGGAAACAATCATAACGTCTGAATGACGTGGTGAAGTTCTAAAAATCGTTCCAAAGCGGTCAAAGTCATAATGTGCTCCGCCAACTCCCATCATTTCAATCGCGCAACAGGCTAGTCCGAATGTCATTGGCCATAAAGAGTTGCTTCTAGCCCACCCCTTAATTTGATCAAGTGTTGCTACGAACACATTTCGTTTTAATTCTGCTACTTCGGCTTCTGTCAATTGATCGATATTTAACTCCATTTCAACACCTTCTTTTTCCAAGCATAGATAAGTCCAATCACAAGCATCACAGCAAAAATGAGCATTTCGACTAACGCGAATATTCCGAGTTTTTCGTACGCAACTGCCCAAGGATACAGAAATACCGTTTCAATATCAAAAATGACAAACATAAGTGCAAATATATAATAACGAACATGGAATTGTACACGTGAATCACTAAATGGTTCTATTCCGCTTTCATAGGTGCTGTACTTTACTTCATTTGGTTTATTAGGCCGCAATAATTTTCCAAAAAACAAAGCGACAATGGGCAATAATATCCCGAGGCCAAGAAAAATAGCCACAATCAGATAACTGTTTTGATAAATATTGAGAAGATCCATTATCCAACCCCCTTATATATAATTCTGAAAATTTGGTATTAACAAAATTTTTTGAACCAACAACATTATACCATTGTTATAAAAAGGTGTCGATGAACTAGTTTTTAAATTCCTACAATATTTTCATCCCTTTATATTTAAAATTGCTAGAAAATGAGAATGACTTTAATTACTTATTAAACCATATTCACCAATAGAATTATTCATGACCTTTCCTTTACTGCAAAATAATATTTATTGAGAGAAGTACTATCATTATGTTAAAAGTTTTTAAGTTGCATCCTATTACAAATTCATTTCAAAAATAAAAAACCCCCTTCATAATGAAGGAGGCATGGATTATAAATCACCTTTTGAAACCTTTATACGATTTACAGCTCGACGTAAGGCAAGTTCTGCACGTTTGAAATCAACCGCTGCTTGCTTGCTCTCATTTAGGCGTTGTTCTGCACGCTCTTTTGCTTGAAGTGCACGTTCAACGTCGATATCGACTGATTTTTCTGCAGCTTGTGCTAAAATGGTTACTTGGTCCGAACGAACTTCTAAAAAGCCACCGGTAACCGCAACGAAATCGGTTTTTCCACCTTTTTTCAGGCGAACAGCTCCGATTGCAAGCGGTGCTACCATTGGAATATGGCCAGGCAAAATTCCAAGCTCTCCACTTTGTGCTTTTGTACTAACCATTTCCACTTCAGACTCATAAACCGGTCCATCGGGAGTAACAACACTGACTTTCATCGTCTTCATTTTTTACCCTCCTGGTCCGAAATTATACCTCTACACCCATTTGCTTTGCTTTTTCAACGACATCTTCAATTCTTCCTACTAAACGGAAAGCATCCTCTGGAAGATGGTCATATTTACCTTCAAGGATTTCTTTAAATCCTTTTACTGTTTCTTTTACAGGTACATATGATCCTTGTTGCCCAGTGAACTGTTCAGCAACGTGGAAGTTTTGTGATAAGAAGTTTTGAATACGACGTGCACGGGCAACGACTTGCTTATCTTCATCAGAAAGCTCGTCCATACCTAACATCGCAATGATATCTTGAAGTTCACGATATTTTTGTAATGTTTGTTGTACTTGACGAGCAACATCATAGTGTTCTTCCCCAACAATTTCAGGAGATAATGCACGAGAAGTAGATGCCAATGGATCCACCGCAGGGTAAATACCCATCTCTGAAAGTTTACGTTCAAGGTTTGTTGTTGCATCTAAGTGAGCAAATGTTGTAGCTGGAGCCGGGTCGGTATAGTCATCGGCAGGTACATAAATTGCTTGAATCGATGTAACAGAACCTTTATTTGTTGATGTGATACGTTCTTGCAAACGTCCCATTTCTGTTGCAAGTGTTGGCTGATAACCAACGGCAGATGGCATACGTCCAAGTAACGCAGAAACCTCTGAACCTGCTTGTGTGAAACGGAAGATATTGTCGATGAATAATAATACGTCTTGTCCTTGCTCATCACGGAAATATTCAGCCATTGTTAAGCCTGTTAATGCAACACGCATACGTGCACCAGGAGGCTCGTTCATTTGTCCGAATACCATCGCTGTTTGCTTAATAACGCCTGAATCTGTCATTTCATAATAAAGGTCATTTCCTTCACGAGTACGCTCACCAACACCCGCGAATACAGAAATACCACTATGCTCTTGAGCGATGTTGTTGATCAATTCTTGAATTAGAACGGTTTTACCTACACCCGCACCACCGAATAAACCAATTTTTCCACCTTTAATATATGGAGCCAATAAGTCTACTACTTTAATACCTGTTTCAAGAATTTCTACTTCTGTTGATAACTCTTCAAATTTTGGAGCTTCTCTATGGATAGAGTCACGACGTGAGGACTCAGGAATCGCTTCCCCAAGGTCAATCGTTTCTCCTAATACGTTAAATACACGTCCTAATGTAACATTTCCAACAGGAACGGAAATAGGTGCACCTGTATCCAATACTTCAGTGCCACGTGTTAATCCATCTGTTGAAGACATCGCAATCGTACGAACAGTATCATCACCTAAATGAAGAGCAACTTCTAATACTAAGTTGATCTCAACATTTTCACCGCGATGTGCGACTTTCAATGCGTTATTAAGGTTTGGAAGTTGTCCGCTTTCAAACTTTACGTCAACGACCGGACCCATAACTTGAACAACGCGTCCTTTGTTCATCATTTTCCCTCCTACCTAAGTATTGCTTACGCTCCACAGAAACCCTAGACCAGCACAAGTCGAGCCACACGTGATAGGTGTGTTTATACCTTTACATGTAGATTGACTTGTGACAAATAAAGGGGTAGCGATGGAGCTAGATCAAACTTGCTAGAAAAAGAGATCCCAGATCTCTTTCTACAATAATTCCTATTCAAGGGCAGATGCTCCACCCACAATTTCTGTAATTTCTTGCGTAATGGCAGCTTGACGAGCACGGTTATAACTTAAATCCAATGAACGAATGATGTCATTGGCGTTATCCGTAGCACTCTTCATTGCTGTCATACGTGCTGCATGCTCACTTGCTTTACTATCTAATACTGCACCATAAATCAAGCTTTCCGCGTATTGAGGTAATAATACTTCAAGAATTGCTTCTGCAGATGGCTCATATTCATATGAGTTTGTTTTGCCGCTATTCGCGTTCATATCTGTAAACGGAAGAATCTTTTTCTCTGTTACATCATATTTAATTGCATTCACATAATGACTGTAATAAATGTAGAGTTCATCAAATGTTCCATCTGAGAACATATCTACTGTTTTACTTGTAAAGTCTTTAATATCTGTAAACGCTGGCTGGTCATGAAGACCAATGATGTCAAGAATAACATTCATGCCTTTTTTCACAAAGAAATCACGTCCTACGCGTCCAAGGGCAATAATAGCAAACTCATCATTTGATTTATGACGCGCTTGAATCGTTCTGTTTACTTCACGTAAAACGTTACTGTTATAAGATCCAGCTAGTCCACGATCTGCTGTAATCACAATATAGCCCGTTTTCTTAACTGGACGAGATTTTAACATTGGATGTGATGAATCCTCTGCATTTAGTGCAACAGAGGTTGTCACTTCTTGGATTTTTTCCATATACGGTACAAATGACTTTGCATTGACTTCAGCACGACTCATTTTCGAAGCTGATACCATTTGCATGGCCTTTGTAATTTGACTCATCTTTTTCGTTGAGTTTATTCTCTTCTTTATATCGCGTAAAGATGCCACAGGTTCTCACCACCTTGATTCACCATTTCAGGCCGTTCTTATCGAAACGTATTTATGTTTATTCTGATACAACAAAAGCTTTTTAAATTCATTAATTGCAGCAGCGAAGTCTTCGTCAGCTGGTAATTCTTTTGTTGTTGCTATATGGTCTAATAAATCTTTCTTGTTTGCATCTAACCAAGATAAATATTCTGCTTCAAAACGACGAATGTCGTGAACAGGAATATCATCTAGGAATCCACGTGTTAAGGCATAAAGAATTGCCACTTGTTTTTCAACCTTAAGCGGTTTATTCAAGTCTTGTTTTAATACTTCAACTGTACGAGCACCACGCTCTAATTTTGCCTTTGTTGAAGCATCAAGATCCGAACCGAACTGAGCAAATGATTCTAATTCACGATATGAAGCAAGGTCAAGACGAAGAGTCCCAGCTACCTTTTTCATCGCTTTAATTTGTGCAGATCCACCAACACGCGATACAGATAAACCTGGGTTGATCGCAGGACGCACACCTGAGAAGAACAAGTCTGATTGTAAGAAGATTTGTCCATCTGTAATCGAAATCACGTTTGTTGGAATATAAGCAGAAACGTCCCCTGCTTGTGTTTCAATGAAAGGTAGTGCTGTAATAGATCCCGCACCTTTTGCATCACTTAATTTTGCTGCACGCTCTAAAAGGCGAGAGTGTAAGTAGAATACATCCCCTGGATAAGCTTCACGACCTGGAGGACGACGAAGTAATAGAGATAATTCACGATAAGCAGATGCTTGTTTAGTTAAATCATCATATACGATTAATACGTGCTTACCATTATACATAAACTCTTCAGCCATTGCGACACCAGAATATGGAGATAAGATATAGTAGTGGAGCAGGCTCTGACGCAGACGCTGTCACCACAATTGTATAATCTAATGCACCATTTTTACGAAGAGTTTCCGCTACACCACGAACAGTAGATTCCTTTTGTCCAATGGCTACATAGATACAAATCATATCTTGATCTTTTTGGTTAATAATCGCATCGATCGCAACAGATGTTTTACCTGTTTGACGGTCACCGATAATTAACTCACGTTGTCCACGACCGATTGGCACAAGTGCGTCAATCGCTTTAATACCTGTTTGTAATGGTTCATGTACTGATTTACGATCCATAACACCTGGTGCTAAATATTCGATTGGACGAGTTTTTGATGTGTTAATAGGACCTAGGCCATCAACTGGTTGTCCAAGTGGGTTTACTACACGTCCAATTAATTCTTCCCCAACTGGAACTTCCATGATTCTACCTGTACGGCGAACTTCATCGCCCTCACGAATTTCTGAGTATGGTCCTAAAATAACAATACCGACGTTATTTTCTTCTAGGTTTTGTGCTAAACCCATAACGCCATTTGAAAATTCAAGTAACTCTCCAGCCATGGCATTATCAAGACCATGAGCACGAGCAATACCGTCACCAATTTGGATAACTGTTCCTACATCGTTTACTTGAATGTCTGACTGATAATTTTCGATTTGCTGTTTTATCAGTGCACTAATTTCTTCAGCTTTAATGCCCATGAGTTTCACCCCTATCTACAACTTAACGTAACAATTGACGTTCCAAACGCTCTAGCTTACCTTGAAGGCTGCCGTCATAAATCCGGTTACCAACTCGAAGTTTAATGCCTCCAAGCAAATTGGAATCAACTTTATTTTCAATACGAAGATCTTTTTTACCTAACTTTTTAGCAAATGTAGTAGAAATGGCTTTTGTTTCTTCTTCTGTTAAAGGTCGAACGGAAGTAACGATTGCTTCCGCAATTCCTTTTTCTGAATCAGCCAATTCAATAAAGTGATCTGCGACTTGGACGATAAGTCCTTCTCTCCCGCGATCCACTAATAATTTTAGCGTATTTTGTAAAAATGGATTTACATCAGAAAAAACATCTTTAAGTAGTTGTCTTTTCTTCTCTTTCGATAACTTTGGAGATGATAGTAAAGTGTTGAAGTTTTTGTTTTGATTGATTACTTCTCTCACTACACGTAGCTCATCTTTTAATTGGTCAAGAAGCTTTTGTTCTTTAGCAACCTGGAAAAGTGCGAACGCGTAGCGGTTAGCAATTGCAGGATTACTCATCGCTTCTCTCCTACCTCTTGAATATAATCATTAATAAATTTTTGTTGATCTTTTTCAGATAACTCTTTTTCAATTACTTTAGACGCAATTAATACAGATAAAGAAGCAACCTGTTCTTTTATTGCAGCAACAGCATTTTCCTTCTGTTGTTCAATTTCAAGTTTGGCACTTTCTTTCAAACGACCTGCCTCTGAACGAGCTGACACGATAATATCCTCACGCTGAATATCGGCTTGTTTTTTTGCATTCTCTATTAATTCTTGCGCTTCTGTACGTGCTTCTTTTAAAAGAACACGTTGTTCTTCTAAATATTTAGCAGCTTCCTGACGGCTTTTCTCTGCGCTCTCAATTTCGTTAGCAACAAATTCTTCACGTTGTTTCATCATGCCCATTAATGGACCCCATGCAAACTTTTTAACAATCGCTAACAAAATGATAAACATAATTAATTGGAAAATTACGTCGCCACTGTTAAATCCAGTCGCTGCACCTAATACATAATGACTTGTTAACACGTTCGGTTCACTCCCTTCAAACATGTTTCTACTCCATACATTTCCATTCCAAATGACAATAATTGCATAAAGGAAAGGCGAAGGCTCTTAACGATTCTTCGCCATTATATTCTATGTGATAAAATTAACGTCCAACTACCATAAACGCAATAACTACGGCCATGATTGGAATCGCCTCAACGAATGCTACCCCTAAAATCATTGTTCCTTGAAGCATACCTTTTGCTTCTGGTTGACGAGCCATACTTTCTACTGTACGTGATACGATTAAACCGTTACCTAAACCTGCACCTAGTGCTGCTAATCCGACTGCAATTGCTGCTGCTAATGGACCCATTAATGAATTCCTCCTTGATATTATATAAGTTGTTTTAATGTTCAAATGATGAACAGCTATATATTAATGGTCATGCCCCACTTTATGGGAAAGATAGACCATTGATAACAATGTGAAAATATAAGCTTGGATCAACCCCATGAATACTGAGAATCCCTGCCATAAAAGGGTTGGTATAATTGCTGCAATAGTCCCGCCAATACCTGAAGCCGCTAGACTACCTGCTAATAATGTAAGCAATACTTCTCCGGCATAAATGTTACCGTAAAGACGAAGACCTAATGTTAAAGTATTTGAGAATTCCTCAATGACTTTAATTGGTGCCATAAAGGCATATGGGGCAACAAAGCCTTTTCCATATTCCTTCAAACCTCTTTGTTTAATTCCATAGTAATGGGCAAGTCCCATTACCATTACAGCTAATGTTAGCGTAACTGCTGGATCAGCTGTTGGTGATTTCCACCAAACTTCTCCATTATAGGAAATTGAGAATGGAAGTCCTAGCATATTGGAAACAACTATATACATAATCAGGGTAAACCCTAATACGTGAAAGTGTCCCCCTTCCTTCCAATCCATACTGCTTCGAATGATATTTTTGACAAAATCTACTACCCATTCAATAAAGTTTTGTTTTCCTGTGGGCTTCATAGATAGATTTCTTGTACATCCTACAGCGATAATAATAACAATTAAACTTGCAACTGTAATCATAAGAACATTTGATAAGTTAAAAGTCAAACCTAGAACCTTCACTAAAGGAGCTCCATGTTCCATTTTTTACTCACCTCTCTTCTTTACTAAATAAATGCCTATTTTCAATAAAATAATCTATCATAATGACCACATATGTTGCCATTAATCCTATAATCACACTAATAAGATGAAAATATTCAGGATATTCCAATGCGATAAAGACCCCAAGGATCGCCACCGCTACTCTTGAGAAAAAACCAAGCGATTTTATTACTTTACCCTTATCAAATTGCTTGCTAAAACGGTCCATTCTTTTAACTAATAGCCATAAATTAATCAAGCTAAGGCTTGTTCCAAGTATAAGACCTAAAAACACTTCTTGATAAGAAGTAAATCCCCATCCTAGTACAAAGATTGCTAACAAGTAAAATATGTATTTTCTTACCCGGATAAACATGCTTCTGTATTCTGGCATCGCTGATTCATTCTCCTATGTAATTTGTTAGATTTTTTACAAAATCCAACTGCCTTTTAATGTGAGGCGTTCTTGCTTCATGAGAGGACCAGCTTTTCTTAAACCTTTATCTAAGTATAATGATAAGAATAGCCGTCTTTAGACGAATGGATAAGCGGTTACATTCATGAATCTAAATAACTAATTTCCTTTATAATAAAACGATTACAAACACCATCTTAACTATTATAATCGTTTATCTTTACCTTTTTCAACTATTAATATTTTATAAAAATTATCAAATTAATCAAAGATTCTTTTAGATTAATTGTATTAATATAATGATTTTACTAGGTAAACCGGAATCTACTTTTTGAACAATTGCAAAGCTTTCCACAATATCCTATGTTAGAATACAATACACTAGTTTTTCTGTCAATGCGTTTCATGTTAATAATGTAACAAACATCACAAAAAACATCACACTTGATGTCATTTTGTTCACAAAGTATTCAAATTTACATAATCACGATATTGCTATATTATAACAGTATCCTCTATCTGCTTCTTTTATCTAACAATAATATTTCCGGGTAACCTCATGGTGTTTCTATTCGGTTACCCTCCTTTATCTAAACTAGAGCCTATCTGCACAAACGTATCTATCCAATCCTCTTTTCCTGCTTTCTTTGCGAATATCCTTGCAACATAAATTCCTTCTTCAGGAAGATCTCTCCGTAGAGATTTCTTGTTGGATTAAGCCATTGCTGATATTTCGTTTCCAATCCAAAAATTGAATAAATTCCATTGTATCTGGGTCAAAAAGGGCAATTCCAAACTCCTCTGCTCCACCAGGAAGATAAACTTCATAGCGATAGGTTCCTTTCGTGTCCCCTGCACCGAAGTCAAATCCCATCACCCGTGGATAATTGGGTTCTTCTACAACAAATAAGTACGGAACATGGATATTGTGACCATCACCTTCAATTATAATCATTCCATCATACACCTTGTCTGTTAACGCATGGGGGTTTGCAGTCATTTTTATCGTAACTTCTTTCTTCTCATTCGCTAATAATTGTATGGACATTGGCATATGCCATTGAATTCCGTTTTCTTGTTTCGGAATATGAAAAGAAATCTTTTGGGCTTCTGTTGAGGTATTTTCAATCGTAATTGTTTCTTGATGCTCATGAATCCCATCATTTAGTTTAAACTTTCCAAACTTTAATGAAGACGGATAAATCAGTACTTTCGCTTGTATTGAATCCTTTAGTTGAATTCTCCCTGCTCCTTGCTCATACGTTTTATACATTTCCCCCTGCTGATTGTAAAGCGGCTTTGCATAGTTCATGAGTGCCGCTTTAATTTGCTGTGGTTCCCAATCTGGATGTGCCTGTTTAATGAGAGCGCTAGCCCCCGTGACATGCGGCGCCGCCATACTGGTTCCTTGAAGTGATAAATATCCACCGGGAATTGTACTGTTAATCGCAACACCAGGTGCTAACACATCTGGTTTGACTTCCCATGTCGATGTAACAGGTCCTCTTGAACTAAAATCCGCTAATTTATCTTTTTCTTCTATTATAATTGTTTTTATGAGGGATACCGGCTTATCTATATATTCCTTTAGCTTTACCCCATCTTGTTTCGTCATAGTCATGACGGGAATGTTACTAGTCTGAGTCAGGTTACCAAGTAGTGCCCCCTTCGTATTATTATAAATAACGACAGCCACTGCTCCTGCTTTCTCAGCGTTTGCCACTTTTTCTGAAAACATCAACTCGCCTCTTTTGACTAAGGCAATTTTGCCTCTAGCATGTTCTAACTGTTCCCTTTTTCCAATTCCCCCATCTACCATTTCATAGGAACGATCTAAATCCCAGTCAATCGATCCTTGTAACGGATTCAATCGAAATCGCTCTCCACCCACTTCTATATATGGTATTTTCATTGTTGGCGTGGAGGCTCCCACTGAAATCGCCTTAGTTGCCGTTCCAGGTGAACCGACTGTCCAAATACTTGGACCTGAGTTTCCTGATGCTGTTACAGCGGTAACGCCATGGTCTACAGCGTTATTTAAAGCGACACTTAGTGGTAAATCGGGTCCATTCACATTATTACCTAGTGATAAATTTAATATATCTACCTTATCTTTAATCGCTTGTTCAATGGCAGCCACTACTTGTTCGGTTGTTCCCATTCCACCAGAGCCAAGTGCTCGATAGGCAATAATCTTCGCTTCCGGGGCAACTCCTTGCATCCGTCCATTGGCAGCAATGATACCTGCTACATGTGTTCCATGAAACGTACCGATTCCCTGGGTTCCCCTCGTCTCCATCGGATCACCATCTCCATCTACGGTATCTCTACCCCCTCCGTAATTACGTCTTAAATCCTCGTGGAGATAATCAATCCCCGTATCAATCACACCGATTGTCACTCCTTTTCCTGTAAATCGATTCACCCCTTTCGCTTCATCCCCTCCAATAATCCTTACATTATCGCCATGATGAAACAAATCCATCGTTTTATATTGATGAACAACTGAAAACTTGGTCATCGGAATTTCCTTTGCCAATTTTTCCAGACTTCGTGATGATCCTTTTGCGGAAAAGCCTTTCAGTGCATATTGAAAAATAGTTCTTAACTGGATATCGGGGTATTTTTTTGTTAATCCAAGTATTTCTTGTTCATTCATTTCCCTTTCTGTCATAAAAATAGCGACTTGCTCCGTTTCTTGATTGGTTTTCGGTAATGGAGGTAATGTTATGTTTGAAGTTTTCGTAGGTGCAGCTGAAACCAATGGAGTAGATAAAAGAAATAACAGTAGAAATAAGAGCATTTTTTTGACCATTGATTACCCTCCTTTTCTAATATGTTTTTCTTCGAGGGTAGTTTGTATGCAGGAGGGAGTCTTGGAGTTTAGTGGAAGAAGGAGAACTAAATGGAACCAAAAAAAGAAGCCAAGGTCATTCCCCAGCTTCTCGCAAAAAACTTACTGATACACATCCGGTTTTTCATCTGTTCTTTTAAAATAATAACGAATCGCCTCACAAATCCTACGAGATGCCTGACCATCTCCATATGGATTTGCAGCTTGCGACATTTTCTCGTATTGGACTTGATCTGTTAATAATTCTTTTGCCATTGAATAAATGGTTTCTTCTTCTGTTCCAGCTAATTTTAACGTACCTGCTTCGATTCCTTCTGGTCTTTCCGTTGTATCACGTAGAACTAAAACAGGTACTCCTAGTGAAGGAGCCTCTTCTTGCACTCCACCGGAATCCGTTAAAATTAAATGTGCTCTCGCTGCAAAGTTATGGAAATCAATCACATCTAATGGCTCGATTAACTTAATACGCGGGTCATTTCCGAGAATTTCATCCGCTATTTCACGTACGGCAGGATTCATATGAACGGGGTAAATCACACGTACATCCTCATGTTCCTCAACAATTCGTTTAATGGCACGGAACATGTGGCGCATTGGCTCACCTAAATTTTCACGACGATGGGCCGTTACGAGTATTAGTCGGTTATCTCCCACTGCCTTTAATACTTCATGATCATATTCTTCTTTAACTGTTGTTTTTAACGCATCAATAGCCGTATTTCCAGTTATGAAAATACGTTCTTCTTGTTTATTTTCTTGTAAAAGATTGTTTGCTGATTTTGACGTTGGTGAAAAATGCAAATCTGCAATGACACCCGTTAATTGACGATTCATTTCCTCTGGGAAAGGTGAATATTTATTCCATGTACGAAGTCCTGCTTCCACATGACCAACCGTTATTTGATTATAGTAAGCCGCTAAACTCGCTACAAATGTTGTCGAGGTATCCCCATGAACTAATACGATATCAGGCTTTACTTCCTTCATGACTTTATCAAGACCTTCTAAAGCACGTGTCGTTACATCAATTAATGTTTGACGATCCTTCATAATATTTAAATCATGATCAGGGACAATTTTAAAAATATCTAACACCTGATCTAACATTTGTCGATGCTGTGCTGTAACCGTAACAATCGATTCAAAATGCTCAGGATGTTTTTGTAATTCAAGGACTAATGGAGCCATTTTAATCGCTTCAGGGCGCGTACCAAATATTGTCATTACTTTAATCGGATTACTCAAACTTCTTCCCCTCCCAATATAGAATTTTCTTTATAGATAAACGCAGACTAAATACACCACGGCCGTATTGTCTACGTCTGCGTGACCAGCAGCATCCTGCCGGCCTAAATTACTTCGTACCAAATAATCGATCTCCGGCGTCACCGAGACCTGGAATAATGTAACCATGGTCATTTAATTTTTCATCAAGGGCAGCGATATAAATATCGACATCAGGATGAGCTGCTTTCAATGCTTCCACACCTTCTGGAGCCGCAATCAAGCACATAAATTTGATATGTTTCCCGCCTCTATTTTTCAGCGATTCAATCGCGGCAATCGCAGATCCACCTGTAGCAAGCATTGGATCGACCACAATGAATTCTCTTTCTTCAACATCAGAAGGAAGTTTCACATAGTATTCCACCGGTTTTAGCGTTTCTGGGTCACGATATAACCCGATATGACCTACCTTTGCCGCTGGAATTAATTTTAGAACACCATCCACCATGCCAATACCTGCACGCAGGATCGGAACTAAACCAATTTTCTTTCCAGATAATACTCTCGATTTCATTTTGCTAACAGGTGTTTCAATTTCAATTTCTTCTAAAGTCATATCTCGAGTAATTTCAAATGCCATCAAAGTTGCTACTTCATCTACTAATTCACGGAATTCTTTTGTTCCTGTAGTCTTTTGTCGAATATATGTAAGTTTGTGTTGAATAAGTGGGTGATCAAAGACATATACTTTTGCCACAATTATCGCGCTCCTTCTAAGGGTTTGTCTAATCTTGAAAAATTGTCTATTTACACTGCGTTTAATTTTACAGAAAAAAGACGTTAAGAGCAACACGATTCAAAAAGTGTAAAAATAGCAATAATTGCCACACTCAGAAAAACCGACCCGATAGACAGGCCGGCGTATGAATTAATATTCTGGATATAATTCAAATTTGCTTGATAGAGCTTCAACACGTTGCTTAGCTTGTGCTAACGTTGCTTCATCTTCATGATTTTTCAATGTTAAAGCGATAATGGAAGCAATTTCTTTCATATCTTCCACTCCAAATCCACGGGATGTAACAGCTGCTGTACCAATGCGGACCCCACTTGTAACAAATGGTTTTTCTGGATCATATGGAATCGTATTTTTATTAACGGTAATTCCTACATCATCTAACACCTTTTCAGCTACCTTACCCGTAATACCGAGTGAACGCATATCTAATAACAATAAGTGGTTATCTGTTCCACCTGAAACGAGGTTAACACCTTCAGCTTGTAGAGATTCTCCTAACTGTTTGGCATTTTTAATCACGTTTTCTGCATATACCTTAAAGTTATCTTGAAGAACTTCACCAAAAGCAACTGCTTTTGCAGCGATGACATGCATTAACGGACCACCTTGGATTCCAGGGAATACCATTTTATCAATTTGTTTAGCAAATTTTTCTTTACAAAGAATCATTCCACCACGTGGTCCACGTAGCGTTTTATGTGTTGTTGTCGTAACAAAATCAGCATATGGAACAGGGCTTGGATGAAGACCTGCAGCAACAAGGCCGGCAATATGTGCCATATCAACCATTAAGTACGCTCCTACTTCATCAGCGATTTCACGGAACTTTTTAAAATCAATGATTCGTGGATAAGCACTTGCACCCGCAACGATTAATTTAGGTTTGCTTTGACGTGCTTTTTCGAGTACGTCTTGATAATCGATCGTTTGTGTCTCTTTATCAACGCCATATTCAACAAAATTGTATTGAATTCCACTAAAGTTAACAGGGCTACCGTGTGTTAAGTGTCCCCCGTGAGATAAATTCATTCCTAGAACCGTATCTCCATGTTCTAGAATCGTATAATAGACAGCCATATTTGCTTGAGCACCTGAATGCGTTTGTACATTGACATGCTCTGCACCAAAGATTTCCTTTGCGCGGTCACGTGCAATATCCTCTACGATATCGACATGTTCACAACCACCATAATAACGTCTACCAGGATAACCCTCTGCATATTTGTTTGTTAATACAGAACCTTGTGCTTCCATTACGGCTTCGCTAACAAAGTTTTCAGATGCAATTAATTCAATTTTTGAACGTTGACGACCTAACTCAAGTTGTATCGCTTGGTATACCTTTTCATCTTGCTGCTTTACATGTTTCATTATGATCCCCCTTAGGTTTTACTATAGTGATATGCATGATCAAAATCGCTCCGTCGAATTTGCGCCCGGATTTTTATCGAGCTGTCTCGATAAATCTCCTTTTATAAATATCTTTTTTTATCTTAACACTTTTACAGGTAGAATAAAAAAATGAATTCGCAAAAGCAACTATAATTCTATCTTTTTCGACTATTTTATCATAGTCGAACATTAAACAGCAAGATTAATCTTATTTTCCGCTTTTCACGAAAAATATAGGTATTTTCTTATTAAATGGAAAAAGACAGTGCCAAAAACCGAACACCGTCTTTTCTTTCGCCATTATTATTGGCATGATTGATTGTCGCTATTCTTAACATAAACGGCACGTTCGCCGCCAATTAATTTAGGACGGGACTTCGCCATTGTGACATGGGCATTTCCAATCGTATTGAGCGATACACGAATCGGTACAGCTACATGCTTCAAATGCATCCCGATAAAGGTATCGCCTATATCGATTCCAGCATCAGCTTTAATAAATTCAACAACTACAGGATCTGTCATTTGCCCATATACGTAAGTAGCAAAGGATCCACCTGCTTTTTGGACTGGAACAACCGATACGATTTCAAATCCATATTTTTCAGCTGTTTCTCTCTCAACGACTAGCGCCCGATTGATATGTTCGCAACATTGAATCGCTAACGATACTCCTGTTTGAGATTGATATTTTTGCAATTCGGAAAACAGAGCCTGTGCAATTTCAAATGTGCCTGATGTACCAATTCGATTTCCTGAAACTTCACTTGTACTACATCCTATCACAAGGAGATGTTGTTTTCCTAATTGGACTTGTTCTTGAAACTGGGTTAACACTTGAGCTGTTTCTGCTTGTATAGAATCTGGTGTAATGGTCATGGTCATTCTTCTCCTTTATCATATACTTCTATCGTCTTACTGGTTTTCGTACTCCGTTATTTTGGCAACACGATTTGCATGGCGACCACCTTCAAATTCTCCGACTAACCATGTTTTTGCAATTTCGCGAGCAAGGCCTGGTCCAATGACACGTTCGCCCATTGCTAAGATATTACTATCATTGTGTTCACGGGTTACTTTTGCTGTGAATACATCATGGACAAGTGCACAGCGGATTCCCTTTACTTTGTTAGCTGCAATGCTCATACCAATGCCTGTCCCACAAATTAAAATCCCACGATCAAATTCACCATTTGCCACCTTCTCTGCAACAGGTAGAGCATAATCAGGATAATCTACAGATGTGCCACATTCACAGCCAAAGTCTTGATATTCTATTCCCATTTCATCCATTAATTTTTTGATTTCTTCTCGAATATTTACGCCACCATGATCTGATGCAATTGCTACTTTCATTTAAAAAACCTCCTCAGGTGTTTTCTTGTTTTTGTTATGGCTCTTTTCTCAAACTTTGTTGCTTTTAGAGAAAAAAAGCTAATTGCCTTTGTTTCATGTTAACATAGCTTTATATTTTTGAGAAAAGAGCTGCAAACATAATACGAATGCACAAAATAGCTCTTTCTACGTTAAAATCGGCCTTTGGATTTTAACAACAAACTTTACGAAACAACCTTTATGTAGCTTGTTAAATCTTAAATTGTGTAATGGTTCCTTTTAATTGTTCTGCTTGCTCCTTTAATTCAACTGTCAACTTTTCGACACTTCCAATAACTCCTGTTTGATATTGAATTAAAGCAGAAACTTCCTGTGTTCCTGCTGATGTTTCTTCCGCAATGGCAGCTACTTCTTCTGATTGTGTTAACAATTCTTTAATGTCTTCTCTTTGGCTTTTTACTAGCTCGGAAATTTCTGAAATAGACGCAGCCATATTATTTACACTTACCGTCATTTCTTCTAAAGCAACATTTGTTTTAGTTCCTTTTGAAACTTCTTCACTTGCTGTCTGGACTTGATGTTGGATTTGAGTCACGATGCTTTGTACACCACTTTGAATATTCTTCGTCAAATTAGCTATTCCTTGAACAGCTTTCGTACTTTCATCTGCGAGCATTCGTACTTCTTCAGCAACGACTGCAAATCCCTTTCCATGTTCACCAGCACGAGCCGCCTCGATGGAAGCATTTAATGCCAGCAAATTCGTTTGTGCAGCAATTTCCCCCACTAATTGAATCACTTGTTCAATTTGTGAAGCGTCCTTTTCTAACTCCTTGACTGTTTTCAATGATTGTTGATTATCCTCTGCCAACGTTTCAATTCCAGAAATTAATGATTGGACCACTACCTTTGCTTTATGTAAATACTCCACCATTTCAACTGAAACCTTTTCAGACGATTTTGCCTTTTGTTCCACATTCTCTGCAATTTCGATTACATCTTGTACTGATTCTGATGTTGCTTCTATCGCAGTAGCTGAGTTTTCTGCACCTGATGCTATTTCACATGTTGTCTTTGAAATCGCTGTCGCCTGCTCTGCAACTGCCGCTGTTTCATTTGAAATAGCTAACACCTTTTCATTCGTTTGTGTAAAATTCCCATCAATATGTTGAACCATATTTCTTATGTTTGACAACATGGTATTAAATGCAAGAGCAAGTGATCGAATTTCATTATCTGCCTTTGGAATTTCAACTTCCTCACTAATATCACCGGACGCTGCATGAATGACAACCTTTTCTAACCTTTGTAAGGGCTTTATGATGAACCGTGCCGCAAAAAAGGCCAATATTCCAGACCAAATAATCCCTAGTAATAAGGTAATAATGGTAAACGTCATTTCCCCAATTTGAATATAGTCTGTCACAAAAGGATAGATAATATAAATAAAAAAACCACTAGTGGTATAGGTGATCAAGGCCAAGGCGGTTGTAAAAAAAACTAGCTGCTTTCTTAAGCCCCATTTATAATGTTGTTTCTCTTGCACCTTTCTTCCTCCTAACCTGAGTTATGAACTCTCTTTTAACTTCTCAACGATTGTGTCAATCGCTTCTTTAATTTCTTCATACGTATCTCGATACACTTCAACAGGTCCACCGTATGGATCAGCTATATCGTGCTCTCCATCGATTCCGGCAAATTCCTTAAGCGTAAGGACTTTAACCTCAGTCTTTGGAAATAGATCAATGACTGTTGTTTTATGTCCAACTGTCATCGTTAAAATATGATCTGCCCACTGTACCAATTCTTCTGTTAACATGGAAGACTTATGATGATGTGGGATTCCCTTTTCCTCTAAAACCATTTTCGTATTTATTGATGCTTCACTACCGTTAGATGCAAAGGTACCGGCTGACTTCACCTCAACTCCCGGAAGATTCATATTTTTTAATAAAGATTCTGCTAATGGGCTTCTACAAGTATTCCCAGTACAAACAAATAAGACTTTCGTCATTTATAAAACTCCTTTCTACTATTATAAAGTAATTTTACCTAGCACCATAGACTTAGGTTGGAAATTTACCAAATCTTTCACATTTAAAATTTTCGCATTTTCATAGAAACAGTCTATAAGAAAGACGTTTTTTAGAGAGGAAATAACAATCTAAAACTAAAAAATAACAGAATCGCTCCACCTAGCACTTCGCTATATTGCCCAAGCAAGCCTTGAACTCTACGACCAATGATTAAACCTAACCATGATAAAAGCATCGCCCCTGCCCCAAAGCAAATTAATACGAGTAATGTACGGGCTCCATAGATTCCGAGCGTCAGTCCTACAGAAAAGCTATCTAAACTAACACTTAAGGCAAATAGCAGCAATCCAAACCCAACTGGCGTAATTAAACTTTCACTTTCTTTTCTAAAGCTTGACCAAATCATCTGTACACCTAATATTAGCAATAAACCTCCACCAATGTAACTTGCAACTGCATCAAATTTTTCAGATAAAAAACGTCCCGCAATCATGCCTAAAAGCGGCATCAATATATGAAAAATGCCCACTATCAATCCAATATTTAACATCTGTTTGAATCGCAGCCGATACATCCCCATTCCGAGGCTAATCGAGAAAGCATCCATTCCCAGCGCAAAGGCCATAATAATAATTGTAACCAATTCCCCAATGATAGAAGACATCCCAATTCCTCCTAAGTTTTACTCATTCAAACCTATGCAAGTCCAAATGAGTTTAGAAGGAAAATCAGAGGCGGTATTGATGGTTGGTGAAGTTATTATTTTGTACTCTTATTTTAACAGATATCACATTAGAGTTTCAAAATGGCCGGTAGTTATTATTAGGTCTGAATTCTAATTTTTGGATTACTCTATAGTAGGAAACCATCTGCTATAGTTTAAAACTATAGCAAGGGATAGGTTTTAGGTGTTACACTATATTAATTTTCCAATGTTATACTTACTTTACATAAATTAGGATACCATTCCTAAATAATACAAAATGCATCAGATGCTGTGTATCTATGTACTCAGCTTAAAAGGGAAGACCGGTTAAATTCCGGCACGGTCCCGCCACTGTGATGGGGAGCGACTTATCAATGAACCACTGTTTCATTTTTACCTGAAATGGGAAGGGATAAGAAGCGATGAACCTAAGTCAGGAGACCTATCTGTTGTATACACTTGTACTCTACGGATGTATAGAGAGGAGTAAGGAATACGTGTTGAGAAAATCAGAAGGTCTCAACTCTAGTTAACTATGCGTATGAATCTCTCTTTTCTATTTGATTGAAAAGGGAGATTTTTTAGTTGAAACGAAAATAAAACCATACAAGGAGTGTTATATACAATGAATCAAATCAAAAGCTCAAATTTAGGCTATCCAAGAATTGGTGAAAAACGGGAATGGAAAAAAGCGCTTGAACAGTTTTGGACTGGTAAATTAGAAAAAGAGGCATTCACAAATCAAATGGAAGAGATCCGTCTTTCGTCTCTTCAGAAACAAAAGGATCAAGGAATTGACTTAATACCCGTTGGGGACTTTAGCTTGTATGACCATGTACTCGATACAGCTACTATGTTTGGCCTCGTACCGAAACGTTTTGAATACAGTGGAGGTAAAGTATCACTTGAAACGTACTTTGATATAGCACGAGGTACAAAAGGTGCGGTTGCAGCTGAAATGACCAAATGGTTTAACACAAACTATCACTATATTGTTCCAGAATTGAACGAAGCAGCACCTACTCTTGTCGAAAATCGTCCACTTCAATTTTATAAAGAGGCTAAACAAAAGCTTAATATTGACGGAAAGCCAGTGATCTTAGGACCGATAACATTTGTAAAACTATCAAAGGGCTATAAAGAAAGTGAGTTTCATACAGTTGTTGATCAATTTGTGCCACTGTATGCTGAAATTTTACGAGAATTACAAGAAGAAGGTGTTGAATGGGTACAAATTGATGAACCAATACTAGCAACAACGATTTCAAAAGAAGAAATGGCCCTATTTAAAGATGTCTATCAACATCTGCATCACGCAGCCCCGAATATAAAGGTCATTTTACAAACTTATTTTGAAAGCATTGATCATTACGAAGATGTCATCTCACTTCCTGTTCAAGGAATTGGACTTGATTTTGTTCATGGTAACGGCCAGAACCTTGCTGCTTTAAAAAAATATGGTTTTCCAAAAGATAAAGTGCTTGCTGCTGGGGTCATTGATGGGCGTAACATCTGGCGTGCGAATCTTGATAATCAGTCTTCCCTTCTTGCAGAGATTGCGGAAGTTGTTGCAAAAGACCGTCTTATTATACAGCCTTCATCGAGCTTATTACATGTACCTGTGACCGTGAAGAGCGAAGAAACTCTCGATGGAGTTCTGAAAGATGCACTATCATTTGCAGATGAAAAATTACAGGAAATTGTTGTACTTACGAAAGGCGTACGTAACGGAAAAGAAACGATACAGAAAGAAATCTTAGCAAGTACGAAAGCGATTCAAGCATTAAATCAATCAGCCTCTCGAAACAATTCAGGAGTTCAGGAAGCCATTCAAAACCTGCATACGTACAGAGCTGAACGTGAGGCAGCATTTAATATCCGTCAAGGGATTCAGGAAGATGCTTTTCAATTACCACTTCTTCCAACGACAACAATCGGAAGCTTCCCACAAACACAAGAAGTGCGAAAACAGCGTTTAAATTGGCGTAAAGGCGAGTCAACCGATGAACAATATGAGCAATATATAAAGGCAGAAATTAAAAAATGGATTGAGATTCAAGAAGAACTGGGTCTAGATGTGCTTGTACATGGAGAATTTGAACGTACAGATATGGTTGAATATTTTGGTGAAAAGTTAGCAGGTTTTCAATTCACAAAATTCGGTTGGGTACAGTCATATGGCTCCCGCTGTGTAAAGCCACCGCTTATTTACGGGGATGTATCCTATCAAGAACCCATGACAGTTAAGGAAACCGTCTATGCCCAATCGTTAACAACGAAGCCAGTAAAGGGAATGCTTACAGGTCCGATTACCATTTTAAACTGGTCGTTTGTACGTGATGATATTTCACGCTATGAGGTAGTTAATCAAATTGCACTTGCACTGCGAAAAGAAGTTGAAGCCCTTGAGGAAAATGGAATTCGTATGATTCAAGTAGATGAACCGGCCATTCGTGAGGGGCTACCACTAAAACGGGAAAAACGGGAAAGCTATTTGAACGCTGCAGTCTATGCGTTTAAACTTGCAACAACGTCAGTACAAAACGAAACACAAATTCATACTCATATGTGTTATTCAGACTTCAAAAATATTATCGATGCCATTACAGCACTTGATGCTGATGTTATTTCAATTGAAACATCTAGAAGTCATGGTGAATTGATTCATGCCTTTGAAGAAAATACGTATGACAAAGGCATCGGTCTTGGTGTGTATGATATTCATAGTCCGCGTGTACCAAAGCTTGAAGAGCTGACAAGAAACATTGATCGTGCCCTTCAAGTCCTTAATCCGAAGCTGTTCTGGATCAACCCAGATTGCGGTTTAAAAACACGAGGGATTGATGAGACTATTGCAGCACTTAAGGTAATGGTAGAAGCCGCAGAACAAACGAGAGAAAAATTGCTCGCCAAAAAGGGACAATAACATAGATAATATAGAAAATTGAACAAAAGGAAAAAGCGTGTTTTGAAAAAAGATTGATCAAAACACGCTTTTTCTATTTTTTACCTTTGTTCCTCTTGCTTGTTGTACTAACCAAGCAATCTGTTAATACGTTTGATCACATCCAAATGATTGCAGTGGCATACTTCGCATTTACTTGATTTAGCATCGCTTATTTTGTGTCCGCAATCTATGCTCGCTAGAACTGACCAAAGAATTCTCTTTTATTTTGTACCACTTGAGCCAAATCCGGATGTTCCTCGTTCAGATTGAGATAATTCATTTACTTCTGTAAGCTGAACCACTGGGACAGTCTGAATCACCATTTGAGCGATACGCATCGATTTTTCAACGATAAAGGTTTCTTTTCCGTGATTGATGATGATAACACCAATTTCTCCTCGATATCCTTCATCTATCGTTCCAGGACTATTTAGTACCGTTACACTATATTTTAGGGCGAGGCCACTTCTAGGACGAATTTGTGCTTCTGTTCCTTTGGGAAGTTCGATTTGTAAGCCTGTTCGAATTAATTTTGCTTCTCCTGATGGAATCAGAGCAGTTTCAATTGAATAAAGATCCATTCCGGCATCCCCTAGGTTTGCTTGCATAGGAAGCAATGCATCATCGTGAATTCTTTTGATTTTTACTTCTAAGTTCATGATGTTTCTCCTTATCTATTAAATTGAAAGGTATCATCTGTAATAGGAGCCACTTTCGCTTTTGCATAAGTAGAGCCCTTTTGTGAAAAGAAATCATACGTAGAGCCTTCATTACGAATCCCATTCATCACAATTGGATTGACTTCTTCCTCTGGAAACATCGATTCGAAGCCGACATTCATTAATGCTTTATTCGCATTATAGCGTACATATGCTTTAACCTCTGGTGATAACCCTGTTTCAGCATAAACATCATCGGTATACTTCATTTCATTTTGGTAGAGATCGAGCAATAGTTCATAGCCCCATACTTTCAGCTCATCCTGCTTTTCCTTTGAAAATTGCTTGAATAGATTTTGCGCAAAAAAGCCTACTGCCACACCATGAATTGATTCGTCACGTAAGATTAATGAAATAACCTCTGCACTATTTCGTAGGAAGCCTTGTCCCCCTAAATAGAGAGGATAGAAAAAGCCAGAGTAAAATAAGAAGGATTCAAGCATGACGGATGAAAACATTGCTTTCCATAGACTTTCTGGATTTCCTTCTTCTATATTGTTATAAAGATCACCAATTTTATTTGCTTTATATTGTAGATACTCGTTTTTCTTTACCCATTCAAAAAGTTCATCGATTTCTGTGTTCGTACAAAGGGTAGTAAAGATATAAGAGTAAGATTTCGCATGAATGGCTTCAAAAGATGCAAAAACGGTTAATACAGCCTTTTCTTGTAAATCTGTTGTGTAGGCAGCGATTTGATTCATGCCAATATTGGTTTGAACCGTATCAAGTAGTGTTAATCCAGCAAATACTTTTTTATACGTATCTTGATGCTCAAAATTTTGCCACTGTTTGACATCTTTACTTACCGCTATTTCTTCTGGAAACCAAATTTGCTTCCATTGCTGATCCCAAAATACTTGTGCAAGTTCACTCGTCGGCTTATTCCAGTTGACCGCCTCATAAGTTAAATTTGACATGCTACACACTCCTCTAGTGTTTGTAATCGTTGACGCACATAGTAAACGGACTTAATCCCTTTCATCCAAGCATAAATATAAATTTTTGCTAGTTGTTCGGTTGTCCAATTGTCAGTAACATAAAGCGTCATCGAAATTCCTTGATCCACATGTTTTTGAGCAGCAGCATATAAATCGATTAAGTCATAAGGACTGACATCGTAGGCTTCCACATACAAATGAGTATTATCGTTTGTTAAATGTGGCATTGGATAAATGGTTCGGCTATCAGCATAATCACGTACCTCCACGCGCTCTGTACATGGGGCAATGGAAGCAGTGCAGCTACGGATATAACTGATTGAACCAGTTGGAGCCACCGCTAACCGATAGGAATGAAATAAGCCGTATTGCATTACATCCTGCTTTAATGACTGCCACATTTTTTGAGTAATAATTGGAACGTTTCCTAGTGCTTTTAACACCGACGCTGAATGCACCTCTTCTTCTTTATTCACATATTGATCAAAATAAACCCCTGATGCATAATCACTTTCCTCAAATCGTAGAATGTTTCGCCGCGTTCTTTGGCAATTTCCATTGATGCTTTCAGTGAATAGTAGTTCATAGCTTCCATAAAGCAATCAATAAAATCAATCGATTCCTTTGAACCGTACATAATTCCCTGTGTCACAAGATGTCCGTGTAAATTCATGGCACCAAGTCCTACCGAATGCATTAATTGATTTGCCTTGGCAACAGAAGGTACATTTTTAATATCCGTCATTTGTGAAACGTTTGTTAATAAACGCATAGATGTATCCACTAACTTTCCAAAGTCCTTCACTTTACTAGCCGCATGAATATCAATCGATCCTAAATTGCACGATACATCTAAGCCGTATTGGTTTGGTTCGTCTTGGTCCGTAATCAAACTGGTTTGTTGTACTTGTAGTATTTCTGTACACAGATTGGACATTTTCACACGACCTATGTTTTTGAGTGGATGGACTTCGTTGACATTATCATCAAAGATTTCAAATGGGTAACCCGATTCAAATTGTGCCTTTTTCACTTCTGTATAAAGCTTTCGTGCATTTAAGCGCTTGATTTTGCGGATATTATGATTATCTAGTAATTCGTAATACATCTCTGTAATCGAGATTTCAGACATACGTTTGCCGTACTCTTTAAAAATATCGTATGGACTAAACAAAACAATATCTTTATCTCTTTTCATTAACTCAAAGAAAATACTTGGAATAATGATCCCGGTTGATAGTGTTGCCAAGCGGATTTTATCGTCGGCATTTGGTTTTTTCGATGAAATAAAATTTTCAATATCGCCATGAAAAATATTTAAATAGGCAACACCCGAACCATTCCGTTGTCCTAGTTGATTCGAATAGCTAAATGAGTTTTCTAGAAGCTTGGCAACTGGAATGACACCACTTGCACGGTTTAAAATTCCTTTAATTGGATCCCCCAATGGACGTAAATCCGTTAAGTTCACGCCGACACCACCACCTAGGCGGGATAGCTCTAAGCAATAACCAATATTTTCAGCGATACTATTCATCGAGTCATCCATTGATAATTTAAAGCAGCTCACTAACTCGCCACGTGCTTTCTTCCCGCTATTTAAAGCAGTTGGTGTGGCAGGTTGATAAGCCTCCATCATAGCTGCCACTGCTTGTTCTGCTAGCTCCGGATTCCCTTGGGCTAAATACAAGGCAATGATTACCATACGATCTTCATATTTTTCTAGAATTTCTTCTCCATCACGGCTTTTCATAGCATAACTATCGTAAAACTTGCTAGCACTCATAAAAGATGGAAAACGGAAGTGATAATCATAAGCTTTTTTGTATAATCTTTTAATAAATTCCATATCGTATAGGTCAATAAATTCTTTTTCGTAGTAGCCCTCATCTACTAAATAACGAATTTTTTCTTCAATATCAATAAAGTAACGTAGACGCACATTTACATATTCTAAAAAGTAACGACGTGTCGCTTCACGATCTTTTTCCAACTCTAATTGTCCTGTTGTGCTATAACGATTCAAGACATCATTATTTAGCTTTAAATACGTATTCATCCCGTCACCCTCGTTTCATAAAACTTTTGAATCGCTTCATAATCCTCTTGATATCCTCGTAAATCTAATTTACGTACTAGGGATATATGATACGTCGCTGCAATTTTATCACCAGCACCGCCAAATACCGTATGGCCGAAGTTGCTATTGCCACTAACAACTACGCCTTTACAAAATTTTGCATTGTTTTCTAAAAATCGAGCAACTTTTGCAGGAATATCACCGAGCCCATCTGTATATGTAATTAATAGATAAGGACTAGTCAATTTTAATTCCTCAGAAATCTCAATACACTCCGCCTTTAATTTGGTTGCAATATATCGTACATTCCCTGTTCGACTTGCATAAACAATCATTGGGCAATCAGCTCAATTTGGGAAATAACTTCCTTTACATCACCGATAAACTTTCCTTCAAATTCAAGAACAGGAACACTTAGAAAGCCTGCTTCAATGATCGTTTGCTTTGCTTGTTCATCTTCATCAATGTTAATAATGTCTGCTTCAAGCCCTGCACGTTGTAATTCCGATTTTACTAGAAGGCATTTTGGACAGATTGTTTTCGTATAAAGTTTCATATAATCCCTCTTTTCTAAGGCTCTTTTCTCAAACTTTGTTGCTTTTGGAGTAGAAAAAATCAAATTGTTAATGTTTTCATATTGAAAATTGCTAATTACTTTTGAGAAAAGAGCTGCAAATTTAATTTAAGTGCGCAAAATAGCTTTTTCTACGTTAAAATCGGCCTTTGGATTTTAACAACAAACTTTTAAAAAACAGCCTTTCGGAAATAATAAAAAGGCTATCTCTTCAAATAGAGATAGCCTAAAATGGAAACGTTCAGAAATAAAGAAATGGATACGTCTCCATTTCTCAATCCCCGAAGAAATGATCAATCTGTTTTATATAGGCAGGTCTCCTGGCTTGGCTTCATTCTCCGATTCCCTTCCCATGCGCATGCATAGTGGCTTTGAATCATCGTCAGCTTCACAGTTGCGGGGACAGCGTCGGTATTGCACCGAACTTCCCTATTAAACTACATATTGTAGTACCTATATAAAACGAAACACCATATATTGTTTTCAATAGAACTAAGTCTACCATCCTTCTAATAAAAAGTAAATCTCTTAATGGTAACTTAATGATTTCTACTTGCAATCTATATGCCAGTTTATTGTCGATGAAGCTTCATCAATTTCATCGTGGTCTCTTCACTTTTGACTTCATTATCAATGGTTTGAATGACCTTACCCTGCTTCATAAAAAGAATGATGTCACCCGTTTCGGCTGCTACATCCATCATATGAGTCGAAAACACAATTATCGTACCATTCTTTTTAATTTCATTTAGAATTTCAATGAATTGGTTTACCCAGTAGGGATCCAAGCCATTTGTTGGTTCATCTAGTAACAACAGGGATGGCTTCGCTAAAATCGATTGCCCAAATAATAGGCGCTGTCTCATGCCCTTAGACAAACTTTTTACTAGCTCATGCTTCTTATCTTGAAGGCCGATTAAATCCATGACCTCGTTGACCCTATCTCTTTTCACCTTCCGCAAATTCCCATAAAAACGAAGAAACTCCTCAACCGTCATCATTTCCTGGGCATGAAAGTCATCTGGCATGAAACCAATCTCTTTTAAGTAATTCTCGCGGTCATATTTAATGCCTCTCTCATTTATAGTGGTTGTCCCACTTGATGGATAAAGAATCCCGGCAATGATTTGCAGTAATGTACTTTTTCCAGCACCATTTCCTCCGCACAAAACAACGCATGTTCCCTCCGTTACTTCAAAGGAACATGGATACAATGCAGTCTTTTTTTTATAAACCTTTGAGACACCATCTACGATTAATCCTGTCATCGCCTTTTCCTCCACTCCAGCATAATCATCGAGAATAATAACATCACGGTTAGAAAGCCAATAAAATATAAGATATTAATCAGGACTCCGGAAGAAGATCCTAAGAACGTCATTAATGAATCATAGGCCTGTCCAAAAACAGCTCCACCATCGAGCGATAGCACAAAGGCCACTCGAATAAATTCAGCAGGATTGAGAAATAAGGCTAATTTCATCAATGGGGCAATCCAGGGGTAAGGGACTAAACCTAAAATGCCAATGAGCGCAGTTGGCCAGATCATAATGAGGAAAAACCAAATAATCACCGAAATTGATAACGCCTGCCACCTTGTTGATACAATTGTCCCAACGGTAATGCCAATGATTAGAAAGAAAAAAATCAGACTAATACAGAAAAAATAGATAGATAGTAGCCAGTCACTAGAAAAACCATTCCCCATTATGAGGCCGATCCCTAAGCTAATTCCATAACTGAAGGTAAACACAATCGCTTGTGCCGTAAATTGTCCACCTATTTTTCCAACAATATAAAACAGCGTAAATAAAGGATAAGTTGTTAACAACCGCCATTGACCATTTTCCATTTCATTGGCAATTGAAAAGGAACCAATGATTAACATGAATAGCGGGATGATATATAACGCAATATTCACGACCGTCGCCGTCATATTTGTATATCCAGTTAATGAGGGAGCACTTGCTTGTAATAAAAATAAAAGTGATATCACAGCGACCCACAAAATTAAAAAAGAATAAAAGGATCGTTGTCGTACCGTCATGCGCAGTTCAGAGCGCCAAATATTCCACATCTTCATTCCTCTTTTCAATCGTTTTCATACTAGGCTGCTTTGTAAAGTTTGTTGTTAAAATCCAAAGGCCGATTTTAACGTAGAAAAAGCTATTTTGCACATTCTTATTAAACTTGTAGCTCTTTTCTCAAAAATAAAAACCAATGTCAACGGGAAATCAAGGACAATCAGCTTTTTTCCTCCAAAAGCAACAAAAGTTTGAGCAAAGAGCCTTATACTAAAAGAAGGACTAGTTCAATAAACAGAACCAGTCCTCACTTATTATTGAGACATATCACTATGTTCAGTGTCAGCACTTTCTGAATGTGAATGGTTCTCCATACTATGTTTTTGCATCATATCATGGTTTTGTTTCCAGCCATGATGACCTAACTCGTTTGCTGTCATTAATGTACTGTTCTCGTTTTCAGTAGCAAACGCCTCTGCAGATGCTTCATCTTTAAAGGAGATAACATTATAAGCCATTGGTGTTTTAACAGATTGATTGTAAACATAAGTGGCATCATCAACCAATACCCATTCTTTATCATTGTAATCACGAACAAATTCAGCCGCAATGGTTTCGTTTGGATTTCCCTCCAACCATTCGTACATACAGCCTACATCATCAAAAACGATTGACTTACCATTTTCTAAAACAATCTGAGTAGCATGTTGATTGTCCACTACAGCCATATTACAAACCTCACAAGTGTCTGTTGCATCATTAATGGCAACAGGTTCGACCGCCTTATTACCGCATGCTGCTAAAATAAAAACAAATGCGATCAAGCCAATGAAATATAATTGTTTCTTCATCCTCTTTTCCTCCCTAATATAAATAAACTAGAACTAACAAAGAGCATCACTGCACATATTACCCACAAACTGGAACCTGATGATGTTTCCCTCTCGACTACCATCGTCATATCCATTAAAGGCGTTGAATCTGTTAACAACTTCTCAGGTGGGCTTTTCAACATATTTTGTAAAAGAATCAGACCTGGTGCTTGGAAAAACAGCTGAAATTCCGGAACATCACTCGTCAAGGTTTGGAAATAGGGATCAGCCGTAAAGACGATTTCACTCTTGCCATTTCCATCGACATCAACCTTGCTCGCAGCATCCCAATAGTTTCGATTGATCTCATTGTTGGAGCTTTCGATTGCCTGAGCATCATTCACATTTCCAACAAATGTATTACCTTCGATTCTATTCCCAGTTGCCTTTTGAAACTGCACTCCAATAAAATTATCCACTATTTTATTCGTTTTTATCGTATTATTTTCAGCCTCTTCAATATAAATCCCGACTCGATTGGAAGATAAATTCATTTCCAGTCACTTCGGTTTCAGACGTCAAGTATAGTAACAATCCTTGTGCATTCACACTATTACGATTGGCATAAAATGCATTATCCTTAATCGATGTTCGCTTAGACTCCATCAGCATCGTACCTGTTACATTGGACCTTGACACATTTTCACTAAGAACATTATCATTTGAAAACATCAGGTGTATACCATAACGGGATCTTTCAATATTATTGCTATGTAAAATATTCTCGTTACTTTGCTCTAAATATAAACCATCAGACACATTGGATATGATCAGATTTTTAAACTGATTTCGGTTTGATTTCCATAAATCAATCCCATTTCCTTGCCTTCTGCCCATAATCTCACTGTCTTGAATCGTTACATCATTGGCTTCATCAAGGCTAATCCCCACCCGTCTAGTCTCAATCGTCATTTCCTCAAGAATATGATTGGAACCAGTCACAAGAATAGCTGTATCTAGATTTTGATCCCCACAGTGTTCTACTTTAATATTTTTTAAAGTAACGGACTCACCACTGATCGTAATAACTGGCTTTTCTTCACAAGAGCGAAGCAGGACTTCACCCTTTCCCACTAAGGTAATCGGCTTAGCGATGTTGACAGTTTCTTCATACTCTCCTTCTTCTATTTCAATCAGTATCCCCCTTTGAAGCCCCATCGATTTTAGCTTGTAAGGTGGTGTCTGCTTCAAATATAGTTGGCATAAGAAAGAATAATAAGAGAAAAAACATGATATACTTCATAAGTTTTCATTTTTTATGATCTCACCTTCTTGAGTGAACTCTTAAGCGGAAAAACAAATCATTCTTCTTAACATTATAAACATAATAAGTAATATTACATAATACCTCGAAAGAGTGATTTAAGAGCAAAGTTGTTAAAAATGTTTGAATAGATGATAAAATATAGATATATCTCACATGAAGAAAAGCGGTGAAGATTTGAAGTATAAACAAATCAAATGGCTCATTTTAACGATTCCAACCATCACAATCGCCTTATGGGAATATATTCGTCATGAATTTCTCCTTTCTTATATTTCAATGGAGATAGGGAATTTCCTTTCTCCTATACTAGTTTTTATCGTTACACTCGTGTTTTTACGGCACTTATTTTCAATTTTAGAAAGAATGCAAGAAGCGCTTAGATTGGAAAAGACAAAGAAAGCCGCTCTCATTGAGAGAGAAAAATTAGCAAGGGAACTCCATGACGGAATTGCTCAATCTCTATTTCTATTATCTGTGAAGGTGAATAAATTTGGTAGAAAAAACGATCTAGAACAGGATCCAGATTTTCAAAAAATGAAGCAGACATTACAGCATGTTCACGAAGATACCCGTCAAGCGATTACAAACTTAAAGTACTTGCCAAATGAAGATCCATTTAGTTGGACAGAAAGTATTTATCAGTATGTAGAAGAACTTAAGAATCAACATTTAATGGATGTCCATTTAGAATGGGGGATTCAAGAGAATACGTTATCACCAAAAGAAAAAGTAGAGTTACTAGCCTGTATAAAAGAAGCTGTTGTGAATGTCATTAAGCATGCCAAGACAAATCAGATCTGGATTTCTGCAAAAGAAATGGATCATGGCTGGATTTGTCAGGTAAAAGATCAAGGAATAGGATTCACAAATGAAAATATTCAATCTAGTAAGGGCTATGGGCTACAAATCATTCAAGATAGAGCGAGAGACATGGAATGGGAGTTTTCGATAAAGAAAATCGATCATGGAACCCTCGTTGAATTAAAAAAGGAGAAGAAGTAGATGCAACCTTTTCGAATATTAATTGTTGATGATCATGCTCATGCAAGAGAAGGAATTCGAGAAATCCTAGAAGAATACGAAGACTTTGTTATTGTTGGAGAAGGAAAGAACGGTGAAGAAGCGATTAAACTTACGGAAGAATTAATGCCCGATATTATTCTCATGGATATTCAAATGCCCGTCATGAACGGACTTGAAGCGACCAAAAGAATTAAACTTAAATTCCCCTACGTAAAAATCGTCATGATTACTGTATCTGATGATATCACAGATTTGTTTGATGCATTAAAGAAAGGGGCTCAAGGCTATTTATTGAAAAATCTTGAATCGGAAGCATGGCGTGAACATTTAAGAGCCTTTGCCTTAGATGAAGTCCCGATGTCCAAAGAAATTGCCTTTCAAATCTTAAAGGAATTCCCGCAAAGTAAAGCAATAACAAAAGAGAAAACCCCTTTATCTACTCGAGAATTAGAAGTGCTACAATTAGTTGCTAAAGGTTTATCAAATCGTGAAATTTCAGAGACCCTTTTTATCTCGGAACATACCGTTAAAAGTCACCTTAAAAACATCTTAAGCAAACTCCATTTAGAAAATCGAGTTCAACTAACAAGCTATGCCTTTCAACAAGGTCTGATGAATTAATAGTCTTAAACCGCCTTATGTGTATGGGTTCACTACGTTACTTGTATCCAAGTAAAACCCGCTCACGCCATACACATAAGGCTAATATCAAAACTAACATTTAATAGAACTAATTTAAAAGACTAGGAACAATCTATTCCTAGTCTACGCCTTAATAACCTTTTGTCCCGCCGCTTTTAATAGTCGATTCATAATTGCATTTCCTACTCCAGTATCTGGAAACATTTCACTGTAGATTACATCTACATTTTCTTTATCAAAGCTGCGCAATGCTTCATAAATGGAACTTGCAACTGTTTCAAGATGTTCACGTTGTCCACAGGTAAAAATAGAATCTGCATTATAAAACGATTGGTTTTCCACAGTTGTTAGTAATCCAACCGTTAACCCTTCCTGTTTCCGCTCATTAATTAATGCTTGAATTTGTTCCTTTGTACCATCAACAAGATAAAGCGGAGCATCTGGTGCATAATGACGGTATTTCATCCCGGGAGCCTTTGGCGCTTCCAACGCATTAGTTAATGCCGGATCAAACAAAACCTCCCCTACCACAGCTTCTAACTGTTCTTTTGTCACACCACCTGGCCGTAATATAACAGGTATCTCCGTTGTACAATCCACTACCGTTGATTCTAAGCCAACTCCAGTTGGACCACCATCAACGATTCCGGCAATTCTACCATCCAAATCCTCTTTAACATGGGAAGCTAATGTTGGGCTCGGCTTTCCCGATCTATTTGCACTAGGCGCTGCTATAGGTAAGCCTGTCTGCTTTAATAGAGCTAACGCTACTGGATGGTCTGGCATTCTAATTCCAACAGTCATCAATCCAGCACTTGTTTTCTTAGAAAGAGTACCTTCTTTATAGGAAAGAATAATCGTTAATGGGCCCGGCCAAAAATGTTCCATTAACATTTCCGCCTTTTTTGGAATGTTATCCACAAAGTCATCCAGTTGTTTCTTTTCAGCAATATGGACGATTAATGGATTGTCACTTGGTCTTCCTTTTGCCGCAAAGATCTTTTCCACTGCTTCATCACTTTTAGCATTACCACCAAGGCCATAAACCGTTTCCGTCGGAAAAGCAACGACCTCGTTATGACATAATAGATCTGCTGCAGCTTTTAGCTGTGGAAAGTTTTCCAAGTTATCCACATTTTTATCCACAATCCAATAATTGGTATACATTTTTTTCCACCTTCAAAACACTTAAAATATGGTTTGTTTACGCTAATATCCTTTGAAAGTATAAAAGAAGTATGGGAATAACTCAAGTCTTATCCACAAATTGTGGATAAGAAAGTTGGGTTTTGTGGATAATTCTGTGGATATTGGCAAAATAATCCCCAAGTTAGGGGATTATTCATTGGAAACGAAACTTATTTAGTATAATCACTTACAATCCTTTAAAACGAAATGGCATGTTTTAAAAACACTGAGTTATCCACAGTAAGGATGTGTTTAACATGTTCTGATGATAAAAAGGCCATTGGAATTTGATCTTTATCCACCGGTTCAAATCCTAACACTTCCACAAATTTCATGGCACCCAACTTATTCGTTGCTAAATATAAGTCTTTGATTTCCTTATTCTTTGCCAAAAGAAACATTTCCCTGAATAAAGATAATAAATCATTTTCTGATGTACTCGCTGTCACAACTAATGAACGCAATAAACCACTCGCTCCAAATTGCTCCATCCCAATTGTTGCCTTCAATTGCCCATCTTCATCCTCCATGATTAAAAAGGAATCTATCATTTCGTTGATCCCTTTTGTATTTAACTTTGCTTTTTCTAAAAATGCCTTTAAAATATCTATATCCTCAAAGCTTGCTATTCGAACAGTTAATTTCATTATTTAATCCTCCTACTAAACATGGTAATCTATTAATATGTTATTAGAGAGAAAAGTAGAACTATTTTTTTTGTCAGGAGCTGTTTTCATAAAGTTGAGAAAGAGCCTTTTTTTATAAAAGGCTGTTTTCATAAAGTTTGAGAAAAGAGCCTTATCAAAAAAAGAAGCCCTTTACAAGACTCCTTTATCGTTTATCCAAATATTCGATCCCAAATTTCTACAATAAAGAATTTTACTTTTACCGGCTCTTCATCTTCACTTGTAAATACTGGGGATTCTGTTTTTCCTAACTTTTTATCAATTCCATACTTCACGACTTGGAGTGATTTCTTTTTCTCTTCTTCCTGTTGTTTTTTCTCTTCTTCTTCATCAAAGCCTTCACTTACTGCTACCCCATTTGAGAAATCAAGGAAACATAATGGAGGGAATAAAACACACCACCAGTTAGCACCCTTTCCCTCTCCAAGTGTGATGAGGATGGCTTCATACTCACCAGCTGGATACAAAAATTCTCCATACAATTTTGTTGGAAAGTCTACTACTCCAAACTCAACCTTTACGGACTGGTTCACATTTTCCTCTATTAGTACATTTTCAGCGATTTGTTGAAGTTCGGGAAGTCCTTCTTGGATGACCCTTTTTGCTTCTTGTTTTGAAGTTAAGGTTGATACCCATTTTGTAATTTCAGCATTCACATCGTCCCTTACCAATCGCTTTACGCTTTGATCTTCTTCACGGTCACTGTTTGCTAGAATTCGTAAACGAATCGCATCGCTTGGGATGATGACTGCCTCATTGGCTGTTACTTCATTTTTCGGTATATATAAACTTAATATTGTTCCAATCGATAAAATTAATAAATAAATGATTGCGATATTTTTTCGTTTCATGTTAGCACCGTCCCTTCACTAAAACAGTTTGGACAGGTTACCAACTTTTCAAACTACTAAAAAACAAAATTTTTAGAATATTATGAATAGACTATTTAAATCCTGTACTTTGCTATAAAAAAAAGAAGAGAGAATCCCCTTCTTTATGTCAACTCCATGAAAACCATACGATCTTTCCCATTTATATCATAAACCGTCTCCACTTTAGCTTGAGAAAATGCTCTCTTCAAAAGCTCAGACAACTTGCTTACTTTGACCTGCACCCACCTCAAATCCTACTAAAGCCTTCTCCTTTAATACATGTGGCAACTGGTCGGCCAATCTCCTGTACACATCTAGCCCGTCATCTCCAGCAAATAACGCTTGATGTGGCTCATGTCCAGTCACCACAATCGACATCTCTTGTTGATCGCTCAAAGGTATATAGGGTGGATTCGAAATCACTACATCAAATTTTTTCCCCTGATTCATAAACGGCAAGAGGGTGTCACCAACAACAAATTCAATGGAAGCGGAAAGCTCCTTAGCGTTACTCCTCGCTAAATTCAGTGCATCGACCGAAATATCAGTAGCCGTCACCTGTAAAGATGGACGCTCCAATTTTAGTGAAATCGCAATTGCCCCACTACCGGTTCCAATATCGGCTACAGCTAACTTCTCGTCTTCACCAAATAATCGATTTATTCGCTGGAGAGCTCCTAGCACTAATTCCTCTGTCTCAGGCCTCGGGATTAGCACATGCTCATTCACTTTAAATGTACGGCCATAGAATTCCTCAAAGCCCATGATGTATTGAATCGGGCGCCCTTCTCCATGCAAAAGAACAGCTTCCTTAAAAGCACTTTCTACTTGGGGTGCTAGCTCTTCACGTAAGTTGGCTAGTAATTTCGAGCGGTCCATTCCTGTATAATATCGCAGCAATAATTCTCCTGCATTTTCATCACGATCACTTTCACGTAAAAAAGAAGAAGCCCATTTCAGAGCTTCGTAAATTTTGCCCATTATTAATCCTCTGCACTTTCTAATTTGCTTGATTGCTCCTCCATAATAAGAGCATTGATGATATCATCAAGTTTACCTTCAAGAATTTGATCAAGCTTTTGAATCGTTAATCCAATGCGGTGATCGGTTACGCGATTTTGCGGAAAATTATATGTTCGAATTCGTTCAGAACGGTCACCAGTTCCAACTGCAGACTTACGTTGTTGATCATATTCAGCTTGTGCTTCACGTTGAAATTTATCATAAACACGAGCACGTAGAACCTTCATGGCTTTTTCTTTATTTTTAATTTGTGATTTTTCATCCTGACAAGAAACAACAGTCATTGTTGGTAAGTGAGTCAACCGAACGGCAGACATCGTGGTGTTAACACTTTGTCCACCTGGTCCACTTGATGCAAACGTATCAACACGAATATCCTTATCATGAATTTCTATTTCTACTTCCTCTGTTTCTGGAAGAACGGCTACAGTGGCAGTGGATGTATGAATACGACCACCTGATTCTGTTTCAGGTACACGTTGAACCCGATGTGCCCCATTTTCATATTTAAGCTTAGAATAAGCACCCTGACCGTTAATCATAAAGATTATTTCTTTATAACCACCGACTCCAGTTGAATGGGTTTCAATCACATCCGTTTTCCAATGTTGGGCTTCGGCATATTTGCTATACATACGATATAGGTCAGCCGCGAATAAGGCCGCCTCATCCCCACCAGCAGCACCACGAATTTCCATGATGACGTTTTTGTCATCGTTCGGATCTTTCGGGATTAAGAGAATTTTCAGTACACCTTCTAGTTCCTCTAATTTTGGCTCTAGTTCATGTACTTCTTCTTTAACCATTTCCTTCATTTCTGGTTCAAGTTTTTCCTCAAGCATTTCTTTCGCTTCATTTAATTGTTGACGTACTGCTTTATATTGACGATAAGTTGAAACAGTCTCTTGAATGTCTGACTGCTCCTTTGAATATTCACGTAATTTATTACTATCACTGATGACCTCAGGATCACTTAATAGTTCATTTAATCGATCATAACGATCTTCAACAGCTTGTAAACGATCAAACATGGCATGCACCTCTTTTTCTCGATATACGACTTTTGTTCCACATTTATAGTATTCTAATTATAGTATAGTCAATATTCTTGGTCAAAAATGACTTTATGTATACTATCCATTTTTTGATTCTATGTTTGTGAAATTATGAATTTCAAGCAATAAAAAACAGGCCAAGTTGAAAACCTGCCTGTTGTCTTTTTACGATTACTAAATTTCAGTGTCGCTACGTTCTTATTTAAGACCGTATTTTTTATTGAATCGATCAACACGACCGCCAGCTTCAGCAAATTTTTGACGTCCTGTGTAGAATGGATGGCATTCAGAACAAGTTTCAACACGGATCGCTTCTTTCACTGAACCTGTTTCAAACTCATTACCACAAGCACATTTCACTGATGCTTTTTTATAATTTGGATGAATTCCTGCTTTCATTCCCTTTCAGCTCCTTCCGCCCTGAATCTTTCGAGACAGAGTTATATGTGACAAACGTAATTACGCATTTACTACTAAAAAACACTCTACATATTATAGCAAGGTAATTTTTAAAATGCAACTTCATTTTTTTACCTTTTTGTCAAAGCTATTTCATAAATTATGACCGTTTTGACTTCATTTCATCGCTTAAATGGGAAAAGAACTCTTCATTCGATTTTGTATGTTTTAGCTTACGAATAAATTTCTCTGAGAAGTCTGGTGAATCTGTCATTGATTTACGAATCGCCCATAATAGATCCAACTGATCCTTCGGAAGAAGTAATTCTTCTTTTCTTGTACCAGAACGACGAATATCAATTGCAGGAAAGATTCTTCTTTCAGCAAGTGCACGATCAAGATGTAGCTCCATATTACCTGTCCCTTTAAATTCCTCATAAATTACATCATCCATACGTGAACCGGTATCGACTAAGGCCGTTGCTAAAATCGTTAAACTTCCGCCTTCTTCGATATTACGTGCTGCACCAAAGAAGCGTTTCGGACGGTGGAATGCAGCCGGATCAATCCCCCCTGATAATGTACGTCCACTTGGAGGAATCACTAAGTTGTAGGCACGTGCTAATCTAGTAATACTATCCATTAGGATGACCACATCACGCTTATGTTCGACAAGTCGCATGGCACGTTCTAGCACTAGTTCAGCTACTTTAATATGGTTTTCCGGTACTTCGTCAAAGGTAGAACTGACAACATCTCCATGAACAGAACGCTCAATATCTGTCACTTCCTCTGGTCGTTCATCAATGAGAAGAACAATTAATTCCGCTTCAGGATGGTTAACGGTTACACTGTTAGCAATTTCCTTAATTAACATCGTTTTACCCGCCTTTGGAGGCGCAACAATTAAGCCACGTTGACCAAATCCTACAGGAGCTAGGATGTCCATGATTCTAGTGGAAATTTTATTAGGTGTTGTTTCTAGTTTCATTTGGCGATCAGGATACAATGGAGTTAATCCTGGAAAATGGACACGTTCTTTTGATGACTCAGGGTCATCACCGTTGACTGCTTCTACTTGCAGTAATCCAAAATATCGTTCATTTTCTTTAGGAGGACGAACCTTCCCTGAAACTTTATCCCCATTTCGCAAATCAAATCGACGAATTTGTGAAGCTGAAATGTAAATATCTTCCGAACTTGGTGAATAATTAATTGGTCTTAAGAACCCGAAGCCTTCAGATTGAATAATTTCGAGGACACCTTCCATAAAAAAGTACCCTTCCTGTTCAGCCCGTGCTTTTAAAATTGCAAATATTAATTCTTTCTTTGTTAATTTACTGTAATAAGAAACTTTATACTCACGAGCTAATTCGTATAGCTCTTTCAATTTCATATTCTCTAAACTTGATATATTTAATCCCATAGTTACACCACTCTTTTGAATTTTCAATCATTCCTTTCACTAGCAGAACAAACAGGCAATATAATGAAAGGTTTATTTGGAAGTTTGCATGTATATTGAGGTATCTGAAAACACTTGAAGAATATCTCATGTAAGTTTTCATGGATTATGAAGAAGTAATGATTTATTTTACATCCTTATGTGGACTAAATCAATATCTTTTTTCTGGAAAAGGAATGATCATTTCTTTTTCTATTTTTACTGCGACTGCTTCCCCGATACTATGAATAGTGCTCCAATAAGTCAACAACTCTGTTAACCCATTGGAGCGTTCTAATTACTTATTCTTTAACAACTAAATGTGGTTTTTTTGCCATGCTGTGGCGCCCCTCGATAAAACGAACGGTTCCAGACTTAAAACGCATAACTACGGAATGTGTCGTTGCATGCCCACCTATAAATTTAACGCCTTTAAGAAGTTCGCCATCCGTAATACCAGTAGCAGCAAAAATAGCGTCATCGCCTTTTACTAAGTCGTCCATATATAGAACTTGGTTTACATCAACGCCCATCTCTTTACAACGTTTTCTTTCTTCATCATTTTGTGGTAATAGTTTTCCTTGAATCTCTCCACCTAGACATTTTAAAGCAACAGCGGCCAAGACTCCTTCTGGTGCACCACCAGCACCAAGTAACATGTCAACCCCTGTATGTTCAAATGCAGTATTGATTGCTCCAGCTACATCTCCAGCTTCAATTAACTTAATGCGAGCGCCAGCTTCACGTATTTGTTGAATCTTATCTGCATGACGTTCACGATTTAAGATTGTCACGACCACATCTTCAATTGGTTTATTTTTTGCTTTGGCTACAGCTTTTAAATTTTCAATAACAGGAGCATTAATATCAATAAGCCCCACTGCCTCAGGTCCGACAGCAATTTTATCCATATACATATCTGGTGCATGAAGAAGATTTCCTCGATCGGCAACAGCTAAAACTGCAAGTGAGCCCGAACCACCTGATGCTACAATTTCTGTTCCTTCGACTGGATCTACAGCCACATCAACTTCAGGACCAACCCCTGTTCCTAGCTTTTCACCTATATAAAGCATCGGTGCTTCGTCCATTTCCCCTTCACCAATGACTACTATTCCTTGCATTGGTACCGTGTCAAAAACTTGACGCATCGCTGTTGTTGCCGCATCATCAGCTTCTTCCTTTTTTCCTCTTCCTAACCAACGAGCTGATTCTTGTGCTGCTCCTTCTGTTACACGAACTAATTCCATTGTTAAACTTCTTTCCATCTTCTTACCTCTCCTGCTATTGTATTTTAGACCTTTAAAAGAGCCTTAGCCTCTCAAATCACTTTCTTATTATAACCTATTTGGATAATTATGCATTCTTTGTTTGTTCTATTTCGTCCTGAGTTAAGCTTTCTCGCCAAATTGTTGCACCTAACCCATTTAATTTTTCAACCATATGACTGTATCCACGATCAATGTGCTCGAGACCTGTTACCTCTGTAACACCTTCTGCGATTAACCCAGCAATAACAAGTGCTGCGCCTGCTCTTAAATCACTAGCCTTCACTTTTGCTCCAGCTAACTGAACAGGTCCATGGATGACGGCTGTCCGTCCTTCCACTTTAATATCAGCGTTCATTCTTCTTAATTCATCCGTATGTTTAAACCGAGCTCCATAGATGGTATCTGTAACCATACCTGTTCCTTCTGCCATTGTTAATAAAGAAGTAAATGGTTGTTGTAGGTCTGTAGGAAAACCTGGATAAACAAGTGTTTTAATATCTACTGCTTTCATTTTAGGAACAGAATGAACGTATACTTGGTCATCCTTCGTTTCAACGATTACACCCATTTCACGAAGCTTGGCAATGAGGGACTCGAGATGCTGAGGAATCACATTATCAATAATAACGCCTTCCCCTACAGCCGCACCAATAATAATATATGTACCTGCCTCAATACGATCCGGAATAATCGTATGTCTGCAACCATGAAGTGTGTCCACTCCATCGATCCGAATAATATCGGTTCCAGCTCCTTTGATTTTAGCTCCCATATTGGTTAATAAAGTTGCCACATCAATAATCTCTGGTTCCTTTGCCGCATTTTCAATGACTGTACGACCTTTTGCCCGGACAGCTGCTAGCATAATATTAATCGTTGCACCAACACTCACAACATCCAAGTATATTCGCGCTCCTTTTAACTCATCAGCTCGCAAATAAATCGCACCCTGCTCATTTGTAACCTTTGCTCCGAGCGCTTCAAAACCTTTTATATGTTGGTCAATCGGTCTTGGTCCAAGATGACATCCACCTGGTAATCCAATCACGGCCTTTTTAAAACGACCTAGCATCGCACCCATCAAATAGTAGGAAGCACGGAGCATTTTGACTTTCCCGTTCGGTAGGGGCATGGAAATCATCGTTGAAGGGTCTACAGTCATATTATTTTCGGTAATATCTACTTTTCCCCCGATTTCCTCTAGTAATCCTTTTAAAATATGGACATCAGAAATATCAGGCAACCCTTCAATCGTTACAGGGGAATCAGCTAATATGGTCGCTGGAATTAATGCAACAGCACTATTCTTAGCCCCACTGATTCGAACTGTCCCTTTTAACGGATAGCCTCCTGCAATCATTAATTTTTCCATTGTATACTCCCTTCCATGTCTTGTTGCATATTTTGTCTTCTCATTATAGGAATGTTAAATCGACTCTTTATCATAAACCCATCCTTTATTTTACACAAAATATAACCATCATCCATAAAGTTGAGGAAAAAGTTACAATTTCTACATATATTTCTATTTTAGCGTAAAAGAAAAAATAGGTTCCAGGGTTAGACTGCATTACTTGAGGAAAAAGGGTGGGCGACTTACCTGAGGAAGCCCCCCGTTAAACTTATTATCACCTTATGACAGGTCATATTGGTCTTGGTCTTACTTATCCACGAGTTTTCCAATCCGCAATGAATGCTTCAATTCCTTTGTCAGTTAAAGGATGATTAAAAAGTTGCTTAATTACTTTATACGGAATCGTTGCAATATGAGCACCACGTAATGCAGCATCTGTAACGTGTTGAGGATGTCTAATAGAAGCAGCAATAATTTGAGTATCAAGTCCATGGATGGCAAAGATTTCGGCAATGGTTGAAATTAAATCTAAACCATTATGACCAATATCATCTAATCTTCCTACGAAAGGTGACACATAGGTTGCACCTGCTCTAGCAGCAAGCAATGCTTGGTTCGCACTGAAAATAAGAGTTACATTGGTTTTGATACCTTCTTTTGAAAGTGTCGATACAGCAGTCATACCGTCTGGAGTCATTGGGATTTTAACGGTAATATTTGGAGCAATGGCAGCTAATTCTCTACCTTCTTTAATCATTCCTTCCGCATCTAGGGCAATGACTTCCCCACTTACAGACCCAGGAACAAGCTCAGCGATTTCGCGTAAACGATCATGGAAAGAAATATCTTTTTCCTTTGCTACTAATGACGGATTTGTTGTTACGCCCGAAATAATTCCTAGATGAAAGGCCTCTTTAATTTCTTCCATATTTGCAGTATCGATAAAAAACTTCATGATTATACCCCTTTCGATTTTAAAAAAATATATTTATCGTCATTATTTTTCCGATTAAGTACCTGAATTAACCTATGAAATAATGAGAATTTCTTAGTACATAAGCCTAAAATATGTATGTCTGGATTACTTATATACATGAATACAGCTAAAACCGCCTCCTTAAAGGCGGTTTACTCTAATAAAACAAGCCATAGGCTATTTTCATAAAGTTTGTTGTTAAATCCATGTAATCTGTCTTTATTAGCAAAATCAGTCAATCAAATCCATAGCTGGAAGATCTACTAGTATCATACCAAAATACTCCTAGAAATGCTATTTCCACTTGGAAAAATCATATATAGGGAAGTTCTACTAAGGTATATAGAACGACCATATCGGTTTAGGCTTGACTTGGAAGTGCTAAATATTTTTTCACAGCTTCTCGAATATCAACGATATCAAAGGGTTTAGCAAAGTGGGTAATAGCTCCTAAATCCATGGCTTCTTGGATCATATCTAGTTCCCCGTATGCTGTCATAATAATCACTTTCATATCCGGGTAAAGCGCTTTCACCCTTTTTAAAATTTCAATTCCATCCATTCCAGGTATTTTCATATCCAATAAAATGAGATCTGGTACATTTTCTTGTACAATTTCTAAAGCCTGTAACCCATTTGCCGCTTGATATGTATCATAGCCTTCCTTTTGCAATACTTCGTTAAGTAGTATGCGAATTCCGTATTGATCATCCACTATAAGTACTTTTTCACTCATTGTGCCACCTCTTCTTCTTGAATTGATCTACACCCTAAATTGATTATAATATGAAAAGCGTAAAAGTTTTTATTAATTTGCTTTGTTAAATGGTAGTGTTGATTTATACTAAATGATTCGTGGGTACGATGTTTATGACTACTTTTGTAGCATTTATTTAGGAGTTCTATTCATTCTAAGTTAATTCGAGATTATACCGAAAACTCCTTCTTTGTCTTATCGATTAGTTTGGTGTGTTTTAAGTTACAAATACGTTTTACTAATTTGTTAATTTGTCACAATTGTAACATACATATATTTATGGAGGGGATTTTTTGTTAAAAATTTTTGCAACTCAACTCAGAGGAGTATTTAATTCCATTCAAGACAAGCAAATATACAACATTGAAGATGGGGCCCGTTTACTATCGCAATCGATTGTTTCTGGAGGAAGCATCTATCTCTATGGAACAGATGAAATGGCAGCTATTACATCTGAGGCTATTGACGGAGTGGAGCCTCTATCGCATGCCGTTGCTCTAAATAAGGATGAGACTTTAAACTCAATTACCGAAATCGATCGTGTATTACTAGTAACACGATTTTCTACACATCCAGAAGCGCTCACACTAGCTAAAAGATTGAATGAAAAGGGTATTCCATTTGTATCGATTTCAGCAACTACAGAGAATGATGATGAGTCCATCGTTGATTTGGCCGATATACATATTGATTTACCGCTCAAAAAAGGCTTAGTACCTACAGAAGATGGTAATCGAATCGGCCTTCCATATTCCATGACCGCGTTGTTTGTCTATTATGGCTTAAAATTTACAATCGATGAGATTTTGAAAGAATTGGATGCAGATTTAGAGTAAAAATATGGCACCCCCCAAAATTTGGGAGGTGCCTATTTTTGGTTTATTACTCCTTATTCTTCAAAGAAGCTCCAATAAATTCACGGAATAATGGTTGTGGACGGTTTGGTCTTGAGATGAATTCAGGGTGGAATTGTGAAGCCACAAACCATGGGTGCTCCTGAAGTTCAACAATCTCAACTAGACGTCCGTCAGGGCTTGTACCAGAGAAGATAAATCCCTTTTCTTCCATCGTTTGACGATATTGATTATTAAACTCATAACGATGACGGTGACGTTCATACACTACTTCATCTTGATAGGCTTCATAAGCTTTTGTGCCTTCAGATAACTTACAAGGATATAGCCCAAGACGAAGAGTTCCGCCAAGTTCTTCAATATCCTTTTGTTCTGGAAGTAAATCTATAATTGCATGTGGGGTTTCTGGGTTAATTTCAGAAGTATGTGCGCCTTCTAAACCAAGAACATTACGTGCAAACTCGATTGAAGCCAGCTGCATACCTAGACATATTCCTAAGAATGGTCTCTTTTGTTCACGAGCATAGCGAATCGCTGAAATTTTGCCTTCTATACCACGATCACCAAATCCACCTGGAACAAGGACCCCATCTACATCATCTAATAAAGAGGCTACATTTTCATCGTTTACTTGTTCAGAATCAATCCATTTAACTTCAACATCTGAGTCAAATGCATATCCAGCATGTTTTAAAGCCTCTACGACCGATAAATAAGCATCTTGCAATTCAACATATTTACCAACAAGACCAATTTTAGTCTTCTTAGAAAGATTACGAACCTTTTCAAGAAGTTCTGACCATTCAGTCATGTCTGCCGGTTGACAGTCTAATTTCAAATGTTTACAAACAATTGAATCCATATTTTGAGCCTGTAACGCAAGAGGAATCGCTAAAAGGTGGTCCGCATCTTGACATTCAATAACCGCTTCTTGATTGATATCACAGAATAAAGCAAGCTTATCCTTCATTTCTTGTGTCATAGGCATTTCCGTCCGCACAACAATAAGATTTGGCTGAATCCCCAGACTGCGTAATTCTTTTACACTGTGCTGAGTTGGTTTTGTTTTCATTTCACCAGCTGCTTTAATATAAGGAACCAATGAAACGTGAATATACATGACATTTTCAGCACCTACATCACTTTTCACTTGGCGAATGGCTTCCAAGAACGGCAATCCCTCGATATCACCAACCGTTCCACCGATTTCAGTTATCACTACATCTGCACCTGTTTCACGGCCAGCACGGAATAAACGCTCTTTAATTTCATTTGTAATATGAGGAATAACCTGGACAGTTCCACCTAGGTAATCGCCACGACGCTCTTTTTTGATGACAGTAGAATATACTTTTCCTGTTGTCACATTGCTGTATTTATTTAAGTTAATATCAATAAGACGTTCATAGTGACCTAAATCTAAGTCTGTTTCCGCGCCATCATCCGTTACAAATACTTCGCCGTGCTGATACGGACTCATTGTTCCTGGATCCACGTTAATATAGGGATCAAATTTTTGAACCGTAACGCTTACTCCTCTGTTTTTTAGCAATCTTCCTAATGAAGCTGCTGTAATTCCTTTTCCAAGCGACGACACCACGCCACCTGTTACAAAAATATATTTTGTCATAGTAAAAATTCCTCCTCTAATACAGTTTGCGCATTTAAACTCTATTTAAAGACACATAAATAAGTAAAATTATAAGATTATTGCTCTTTTGCTTTTTTAAAAAGCAATCCCTTAGTTATTAAGGAGCGTCAAATTTCGACAATTCTCATAAAAAATAAAAACGCTCCTCTTACTTCTTCAAGTAAGGGAGCGCTACTCTTCTAAATTAAGATCTCATTTAAGAGCCCAAAAATGATTCTACAAGTAGACCATCAAAAAGTCAAGGTGATTTTCGAGATTGTCCTGTTTACTTAGAATCTGATTTATCGTCTAGGTCTTCTTCTTCCTCGTCAATTTCAAACTCATCTTCTTCTAAATCTTCATCGATTAAGTCTTCATCGATTTCCTCAATATCATCGTCTAGATCATCATCAATTGCTTTATCTAAATCCTCATCTAGATCATCGTCATCATCATCATCTAGATCGTCATCGTCTAAATCAACGTCATCGATTAAGTCCTCGACTTTATCAAATCCATCCTCGTCAAATTCATCTTCATCATCATCATCAAAGTCAAGATCTTCTTCAACGACCTTTTTCTTCGCTTTCTTCTTCTTCTTCGCTTTCACCGGATTCACAATTTCCTCAACTACTTGGTCAACCGGATACCAAATCCGCAGTCCCCATTGATTTTCTCCAAGGGATAGAAAGCGACCGTCTATATTTAAATCCGTATAAAATTGGGCGATCCTCGATTTAATCTCTTCATCTGAATGTCCGAGCAATTTCTTCAATTCTTCGATAATCTCTGAAAATGGAATTGCCTTTTTCTTGTCCAACATAATTTCGTATGCAATCTCTATTAAAGACATTTCAGATAATTCCTCTTTTGAGTATTGTAAACTCAAGACCTGCACGTCCTTTCTCTCACACTATCCATCTAATAAGAATAGCAAAATAAAGCCAAAAAACATGATGAATAGTATTTTTCACTAAAATACATATTCTTCATTATAAACAAAATACTGGGGTTTATGCTAGTTCTAGTTAGAGATTCTCTTGGATTATTTCAAATTTACATATACATTGGTTAAAAATCATTTAGAAAATTTTTTTTTCGCTGTAATAAAGAAGTAAATGGACAATAGTAAAAAGGGGATTGCACCGAGCTGTTTGTTATATAAATAAATGGAAAAGGCTACTACTCCCAACCAAATTAGTATGAACGATAACCACTTCAAGCCTCTTCACTTCTTCCTGGATTAATAAGTACTCGAGTTACGAGAGTATCCACTAGAATATTTTTAGGTGCTAATGATTTGTTTACGGGATCTGAATTCATATCTATTAACGATTATACTAAATTTTATGTAAAGTTTATGTAAAATCCCAAATAAATTCTTATTTTAGAAAGCTCTTTTCCCAAGCTTAACTGATTTTTGGGAAAAGAGCTTGCAAGTTCATATAAACTGTTTTTGTAAAATTAGTCTGTAGCTCTTTTCTCAAAATTAATGTGTAGTGTCAACGTGATAATAACGTCAATCCTCTTTTTTTATCTCACCAAAAGAAACAAAGTTTGAGAAAAGAGCCTTATATAATAATCGTTTCTTTATTTGCCATTTTCATCCCTTTGGCACCTTGGATTAAAAATGCTGTTTGTAATTCAACATATTCATCAAGGGTAAACATTTTCCTTAACACCCACCGACGAAATGACCACATTTGTCCCGCTACATAAATGTTATGTGCATACAATTTAACTTCACTATCGCTTATATATAGTTCTTTATTTTCCACACAGCGCCTGAGCATTTTAGCAAATAATTCAACAAGTTCTAATTCCTTATTTAACACATAGGTTAGCGCATCTTTCGGTAATGATTTAACCTCCTGATACATGACCAGCACTTCATCCTGCATGTCATCGACTACTCGGAAGTAATTGGCAATCCCTTGGCGGAGTGCCTCAATCGTCGTTTTCTCCGTATCAAGAAACTGTTGTAGTCGCTCCTTCACCTGATCATAGATACGATCACATACTAAATATAAAACATCTTCCTTTTCACGTATATACTCATATAAGGTTCCAATGCTAAAACCTGCCGCTCGAGCAATCTCCCTTGTAGTCGTACGATGAAACCCCTTTTCGATAAATAGCTTAACTGCCCCATTAATCATTTGATCCCTACGCTTCTTAATCAGTCGCTCATCCTTAATCGAAGCATGCACCACACGTTTTTTCATCCCTATCTTCTCCCTTTGCTTCATCGTATTTTAGTAGAATATTTACTTCAAAAAGATGAATAAACTCTTCCTTCACTCATGACCCTGTCAGTATGCGCGAAATGACCAACCGTTGGATTTCTTGTGTCCCTTCATAAATTTGCGTTATTTTCGCGTCACGCATAAAGCGTTCTACTGGATATTCCTTTGTATAACCATAGCCCCCAAATACTTGCACCGCTTCGGTGGTCACCTTCATGGCCGTATCACCAGCAAATAACTTTGACATCGCTGACTCTTTTCGATAAGACAAGCCTTCACTTTCACGCCATGCTGCTTGATAAGTTAATAGTCTTGCTCCTTCAACATTTGTTGCCATATCTGCTAATTTAAACGAAATTCCTTGCTGTGAGGCAATTGGCTTGCCAAATTGAACACGGGTCTTAGCATATTGAACGGCCTCATCTAGTGCCCCTTGTGCAATCCCAACTGCTTGTGCCGCAATCCCATTGCGTCCCCCGTCCAACGTCATCATCGCAATTTTAAAGCCTTCCCCTACATGTCCAAGCACATTTTCCTTAAGCACTTTACATTCTTCAAAAATAATCTCGGTTGTTGGAGAAGAACGGATTCCTAGTTTCTTTTCCTTTTTTCCAATTGAAAAACCTGGAGTATCCTTTTCTACAATAAATGCGGTTATCCCCTTTTGTTTCATTGCGGAATCGGTTAACGCAAAGACGATATAAATATCAGCGATCCCACCATTTGTGATGAATATCTTGGATCCATTTAAAACATAATGATCGCCTTCAAGACGAGCGGTTGTTTTCATTCCACCTGCGTCCGAACCACTACTAGGCTCTGTTAACCCATAAGCGCCAACCTTCTCACCTAAGCCAAGTGGTTTTAAATATTTTTGTTTCTGGACTTCGGTTCCGAATTTATAAATCGGCCATCCCGCTAGTGAAGTATGTGCCGAAAGCGTTACGGCTGTTGAAGCACATACGCGTGCTAATTCTTCAATTGCGATTATATAAGCCAAATAATCACTACCGATTCCACCATACTCTTCAGGCCACGGAATCCCAGTCAAGCCAAGCTCTGCCATTACTTTGAAAATTCGAGGATCATATTGCTCTTTCTCATCTCGCTCTCTTGCAGTCGGAGCCACTTCCTTCTGAGCAAAATTTCGTACCATTCGACGTATCATTTCGTGTTCATCACTTAAGTTGAAATACATCTTCATTACTCCTTTGCCCTTTGCTGAAGCTTACAGATGCTTGGCGATCACGATTCGTTGAATTTCACTAGTCCCCTCATAGATCTCGGTAATTTTGGCATCGCGGAAAAATCGTTCCACTGGATAATCCTCTGTATAGCCATATCCTCCAAAGATTTGGACAGCCTCTGTCGCCACCTCCATCGCCGTTTTAGAAGAAAATAGTTTGGCTATCGACGCTTCTTTTGCACAGGAATTACCCTTTTGTTTTAAAAAGGCAGCTCGATAAACTAACAATTTAGCGACTTCAGTACTTGTCGCCATATCAGCTAATTTAAATCCAACCCCTTGTTGCTCTGCAATCGTTTTTCCGAATTGTCTTCTCGTCCTTGCATAAGTGACAGCCTCTTCCAATGCCGCTTCCGCAATACCTAAGGCTTGAGCGGCAATTCCAATTCGTCCAAATTCCAAGTTTGCTAAGGCAATCTTAAAGCCTTCCCCCTCTTTACCCAGCCTATTTTTGATGGGTACTTTCATATTTTCAAAGTTTAATTGAAGCGTTCTTGAGCCATGTAGTCCCATTTTATGTTCATCTTTTCCAAAGATTAGACCAGGTGTATTTTTTTCAACGATAAACGCCGTGATTCCTCTCGTTTTGAGCTTAGAGTTTGTAACAGCAAAGACAATATAAACATCGGCGACACCGCCATTCGTAATAAAAAGCTTAGAGCCATTCAAAATATAATGATCACCGTTTTGAATCGCTTTTGTTTTAATATTTCCAGCATCGGACCCAGCTTCAGATTCGGTCAAACAAAAGGCACCCAAGTATTGTCCCTTTGCGAGCTTTGGGACATAGGCTTGCTTTTGTTCCTCCGTTCCGAAAAATAAAATCGGATTCGTGCCAACCGATGTATGAACGGAAAGGATCACCCCGACGCTTGCACTTACCTTTGATAGCTCATGAATCGCAATGATATAGGAGATATAGTCCATCCCTGCTCCCCCATATTTTTCTGGAACCGGTATTCCCATCAAACCGAGACTCGCCATTTTTTTCAAAATCTCTTTAGGAAACTCTCCCGCTTCCATCCTTGGAACAAAAGGCTTAATCTCCCTCTGGGCAAAGTCCACGACCAACTTCCTCAACAGTTCCTGCTCTTCAGTAAAGCGTAAATCCATCATGATGCCTCCTAACTCACATGAACTAGATGAGTAATCTATAGGGCTTTAATTTCTTTATTCCGTTTAACTTTATACTGTATATAATGGGAAAGCCTTGTATTTTCTTATTATTTTGGAACCTCAATCATGATGGCGTCGCCCTGACCACCGCCACTACAAATCGCCGCGATTCCAATGCCGCCACCACGCCTTTTCAATTCATTCATCAGAGTGATGATGATGCGCGCACCACTCGCACCAATCGGATGACCGAGAGCAATCGCTCCACCATTGACATTAACCTTTTCGGAATCTAAGCCAACTAGCTTAATCGTCGCCAACGTCACCGCCGCAAAAGCCTCATTAATTTCAAATAAATCAATTTGTTCTAACGTTTTTCCAGTTTTCTGTAATAGTTTTTGAATGACGAGACCTGGCGTTTTCGGAAAATCTTTTGCCTCCATCGCGATCTCCGCATGACCTAGAATGATTGCGACTGGCTTGCGATTCTCCTTTGCTGCCCTTTCTCCACACATTAAAACGAGGGCACCTGCTCCATCATTGACACCCGGCGCGTTCCCAGCGGTAATCCTGCCATCTTGTTCAAAAACAGGCTTTAGCTTTGATAGTTTCTCTAAAGTTGTATCTTCCCTAGGGTTCTCATCTTGTGTGATAAGGACTTTTTCCCCTTTACGGTCTTGCACCTGGACTGGAATGATTTCCTCTGAAAAAATCTTTGTCTGCATGGCAGTAATCGCTCTCAACTGACTCCGAAGTGCCCATTTATCCTGCTCATCTCGGCTTATTTGCAACTCTTTCGCTACGCGCTCCCCATATAGACCCATATGGCTCCCTGTAAAGCTGCATGTTAATCCATCTTCTAACATTAAATCTTTTAAGGGGGAATTCCCCATCACCATTCCAAATCGTGCATCACGAAGAAAATAAGGAGCGTTACTCATCGATTCCATTCCACCAGCCACAACTATTTCTTCATCACCAGCACGAATGATTTGGTCTGCTAATGTCACACTTCTTAAGCCTGATGCACAAACTTTATTGATGGTTTCTGTTTTTACTTCCCATGGTAAACCTGCTTTTACTGCAGCCTGTCTTGATGGAATCTGCCCCTGCCCACCTTGCAACACCGTTCCCATCATGACGCTTTCCACTTCCTGTTTTAAGATATCTGCACGTATGACTGCTTCTTTAATAACAATACCTCCCAGATCTGATGCTGAAAGACTTCCCAAACTACCGCCCAATTTACCAAATGGAGTTCGAATTCCACTTAAAATTACGGTTCTTTTTTTCAGGACAAGTCCCTCCTTTTAAGAATGTGAGATTCTGGAGAAATGACAAGTTTGCCTAAAAGCTTGTAAGCGTTTTACTTAATAGTATATTACTATTTGATTTTTTTGAATAGAAATAATTTAACAAATATTTATTTTTATTATTGTAAAAGAATCGACATTGGATATCTGGAGATAAAGGTACATTACCTTATTATTAAAATATGAAGACTTTATCGTTCAAATGATGATTTTTGGTTTCTAATTTTTTATCAGGAGTCGTCCTTCTATCATTGGTTATTTTCGTAAAGTTTGTTGTTAAAATCCAAAGGCCGATTTTAACGTAGAAAAAGCTATTTTGTGCATTCTTACTTAATTTGCAGCTCTTTTCTCAAAAATAAAGGTTTATGTTAACATGAAAACAAAGACAATCAGCTTCTTCTCTCTACAAAAGTAACAAAGTTTGAGAAAAGGGCCCTATCATAGGATAACAACTATCCGTACATACTATTAAGAAGGTAGGCAAACTAGCTAGAGGAGGCAATAACTTTTGAAAGGACTTTTCATTCTCTTACTACTGCTAGCTTTATGGATGGTGATTGATTTTAATCTTGGCCGCATACAACATAAAAAACAACATAAAAGAAAATCATATCCGGTCCGAGAAAGTTCCATAACCCTCTTTACATCAGGCCCTGAACTATTTGAGGATTATTTTGCACAGTTAAAGCAAGCAAATTCACATATCCATGTGCTGTTTTATATTCTGAAACATGATGCGATCAGTTTCGACTTTTTATCCATTTTAAAAGAGAAAGCGAATGAAGGTGTAGAAGTCCGGCTTATGTTAGATTGGGTGGGATGCCTTAAGTCAAAGCGAAAAATTAAAAAATTTCTTCAAAACTCAGGCGTTGAGCTTTTCTTTTCTCAAGTTCCAACATTCCCTTTCTTCTTTTACTCTTTACAAGCAAGAAATCATCGAAAAATTACCGTTATTGATGGAAAGATTGGCTATTTAGGTGGATTTAATGTGGGGAAGGAATATATCAATTTAGATAAAAAGCTATCTCCTTGGCGTGATTACCATTTGAAAATCGAAGGCGAAGGTGTTCAAGATTTGCAAGATGTCTTCTTACAAGACTGGCAATTAGCCGCGAAAGTTCGTCTTCAATACCGAGATCCTTATTTTCCAACTCTGGAAAAAGGACCTTATCGCCATCAGGTCATCCCGTCTGAAGGAATTTATCTCGAACAAACCTTTTCTAAACTGATTCGTCAAGCTAAAAAATCAATTTTGATTGGAACTCCTTATTTTATTCCAGGAAAACAGGTATTTGCCGATTTACAAGCTGCACTCAAAAGAGGAGTTAAGCTGGAGATACTAGTCCCAGGTACAGCTGATCACCCACTTGTTAAGGAAGCTTCTTATCCGTATTTCCGAACGCTGATCCCGTTAGGAGCCACCGTTTTTCAATACCAAAAGGGTTTTTACCATGCTAAAATTTTAATGATTGACGATCAAATATGTGATATTGGCACAGCCAATTTTGATAAAAGAAGCTTTTACTTAAACCAAGAAATAAATTGCTATACGTATGATAAAAATTATATTGGAGAGGCCCTAGAGGTTTTAAGATATGACCAAAGCCATGCAAAACAGATGAATCTAAAAGACATCCAATCCATAAACCCATGGGCAGTTTTCAAAGAATACACAGCACGAGCTCTTTCGCTATTTTTGTGATTCTAGTTTTAGTTTCAATGATCTAGCACCCCGTTTCAAATTCAAGAACTGTCCCATCAAAAAAGCGGCTTTCCCATAGAACCATAGGAAAGCCGCTTCATCCATTTCACTTACATTTTTTCTGGAGCTGATACCCCAATTAAATCTAAGGCATTTTTGAGCGTAATTTGCACAGACTTAATTAACGACAGACGTGCTGTTGTTTTTTCAACTTGCTCTAGATCTAGAACTTTTTCTGCATTATAGAAACTATGGAAAGTAGAAGCTAACTCATAAATATAGTTCGTGATACGGTGTGGTATCCTTTTCAAAGCTGCCTCACCTACTACTTCTGGGAATTCCCCTAACTTCTTCAACACATCAAACTCTTTCTCAGACTGAATATGAGAGAAATCTGCATCAGCTGTAGCGGTTAGATTTTGCTCTTCCGCTTGGCGAAGAATACTGCAAATCCGCGCATGTGCATATTGGGCATAATATACTGGATTTTCATTTGACTGCGATACCGCTAAATCTAAATCGAAATCTAGATGCGTATCGGCACTTCTCATCGCGAAGAAATAACGTGTCGCATCAAGACCCACTTCTTCAACAAGTTCTCTCATCGTTACAGCTTTACCTGTCCGTTTACTCATCTTCATTTTTTCGCCGTCTTTATACAAATGAACGAGTTGAATGATTTCAACTTCAAGTGTATCGCCATCAAAGCCTAATGCTTGAATCGCTGCCTTCATTCGTGGAATATAGCCATGGTGGTCAGCACCCCAAATATTGATCAGTTTTTCAAAGCCACGTTCCAGCTTGTCTCTGTGGTAAGCAATATCAGGTAATAGATAAGTATAAGAACCATCCTGTTTAATTAAAACACGATCCTTGTCATCCCCGAATGCTGTAGAACGTAACCATGTAGCTCCATCCTGTTCGAAAATATAGCCCGTTTTTCTTAATTCAGCTAATGCTTCATCAATTTTTCCATTTTGATAAAGAGATGTTTCAGAGAACCAAACATCAAATGTCACACGGAAATCTTCTAAGTCCCTTTTTAATTTTTCCATTTCATACTTCAAGCCATATTCGCGGAATGCATTGTAGCGTTCTTTCTCATCCATTTCCACATATTGATCACCATGTTCTTCTGCCAACCTTTTACCGATGCCGATGATATCTTCTCCATGATACCCATCCTCAGGCATTGGCTTGTCGTCCCTGCCAAGTGCTTGGAAGTAACGCGCTTCCACCGAAAGGGCCAAATTATTTATTTGGTTACCCGCATCATTAATGTAATATTCCCTGGAAACATCATAACCTGCCTTGTCCATAATTTTACACAGAGAATCCCCTACCGCAGCACCGCGGGCATGGCCTAAATGCAAATCACCTGTTGGATTCGCTGAAACAAACTCAACTTGAACCTTTTGCTTGTTCCCAATGGTACTTTCACCATATTGTTCATTCGCTTCGATGATAGCTGGAATTAAATCCGTTAAATAGCTATTATTCATGTAAAAATTAATAAAGCCTGGACCCGCTATTTCAATTTTTTCAATTGAAGCAGATGCTTTATCAAAAGATGCCACAAGCTCTTCTGCGATCACTTTAGGTGCCTTTTTTGCGACTCTAGCCAGCTGCATCGCCATATTCGTTGAATAATCCCCGTTTACTTTATCCTTTGGAATTTCTAAAATCACCTCAGGAAGTTGTGTTTCTGTTGCTAAATTCGACTTGATAACTGCCGCCGCAATCTCGTCTTTTAATTTCGTCTTCACTTGCTCGACTATGTTCATGATTGATCCTCCTCAAAACTTATCGTCGTATGATATGTACCTGCGTATGAACCTTGCATATTTAATCTATATAAAAAATCAAATTCACCCTTTTTCAGATCTTCATCAAAGGAATGATGGACTTTCGAAGTAACCGTGTCTAACTCCATTACCCCGTATGGAGTTTCATATCTTCCGGTAAGAGATTTATTTTGTTGAAACGGGATTCGCATCTTTACGGCTCCTGTTCGTAAAATTGATCCTTCTTGTCCAGATATCTTTACGATTGTATTAATGGTCCCTTCTTCTAAAAATTCCTCATAACGAAGAAAAACGGATTTCGTCTTTTTAACATAATAGCCAAATGTAATTAACTCATACGTTTCCTTTTCCGTTCCATTCTGTATCGTTGTATTTACTGTTATTTTAACAGGCAATTGTTCTGTTTGTAAGCCTTCCAACTGCCACACCCCATTTCTCAAAAAGGCTCTTTTCTCAAACTTTATTGTTTTTGAAAGAAAAATAGATGATTGACCTTGTTTCCACGTTGACATAGGTTTATATGTTTGAGAAAAGAGCTGCAAATTTTATAGTAATGCACAAAATAGCTATTTCTACGTTAAAATCGGCCTTTGGATTTTAACAACAACCTTTACAAGAACAACTTTCTCACAACATATAACTTTATAAGTATAAATTTTTTGCCAACAGGTTTCAAGGTATCCTGAACGCTCATTGCGAATTTGTTTGGGCTTGTCGCTGTTTTCCTAACTTTTTACGAATACTTCCCACTACCCATAACAACAAAGGGATTCCAACGATATTAACCGGCAGGACAATCGGAATCCAGTACGCCCTCAAATTTTTATATCCATAGATCGAAAGGTTTGTAAATACTAGTGCCATTATTAAAGAAACGGCCGCCACAAACCAAATCATTTTTCTCCAGTCTTTCACTTTGAATAATTGTGCTGTGCCATAGCTCGCTAAAAAAAAGTATACTGATAATTTAACAAAAGCACTAAGGGCCCAAATTAATACAGCCACTATTTCAAGATTTTGGATAAAGTTCATCACATTAATGTAGCGAATCATATCAAAGGCTGGGAATCTTAGTTTCATTGCTACCTGATCTCCAAACACAAATATCACACTAGTTGCAATAATACTGAGAAAAAGTCCTGTCAAAGCTACTCCCCATAATGAACGAGACGTTCCCTTTTCAGGCTTATCCATAAAGGAAATAAGCATTAACATCATGACACATTCTCCCAAAAAGGTAAGGGGATATAAGGTTCCCTTCAAAATTGGGATCATGCCTGTTTCTGTATAAATAGGCAAAACTCGATCGAATTGCATATTGGGAATCGATACAAACAGGAGCCCTACGATAGAGATGACAATGATTGGGCCAAAAACCTCACTGCATCGTCGCAATTCCTTCTATACCACCTAAATAGCATACATACATGAGTAATAGTAGCATCGTTACATGTAAAATCCATGGAGGCGTGGTTGGAAGCAAAATAGTATTTACGAAGTCAGCTAATTCACATAAAATATCTGCAATAACGGAATACCATTGAATAAAAAAAATAAATATGATAATTGTTCCAAATCCTTTTCCTAAAATGATTTTACTATATTGTATGAATGTATTCTTAGGATAAAGAAGGGCCACTTTGTTTGCGATGAATACAAGCAGTACTCCTCCTATACTAGCTAAGAGATAGGAAATCCAAACATCGTGTTTTGCTGTTGCGATAGCTGGTTGCACTGTAAGCAGCATCATGTTTCCAACGCTGAAGGTAATAATGATCCAAAATATTTGTAACCCCGTTAACTTCATTTATTCAATCTCACTCTCTTTATATAATAAAGAAGGCCCTGACATACCAATCCGGTTGATTTTGAGATCCACCTTTACAGTAATATCAGCTTCTGCAAAATGTCTATCCCACTCCTTCTTTAATGATTTCCATTGCTTAGGTTTTTTTTTATAGAGCGCTTCCCCAAATCCAAAAATATCGACTTTATATTTTTTTTGCACTTTAGTGATGGTTTCTTGAATCTGCTCTTTTGCCTGCCGTTCCATCTCCCTTTCCAAGTATTGGAGATTTTTCAATTTATCTAAATCCAAATTCGTATTATTTTCACCTAATTCTCCTTCCCCACTTAATTCCACTGTAAAGCCTATTTGCTGGCCCTTAACTTTTTGAGGGATAATTTTACTTGTTAACTCCGTCAAGATCACACTCACATTTCCTTCTTTTATTTCAGATGCTAATGTTCGCCTTTTAAGGATTCCGATGATCCAATTAAAGTCTCTTGTTTCTTCCATATCCATAAAACCCAATAAAGAAAGATCTTGATCAAACACCGCAATTCCTGCCAACTTTAAAATCGGTTTCGCTAATTCCCCTTTTGCCGTTTGATGCTCATCTTGAAAATAACCAATTTCAATGGCAGGCAAGGTCGGACGAATTCCATCGCTATTTGCCGCTATAAGGAATTCTAAAAAGGCGGTGTCTCCTTTTCCGCCAGATTGTTCATGCTCCTTTAATACAGAAGTCGCAGGAGGTTTTTCTAAAGGATAGGTTAAGTTAAGTGCTTTTAAAGCAGAATCTCCCTTCACTACAAAGACATCCGTCCGAAGCGCTATATCTGGGGATCTAGTATTCGAATCTATTTCCTCCCTAACCCCTCTCTTGGCAAATTTCTCTCCATACATCACCACTCTCCGCTGACCAAAAAAGGCTTCCCTTGAAAGCTTATTCTGCATGTTTTGCAAAGCATTTCTACTATTGATCCCTTTTGCAGAAACCGTAATATATTCACTTCCTGTACCTCCTCCACCCCCACTGCCTTTCGTTTGCATATTAGAGGGAATGACGATCTGTCCGGTGATTTCAACTCCTTCTTTCTCACCCACATCCCAGCCAGTTGCAAGCCATATTGCTCGATCATTCAATTCCACACGATCCCAACATCCAGTAGAAATAACCAATTGAAAACACAAGCATGAAACAAAGTATTTTTTTTCTAGCCATTTTTTTGATCCCCCTAACTTGGCTCATGTCTTTGTCTCTTAGGAAAACGTTTTTGATTCTTAGAAATAAATGTTGGTCGGGTTTTCAAAGCCCACTTAGGTGCCCTTATGATGACATCCTTCAAATCAACTGGAATTTGTGGAGCGATTGGACTGAAATATGGAACACTGAAGGAACGAAGACACACTAAGTGAATGGTTAGAGCAATAAATCCAACTACTATGCCATAAAGTCCCAAAATCCCTGCTAATAAGAGCATGATAAATCGTACCAATCGGATCGCAGTTCCAAAATTATATCGAGGGATGGCAAACGATGCGATACCCGTTGTTGCGACAACGATAACCATTGGAGCGGAAACAATTCCTGCTTCTACGGCAGCTTGACCAATAACAAGTGCTCCGACAATACTAACCGCAGATCCTACTGCTCTTGGGAGCCGGACACCCGCCTCCCGCAATCCCTCAAATAAGAGTTCCATCATTAAAGCTTCAATAAGAGCCGGAAAAGGAATCCCCTCCCTAGCTGCTGCCACACTGACTAGTAGATTGGTTGGTATCAGCTTCGGATGAAAGGTTGAAAGGGCAACATACAAGGAAGGTAAAAATAATGAAATGCTTAGAAAGATATACCGGATAAAACGAATAAATGTCGTATATATGAACCGTTCATAATAATCATCAGCAGCCTGTAATCCACTCCAAAATGTCATCGGAACAATCAGGGCAAAAGGACTATTATCCATGAGGATACCGACTCTTCCCTCTAAAAGATTGGCCGTTAGCACATCTGGTCTTTCGGTATTCTGTATCTGTGGGAATGGAGAATAAGGAACATCTTCAATAAACTCTTCAATCGTTTCAATTCCGGTTAAGGCATCCAATTGAATCCGTCCAATACGCGTTCGCACTTCTTCTAAAATGGCTGGAGAGACAACCCCTTCAATATAAGCAATTTCAAGATTTGTTTGGGATAACTCCCCAATCGTGAATGATTCAAGCTTAAGTTTAGTACTTCGAATTCTTCTGCGTATAAGAGTTGTGTTGGTCCGTAAAGATTCTGTAAAGCCATCTCTTGGACCCCGTATCGATACTTCGGTTGTGGGTTCTTCGATAGACCGCTTTTCAAATCCCTGAATATCAGCAAGGATGGTATTTGTCTCTCCATCCACCACTATTCCCGTTTTTCCTGCTAGTACCCCGTCCACTAGTTTTTTCATTTCCGAAACGATTTCTACTTGAGAAACCGCCACTAGCTGCTGTTGAATGATTTGTCCAATCGATTGACCTTCCTGTATTTGAGGAAGCCCTTCAAAGATCATCGGTTTGATCAGTATATCTTCGATGACTTTCGTATCCACTAATCCATCAATATAAATCAGTAGTACTTTTTTCTCTCCTTTTATATAAAGTGTGCGAGTCACAAAATCCGAACAGTTTTGAAAAAGCTCTTTGAACGCTTGTTCATTTTGAGAGAGATCTGAAAGAATAACTTCGGTAGCTTGATTTGAACCTCCGTTGTCCATCTTCGACTGTATTGATTTGTTTTTCTCTTGAATTAAATCCTGAAGTGTTTTTGTCTTTCGGAAAAGATGCATATAGATGGATCTCCTTCTCTGATCTATGTATATTTTTCCAAATCCACCAATTTGTATGCACCTTTGGAAACAAATTCAACTAAAACAAATTTACCATCCTTTTTTACCATTAAAAGGGGTCAGACTCTTAAAAGTCTGACCCCTTGTTGTTTATTTTACAAAGCCTAAAATCATTTCACGTATCAGCTTACTTGCTGTATTGGCCGTTTGTTCTGATGGATCATAAACAGGTGCCACTTCAACGAGATCAGCCCCTACGACTTTTACATTAGAACGGGCAATTTCATGAATCGATGCTAGCAGTTCCTTGGATGTAATCCCACCTGCATCAACGGTTCCTGTACCTGGTGCATGGGCAGGGTCTAAGACGTCAATATCAATCGTTACATATACCGGACGTCCCGATAGTTTTGGCAGAACATCACAAAGTGGTTTGTGAACATCAAATTTGAAAATATGTAATCCTACTTCTTTTGCCCACTGAAACTCTTCTTTCATTCCAGAACGAATCCCGAATGAAAAAATATTTTCCGGACCAATTAAATCGGCTGCTTTCCGGATTGGGGTGGAATGGGATAATGGTTCACCTTCATATTCCTCACGCAAATCTGTATGAGCATCCATATGAATAAGTGCCAAATCCGGATATTTTTTATACATCGCTTTAATGACTGGCCAGGAGACTAAATGTTCTCCACCCATCCCTAGTGGGAATTTGCCATCCGCTAACAATTCATCGACATAGTCTTCAATTAATCCAATACTTCTTTCTGGATTACCAAATGGCAGAGGAATGTCCCCTGCATCAAAATACTTAACATCATCTAATTCACGATCCAAATATGGACTATATTCCTCAAGCCCCACCGAAACCTCGCGAATCCGACCGGGACCGAAACGAGAACCTGGACGAAAGCTGACCGTCCAATCCATCGGCATCCCGTAAATCACCGCTTGACTTTCCTCGTAAACAGGGTGACTTTTAATAAACACATTTCCTGAATAAGCCTCATCAAAACGCATTTTTAGCTCCTCCTCAAAAATCAAATCTATTTTTCATTCATTAAATTAATGACCCATAAGCTCTTTTTATATTAACCCTATCAACAAAAAAACAAACACGAAAAGAAGTATAGATGAATGAGTTGGAAATGAAAAGAAAAAGATGCACTTTTACCCAAAAATGTTTAAAAATGGGTAAATATTTCAATACTATTAATAGGTTTTTTTATTAATAGGAGATAGATAACAATTATTGTTACGCATTTCATTTTATCCAACTACAGCGGATAGCAATTTAGGGGGTGATTTTCTTGGAAATTATAACAGATCAACGGTTTCGTAAAACAATGAAATATCTTCGGGCCTTATTCTTTCTATCCATTATAGGTTTTACCGTTATGGCTTTATGTTTTGTTGGTGTCTTGACCTATGCCAAAGTACTTGGTCCGCCTCCACTTGTTGTACCTCAATCCACCTTATATTATGCCGACGATGGAACCGTCATTGGAGAAAGCCACAATGGGCAGAAGAGGTATTGGGTCAATCTCGATCAAATTAGCCCACATTTAGTGGATGCTACACTTTCCATTGAGGATCGAAGTTTTTATGAACATAATGGCTTTGATTATAAAAGGATTGCTGGTGCTCTCATTGCCGATTTGAAAGCAATGGCAAAAGTACAAGGGGCCAGTACGATCAGCCAGCAGTTTGCTCGGAACCTTTATCTAGAGCACGAAAAGACATGGAAACGGAAGCTAAATGAAGCCTTTTATACAATTCGGCTTGAAATGAATTATTCGAAGCAAGAAATTCTCGAAGGTTATTTAAACACGATTTATTACGGAAATGGCGCTTACGGTGTTCAAGCAGCAAGTCAATATTATTTTGGAAAGGATACCGCTGATTTATCATTAGCTGAAAGTTCGATGTTAGCTGGAATTCCGAAAGGTCCTAGTATCTACTCACCGCTTGCTTCAATGGAAAAGGCAAAGAATCGTCAGGAAATTATTTTATCCACAATGGTCGAAAACAAAATGATTACGGAGCAACAGGCAAAAAATGCAAAACAAGAAGAATTGAACTTTACCGGTGCACACCAGCATAATGCATTGGTCACTGCCCCCTATTTTCAAGATACCGTCCGGCACGCATTAAAACATAACCTACAAATTGATGAGCGCACGATTGAACTTGGTGGATTAAAAGTATACACGACACTAGATCTAGATCAGCAAAGCATTGCGGAAGATATCATTGCTAAAAGAATGACAGATGCATCAGATATTCAAGTTGGCTTCGTCGCAATGGATCCGATGACTGGTTATGTGAAGGCCCTTGTAGGTGGGAGAGATTATAGTGAAAGCCCCTTTAATCGAGTAACCCAAGCGGTCCGTCAGCCGGGGTCCACGATGAAACCGCTACTTTATTACGCAGCACTTGAACAGGGATTTACCCCTGTCACGAAAATGCTTAGTACAAAGACAACCTTTCGATTTGATGATAATCGGGAAGTATACACTCCGCATAATTTTAACAACCAATATGCAGAGGAAGATATTACAATGTCACAAGCGCTGGCGTTATCGGATAATGTTTATGCGGTCAAAACCCACTTGTTTCTTGGTGAAGATACATTGGTTGAAACAGCCAAGCGATTTGGGCTTACAACCGATATGCCAGCGATACCCTCTCTCGCCCTTGGCACTGCTGGTGTAAAAATCATTGAGATGGCAAATGCCTATAGCCTGTTTGCTAATGGGGGTAAGCAGGTGGCGCCTGTCATGATCAAACGAGTGGAAAATCACAAAGGAGACGTCATCTATGAGCACAAGGAGCAATATGGAGAAGTGCTGCGTCCAGAATTAGCTTTTGTGATGACCCATATGATGACCGGCATGTTTGATAAAAAGTTAAATAGCTATACAAGTGTAACAGGCAGTACGATGCTTGAGGATATGACCCGAACCTATGCAGGAAAATCAGGTTCAACAAATGCAGATCGGTGGATGATCGGTTTTTCGCCACAACTTGTATCGGCTGTTTGGACCGGATATGATGACGGAAAGTCACTTGAACTGACCGTTGATAAGGGCCATGCTAAAAAGATCTGGATTGATTTTATGGAAAAGGCATTAGAAGATGAGCCAGCGAAGTCATTCAAAGCCCCTGGAGGAACGGTGGGTGTCCATATCGACCCCGCCACAGGTAAGCTCGCTACGAACGATTGTCCAGTGCAAAGATTTACTTACTTTACAGTTGGAACGGAGCCAACAGACTATTGTATAGAACATATAGAGCACGAAGACCATCCATTTAAAGATGAGCATGATTCCCATACACCAAAGGGAGAAAGACCAAAAGTACCTTGGTATAAAAAAGTCCTTCCGTGGACATGAAAATAGAAAAGGCCACCAGTGACATCTGCCTCAGATGTTGCTGGTGGCCTTTTATTTTTGTTAGAGATTTAATAGTGGCAATAATTTTGGCGATTCTGGAAAAATGCAACTATTCTTGCTTTATAGTGGAAAAAATAATCGAACCTCCAGAAAAGTGCCGCTATTCTCGCTTATAAAGGCAAATCTATCTCAATAAACCCATTCTTACCCCATTAACTCGTCCTTCAACTGCTGTGTAGAATTCTCCCACAATTGAGCATTATGGTTTTTCAGGAATTCTCGTAAAATCACCTTCGACTTATCGTCCATATGATCCACAATGATATGTCGCTTAATTGATTTGTCCATGCGGTTAACGTGTTCTGGCAATGATTTGTAGCCTCGTCTAATCGAGCGGTCTACTGTCATTTCACAGGCCGTAACCCCTGCATAATAAGGTCCTCTTTCATCGCGGTCGATGGTTACCCACACAAGCCAGTATGGTTTGCCATTTGGAACTTCCTCTTTCGTTTTTAAAAACTTGATTCCTTTTTCAACAACACTTCTAGCGTGCATAGCCCCGACATCAATAACAGCCTCGCCTTCCTCCACATCAATAATAACAGGAGAAACGTTATCAAGGCTCAATACCCCTTTTCCAAAGCCTTTATGTCCGTCCATAGGATCGTTCTTAATAATATTAAACTCAACTTTCCTTTTCTTTCCTTCCATTTATGAAAACTCCCTTCATCTTACTATTGTTTAAAATTCTATATCAGACGTTTCGGGAATCACACCACCTAAAAAAACCACCCATAAAAGAAATCATTTAATCCCCCGACAAGCCAAGGCAGCACTGTGTTAAAAATCGGTTGGATGGTATAGCGATCAAGCGGAGTGATCACCAAAATTAAAAAAATCAGTGTTCCATACTGTTCAAACTGTGTCATCTTGGCACGGACATCTATCGGCATAAGATCCTCGACAATCCGATAACCATCAAGTGGCGGTAAGTGGAAGTAAATTAAAGACAAACAGTACCGCATTCAGTCCAATAAAAATATCTAAAAAGTCTGGAACAGCAGATGGTAAACTCGCCGACACACCCGTGGCTACTAACCCATACCAAATGATAAAACCAAGACAAGCCATGATTAAGTTGCTCAACGGACCCGCAAACGAAACGGAAATCCCAGCAAGCCGCGGTTTCTTAAAGAAAAAGCGGTTTACCGGTACCGGACGAGCCCAGCCAAATCCCGCAATAAAAATTAGTATGGTTCCAATTGGATCCAAATGTGACATTGGATTTAAGGTGAGTCTGCCTTGATTCTTGGCCGTATCATCACCGAATTTCCACGCTATAAAAGCATGCGAAAATTCATGTACCGAAAAAGCAATAATCAGTGTGATCGCCACGTAGGGAATCTGTTCCAATGGGTATGCTAAAAAATTCGAGAATCCATCCAAAAGGCAAAACTCCTTTATCTATTTTTCTCTGTCATCACCTTCAAGCTACTTTAATAATGCTTTCTTCTAAAACCTGTTGTTAAAATCTAAAGGCCGATTTTAACGTAGAAAAAGTCAATTTGCGTTTTACTATTAAATTTGCAGCTCCTTTCTCAAATAAATTTGACTGCTTCAACTTGAAAACAAAGGTCAATCATCTTTTACCTCTCCAAAAGCAACCATATTTGAGAAAAGAGCATTTAATATCTAATCAAAATTATACATGATTACTTTGACAATGTGAAAAATGAAGATTGCCGAACACTGCGATAGACAGGAAAAGTCCTTATCCCATTTAAAATAAACGGTATTCAAAAACCCACCTTACACAAGGTGGGCCTTTTCTTTTAACGATTCAATATATTCATAGGCATGATCAATTTCCTCAACCGTATAACGCTGCTTGCTCTTTAATGTAAACACCTTTTCCTGAACTTCTTCCTTCGATAAATTATTAAAATATAAAACAGTCGAAACAAGCTCAAGAAATCTGGCATTTTGTTCGTTCATATCGATCATACAGTCTTTTAAGTTAGGGATATCCATTACATTATCACCTAAAAAATGTTGGCCATCTTCCGTTAACGTATAGCGGTATTGAAAATAGCCACCCTTTTTTTCCTTTACTTCATTCAAAAATTCCATATTACAAAGTTCCTCCACCCGAAGTGTCAGTTCCTCCGAATAAGGGCCAAAAAAATGAAATTGGAATTTTTCAAGGAATGGAAACTCTAACTTTTTTGCGATATAAATCATTTTTTGTAGTTTTTTCCTGCCGACCACTTCACCAGACTCCGCAATCGCATACATGATTTTAGTATGATCTTCTAACAATTGGTTCAACTCCTACAATCGAAATCGTATTCCTAGCTTTGTACTTTCCTAGCGATGTTTTATAAAATTGTTGTCTTGTTAAAAAGGAGAAAAGGCTCTTTTCAACTTCAATCCTCAATATCTAAAAGTTCTCGTATTTGCTTTTTAAAACTCTTTTTCGAACGATTATCTTGTAGCAGATCCATTGGAAAATAGAGTTTGTGATCCGTTCTTCTTTTTCCGGAAATTGCATCGACAATCTCTGATTCTCGTGAAAGCTCATGGATATCTTCATTTTTCATAAGCAATTGGATCGGCAACCGCTCTTCTTCCTCACCTGGACGATAAAAATCATACGGTAAGTCTGAAGAGGAATCGACCACTAAATAATAGTCTGGGTCAATACCCGCCTTTTGAAATAAAATAGTAAGCTCTGCATGTTTCTTATATTCCTTAGCAGGATCAAACTCTGCATATTTAAACAAATTTCGATTCATAAATCGATGACAAAGATCACTTAAAATCGGATCATCCTCTTCCTGCCACATTTGAAAATAATATAGGATCACCGACTCATCTAATTTTAAATAGTCCTCTAAAGTGACCTGAGATGCAAATAAGGAGTAAAAGTGGATTGGTTGCGACTTAAAAGAATAAGCTTGTTCATGAAGGGCTTTTGCACGGTGCAAAATTTTCGTTAAAATAACCTCTGCACTACGGGTCACTGGATGAAAATAGACTTGCCAATACATTTGATAGCGACTCATAATATAGTCCTCTACCGCATGCATTCCGCTTTTCTTAATCACTACTTGTTCTTCACGCGGTCTCATCACCCGTAAAATCCGCTCCATATCAAAATGACCGTAACTGACCCCTGTAAAATAAGCATCCCGTTGCAGGTAATCCATTCGATCGGCATCAATTTGACTCGAAATCAAACTAACAACTAATTTATTTTTATATGTTTTTGCAATCACTTCAGCTACTTTTTTCGGGAAATCAGCATCAACCCTATGTAGAACGGTATGAACCTCTGTATCTCCTAAAATAATCGCTTGGGTAAATTGTTCATGATCTAACTGAAATACTTTTTCGAAGGAATGTGAAAAAGGCCCGTGCCCTAAATCGTGGAGTAACGCTGCACAAAGGGTAAGAAGGCGTTCATCATGGTTCCACTGGGGTCGCCCTTCAAATACATCATCGACAATTCGGCGTATAATTTCATAAACACCAAGAGAATGGCTAAATCGGCTATGTTCAGCACCATGGAAGGTTAAATAGGTCGTACCTAGCTGCTTAATTCTCCTTAGACGCTGAAATTCCTTTGTTCCAATTAAATCCCAGATCACTCGGTCACGAACATGCACATAGCGATGAACAGGGTCTTTAAATACCTTTTCTTCTGAAAGCTTTTCCTCTGAATAGGCCATGGATGTCCCCTCTTTCATTTGGTCGTACAATAAATATCTATTCCCTTTGTATTCTACTCAAAATCCACAATTCCTTCTATTAAAAAAGACAATACTAAACAACCGCAAATCTTTAATAATGGCTGTTTTCGTCAAAGTTTGTTGCTCTTAAAGATCCAAAAGCCGATTGTCACGTTGTTTTAGCTATGTTGCAGCTTTCGTATTAAGTTTGTAGATCTTATCTACAAAAATAGTAAGCTGTGCAAACATAGCTATTACTACGTTACAATTAGCTTTTTGATCCCTCTAAGAGCAACAAACTTTGACGAAAACAGCTTTAATAATAAAGAAAAACCCCCTAGATGGAAGTTTCACTTATTTTTTCAGCTTTTTATTAATTTTCTCTTCCAGCTCTTCCTCGGAAAGTGCTGCTAACGGTCTATTATTGACAAAAGCAAAAGTTTTTTTACGACCAGGTCCACAATAGGATTGACATCCAATTTCAATTTTCGCCTCAGGGTCAATCTTTTTTAATAATGGGATCAGGGTTTTTAAATTTACTGCCTGACAATCATCGCAGACACGAAATTCATTCGCCATTGTATTCTTACATCCCCTTCTATCTACGACTATTAAATAATTACTATTAAATAAAAAGGTTGAAAATCCAACCCTAATAAGAAAGTTCCTATTTCACTATGAGGTATTTTACAGCTTTATGTCATGAAATGCAAGTTCACCCACATGCCTTTTACTGGCAAAAAACATGGTTTCAAGATGGTTTTAAGTGGAAAAACAAACCTTTTTAAATACTTTACAAATATAATCTACTATCCTTTTAATCACCTTGTATAAGAGTTTTAAAAAATGGACATGATGAGGATAACACTTTAATTAAAAAATATATTAACTATATTAATGGGAGTTGAAGAAAGTGAAAGTGAGACAAGATGCTTGGACAGATGAAAATGATTTATTATTAGCTGAAACCGTCCTCAGACATGTTAGAGAAGGAAGTACTCAATTAAATGCATTTGAAGAAGTAGGTGACAAGCTTAATAGAACCTCTGCAGCTTGTGGCTTCAGATGGAATGCAGTTGTAAGACATAACTATGAAAAAGCACTATCGCTTGCTAAAAAGCAACGGAAGCAAAGACAAAGAATTCTAGGTAAAGAGCAAGGTGGTAAAAAGAAACTATTATACTCGCCACCACAACCTAGTCTAGAAGAAATAGAGGCAGTTCCTCCGATTCCAACAATGGAAATCCCGACTGTACAGGAAGTGGAAATGCAACAATATGAAACAAGCGATGTACAGATGGAAATGGCTGAGGAGTTTATCGGTTCGCCTAGTCCTGTTCAGTCTCCTACTGTGGCCTCAAACCCTGGTAGTATTGATTATGTAATTACTTATTTAGAAAACTTAAAACGTTCTAATCTACAGATTGATATTTTAAAAATTGAGAATGACAGATTAAAACGAGAATTGACCGATGTAAGGGCCAAAAATAAGGAATTAGAGAAGAAAATAAAGGAAATGGAAGAGAATACAGGTACGATGCAAGAAGATTACGAGACGCTGATGAAAATCATGAATCGTGCTCGTAAGCTAGCCGTGTTTGAAGAAGAAGACCACAGTTCCACAACCTTTAAAATGGACCGAAACGGAAATCTTGAAAAAGTAGCAGAATAACCGGAGATAGGCAACAATCCTATAATAAAAGCCGCAGCCAATCAATGCTTGCGGCTTTTTTGTTTTTGAAAAATTTAGTTATCCAATGCCGTTAACACTTTGTCATTCCGCTCTGTAACTCTGTCTAAATAGTCTTGAAAAAGAAGACCTTCCTCTGCTGATAGTGATTCTGATGTAAGTTGTTTTGATTTGGTTCGCAAAACTTGTAAAAAGCGCAACATAATGTCTTGAATCATAAAAGGAGTAGAAAGAAGTTCTGTTAGCGATGACATCACTTCTGGAACAATTTCAGGGAAAACCTGCTTCGTTTCTCTGCCTTTTTTACTAAGCTCATAAAATTGCTTAATAAGCTCTGCACGCCGAGCCCCACTACCATTCACACAAAGGTAGATTTGAACGGCTACGCCATTTCTAATTCTTCGCTGTGAAATCCCTGCAAATTTTTTACCGTCTATGCTAAGGTCATAGCTTCCTGGACAGTATGAACCAACGATTTCCCTTGCTTCAATTTCATGGTCAAAATCCTGAAACATTTCCTTTACCAGTGCCCACATCGCATCATAGCCTTGATTAATCTCAATTCTCTTTTTTCCCTCAGGAAAGACAAGTGAAAGATTCAAAACGCCCTCATCTAGAACTACCGCTAAGCCTCCTGAGTTTCTGACAATCACGTCATATCCTTTTTCCTTTAAAAAGGATACTCCTTCTTGTAAAAAGGGAAGCTTTGTATCCTGGATACCAAGTACAATCGTGTTTGTATGAACCCATGATCGGGCTGTGGCTGGAGCGCCGCCTTTCCCAACAGACGCACAGAGCGTATCGTCCATCCCAAACGATTGTAATGCACTGTTATATAAACCGGATGAGGATTGGTCAATCACCCTCCACCGCTCTTGCACTAATAATTTGTCCATTCTACTTCTCCTCAAATCTTTGTATACTTATTCTACCAAGAACATTGAATTTCTACTACATCATGGACTCAGGCTTTGATAAGAATACTTTTAAAAATTTTAAAAGGAGCTGACCAAAGTGACCAGCTCCCCCATTTTTTCTATTATTTAGCTAATGCCTGTGCAGCTGTAATTAAAGCTAATTTATAAACATCATCTTCGTCACAGCCACGAGAAAGGTCATTTACTGGAGCATTCAATCCTTGTAAAATTGGACCCACTGCATCAAAGTTTCCTAAACGTTGGGCAATTTTGTAACCAATGTTACCAGCTTCAAGACTTGGGAATACAAATACAGTAGCATCTCCTTGAAGAACAGAGCCTGGTGCTTTCTTTTTCGCAACTGATGGAACAAAAGCAGCGTCAAATTGGAATTCACCATCAACGACTAGCTGTGGCGCCCGTTTTTTCGCTTCTTCCACCGCATTTGAAACCTTTTCCGTTTCTTCTGATTTCGCTGAACCCTTTGTTGAGAAACTTAGCATCGCTACACGTGGCTCAATATCAAACATTTCTGCTGTCTTCGCACTTTCAATCGCAATTTCCGCTAAATCATTGCTGTCTGGAGCAATGTTAATCGCGCAATCTGCAAAAACATATTTCTCTTCTTCACGAGCCATGATGAATACACCTGAGGTTTTGCTAACACCTTGTTTCGTTTTAATAATTTGTAAGGCAGGACGAACCGTATCTGCCGTTGAATGTGCTGCACCACTAACAAGACCATCCGCTTTATTTGTATAAACAAGCATCGTTCCAAAGTAGTTTTCATCTAGAAGAATTTTACGAGCATCCTCTTCAGTTGCTTTTCCTTTACGACGTTCTACAAACGAAGCTACCAATGCATCAAATTCAGCATAGTTTGCAGGATCATAGATTTCAGCATTGTCTAAAGAAACATTTAATTCCTTCGCTTTCGCTTCCACCTGCTCAATGTTTCCAACAATAATCGGTGTTAACACACCATCAGCAGCAAGACGACCCGCAGCTGTTAATACTCTTTCATCTAACCCTTCCGGAAAAACAATTTTCATATTCTTCCCAGATACCTTTTCCTTTAAACCTGTAAATAAATCACTCATAATATGACCTCCTATATAATTAAATTCGCTTGCTGAATGAAGTTAATCTAGTATTAGAATGGATAAACATTCCAATACTAGAATACTCCACCAAAATTAATTTTCAACAAATTAAGGCCTAAACGCATTGAAGTTCTACTATTAGAACTTTTTAAAATAATCTTATTTTAACTTATTAAACATTCCTTATTATACTATTTTCCACTTTCATCTAAATTATCCTCACTAGACTTGGTTTGAACTCTTTTCATGGTTTCTTTCATGAGTATATGGTAAAACTATGCTATAGTAGTGTATAAAGAATAGTCATAATAGGAGTGATATTGATGAGTGAAGCGGCAAAAACGTTAGATGGCTGGTACTGCTTACATGATTTCCGAACAATCGATTGGAACTCTTGGAAACTGTTATCAAGTGATGAGAGAGAGTCAGCAATTCATGAATACTTGGGTCTTATCGAAAAATGGAACAAAACCCAAAGTGAAAATAACGGTAGTCACGCACTATACACCATTGTTGGCCAAAAAGCTGATTTTATGTTAATGATTTTACGTCCTACTATGGAAGAATTAAATGAAATCGAAACGGAATTTAATAAAACGAAATTAGCAGAATATACAATACCATCGGGATCCTATGTATCTGTTGTCGAATTAAGTAATTATCTTTCAGCTGAAGAAGGAGATCCTTATCAAAATCCACATATCCGCTCTAGATTGTATCCGACTTTACCAAAAGCAAAACATGTTTGCTTCTATCCGATGGACAAACGTCGCCAAGGGAATGATAACTGGTACATGCTCCCAATGGAAGAACGTCAAACGTTAATGAGGAGTCATGGCATGATTGGCCGTCAATACGCAGGTAAAGTAAAACAAATCATAACCGGCTCTGTTGGCTTCGATGATTTTGAATGGGGTGTTACCTTATTCGCAGATGATGTTCTTCAATTTAAAAAGCTTGTGTATGAAATGCGTTTTGATGAAGTAAGTGCAAGATACGGTGAATTTGGTGCTTTCTTTGTAGGAAATATTCTTTCTGAAGAAAAGATTGGTTCATTTTTACAAGTAAATTAATTTGAAGTGGATGGCATAGTCGCCATCCATTTTTGTTTCTCTAAACCGTAAAAGGAAATGTTAATGATTATTAAACCTTCACTTTTTTGGTATATTTAGTCCCCCTTTTCCATATTCATTATTTAGTGAGTAGTTATTATTACTTGAGTTTTTTAGCATGAAGGCAAGTTAGAGTGCAAATTGGTTTCTATTATACTTCATATTTTCTAACTTGCGATAAAGGATTAGGAGGGAATGTAATGAGTTATTATCAACCATACAGACAAAATCCATATTATGGAGCCGCAGGACCCATGCAGCAAGCTGTTTATCCACAACAACAACAACAGTTTCCACAAATGCCAATGGTAGCACCTCAATTAGCCACAGGGGCTCCAGGAGGCATTGGAATGCTTCCAGTCGAACAATCCTATATCGAAAATATTCTTCGGCTAAATAGAGGAAAACTCGCAACAGTCTATGCTACATTTGAAAATAACAGTCAATGGAATGCAAAAACATGGGAGGGTGTAATTGAAGCCGCTGGTAGAGACCATTTAATCCTTAGTGATCCTGAAACAGGTCAGAGACTTTTATTGCCAATGGTTTATCTCGACTATGTGACTTTTAATGAAGAAATTGAATATAGTCCTGACTTTGGCGGACTAACAACCCATTCACCTAGAGAGTAAGAAAAATTCACCTTGCACGACTTATACTTAAACAAAGGGAGAGTGACGCAAAGTAGTCACTCTCCCTTTTTCCTATAAATATTTAACTGCTGCAACAATCATTAAAATCCAAGCCACGATAAAAGAAACTCCGCCAATCGGTGTGATTGCTCCTAAAACACCAATCTTCGTAAAACTTAATACATATAAGCTTCCTGAGAATATAATTACACCAATGAACATTAACCAGCCTGACCATGATAGCAATGAATTTCCTGGAAGTTTACCAAGCAACACCCCTACGATTAAGATCCCAATCGCATGAAGCATTTGGTATGTAACCCCTTTTCCCCAAATTTCTAAATACCTTGGTTCTAACATTCTCTCAAGAATATGAGCTCCAAACGCTCCAAAGGCCACAGACAAACCAGCCAAGGCAGCCCCAATGATAATAAATATTTTCACGCTAACTCCCTCCCCTTTATGAAGTACTTTTAAAAGTCAAAAATGGACTCTCCATTTGACTCCTCATCTATGATTAATCTTTCTTGTTGGTTTGGCATCGACGCTACTTGTCCCCTATAAGTTGGGTTTGAAACAATCAAATTGGATGCATTATTTGCCGTCAGCTGATGTTGTAGTTGGTACTAGTTACAGTTGTTGATTCTTCTAAAATCAACTCACACATTGTTTTAATGGCATGGACACGTTCTCTGATTTTTGCATCTGAATTAGTGCCTTTTGCTTCTTTTAACTCTTCCTCTATTTTATGAAGCAGTTTTTCAACTGAAATATTCATATGTACCTCCAAAAACATTGTCATTAACAATCTTCTATTTATTTTACATGAAAATGGGAGAAATAACAGCCTTAACGACTTTTTATAGAATCCTGTCAAATCTCTTCATCTATATTTACTGATAATTAGACATATCTTTTTCAATCTGACATGTTTCACGTGAAACATTTAAAAACTAACAACCTTGTTTCAACAAGAAATAATTTTCTTTACGATTAAATGGAACATACCACCTGGCAAAGATTGTATAGATTCGACATAATAGGTAACCTTATTGTTATCATGGAGTAACTTTCCTTTTATAAAAATAGAGGTGCCACATCTTATGATTTTATTATTAAAAATCTTATGTATCTATCTTCTGACTATTGCTATTATGAGATTAATGGGTAAATCGACAATTATTCAAATGACTCCTTATGATTTAGTCGCGATTATCATTGTTGGTACAATTGCTTCCGAACCATTAATTAGTACTGAATTTAGGCCTACCCTTTATGCACTGGTCATACTTACCTTACTTCATATCCTGTTTTCCAAGTTAACCTTATACCAACTCATTAATCGACTATTTTTAGGCGAACCTACCCTTCTTATTAAAAACGGGGAAATTCTCGAGGATAATCTTGAAAAATCAAAACTATCCGTTACTCAGCTTCTTTCGATTCTAAGAAGCAACGGTTATCCGCAAATTGCCGATGTTGTTAGAATCTTTGGTTCCATGGACAAGGCACGTCCATCTTTAAAAATAACGATACGCTCTTTAGCACTTTCGATCGAAAAATGATTTCCTTTTACTACATATCCGATCTCTGTTAACCTGTTGGCCAGTGCTTCTAATTCAATTTGAAGTTGTTTTGGAGGTCTAACTTGAACCGTATCCCTACCACAGAGAACCGTTGATTTTGTTAAATTCTCTTGTTCTAAAAATGGGTATGTCGCATTGGTTCCACAGGACAAACAGGACTCATCCTTCGCTTTTGTCATTTTCATACTGGAATATTGATTTCGCCATAAATCAAAACTTACAAAGCTTGTCCGAACGGCATCCCAATCCTCAACGAGAATTTTTAATGCTTCAGCGGTTTGATAAGAAGTCACCATTCCAACAGTAGGTGAAATAATTCCAACCGTATCACATGTCATTCCCTGCTGCATTGGCATTGACTTCAATAAACAATGAAGACACGGTGTCTTACCAGGAATAATCGTAAAACACATTCCAAAACTTCCGACCACTGCTCCATAAATCCAAGGAATCTTGAATTTTTGAGAAATATCATTAATGGCCAGTCTTGTTTCAAAATTATCCGTTGCGTCAATAATTAAGTCTTTACCTTTTGCTAGTTCCGCAAGCATTTCAGGATTGGCATCACCAATGATGCCATGAATTTTCACATCAGAATTGATTTCTTTTAACCGCTTTTCTGCTGCAGCTGCTTTTGGGAGCTTTTGTGCGACATCTTTTTCCGTATAGAGCTGTTGACGTTGAAGATTACTTTCTTCTACATAATCACGGTCAACGATTGTTAACTCGCCAATACCTGCTCGTGTTAACATTTCAGCATTATTAGAGCCAAGTGCCCCTGCTCCAATCATCAATACATGCTTCGAGCGAATTTTCTCTTGTCCCTCTTTACCAATCGGTGCGAATAACATCTGTCGGGAATATCGTTCAAACATTTAGATACCTTCTTTTCAACTCATTTTATCTGTATGAATCCGCATTTTTTATCTAGCCTTATCAACCGCCACTTACTGGTGGAATAAAGGCAATCGTTTCTCCGTCTTGAATAATGTCGTCATTGGCAGCAAACTCTTCGTTGATGGAGACCATCACATTGTCTACTTTTAGGTCATATTTTTCAGAAATCTGCTGTTTTAAATCCGAAACAGTGATCCCATTAGCGTTATATTCAATACTTTCCTGTCCGACTGTATCACGTAAATGAGCAAAAAAGAGAACCTTATTCATGTAAATCACTCTCCTCTGGTTTTCCTGTTGGATAGGAGACCGTTTCCTTTTGATTTCCTATCCATTCTTCACCATCTTCCCAATGTTCCTTTTTCCAGATTGGGACGATTTCTTTAATCCTTTCAATCGCGTAACGATTGGCTTCATAGGCATCTGCACGATGTGGAGTAGAAACAGCAATGACAACGGCAATATCCGTTATATCAAGTCGACCCACTCTATGGGTAATAGCTACTTTAGAGCCCGCCCACTTTTCCTCAATTTCACGGCCAATTTGTTCAAGCTTTTTAACAGCCATTGCTTCATAGGCTTCATAGATTAAAAACAGCGTTTTCCTTCCATGTGTTAGTTCCCTTACAGTTCCAATAAAGGTCGTAATCGCACCTGCTTCACGCTGAACCACTTTATCTATTACTTCTTGTGTATTGATTGGATCCTTTGAAATTTCATAGTAGTTCATATTCTATAAACCCCCAACTGTTTCATATTCATTTAGGCTTTTTTCTCAAACTTTGTAGTCTTTAGAGAGAAAAAAGCTCTTTCTACGTTAAAATTGGAATGTCTTATGTAAGGGCATACGTTCTGTTAATGGCTGAAATAAATCTTCAATTAGTGAGATTATTTTTCCCACAGATTTTACTTGGAAAAACTTCATGATTACTCACACCACCTTTTTCTTTTATGATCTTAATTGCTTTATGATATTCATCTGGATGATTCATATTAAAAAAATAAATTTCCTCAGTGGATATTCCAAGTGAATCCAATATCTCATTCTTTATTATTTTAACATGAATAGTATGTAAAAGTTGTCTAATACGAAGTTGATTTTCATTAAGTGATTTTGAGACAGCCTTAAGAGTGTCCTTACGATAGGCAGCAAACAGGGGATGCAACTGTCCTGAGATTTCTGGAACAGCTGCCTGATATTGATCTAAAAGGGTCAGTAAATACTTACCCAGTTCTATCGAAATAAAAGGCATATCACAAGCAACAATAAGATTCCGTTCTGTTTTGGAAGCATTCAATCCTGCATCGATTCCAGCAAGGGGTCCCATTTCCCTCCACTTGTCTTCAACCATTGGAAGCTGTAAAAACTCATAGTCTTGAAAATGATTGGTCACAACAATAATCTCGTCCACGATTTGATCCAGTTGATCTATAATCCTTTCAATGACTGTCTTACCTTCAATCGTAAGCAGAGCTTTATTAGTCCCCATTCTACTTGATTTCCCACCTGCTAGTATAATGCCTGTTGTTTTCATATTTATTAACACCTCTTAGTGAGAAGCAGCTTCTTCTGCTATTCCATAACCTTTATCTTGTACCACATAATACTTTTTAAATCTAATAATCCATTTAGATGCATTTTCAAGCCCTATATTAATACCTATTTGGGTTTACAACAGTAACATAAATCACAGTCGACAACGAAGATGGAACTAAATGGTGAAGAATTTAACAAACTTCTACACCCATTTTGAACGATTATCATAAGGGTGTAAAATAATAAATAATGTGGTAACCCACACTAATATGGTGATTTTTTTCTTTTATAAAGGCCCTTTTCTCCAACTTTGTTGCTTTTTGAGAGAAAAAAACTAATTGCCATTGTTTTCATGTTAACATAGGTTTATATTTTTGAGAAAAGAGCTACAAATTTAATACGAATGTGCAAAATAGCCCTTTCTTCGTTAAACTTGGCCTTTGTATTTTAACTATAAACTTTACGAATACAGCCTTTATAAAGGAGATTGCTAACTATGACAAATGATTCATTCAAGGCACTGATTGTCAATAAAAAGGAAGAAACCTTTAGTGTCAAAATAGACCAACTTACATTAAATGCTTTGCCTGCTGGAGAAGTACTTATCAAGGTTGCTTATTCGAGTATTAATTATAAAGATGGCTTGGCCACTATTCCTGATGGAAATATTGTTAGGTCCTATCCATTTGTACCAGGAATTGATTTAGCAGGTGTCGTTGTTTCATCCGAGGATCCCCGCTTTCATGAGGGTGATGAAGTCATTGCCACTAGTTATGAAATTGGTGTTTCCCACTTTGGCGGTTACAGCGAGTATGCTAGAATTCCTGCAGACTGGATTGTTCCATTGCCTAAAAATCTGACCTTAAAAGAAGCCATGATCTACGGTACAGCTGGATTTACTGCTGCTCTTTCTATCTACCAATTAGAAGAAAGCGGTGTTACCCCAGAAAAGGGTAAAGTATTAGTGACTGGAGCGACAGGCGGTGTTGGGAGTTTGGCTTGTGCAATGTTATCGAAAAAGGGATATCAAGTAGTCGCTAGTACGGGGAAACATTCAGAACATAGGTTTCTAAAACAATTAGGTGTTGCTGAAATCATTTCTCGGGAAGAAGTAGTTGGTGATAAAGTGAAGTCCCTTGATAAACAACTTTGGGCAGCAGCAGTAGATCCTGTCGGTGGTGAGACCTTAGCAGCAATATTAAGTAAAATTCAATATGACGGTGCTGTTGCCGTTAGCGGTCTCACAGGCGGACCCAAAGTAGCTACAACCGTGTTTCCATTCATTTTACGTAGCGTTAAGCTCCTTGGAATTGATTCTGTTTATTGTCCAATGGATGTTCGCCTAAAGGTATGGGGCAAAATGGCAGATGACTACAAACCATCCTCAACACTTTTACAAAGCATTGAAAAGGAAATTACTTTTGACACATTACCAGAGTATTTGCCACTGTTATTAAAAGGGCAAGCACGTGGAAGATTTGTTGTAAAACTGTAGACTGTGTTCTAGACTATTTAAGAAATGCTTTAATTTCGCATTTTAGCTTGATTTTTAGTATGATAAAAATACTCTAAACAAAAGACTAAAAGTCCAATAAATTTAAAGGAGGTCTACCTTATGAAGCCAGTCATTGTGGAAACAGTACAAAGGGAACTCACAAGATTTGCCAACCAAGATGTTTATATCCATCTTGAAACAACGAGTGGTGCATATGCCTCCCATTTCGATGAAAAGGTTTTTAACTCTGGCGCTTACATACGTAATGCACTTGTCAATTATGAAAGAGGAACAATCGCCGGAAATGGTCCCTACCGAATTGGCCTAAAGCTGCCGATCGGCTGGATTTACGCGGAAGGAATCACCCACTTTGAAGTGGACGAACAGGATAGATTATTATTAGCCGGGCACGACTATCAAGGCAAGCTCGCTGTATGCCTTGAAATCAGTCTGACACCATTTCATAAGGAAAGGAGTTACAATACATGGACATTAAAAACGAAAGACATGTCTTAGTGGTTTTCCCCCATCCTGATGATGAAGCATTCGGTGTATCAGGTACAATGGCTGCCTATATTGAAAGTGGAATCCCTGTTACTTATGCATGCTTAACATTGGGAGAAATGGGCCGTAATTTAGGAGATCCACCGTTTGCGACAAGAGAATCCTTGCCGTTAATCCGAAAAGAAGAACTTAAAAATGCAGCCAAAGTCCTCGGTTTAGAGGATTTACGAATGCTTGGATATCGAGATAAAACAGTAGAATTTGAGGATCCAGAGAAAATTATTGCAGATATCACCTCAATAATTAATGAAGTCAACCCTTCATTAATTATTACCTTTTATCCAGGCTATGCCGTGCACCCTGACCACGATGCAACTGGAGCTGCTGTGGTACAAGCAGTGGAACGAATCGCTCCAAGTGAAGCGTCCAACTCTTTATTGCCTGGCTTTTTCCAATGGATGTGAACAAGAAATTGGGCAAGCAGATATTGTTCATGATGTGACTGAATTTGCACCGAAAAAAATAGCTTGTCTTCTCTCACACCAATCACAAGTACAGCTATTCTCAGGGTTGGAAGAGAAATATGCTCTTGGTGACCCTGACGTGGTAGAACGCGTTACGATAGAACGCTTTTGGACGTATAAGTTTTAAGAGTAAAAGTGATTGAAAAAGTCGATGGTTATGAACCATCGACTTTTTATTTTCAGAAAAACTTATTTATATTACATACTAATGTTTAAATGTTGTTTCAACAGATTGATTTCCTTTTTAATGGGCGCTAATGTGATAGACGCTAGAAAAGTGACTAGCTTTTCAATCGCTAACTGATCTTGTTGTTTATCAACCAAGGTTTCAAGCGTATCCAGGATTTCAGGACTCTTCATAATTTTACTATTTCTAACAGGCATTGATTCTAACTTAACGCGAATCGTACTTAATAAATGATTGACTGTTTCAAATTCGTGTTCTTTCTTTTCCACTATGACACTTCCCCCTCCTGAATCAAGTTAACCTTGATTAGCATAATTAGAAAATCAATCTTACCTATGCAGTTATCAACCAGTAAAAGCTGATTAGACGTTCTGCTTTCTAATAAGAATTAACAAGTTTGATATTCATTATACCTAAAAGTTATGTAAAAATTCCATTGATAAGTTTCGATTTTATTACTTTTTTGTGAATTTCAGTTGGTTAAAATGGCATATTTTCCAATCTCACTTCAAATACTTACTGCCCTCTCTCACACTAAGTGGTGCCAAGATGTGAGATTGTATAAATTGACGTACCGAATTTGGATTTGTTTTGGAGTATTCACGTAACACCCATCCGATTGCTTTTTGAATAAAAAATTCCTTACTTTCTGCATTTTGTTCGATGTATCGATACAATAGCGACTCGTTTGTGTCCTCTTTATATTTAAGTTGGAACAAAATTGCTGATCTCCGAAGCCAAAGATGATCCCCATACGCCCATCCTTCAATGTTTTCTGAAATCACTTCAGGAGACCTTTTGGCAATGGCTCCAACCGACTTGGTTGCAAGTGTATCAACGGTATCCCACCACGACTTTGTGGTGATCAGCCATTCCAATAGTGTAATATGCGTCCCGTCTAGCTTTTTCAACGACCTTTCTAAATAATCAAGTGCTGCAAGTTGATATTCTCGCTCCTCCTGATCCCAAAGTTTTCGTACCCAGTCGGGCTCAAAGGGTTCCTTTAACATACCTGTCTGGCTATAAAATGTTCTTAAAGCCTGAGTTCTTTCGGGTTTTTTAATACCTAAGAAAGGAAACTTATTCCTCATATACTTTGCCATTGGCTCTGCTAAAACCGGATTACGATTATTTTCAAAGTGAAATTCTAATAGTGAAAAATGGTCATCCATTGTATCATATTCCTCCATTTCGATGCTTCCTCGTACTTCTTCAATATGGTTTTCCAAACGAATAAAAGCCACTAAGTTCGTGGCTCTTCCATGTATTCATCTATTAATTTTGTTCATCAGCAATTCTTTGGATTTCCATTTGGATCGCTTGTTTATGTCGATCCACAATCGTAAAATCCATATTTTCAATATAAATCGCCTCTAGTTGTTCACGTAATGACTTTGCCTTCGCAAGGAAACCTTTTCCTTGCTCCATTTTTTCTCGATATTTTACGGTGCATTCTCTTATCGGTTCGGCAAACTTTTCATCCGTACCTTCGGCGATAATTGTTCCGTACAATTCAATGATTTCATCGCTGTCCCGTGATGGGAAGTATTCATGTGGCGCCGTACTGTCAAAGATGGCAATTCCCAGTTCACGAATAATAATCATATCCAAACTATTCGGGTCAAAACCACAATGGTAAACTTCGATATCAAAACCTCTTTTTTCTCCTTCAGCGACAATCTTTTTCAGCATAGTTGATTTTCCAGAGCCTGGTCGTCCTTTAATAAAATACCGTTTCGGAACATCCTCAGTAAGATTCGGAACAAAGTCAACCGCTCCTACTGGTGTCGCAGCGCCAAGGAAACGGTGTTGAACTTTAGAGGGTTTATTCAACGTTATTTCTCCAAAGAAGGATGTAAGAAGACTATCTGTTAATTGATTTGCCTTTTCAAAATCCATATTTCCAAAATAAATTTTTTCCCAATCATCATGTACCTTTAGAGCTTCTGCATATGTTCGATAGGCCATTTGAAAAGCATCGCTAACCTGCTTCGATAATTCACTGATGTCATTTTTTCTAGAAGCTAATGCTTTTGAATCCCATGCCTCACCGAGATTGATGTATTCCTCAACGGCCCCAGGCAGTTTGGGCTCAATAACATGTGGCGCTGTCCCATCTACAATTGCTACTTGTAATGACGTGATAATGACGCCATCTACTGAATCTGGGTCTGAAGAACAGTGGAGAAATTCAATATCATATCCTTTTTCAGACCAGACCTTGCCAACATCCTTCATCAAGGATGATTTCCCTGTACCAGGACCACCTTTTAAGATAAAAATTCGATTTAGACCTTCTAAGCTAGAATCAAATAAACTATAAAATCCCCGTGCTGTATTCCCGCCAGCAAAATACCGTATGATTTTACCTGACACAAACACTTCCCCCTTCATAATTACTACGCATTTCTTTTCAGTATCTCCCTTATATCCTATGCATTTCATTTAATGTGGGTGAGTGCCTATTGATAAATCCTTTAAAATATCTTTATGTATCCAAATTCCTGCTTGCGATCCCTCACCCATTGCAATCGTTACTTGTTCAGCATGGGCAACGACATCCCCTGCAGCCCAAACACCTTGAACATTGGTCATTTTTGACCGTGGGTCTACAAGCATATGTTTATTTTCCAGCAACTCTACCCCAAGCTGTTTGGCAAGCTGCGATCTTACCTCATTTCCACCAAAGGCAATAAAGCCATACTGACCTTTTATCGTCTCACCATTTTGTAGTACAACACCTTCTAGCTGTGAGGTTGTTGCTAGTACTTGCTTAATCGGGTTGTCAATATAATCAACATGATGATCTTTCAGCCATTGCACATCATTTTTATCAATTGGCTGCTGTTCATGATTGATATAAACCAATTCCTTCGTCCAATATGACAGTGTTTTTGCCATTCCCACTCCTGTGCGTACCAGAACCAATGATGATTGTTTTTTTATCTTTCACTTCATATCCATCACAATCAGGACAAACATAGACACTAATTCCTAAGCAAGGATATAGTTCTGGTAATGGTGGAATTCGATCCATCACTCCAGTTGCCAGAAGGATTCGTTTCGTCATAAAAGTAGCTCCCGTTGTCGTCACGATTTGAAATCCCTCATCAAGCTCTTTTGTAGACACTACTTTATCTTGTAAAAATTCAATTCCGAGTTCTTCAGCATGGCTTTTTCCAATTTCACGAAGATGCTGTCCACTGACACCATTCGGATAACCTAAAATATTATGATAGCTATGACACAAAGTAGAACGTCCGTCAGCAGAATCAATGACAAGAACACGATGCATATACCTGCCTAGCTGAATAGCAGCCTGCAAGCCTGCAATACCTCCACCAACAATAATGCATTGAAAATCCACTTTTTTCTACCTCCCAAATTAGTTACAATTAGCATAACCAAAAGAGAGATTTCAATCAGTATTATGGTTACTTCTCCTCCATATTTAAAGGTTGCGGTTTTTTAGTTGGTATTATCGCTCTTTTCAAAACTTCCGAAGTAATGAGCCCTACAGCAATTCCTCCTGAAATTAGAAACGCCTTGGCGCCGAGCTGTAATGCTGTTCCATAATCATTCACAACAAAATGTCTCATCGCGTCATAGGCAAGTCCACCAGGTACTAACGGAATAATACCAGCAACATTAAAAATAATGACCGGCATCTTATAAATTCTTGCAAATATTTGACCGATAATACCAATAATAATCGATGCCATTAATGATGCCGCAACAGAATCAACACCCATTTCCACTAGCTGAAAGTAACAGATCCAGCCGACCGATCCGGAAATGCCACCTTGTATTAATCTATTTTTTGGTACATTAAACAATACGCCAAAAGAGGCTGATGCGATAAAACTCGTTATTAACTGTTGGATGACCAATTTAATCCCTCATTCTGATATGAAATTAAAGCTCTTTTAAAAAAAGAGCTACAAATTAGTTACAGATGCACAAAGTAGCTATTTCTACGTTAAAATCGGCCTTTGGGTTTTAACAACAAACTTTACGAAACTAGCCAATATTGAAAACCTAAAGAACAAAGCTCACAACAATGGCAATTCCCGTACCGATCGCGAGTGACGTTAATAAGGCATCTGCCCCTTTGGAAAGAGCAGCTGAGAAATGGCCATCCATTAAATCCCGTACCGCGTTTGTAATTAAGAGCCCTGGAACTAACGGCATGACAGATCCAATAATAATTTTATCCATTTGCGTTCCATAACCTGACCATATAGCCAAATAAGCTAACAAACCAATAACAAATGCCGCTACACCTTCAGCAAAGAACTTTACTTTAATGACTTTATGCAAATAAACATAAACCATTTGACCGACACCACCAGCAATAAACGCAGGTAAAAAATCACCCCAAACCCCTCTAAACATGATTAAAAAACATCCACTTGCTGCAGCTGCCGCTAATACGATAATCCAAAATGGATAAGAAAGGTCCTTCTTGGCAACGCTCTTTAATTCCTCTAAAGCCTCATCTACATTCATTTCCCCAAGACTTATTTTTCGGGAAATATGATTTACAATCGCAACCTTTTCCAAATCTGTTGACCGTTCAGCGATTCGAACTAATTTTACCCGTTCATCCCGGTTCGCAGAAAAAAAGATCCCAGTTTGAGTGACATAACACTGTGACTCAGGCATTCCCAAGGAAGCGGAAATTCTCATCATCGTATCTTCAATGCGGGTTGTTTCTGCTCCGCTTCTTGCCATCATTTCACCTGCAAGTAAACACAGTTCAACAATCTTACCAATTTGCTGTTTTGTTAGGCTCATGTAATCCGCTCCATCATTATCAATTGATATCTAACTTTTAAACTATAAAAAAAGCCTTGTCAACCGCTGACAAGGCTTTCATTATAATATTTATTATGAAATATCATTTAAAGTGAGATTCTATCCGATTATTTTTGTAAAACATCGTGGTCAACATAACGTTCACCATTGATTTCACTTAGTACATTAATCGCTACGCGTGCACCATCACCAGCTGTAACAATTGTATGTGCACTTATACCAGCAACAACTCCTGCTGCCCAAACACCTTTTTTCGATGTTTCACCATCTCCATTTGTCACAATCGCAGTTTTGAATCTTGGTTCTCTATGCTCTTTTGTTTCAAGACCGATTGTCGTCAGCAAGGTTTGCTAAGGCACCTGTTGCAATAATCACATGTGCTGCTTCATAAGATGCACCACTTTCTGTTTCTACTTTAAGATTTCCAGCTTCACCTGTAATGCTTGAAACCGTTTCTTCTTTAATCTCAGCACCAAATTTAGCTGCTTGTTTTTTCCCAACTTCAAGCATGTCAGGACCAGTAATTTCTTCTACAGCATAGTGATTCCACATTAACGCTCTAGCTGTCATACTTTTATTAGAATCTAGGACAAGTGTTTTCTTACCAGCCTTTGCAGCATAGATTGCCGCACTACCGCCAGCAGGGCCTCCACCAATAATAACGATATCGTACATATATATCATCCTTTCATATGTAATAATTTTTCCACTACTTCTACCATAATTCTTTCCAAACAAAATGTAAAATAAAACGCAAATAACGGTCAATTTTAAAATCTTAAGAAAGATATGATAAAATTGAAGTTAGAGTATTTTCGATAATATGAGAAAAAATGATAAGTATGTCAAGCACCCAATAAAAGGAGCTGAAAGCAATGAAGGAAGAAATCATTAAGAGATTTACCACCTATGTAAAAGTAGATACGCAATCGAATGCAGAGGTAGAAACTTGCCCTTCTACACCAGGTCAACTTACACTTGCGAATATGTTAGTAGAAGAATTAAAGACGATTGGAATGGATGATGTAACCATTGATGAAAATGGTTATGTCATGGCGACGCTTCCAGCTAATACGGATAAGGAAGTAGCGACAATTGGATTTCTCGCACATGTCGATACGGCCACGGATTTTACTGGAAAAAATGTAAATCCACAAATCATTGAAGATTATGATGGTCATGATATTGTGTTAAACGAGGAATTACAAGTCGTTCTTTCTACAAAAAAATTTCCAGAGCTAGCCAACTATAAAGGACATACATTAATTACAACCGATGGTACCACTCTTCTTGGCGCCGACGACAAAGCCGGCATAGCAGAGATTATGACAGCCATGAATTACTTAATAAATCATCCAGAAATCAAACATGGAAGAGTTCGCGTAGCGTTTACACCTGATGAGGAAATTGGCAGGGGTCCACATAAGTTTGATGTGGAAGCCTTTGACGCAGCATTTGCCTACACGATGGATGGAGGCCCGCTAGGTGAGCTTGAATATGAAAGTTTTAACGCAGCCGGGGCTAAGATCACAGTTAAAGGGACAAATGTCCATCCTGGAACAGCAAAAGGAAAAATGGTTAATTCCATGAACATCGCAATGGAATTGCATCATCAACTTCCTGCTAATGAGGTGCCCGAACAAACAGAAGGCCATGAAGGATTCTATCATTTACTTTCTTTCCAAGGAGATGTGGAAGAAACGGTATTGAATTATATCATTCGTGATCATGACCGTGAACTTTTTGAAAAAAGAAAGGAAACCGTTCGGAGCGTAGTTAAGTCTTTACAGCAACAGTATGGAGAGGAACGAATTGTTCTTGAAATGAATGATCAGTATTATAATATGAAGGAAAAAATTGAGCCCGTGATGGAGATTGTACAGATTGCCTATAAGGCAATGGAGAATCTTGGAATCCAACCAATCGTAAAGCCGATTCGTGGAGGTACAGATGGGTCACAACTTTCTTATATGGGATTACCGACGCCAAATATTTTTGCCGGCGGTGAGAACTTCCATGGGAAATTTGAATACGTTTCTGTCGATAATATGATCAAAGCAGCCAATGTAATCATTGAAATTGTAAAGCTTGTAGAAGCAGATAATGTATCATTAAAAAAGGCTTGATAAGATTCGAGGTTCGATTCCGAAGTCCTTTCAGATGGTTCTTAATTGTAATTAGGCCCTTCATCTTTTGAATGAAGGGCCTTTTAAAGATGGAGCCTTATTTTTTTACTCTATAATAATAGCTTCTTTTATCATGATCTTAAGTATCGATAATAAACTAATTTTTCAACATGTGTTAGTAAATAATTAGCCGTAATTCCTATCGCAATTCCAGATAGTATTCCAATAAATGATAGAACCGGTAAATATAAAAGGACTGTCCATGTTTGGGCAATCCAGCTTGCGATCAGTAGTTGTCCAACATTATGCATAATAGCGCCAGCGACACTAACACCTATTAAACTAATTCTGTTCGGTCCTAACTGTTTGACTACTAACATGCCTAATAAACTTAAAATACCTCCTGAGGCACTATACATAAAAGAAGATAAATTCCCGCCTAAAAGGGCTGCAAGGGTTAAACGAATTGCAACAACTTTTGTCGTATCCCTTACGGAAAGTGTATACAATGCCATACAGGTAATAATATTAGCTAGTCCAAGCTTCGCACCAGGTGCAAAGGCAAATGGAAAAGGGATTGCCCGTTCAATTAAGCTAATAATGACAGCCTGTGCCGCTAATAAAGCAATATAAACAAGGCGCTGATTTTTAGTCACATACAAAACTCCCTTTCAAACATACTACTTAATTCCACCTGATACTAGCTTCGGAATCATGCCTAGCAAAGATTATCGTTGTAATCCTTATGAACTAATAATGATATCATCAGGCTGTTCACCTGCAGTCGATTCTACTTTTACCACCAGTTTATGTGGCAAACACACGGCCGTTTCACCCGGTTTTGAAATAAAGCCAAATTGCACACAAACTTGGTCATAGCAATTTGCCCCTTTAATGCGAATACTTTCTCCTCGAACCTCAATTGTGTTATAGTCTCCATCATCCGTGAATATATCAAAGATTTCTGATTCAGTATTCCCAGTTAGCGTAATTCTTCTTACTTCTTCATTATTAACAGATATAACGGCAACAGTTTGTGGTTCCCCACCACTATTGGCATATTCTGACGTTTTCTCTGCTTGCTGATAACTAAAAACAACAATAGGAAGAAAAGAAAGCAGAACTAGTAGAAGGGTAATAATAATATCCCATCGTTTAATCATATTGGAAAAGTTTCGCATTTCTTTTCTCCCCCCTTCATTTACATTAATAGACAACTTCAATAAATTATCTCATATGTATTCAAAATAAGATAAGAAAAGCGTGAAACTTTTAGCCTCACGCTTTTAATAGTTATGTTATATCATTTATTTATGATCTTTGTAAATAGCTCGCTCTTTACCGTACCACCAATTGCTTAGTTTCTTACCTAAGTCCTGGTAATACGTAGTAGTCTAAACCAAGGAATCTACCAGCACCGTTCATGACAGCAAATGATGCAGGTAACGCCCAGAATTTATCCCATCCAAGCATAGCTGTTAATGTGAACATGCAAAGCATTGCAACACTTGCAAAACCGAATAACCAAGTAAATAAACCTAAAAGAATCGCAATACCCATAATAAATTCAAAGTATCCGACAAATCCTTGCATAAATATAGCTACTTCCGGAGTTGGCATCATTAATTTCATAATTGCCTCAAACCAGCCAGGCATAGAATCTAAAATTGGAGGAGCAATGGCAGTAGCGGCTTCAGCTCCACCTTCAGCGGCTGCACTCGCTCCACTTGTCGTCGTTTGTAACCATTCAAAAGGCATCTTAACTGTTTTATCAACAACCCATGAATCCCATCCAAGACCACTAAATAAATCTTTTGTTTCCCACTTTGTCGCTCCCCAAATCTTAGATCCACCTTCTTCAATCCAGAACCAAGCAAGGTATAACCGAAGTGGGAACGTCCAAATAACATTTCCATAACGAGTCGTAACATCACGGAAGATATTACGTTTATCTTTTGTATGGAAAATTTCATGCTTAATATATTGCCACATATAATAACCACTATGAATAGTCATTAAGTAGTAAAGGTTAACGATATGTTTCATAAAGTTGGCTAACCAGCCACTTAAACGAATACCACTAAGGTTAGCAACTCCATATCGACCACCGATTGAAACCATTGTTCCATGATATTTCCCTTTAAATGCTGTTTTTTCTCCGCCGTTAATTTCGGCAATGATGTTTTTGGCAGCGGTTGAACCCATTTGTTCAGCTGCTTCAACGATTTGTGGTGTTGGCTTACCTTTTCTTCTTCAAAATAAGCTAAGTCACCAACCACATAAGTATCTTTTAAGCCTTCTGCTTCCATATATTCATTAACAAGCAAACGACCAGCACGGCCACTTGACATGCCATAATCTTTTGTATCAGAATTTGCTTTGATCCCAGCTGTCCAAATTAACGTATACGTTGGAATTTCTTCACCAGATTTTAATAAAATAGATTCAGGTTTTACTTCAACAATGGCAGAGCTTTTAAGGATTTTAACACCCTTTTTGACTAAATACTTTTCAGCTTTATCAGCATCTGTACGGTCTAACGTGTTTAAGATCGTTGGTGCTGCTTCTACTACATATAAAGTGATATCTTCAGGATCAATCTTATTATCTTTTGCTAGGCGTACTTTCCATTCGTATAATTCCCCAACCATTTCGATACCAGTAAACCCGGAACCGCAAACAACAAAGGTTAACATTGCTTTACGTTTAGCATCGTCTTTAACCGTTGCAGCTTCACGAACAGTTTCTTCTAGATGTCTACGTAATTTCATCGCATCTTCCCAAGACCAAAGGGTAAAGCCATTTTCTTTCACACCAGGTGTACCAAAGTCATTTGCTTCAGCACCCATACCTAAAACTAAATAATCATATGAAAAAGTGCCTGTTTCTGTCGTAACAACTTTTTTCTCATGATCAACATGAGTCACATTGTCTGTTACTAATTTTACTTTCGAACGATTAAATAATTTACGTAAATCAAATAAGATGTCATTTGGTTCAACGCGATGTGCTGCTACCTCGTGAAGTTCGGTCATCATTGTATGATATGAATGACGATCAATTAAGGTAATCGAAACTGAATCGTCTTTTTTAAACTTTTTAGCAAGTTTTTGTGCGGCATGGACACCAGAATAACCTGCACCGATAATGACGATATTTTTCTCTGCCATTGTATTCATTCCCCTCTTTAAAAAGTAATTATAATTTCCTATTCACAAATCTTGTGAATGAATGAACAACTATAAATCTATATTACCTTTGTTTATGCATGCTGTCTATGACTTTCATAAAAATTTAACAAATTTCGACAAGTTCACAAATAATTCAAGAAAGCCCTTTCACAACACTAATTTGCCCGTAAAACCTAAAAATATCTATGAATTCAGCCTTTTTATCAACTTTTCACTATTGAAAACCAAAGGGTGCTTGTCATATTTTGTCTAATCCACCTATAGACAGTTTTCATCAAAAAAGTTATTATGAGTTTGTTCAGATTATATTATGAGTTTGATTAGATTATAATGAATGATTAAGCAAAACCACTCCTATAAAGTCAATGAATTCAACAAAATACAGAGTAACTCTTATAAATGCAATTCAAAAAGGGAATACTATTCCTATCGTGATTGACAACTAAGTTTTTGAAAAGCAATAATAGTAGTTGGCATCTATTTATCATCCTACACAACCTGGCTTTAGAGGTGACTCTAAAGCCTTTTGTTTATTATACTTTAAGACACAAAATAGCTTTTTCTTTGTTGTAATCTAACCAGTAAGAAAACCGCATTTATTATAAGGAAGGGTTTGGTTAATATCATGAAGAAGACCATTCTAATCACCACTTTATTATTTTTATTTCTATCCATTTTGACAGGTTGTACGAATTCAAAGGAGGAAGCGAAAGAATCAGCAAATCCAAATCTAATTACAGACCCTTATGAAAGAACAGAATTTTTGATGGGTACCGTTGTGACCATTAAAATTTATGATGAGGGAAAAAAGGATGTATTAGACCCTGTTTTTGAGCGAATTAAATGGCTTGCCGATCACATTACTGTTAATGAAGAAGATGCAGCCAATTCCGAAGTTGCTTTAGTTAATGAAAAAGCAGGAATTGAACCAGTAAAAGTTTCCGATGATATTTATGAATTGATTGAGGCTGGAAAAGACTATAGTATAAAAGCAGAAGGCTCATACGATATTACAATTGGTCCATTAACCAATTTATGGCGGATTGGGTATCCAGATGCTCGTAAACCTGAGCAATCTGAGATTGATGCTGCATTACCCCTTATTAATTATCAAGAGGTTCAATTAAATCCTGATGAAAAAACGGTATTTTTACCACGAAAGGGAATGCGTCTGGATTTAGGCTCGATTGCAAAAGGCTTTATCGCTGATGAAACAGTCGAAGTCTTAAAGGAGTATGATGTTACGACTTCGATTATCGATTTAGGCGGAAATATTATTGTCGTTGGAAATAACCCTGGAGGAAAAAAATGGACAGTTGGAATTCAAGATCCTGATCAAGAGGCAGCACGCGGAGAAATCATCGGTAAAATAACTGAATCTGATAAATCGATTGTCACATCAGGAATATATGAACGTGTATTAAATATTGATGGTGAAAGCTATCACCACTTATTAGACCCTAAAACTGGCTATCCATTTAATAATGATATTGCAGGAGTTACGATTGTTTCTGACAAATCAACAGACGGAGACGGACTATCTACTTCTGTCTTTTCAAAAGGGATTAAAGGTGGACTTCAATTTATCGAACAATTTGAAGGGGCTGAGGCGATTTTTATCAGCCATGACCATAAAGTATATATCACATCTGGATTAAAAGGGAATTTTGAAATTACAAATGAGGAGTTTGAGTTAGTCAATTGATTGACATCTTAAAGGGGGAATGAATGATGTCTCTAAGAACATTTTTAAACTTTGTTGAATTACAAACAAAAGTAGCTAGTTTATTTCCATTTTTAGTAGGCTTACTTTTTGTTATCTATCGTTTTGAATCATTTAATCTATTAAACACCGTCATCTTTTTCTTCGCCATGCTAATTTTCGATTTAACGACTACTGGAATTAATAATTATATGGATTATAAAAAGGCACACTCAGATGAGTATCGTAAAACAGAAAATATTATCGGGCAAGCTAATATCCCACTAAGTTTGGCTAAAAATACAATACTTACCATGCTATTTATCGCAATGGGTTTAGGCATTTGGCTTGTTTTCCGAACAGATTTATTAGTACTATTCATTGGGATTCTTTGCTTTATTATTGGTGTTTTTTATACGTATGGACCAGTCCCTATTTCTCGAACTCCTTTTGGAGAGATTTTTTCCGGTGTCACAATGGGATTCGGGATTTTATTCCTTACCGTTTATGTAAATGCTTATGATCAAGGGATTGCTAATTTATTTGTGAATGGTCACACAATTAATTTGCAAGCAGATTTAATGATATTATTAGAAATTCTATGGGTATCGTTACCATGTATTTTTACAATTGCTAATATCATGTTAGCTAATAATATTTGTGACCTTGAAGATGATATTAAAAACAGTCGTTTCACACTACCTTATTATATAGGAAGAAAAAGAGCGGTTATTTTATATAATATTCTATATGCATTATCGTTTGTTGCGATCTTAACAGCCGTTGTTTTTAATATTCTTCCAATCGTTATGTTGCTATCATTACTAATTATTTTACCAGTTTATAAACATATCTCTTTATTTAACAAAAAGCAGATTAAGTCCGAGACTTTCACTCTTGCTATAAAGAATTTAGTATTAGTAAATGGATCGATTATTGTGATGATGGTTGTATCATTTATTGTTTAAACTCTTTTCTAAAACTTTACAATAAAACAACTTGTTTAAGGAGGACATTCGTACATGCAGGCACCTATTATAGAAGTAGAACACCTTACATTTCGATATGACCAACGTGTTCAAACGGAAACCTTATCAGACGTTTCATTGACGATTGAAAAGGGTGAATGGGTAGCCATTGTTGGACAGAATGGCTCTGGAAAATCCACTTTAGCTAGAATCTTAGTAGGCCTATTAACCCCTGAAAGCGGAAAATCACAATAGCTGGACAAGAGTTGAATGAAAAAACGAAGTGGGAATTGAGAAAGAAGATTGGCATGGTTTTTCAAAACCCAGACAATCAATTTATCGGAACTAGTGTCCAGGATGATGTTGCTTTTAGCTTAGAAAACCTGAACATCCCTTATGATGAAATGAAATCGAGGGTAGACCTAGCCATTGAAATGGTTGGGTTATCCTCTTATAAACTTCATGACCCCTCCCATTTGTCAGGTGGTCAAAAACAACGGGTCGCCATTGCCGGCGTACTTGCGTTAAATCCAGATGTTTTGGTTTTGGACGAGGCATTTGTGATGCTAGATCCAAGAAGTCGACGGGAGCTTCTTGAAACGTTACAGGATTTAAATCATAAACAAGACATTACGATCCTATCGATTACACATGATATGAATGAAGCAGCTTCCGCTGATCGTATATTCATCATGAAACAAGGTAAAATGGTTAATAGCGGAACTCCTGATGTTATTTTTACACAAGAACAGGAATTAGAGCCGCCCTTTGCCGAAAAATTACGACGAGAACTTCTGAATCGGAATCGGAACGTTCCTAAACAATATATGACTGAAGATGAAATGGTGCAATGGTTATGGAAATAAAGATTGAAAATGTATCAGTTGATTATCAAGTGGGACCGATTCGAAATCGAGATGTTCTTCATGACGTAGACGTCAGTATACAATCAGGATCCTTTACAGCAGTCATTGGTTATACTGGCGCAGGTAAATCTAGTTTATTAAAAGCCATGAATGGTTTATTGCTTCCAACTCAAGGACAAGTAAAAATTGGGACCGATATTATTAAACCAGAAAAGAATAAAGAAGCACTTAAATCGATTCGTAAAAAGGTCGGAATGGTCTTTCAATTTCCTGAATCACAATTGTTTGCAGAAACAGTAGAAAAGGATATTTGTTTTGGACCTTTAAACTTTGGTGTTCCATTAGAGGAAGCGAAGAGCCGTACAAAGAAAGTAATTGAACAGGTTGGCTTGTCACAAGAGATACTAGAAAAGTCACCATTTTCTCTTTCTGGCGGTCAAAAAAGACGTGTTGCCATCGCTGGGATTTTAGCGATGGAGCCGGACGTCCTTGTTCTAGATGAGCCTGGCGCAGGACTTGATCCCTCAGGTAAAAAGGAAATTATGGATTTAATCTCTTCTTGGCATGCAGAACGTGGCATGACAACCGTATTAGTCACACATGATATGGACGATGTCGTCCATTACGCCGATGAAGTCGTCGTCATGGAAAAAGGAACAGTCGTTTTCCATGATTCTATTCATCTCTTATTTTCAAATGAGGAGCAAATAGAAAAATGGCATTTGGATGTTCCGGTTGCAAGACGATTTCAGATGAACTTAGAAAATCAAACCGGTGTTAAATTGAATCGGGTTTGCTTAACAGTTGAGGAATTAGCAGATGCTTTAATTGAGGTGGGACTCGCATGAATAAGCTCATTTTAGGTCGTTACTTTCCAGGTGACTCTTGGATTCATCGTCTGGATCCAAGGGCGAAATTACTCTCTTGTATTTATTTTATCCTCGTGTTATTTTTAGCAAATAATTGGCAAACATATGTATTACTTTGGCTATTTACCTTGTTTGTTATGTATCTTTCAGGTGTCAGCATCCGCACCTATATCCGCGGCGTTAAACCACTAATATGGCTCATTCTATTTACAGTCTTTTTACAGGTATTATTTACTTCAGGGGGAACCGTTTATTTCGAATGGGGCCCAATCACGATTACCTATTTCGGGTTAACGAATGGATTTTTCATTTTTTGCCGATTTGTGATGATTGTATTTATTTCTACGGTTGTGACGCTAACGACAAAACCAATTGACTTAACAGATGGAATTAATTCTTTGTTACGACCATTACGTGTTCTCAAAGTCCCTGTTGATGAATTTTCCTTAATGCTTTCGATTTCATTACGCTTTATTCCGAATCTGTTAGATGAGACTCAAAAGATCATGGACGCACAACGTGCCCGTGGAACGGAATTTGGGGAAGGGAATATCTTTAGGCAAATGAAAACATTAGTCCCGATTTTTCTTCCATTATTCGTAAGTTCATTAAACCGTTCCGAAGAATTGGCCAATGCCATGGAAGTAAGAGGCTATCAATCAGGGGAAAAAAGATCTACATTTCGAAGATTAAACTGGAAGGGACGAGATACCATCTGTTTAATCTCGATGCTCATCTTAACGATTGGACTCGCCTTTTTGCGAGCTGATGGAGGAATCATTCACTAATAATAAAGGTCAATTCCACATTTATGAGGATTGACCTTTTCTAATATAATAAGGCTGTTTTCGTAAAGTTTGTTGTTAAAATCCAAAAGCCAATTTTAACGTAGTAATAGCTATTTTGCACATTCGTATTAAGTTCGCAGCTCTTCTCTCAAAAATATTAAGCTATTTCAACATGAAAACAATGACAATTAGCTTTTTCTCCCTCTAAAAGCAACAAAGTTTGCGAAAAGAGCCTATAATAATTAGCTTAGCCACCTTAGACTACACCAATAGAAGGCCATCAAGATCTACTATTTCAATCATTTTCTTTGGTTTTTGTTTAATGTAGCCATTTTCTTCAAGATCAGATAAACGACGGCTAATCGTTTCTGGTGTTGTTCCTAAGTAAGAGGCCAAATCCTTTTTACTCATTGGTAATGTAAACTCATTAGAACCCTCACTATGTTCCAAGCACTCTGCTAAAAATAAAGCAACGCGTGTCTCAACCTTTTCTGTTGCAAACCGGGCTGTCTGCTTTTCTGACTGTTCGAGTCTACTTGAAAATTCAGTAAGGATTTTCAAGGAAATAGAGGGATATTTTAACAAAAACTCCTGAAGATCAGATCGCTTAATCATGCATACATGTGTGTCTACAATGGCCTCTGCATATGAATCATGCAATCCATCTTGAAATAGTGCTAGTTCTCCAGTGAAATCCCCTACATTTAGGATCCGCACAAGCTGCTCCTTGCCTGTTTCAGATAACCGGTAAATTCTGATCTTTCCTTTATTAACAATATACAACGAATCCGACCGATCACCATCATGGTAAATAATTTCACCCCTTTTAAAGAAAGCAGATTGAACTGTGCTCATAATTTCGTCCATTTGTTGGGATTCTAAGTGATTAAAAATCGGTACAAGCGAAACACATGCCTTATGCGTTCCCTCGCCGTGGTGATGCTCACAGAAATTATTTTCACTCATACTTATCCTCCTCTCTCTTTATAAAAAAGATATTATCCTTATCATAACAAAGATATTCACCATTTCCATTGCAAAAAAGAAAGAACCAATATCCGAAAATGCTCTTATGTTAATCTTGGAATTTATCCAAGCGTGTAAAGAAATCAATTAGAAAATGATAAAATAAATTTTGTGTAGGTAACAGTTGACGCTCCCTTGGAATAATGATTCCCACCGTTCTTGTCACATTTGGTTCAATAATGGGTACCTTTACAGTGGCACGTGGCAAGCCATCAATCAAAGTAATCTCTGGAATGACCGTTACCCCAAGACCAGCCGATACTAGCCCTCTAATCGCATCAATATCTTCACCTTCGAAGGCTACAGTCGGTTGAAATCCTTGTTGCTGACAGGCTTCTACGAGGATTTCACGCAAAATATACCCCCCGGGGAACATAATAAATCCATCTTCACGTAATTGACTTAGTTTTAATGATGAAGCGTTGGCAAGATGATGACTAACTGGCAACAAAGCTACAAGATTTTCTGAGAATAGGATACTTCCTTTTACTTTTTTCTCCTTCATTGGCACAGGTCCAAGCAATGCCATATCGATTTCTCCCTTTGCAACACGGTCAATTAAATCATAATAAGCCCCTTGTTTCAGCTGGAATTTAACTTCAGGATAACGGTCTCTAAAGGCCGAAATTGCGGTAGGCATTGTATATGTCGCCAAACTACTTGGAAAACCGATACGAATCGTACCATGACCAGGGTCCAAATACTCCTTTACTTCCCTTCGTGCGTTGTCTAGTATGGTAACAGCCTCTTCCACATGTTGTAGGAATATCCTCCCAATCGTAGTTAATTTTACATTCCTACCTTCTCGAATAAATAGATCGACACCTAATTCAGATTCCAAATTAAAAATTTGCCTACTAACCGCAGATTGAGCAATATGTAAATGAATCGCTGCTTCCGTCACATGTTCTCTCTTTGCCACTTCAATAAAATACTGAATTTGTCTAAGCTCCACCTTCTCTAAGCCTCCTATCTATAACGATCCTTCGTGCAAAAAAGAGAAAAACCTTTTCATTTTCCCATTGTGTGCTTACATTGAATCCCTATAATAGGGAAAATGAACACCCTTTTTATGACATCAACATACTATTGATAAACCTCTTTGACGTGAGAAAAATATGTAATTTTTTAATCCATCTCATTTTAGCATGAATTCAATCTAAATTATATATTGTTAGAAATACTCGCAAAGTTATACAATAGTATTGTCAATCATATTCGTGCATTTTTTAACCCTTAGGCTATGTTAATATTAAATATTGGAAATAAGCCCTACGTATAAATGCGAATGGGTTTTATTCAAATGAATAAATATCCAATATATTGTTAGATAACCTAACATTAGAAAATGGTTTTTAAAACCATTATCATATTTTATATAATATTAGATTATAGTCATTTTGAAAGGAATGGTCGTTATGGTAATAAGTGTTAATACAGACTCCCAAGGCGCTATGTATGTTAAAGAGGTATTTGAAACAGTTATAAAGCGCAACCCAAATGAGACTGAATTTCACCAAGCGGTAAAAGAAATACTAGACTCTCTTGTTCCTGTTTTTGATAAACATCCTAAGTATATGGAACAAGGAGTATTAGAGCGGATCGTAGAACCTGAAAGATTGATCACCTTTAGAGTACCTTGGACGGATGATAATGGAAAGGTACATGTAAATCGCGGATTCCGAGTACAATACAATAGTGCAATTGGACCTTATAAAGGCGGCATACGTTTCCACCCATCTGTTAATGCGAGCATCATTAAATTTTTAGGATTTGAACAAATCTTCAAAAACTCCTTAACTGGCCAACCGATTGGCGGAGGTAAAGGTGGATCTGATTTTGATCCAAAAGGTAAATCAGATGCAGAAATTATGCGTTTTTGCCAAAGCTTTATGACTGAGCTTTGTAATTACATTGGCCCTGACAAGGATGTACCTGCTGGTGATATTGGTGTTGGCGCAAGAGAAGTTGGGTATATGTTTGGTCAATACAAAAGACTTCAAGGTGCCTTCCATGCAGGAGTTCTAACTGGTAAGGCTGTAGGATTTGGTGGTAGCTTAGGACGTACAGAAGCTACAGGTTTTGGAACTGTCTATTTTGTTCAGGAAATGTTAAAAGATCAAGGAATGGACTTTAAAGGCAGTAAAGTCGTTGTTTCTGGATCTGGAAACGTTGCTATTTATGCAATGGAAAAGGCAACAGAATTAGGCGCAACCGTTATTGCCTGTAGTGATTCAAATGGTTATATTTATGACAAAGATGGTATTAATCTTGATACGGTTAAACGCATTAAAGAAGTTGAAAGAAAAAGAATTAGTGAATATGTAAATGAACATCCATCTGCTGATTATTTTGATGGCTGTGAAAACATCTGGCTAATTCCATGTGATATTGCCTTACCATGTGCAACGCAAAATGAAATTGATGAAACATCAGCAAAAATTCTTGTGACAAACGGTGTTAAAGCGATTGGTGAAGGTGCAAATATGCCTTCAACATTAGAAGCAATCGAAGTATTCTATAAAGAACGGCGTCCTGTTTGGTCCAGGTAAAGCAGCTAACGCAGGCGGCGTCGCAGTTTCTGCCTTAGAAATGGCTCAAAACAGCGCAAGAATTTCTTGGACTTTTGAAGAAGTCGATGCAAAATTACACGAAATCATGGTTAATATCTACCGTAATAGCATGAATGCTTCCAAAGAGTACGGTGCAGAAGGAAATCTTGTTGTAGGTTCAAACATAGCCGGATTCCTAAAAGTAGCAGACGCTATGATTGCCCAAGGTATTATTTAATCACCCATAGAAGGTTAAAAAGGAACAGATGGAATTAACCATTTGTTCCTTTTTATTATAATTTAAATGAGCATTGACATCTACATAAAAAGGGCCTCCAGACGCATGTAAAGCCGTCTAGAGACCCTTTTTTGTCAGTTGAAACTATTTATTCATTGCAGAAAGAAAATCCCCAAGAATGTCATCTATATCCATTTCCTCAATACTAGGATTGTTTTCCTCTTCTACTTCTTCATGTTTCACGTTCTCCCAATCAAAATTACTCAAGTCATCATCATTCAGAATCCAATGACATTTCACTCAAGGGACCTGCCAGATTTTCACTTTCCGCTACTTCCGAATTCCTCTCAATTAATAACTCAGGGACATCTTCTTCTTGAAGATATAGCGCTTCATCAATATCTAGAGAGTTACTATTTAAGGATGCCATCAGAGAAGTGGCACGAATCGGATCTGAGATTAAATTATAGACTATCGTCCCAATTAGCGCTTCAGAATGCTCATGTTTGAGCCAATTCCTTTGTGCTTTATTTAAGCTTTTAGGCAGGGGTATTGTAACCAATAACCTATCACTAGAACGGGTATTATTAATTCCTTCTAAAACAATCTCTGCTATTTTACTGGAAAAATTCCTACGTTCTGTTTCCTTAAGCCTTTGTAATTGTTTTAAAAGATGATCAGGAGTATCTGAGGGGACACGAAAAGAAATCGTTTGTCCCCGTTTTATTTCATTTGCAGAAGGCTTGTTCATTTAACATCACCTTATTTTGTATTGGCAGGTTTCTTACCTTCATCTGTTTTTGCCTTTTGTTGTGTTCCTTGCTGCTGTTGTGTCACTTGCTGTTGTTGTGTTCCTTGCTGCTGTTTTTCTTGCTTTCTAACAAAATCCATAATGAGCTTATAATAAGCATTTGACATCATCCAAATGCTTTCCTTTTCATCTTCAAAGAAATCAATATTATAGCCATCTAGACTATTATTTAACGTTTTTAAATAGTCCTTCAGTACATTTGATCCTCCGCCAATGAAATAGCAAATTTCCGTTTGGGAATTATTTTTCCATGTATTTCGTAATAAACGATATTGTTTCTTAGCTAAGTCTAATAGAATACGATCTGTTATATCATGAACACTTGTTCTACTACCTTTTACCATGATATGGTTGCGGTCATGCTTCTTCGTTAAAATTTCTACTACATCTGTACGACTATCTAACTCAACACCATATTTTCTTCTAATTTCATCTCTTATTTCTTCTAATGCTTCAGAAACTCCCAAATTAAACCCTTGTGCTTTATCATCATCCACTTTGCGGTTTTTAATGACAGCAATATCAGTAGATAGGCCACCGATATCTTGAATAATCATTCTCTTATCAATTAAATCCTTATTAATGATATTTAAATTACTATCCATTACTAGATTAATATAAGCGGCAAATCCTTCTGGGTATACCTTCACTTCGTCAAATTTGATATTTACCTTAATTCCTTGATACTTAGGGGTAACTAAAAATTCAATTTGGTGAACATTTCCTAGTAATCTTGAACGATATCCTGCGTCTCTTCCTTCTTTTACTTCACGTAGAGGAAGACCTGTTCCAAGCGTATAATTGGCATCGATAATATTTCCGTTTCGACGAAATATGCTAGCATTTTCCTCTCTTACAGCATCTAGTGCGATCGTTGTAAAAAGCATAACCAGTGTTTGATCTTCTTCTGATTTATTACTTCCTGGATCTAATTCAGTTGCATTATGACTTTTGGTTGCTAAAGCACCTACACGATAAATAGCATTGTTGTCGTTAAGAGCAGGGGAGTGTACCTTAACATGAATTCCTTCAAGAGGATCCTGAAGATCCAAGTCTTCAATTCCGATTACTGGGCGATCCTCAACGTCAACGGCCATAATATTAGGGTAATTAAGTTCAAAATCTAATTTACCAAATAAGGCCTTAATTGAATCATTTCCTACATCAATTGCTGCAATTCTTGAATTACTCATTAATCTACATCCTTCCTTTTCGTTCATATCATTAATAGTTTATTTTCATTATGATAGGAGATAATCTGTGAATTTAAGATTACACAACATTGGTAGTTTTTTCAATACAAGTATACCAAAATAAACACAATTGTTACAACGTAAACTTTATCGTATACATATAAACAAGTAAACGTTTTTTGTTTACTTGTTTATAAACTTGTGTACATATTGATATAAAGCCATGTGTACGTATTTGTAAACATGTAAACATTATTGTACACATTTGTATACATTTTTGCATACTTGTCTACAAATTATGTAAACAAGTATGCACTTTTGCAAACAAGTAAACATTATTGTAAATAGGATAAAATTGGAAAATGTAATACCCAAATTACTTTTATAAATAATCGGATATTACCCTGTTGAAAAGTAGAGAACTAATCTTCAAAACTACATTCCTTTGAACTAATGTTCAAAACCATAATCCTAGCCACCTTAGCCAAATAATAGTTTATACATGTATTAACTCCTGTCCTATGATAAATAGTTTATAGCAAGTATTAACTCCTAGCGCATGAATCAATTTGATCAAAGGCCATAGCAAGTCCTGCATTTTAAGGCCCATTTAACGCTATTACTGGGGTTTTTAATAGGTAAGGTAGGTTAGAGTATTAAATTTAACAAAATTAGCTCTAAAGGCCAAATACAAGCCAACAGTCCTTATCCCTACCCCTTAACATCCAATTATTCACCATGGACGCCTGTTAGCGTTCTTTAAGTCGATGCTGGGGCCTTTACACGCTTGATGTCTACCCGATTGATGCATCACTTGTATTAGTAGAACCTCAAATTCTTTTGCATGGACCTCTAGATATGTTCATTGCGGGGATTGCAGACACACTAGCAAAATGGTATGAAGCCGATGTCCAATTATCACCTATAGAAAATAAATCGGTTAGATTAGAAATCAGCTATTTTACCGCAAAACAATGTTAAGACCTTTTACTACGGTACTCTGAAGGTGCCGTTGAAGCAGCTAAATCAGGTGAACTTAACAATGATTTTATAAAAGTAGTTGAAACCATCATTATGCTTGGTGGGATGGTTGGTGGGTTTGGTGATCATTACGGACGCGTTGCTGGAGCCCATGCCGTTCATAATGGACTTACCGTTTTGGAGGACACACATCATGCACTACATGGTGAAAAAGTCAGTTATGGTATTCTTGTTCAACTGGTTTTGGAAACTAAGTGGCAAGAAATAGAAACGATTCTGCCCTTTTACCAACAATTAGGCTTACCCCTTTCCCTTAAGGACTTAGGTGTAAAAAAGGTCACTGATGAAATAATTGTTCAAGTGCCTGAAAAAACAGTTATTCCTGAAGAATCAATACATGTTATGCCTGGTGAAATGACCGCTGAAGTTGTCAGTAAAGCAATAAGGGAATTAGAGAAGTATATTCATTCCGTCAATTTAATTTAACAAGATAAAAAGACTTATCGAGCGATAAACATCGTCCGATAAGTCCTTTTTAACTTACATATTCTCACTGACAGAGTCTTTTTTCTTGGATATTAATTGATCAACTGATAATAAGTTACTGCCATTCATCACGATGACAACCGCAATCGCCAACAAGGCTAAATCTAATTCATAGCCAGCTCCTGCACCATTCCCTAAAAATCCACCAGCTAATTTTGCCGTAAAGATTGCACCAATCATAACAATCGCTAGAAAAGCAGAAACAACTTTACTCCCTAATCCAACGATTAAAGCTAATCCACCAACTAATTCTATGATTGCTACCACATATGCCAATGAACCTGGTAGTCCTATACTTGAAAACCATCCTACTATATTTTCAATTCCGCCTGTGAATTTCACATAACCATGAACAAAGAACGTAATCCCCAATATTAATCGTAAAATCAATGTACTTATCTCTAATTTATTTGTCATTCCTATTTCTCTCCCCTTATTTAAATAGTTCTATTTTATTCATTTATCCCATCTTGACAGGCAGTAAAACTCCCACCTTTTGATTCTGAGGATGGAAGTTTCACTTTTTTATCCAAATTGCCAAACACTGTGACTTAAGTTTCCATAACGATAGCTGCGGTGTAGTAATTTGGCTTGTTTCGCATCATCCGCTGCTCCCATTGCATAAAAAAGTGGAACAAAATGCTCTTTACCATAACCAGGTACAGCATATTGAGCATTTGGCGCTAATGAATAGTAGTCAAAAAGTGATGCTGTATCCCAAGTTGTTAAATGCTTTTCAAGCCATTCATCAAAGTCAAGCGCCCATTGATCATTTTCTTTTCCATCTTTCTCCCAACCTACAATGCGAAGATTGTGTACGGTACCACCACTGCCAATGATCAAAACATCCTTTTCACGTAGACCAGATAAGGACTTTCCAATTTGATATTGCTGCTCTGGTGTTAGATGCTGATTGACCGACATTGAAATGACTGGTACATCCCCATTAGGATAAAGCATTCTTAGAACTACCCATGCACCATGGTCTAAACCACGACTTGTATCTACTTCGAAAGGAATTCCATTATCTGCAAATAGCCCTTTTATTTCCTCTGTAATGGCCTTGTCCCCTTTTGCTGGGTATTGAATTCGATAGAGTGCTTCTGGAAAACCTCCAAAATCGTAAATCGTTTCATATTCACCCTCTATATCGCTTACTCTTTGTACCTGTGACTCATAGTGGGCGGAAAAAAGAATAATGGCTTTTGGCTTTGGTAGTGTTTGTCCTAATTGATTTAAAAACTGTGTATATTGATTATTTTCAATGGCCAATAACGGTGCACCGTGTGCAATAAAGTACGCTGGTAACATACCTTTACCTCCTCTTTAGTTTTCAAGATGATCTTGAATCCAATTTATTAAATCTTGTTGATTCTGTATCGAAACGCTATGACCTTCCGGATACGAACGGAATGTAACATCTGCATGTAATTTTTTGAAATACTCTTGTGCCTCTATACCCCATTGATACGGCAAAACTCCGTCGGTTTCTCCATGTGAAATAAATACAGACAGATGCTTAACTGGTTGTATTTCATAATCTTCCAAGACAATTTTAGGAATATACCCACTAAGCGCTACAATACCCTTTATTTTATTTCCAAGTGTAAGTGCCAAAGACATCGATAGAATGGAGCCTTGACTGAAACCTAATAAATATAACTGACTCTGGTCAATTGGATATTGATTTGATGCATATTCAATGAATTTTGTTAGTTGACTTACAGCTTGTTTAAATACATCACGATGAGGTTTGCCATAACCCTCAATCGTAAAAAAGGCATACCCAGGTCCTTGTGAAATAGGACCTCTTATACTAAAGATATACATCTGTTCTTCTAACTCATGTACTAACGGAAGCATGTTTTGTTCATTACTTCCCATTCCATGTAATAAGAACAGAGCAGGATACTTTTTATTAGGGTCTATTTGCTTTGGTTTACGAAGTTCATAGAACAAAGTTGATTCCATTTCTCTTCATCTCCTTTCCACAATCAATTTTGTTTTGCAATATGAATAATTGTTTTAATTGAATATTTGTTGTTTATAAGGTAACAATTATGTTCTAGAATGTCAACCGTTTTTTTGCTATTATAGATAATAGTTTCCTATTAGAAAACTTTCGAGGTGATTACACTGGATATCGGTGCGAAAATTCGTATGATTCGGAAAAGAAAACAAATTACGATCGCCCAAATGTGTGAGGCTACAGGGCTGTCAAAAGGATTTATTAGTAATCTTGAAAATAACCATACCTCCCCTTCTATCAATACTTTACAAACAATCGCAAACTTTCTTGAGATTCCCTTGCCTTATTTATTGCTTGAAAAGGAAGAACATATGCGGATTGTTAAAAAAAATGAAAGAGCGTTTTCCACGCATAATTCATTAAAGGTTGAACATATCGCTTCATTCGATGGATTACGTTTGATGATGATTGAGTTTTTGCCAGGAGAATCGATGGGCGAAGCAAATGCACATGAAGGAAAGGAAAGTCATTTAATCTTAAAAGGTAAGGTTCTTGCGGAACAAGGAGAGGATTCTTTTATCTTAGAAGAAGGAGATTCCTTTAGCTGGAATGCATGTGTCCCACATTTTGTAAAAAATATTGGCGAAGAAAAGGCTGTCATTTTAATTGCAGTTCACTCAGAGTCTGAGCTTGAGGATCTTTTTTAAAGGCTGTTTTCGTAAAAAAAAGCTTTTTAAAGTAGAAAGTTGAATTGCATCCACATTGAAGGCCTTTCCATTTGCACATCTTGGTCATAAGGCATTTCTCTATTCCCCTTTGTTAGCCACTATCAAGCTCAGATAGCCTTTTTCTATATCCCTTAAGCCCGATAAACTACTTCTTCTATTTACCCTACTAATAATTATTCAAATATTTATCCATATCGTTTAAATTACGAAATATTTGTACAAACTAATACCACAAGCAAGTAAATCAAACCAGAACTAAAGCCATAACGATAACCTGAGAGGCAGTTGAATATGATCGTATATCAAGATATAGGAAAAGGAACTCCACTAGTTATGATTCATGGACTTGGTAGTAAAAAGGAAGCTTGGGAACCGCAGCATGAGTTGGCTAATCTATATCGTCTCATTTTACCTGATTTAAGAGGTCACGGAGAAACGGAATTGGATCAAGATTTATCTATCAAAAATTTTGCTATAGATATCATTCATCTATTAGACTTCCTTCATATCCCGTCTGCCTATATATGTGGACTATCCTTAGGAGGAATCGTTGCTCAAGAAATATACAGGCAGCATCCAGAAAGAGTTAAAGGACTCATATTAGCGAATACAACATCCTATATACCGGCTTTACTAGCTTATAGCTCTATTCGTCATTCACAACATCTATTGCAGTATGATAAGCAAAGGTTACTCACTAATATTGTAGAAATGTCTTTATACAACCATTCTTATAAAGAAGAAGCAATGAGAACCTTCCAGTTAAGAGACACGTATACATCCTGTGCGATGGCTCCTGTAGGGGTAAACTATTATACTGTTTTACCTACAATAGAGAAGCCCGTTCTATTAATTGGAAGTATTCATGACAGAGTGACGCCTATCATTAATATTCTATCCATGAGCTACTTTATCCAAGATGTACAATCTGTATATTTTAACCATACAGGGCACTTAAGCAATATTGAGAGAAAGGAACCATTTAACCAAGCTATTTCTGACTTTCTTAAAAAGGTTTCCTAATACAAAAAAGGAGTGCCCCTAAGGACACTCCCACTCGAGAAATGAGTTTATTATTTTAAATACTCAAATTAATTTGAACGTTCTTCTAACCAATCCGCAACAGTTGGATACGTAATTTTAGTTGCTTTACTTCCAAATGTAATAGATGTATGTCCTACTGGTAGATCAATATACTGTTTATCTTTACTTGAGATCACGTCCATTAATGCTTCCACTTGATGTGGTTGAGCAATAATGTCACTTTGACCAGATAAGTTCAGAACATTAGCCGTAATTTTACTTAAATCTACTTTCTGACCACGGACAACTAATTCACCTTTAATCAACTTGTTATGTTGATAAAAATCTCTAATCCATTGGCGATAAGCTTCACCTGGGAATGGAATACCATCGTTTAACCACTTTTGTAGCAATTTCCAGCTCTTCACAAATCTTGCGTTTTCTGAACGGTCTACAAGACTCACATATGGTCCATAGAAGTTAGCCATCGGTTTGATCATCTTATTACCAAAATCAATCATTTCCGGTGGAATTAGACCTAGAGTATCAACCACTTTATCGACATCGAAAGTCTCTTCATCTAAAATGGCACCGTATAGACCTGTATCCTCAAAATCAAAAGGACTTGTCATAAAGACAATATTTTTGATTGGTAATTCTGGGTGTAAGGCTGCAAAGATACTTGTCATTGTTCCACCCATGCAATAACCAAATAAAGTAAGTTCATCAACTTCAGATGTACGAAGGACTTTATTCACTGCACGTGGAAGATAATCTAAAATATAATCATCTAGTTTCATATTCTTGTCTTCGTATCCTGGTGTACCCCAGTCAATTAAGTATACATCAAAGCCACGGTTTACAAGGAATTCTACAAAGCTACCGCCCTTTGTTAAGTCCAAAATATATGGTTTGTTGATTAATGCATAAACCATTAATATTGGTGTTTTATGTTTAATAGGCTCATCGGAAATATAACGGTATAACTTTGTTTTATTCTTAGTCCAAATGACTTCTTTAGGTGTAGGAGCTACTTCTGGCTCAGACTCAACGGTCATTACATCTGTCGCTCTTTTTACTCGGTTGTACATTTTTTGTACATCTTCCGGAATAAAATCTTCAGCCATTTCTTTCCACTCTTCAGTTACAAAAATACTAATGGTACTCACTCCTTAGAAAATATGATTCTACTTTAAAACATATACAACAGATGAGTGGTTCATTACAATTAATTACATGTAAATTCCGCCGTTAATGTTTAATTGTTGGCCTGTAATATAGTCGCCATCTTTACATAAGAACACAACGCCTTTTGCAATTTCTTCAGGCTTACCAAGGCGTTTTTGAGGGACTTTAGAAATAATTCCATCAAGAACTTTCTCAGGAATAGCAGCTACCATTTCAGTTCCAATATATCCTGGGCAAATCGCATTAACAGTTAAATTTGTTTTAGCTGTTTCAAGAGCAAGTGATTTTGTAAAACCAATTAATCCTGCTTTTGCAGCCGCATAGTTTGTTTGACCAAAGCCACCAAATTGACCAATGATTGAAGAAATATTGATAATACGTCCAGCTTCAGCTTCTGTTAAGTGTGGTAAAGCATTTGATGTTGTATTGTATACACTGTTTAAGTTAACATCAATTACTTGTCTCCAGTCTTCTTCAGAAAGCTTTTTGAATGTACTGTCTCTAGTAATACCAGCATTGTTTACTAGAATGTCTAATTGACCAAACTTCTCTACTGCTGCTTCTACTAATTTTTTAGCATCTTCGCTTTTTGATACGTCTGCTTGAACAGCATATGCTTCAACGCCAAGCTCTTTAAGTTCTGCTACCTTTTTATCTGCTGCTTCGCTATTGCTATTATAGTTGATAACAACATTTACTCCATTTTTTGCTAACTCTTCTGAAATTGCTGCTCCAATTCCTCTGCTTCCACCTGTTACGATCGCTACTTTGTTTTTTAGTTCTGCCATTGTTGTAATGCCTCCATATTAGTATATTTAGATTTTTTAATGTTATTTGAATATTGATTATAAAATGAATTAATAAAATTTACTAGTTTTTAGCTTGAGTTGATGCTGCTGTTGTTTTAGCTTGAGTTGATGTCGTAGTTGAAGTAGCTTTTGCCTTTTCAACGTTTTGTGAATTTAAAATAGTAAGAATTTCATTTAATTTTTGATCCAAATTCTTTACGTCTTTTTTTACATTAGTTAATTCCTTTTGTAAAGATTGACTAGGTTGAGTTAATGCTAACCCTTCAACTAGCTCTTCTAAATCATCAACCTTTGAATCAACATTAATGATTAGAGAGGATATGCTTGCTAGATCATTTCTCGTTGGAATATTCACTGACTCTAAATAATTTTCAGTCATTTCATCTAACATCTTTTTAAAAAGAAGGTTCATTTCCAATACTTGGCCAACCCCTTGTGTTGGAAAATCTTCTTTTACCTTTTCATCAAAAGTATTGCTGCTTTGGAAATAAAAATCTTTCCATGTTTCATACAAGTTAAAATCTCTAGTCATCTTTTCTCCTCCAGTTACTTTATTGACATATCTATAATACTAAGTTTCTCGCATAATTAAAAGCTTAAATTTTTAAAATATTGTAAAAAGATTGTCGAATCATAAACTAATCGCCCGAATTAACATAAAATTTACAAAAGTATTTAAAAATAGCTTTGACAAATTTTACATTTAGGTGTAAATTACACATATGGACTTGAACGATGGAGGGATACTTGATGACAACAGATAAGAATGAGTCTGAGAAAAAGCAATCATCAAAAAATGAGAAGCCTACGATATCCATGCCAAAGAATTTAATGGTACCAGTCCTTTTATTAAGTCTAAAAGACTGGAGTCTACATGGTTATAAGCTTATTCAAGAATTGACTCGATATGGCTTTACATCCATTGACCAAGGAAATGTATACCGTACGCTAAGACAACTAGAAAAGGATAATTTGATTAAGTCTGAATGGGACACAACTACAAGTGGTCCAGCCAAACGGATTTATTCCATTACTGAAGCTGGTGAAGCTTACCTTTCGACTTGTACAGATGCACTTGAGCAGTACCAATCTATTATTAACCGCTTTTTTACGATATACATGGATATGTTTTTACCACCTAAGACAAATAAACAGCAGGATGATGAAGAAAAGAAGTAACACCTAACTGAAGTACACGTTTAGTGACTCTGCAGTTTACCTGCAATGATCATAAATATTATTAGGAGGTTTTTCAAAATGGCAACAGCTACAAAAAATGCAGCAGCAAACGTAAACGAGACATTATTATCTTCTTGGTCAGAAGGTTTAGACAGAGTATTTACAGCACAAACAGAATTAGAGGAACTTGTTCTTCAAGCAATCGAAAACCAAAAGGAATCTTTTGAAAAGCTAGATGGCGATATCAATAAAATCCAAGAAGAACAAAAGAAATTAATCGAAGATATTCGTGAACAAACGAAAGTAAATCTTCAAAAGGCATTTGGTCAAGCAGCTAGTAAAGTATTTGATCAATTAAATGCTCAATTTGATGAAATCAGCAATCAAGTTCAAGAATTATCTGCAAAACCATATAAAGAAAGCGTATCTTTACTGAATCAAACTCAAGATCAATTCAAAGATTCTTTAAAAGGTGGATTTGAACAACAACAAAAAGTTCGCGAAGAATTCAAAAATCAAATCAACTCTACACAAAAGTTATACTTTGACTTTTTCGAATCAAATTCTAAAGTAGCTTTAAATTTATTTAAATAAAGAGCAGCGATTTTTCGCTGTTCTTTTTTTTGTGAAATCAGAATAGGATAAACTACAGTCACGAATTAGGTCTGGCTGCGAAAAAGAAGCAACTGTTTGCTTCTTTTTCCTAATATAAAAAAACTTGCACAAAACGAGGTGAGCTTTTTGAAATTTACTAATAAGGTCGTTATGATTACCGGTGGAGCCCAAGGTATTGGTAAGGAAACAGCTAAAAGGTTTCTTCAAGAAGGTGCCAATGTTGTTATCTGTGACTATGACAAATCAGCTGGTGTAGCTGCACTAGAGGAATTGAACAGTGAAAGAGTAGAATTCTTTACTGTTGATGTCACAGATAGTGCTCAAATTGGACAAATGGTCGAATCCACGATTGATAAACATGGAAAGATTGACGTATTAGTAAATAATGCTGGTATTACCATCGATGGCTTTTTAACAAAAATGGAAGAAGAGGCATGGGAAAAGGTTATTGCAGTAAATCTATCTGGTGTATTTAAATGCACAAAGGCTGTAGCCCCACATATGCTTAAGCAAGGAACTGGAGTAATACTTAACGCTTCGTCTGTTGTTGGACTTTATGGAAATATTGGCCAAACTAACTATGCAGCAACAAAAGCAGGCGTCATTGGATTAACGAAAAGCTGGTCGAAGGAATTTGGTCCAAAGGGGATTCGCGTGAATGCAGTTGCTCCCGGTTTCATTGAAACAGGAATGACCGCAGCTGTTCCAAATAAGGTGCTTGATTTTATGAAGGATAAGACACCTCTACGGAAGCTTGGGAAACCGGAAGACATCGCATCCGCTTATATTTATTTAGCCTCAGATGAAGCCAATTATGTAAACGGAGCCATCCTAAGTGTTGACGGTGGATTGGTCGTCTAACCTATAGTTTTTCATGATTCACTAAAAATAGCGAGACTTCTCAATGAAGTCTCGCCCTTTTGTATCTATTTATCTCGCATAAGTACTTAAGCTTTTTCTACGATTGTCGCTACGCCTTGTCCGCCACCAACACATAGAGTAGCTAAACCATATTGGCTATCACGTTTTTGCATTTCATGAATTAAGCTTACCAAAATTCTCGCACCACTTGCTCCGATTGGATGTCCAAGGGCAATCGCTCCACCATTAACGTTTAATTTTTCTTTGTTAAAGTGAAGTTCGCGGTCAACTGCGATAGATTGAGCAGCAAATGCTTCGTTAGCTTCAATTAAATCTACTTCTTCTAGTTGGATAGCAGCCTTTTCAAGAGCCTTTTTAACTGCTGGAACAGGTCCAATACCCATGATACTTGGATCAACACCTGCACTAGCATTAGCTTTAATCGTTACTAATGGCTGTACACCTAGTTCTTCAGCTTTTTTACGGCTCATAATTACAAATGCAGCTGCACCGTCATTAATACCTGAAGCATTACCAGCTGTAACAGTTCCATCCTTTTTGAATGCAGCACGTAATTTACCTAAACTTTCAGCCGTTGTTCCAGAACGAGGGAATTCATCTTGGCTGAATACAGTAACTTGTCCTTTACGTCCAGGAATTTCAACTGGAATAATTTCATCAGCAAAACGATTAGATTCAATAGCAGCTTGAGCTTTTTGTTGACTCCAAGCAGAGAACTCATCTTGCTCATCACGTGAAATCTCATATTTTGTAGCTAGATTTTCAGCTGTAACTCCCATATGGTAATCGTTCATTGCGCACCATAATCCATCTTGAATCATCGTATCAACGATCTTTTGGTCACCCATTTTGAATCCGTTACGAGCACCTTTTAATACATAAGAAGCAGCACTCATATTTTCCATACCACCGGCAATAACCACTTCAGCGTCACCTGCTAAAATAGATTGTGTTGCCATTTGTACAGCACTTAAACCTGATCCACATACTCTATTTATTGTAATAGCTGAAGCTTCTTGCGGAATTCCTGCTTCAAGAGATGCTTGTCTTGCAGGGTTTTGACCAAGACCAGCTTGTAAAACATTCCCAAGAATTACTTCATCTACTTCATTTGCATTTACTCCAGCTTTTTCAAGAGCACCTTTAATAACGATTGCACCTAATTTTGTTGCTGCAACATTTTGCAGACTTCCTAGAAAACTACCAATCGGTGTTCTTACTGCACTTACAATTACTACTTCATTTACTGACATTTGATTACCTCCAGATGGTTTTATGTTAGGTGAATATCCAAGGATTATAATACTATAGATGACAGAAAATTTAATCACAAATATTTCGACAAATTTTGAAAAATCAATATTCACCAATACTATTTTAATATTTAGATATTCAATTCTTTAAAAACCAAAGGGAGGAAATGCGGATTGATCAGTACGTACTTCCAAATGGTCATCAAACACATATAATATAGAAGAAACTCGATTAAATTTAAAAATATGGATAAATAAATACTTATAATTATTATAAAAAAATAAGAATAACCATCATAGAATTTTATAAAATAAACTCGAATTATGTAGAAAACTTTTTATAAAAAAAAGATTGTGTTAAGACACAATCCAAAATTTGTCATGATATGAGAGTTAACTAGATTTCAATCTAGATAACTTTTTAACGCTAATTTATTTCGAACAGCGATGAAATGGAACCTCTCGATTATCAATTTTTCCTACCCAATAAATATTCTCTGTTAACAGTACATGTTTCATCATCTATATAATCCCCCTAATTGGTAATGATTGTTATTCTTAACTAGGTTCATCTTACATCATTCAAAAATTTCAAATCAGGACTCAAATCACATTTTGAAAATAAAATTCTTTAACCAAATTAGTCTCGTCGTATTTAAGCGTGGAGGCTTAGCTACATTCAGCAAAAGTTAAATAAAAACATCCTATTCAGGAAAACTGAATAGGATGTTTTTATTTAACTTATTATTGAGCTGTATATCCACCATCTAAAACGACTGCCTGCCCGGTAACCGCTGCACCTTTATCACTAGCTAAGAAAATCGCATAGTCAGCAATTTCAGAAACAGTCAATAATCTCTTTTGCGGAACCATAGCTAAGATAACATCTTCAAGTGCAGAATCAAGACTCACGTTTCGCGTTTTTGCTAAGTCTGCGATTTGTCCACGGACAAGTGGAGTATCTACATACCCAGGACACAAGGCGTTAACCGTAATTCCGTCTCGAGCACATTCTAAAGCTGCGACTTTTGTTAAACCAATGACACCATGTTTTGCACTATTGTAGCCAGCCTTTCCTGCAAAGCCAATTAGTCCATTAATAGATGACATGTTAATGATTCTTCCTGACTTCTGAGCCTTCATAATTGGAAAAACGTTTTTGATTCCAATAAATGCTCCCGTTAACATGACCTTTAAT